>JANXUF010000149.1 GCA_025356335.1 Actinomycetes bacterium
TGGCGCAGGCCGAACTCTCCACCGGGGCCAGCACCGACGCCAAGGCGTTGGCGACCAAGATCATCGCCGCTCAAAACGCCGAGATTGCCGAAATGAAGAAACTGCTCGGCTGAATACCGCTCGCCGACGGTCGTTGACAGCACGTGCGGGATGACCCAGCGACCGATGAGAGACCATCACCGCCGCCCTTCTCGGCCTCATCGGCCCTGTCCAAGCGGCCACCATCCACCTCGGGGCTGCGATCGGCTCTGGCTCAGGCGATGCGTCGGGGATGGATTGGGACAACGCTGCTGAGCTGGCGCAACGGATCGTCACGACGCTGAAGGAAATTCGTCCACTGACGATCAGATCATTGGGTGGCAGAACCGCTCGCTGCGGTGGGTGTGGTCGTGTTGATCGATGAGATCGTCGTCATCGAAATCAGGGGTCCGCAGGTAGTGAACGTCCGGTGCACGTGGCGATCGGGGTGATGCACCTCTGTGCGAGGTGCACTATGGACGGTGCGCAGATTCGAAAGCGGTCAAGCTCGTTCACGGCCGCGATTGCGCTCGGTGATGAAATGGCCGGGCGTCTTCGACTCGTTCACATGAACACTATTGACATGAATCTCTTATTCGAATTAGTGTTATTAATATGAATGTGAAAAGGACGTACTTCTCGGCGGTGAGGACAGCGAAGGCGGCCGCCACCAGGCAACGCATCGTCGACGCCGCGCAGGATCTGTTCATGGACCGATCGACCGAGTTCACACTCGACAGGGTGGCGACGATGAGCGGCGTCACCGTTCAGACGGTGCTCCGCGTTTTCGGCAGCAAGCAAGCGCTGATCCTGGCGGCGATCGGGACCTTTCGCCAGTCCGACGAGCCGCGGTTCGTCGGGCCGTCGGGGTCGATCGCAGCGATCATCGCCCGGCTGTACGACGACTACGAGCAGATCGGCGACCGCGTCATTCGCATGCTCGCCGACGAGTTCCACATTCCGGGTTTCCGTGAGATCACGGTGATTGGGCGCCAGCGGCATCGCGAGTGGGTCACCGCGGCGTTCGCCGAGAAGGTGGCCGCGCAGCCATCACGGAAGCGCACCCGCGTGCTGATGGCGCTCATCGCTGCCACCGACGTCTACGTCTGGAAACTGCTTCGGCGCGACTTGGAGCTCGACCGCAAGACAGCCCAATCGATCACCGAGTTGCTCGTCACCGGAGCGCTCCACACGAAGGAGAAGTAGATGGCACGGATCATGTGGGCGTGTTGGGACGGGGGCGGAAACCTGACACCAAGCCTGGGAATCACCCGGGTTCTCGAAACGAGGGGACACGAAGTCCACTTCTACGGACGACCTGACATGGTGCACCGAGTCGAGGCCGCGGGATTCGCAGCGACCGCACTCGACCACGCACGTACCGAGTTGGACCGCTACTCGTTCCACCCGATGGCCGCGGTCTTCGGATACACCAGCTCGCCAGCCGTCGGTGACGAACTCATAGAGGTGGTCCGGCAATCGGACCCCGACGTCGTCGTGATCGACGCGATGTTCGCTTCCGCACTGAACGTCGCGCCTCGGTTCAACCGCCCGACGGCGGTGATGCTGCACACCTTCTTTCATCACATGCTCGATAGCTGGCGCGGCAACTTCAGCATGCAGAGCGAATCGCGTCGGCGTGCCGGATTCGACGGGCTGCCGGATCTGGACGTGCCGTAGGGCGAGCGCAACGTCCTCCACGTCAACGCGCTGCGAGCGTTCGACGGACAATCGGACACGGCCACTTGGCCCGTCATCCACGGCGCGCCCGTGTTGGCCGCCGAACGACGAGCCGTCAAGGTCGATCTGCCGTGGGGCACCGACGACCACACCCCGATCGTGCTGCTGAGCTTCAGCACCGTGCCGGAGCAACGCAACGCCGACATGCTGCAACGTGCCCTCGATGCCCTCGGCCCGCTCCCCGTGCACGTCGTCGCCACCACGGGCGGCATCGTCGACCCGGCAGAGCTCACCGCCCCGGCAAACGCCTATCTCGTCTCCTTCGCAGACCACGACCAGCTCATGGACCGCTCAGCGATGGTCGTCGGTCACGGCGGTCACGGCACCACGATGCGAGCGCTCAGCCACGGCCTGCCGATGGTCGGCATCCCGGCAAAGGGAGCAGACCAGGCACCCATCACCAAACTCATCGATCAGTGGGGAGCAGGGCGGGCGCTGTCGACGGACCCCGACGTCAGCCAGATCCGAACTGCGGTGCAGGAGATCCTCGGTGACCCGAGCTTCGGCGACGAAGCCGCGCGGCGCTCCACCGCCTTCGTCGGCCTCGATGGTGCCACGATGGCCGCCGTCTCGATAGAAGCCGTCGTCCCGGCGTCCCGGCTGAAGGTGACAGGCGCAGAGTCAGGGGATCTCGCAGATGCCTGACGATGCGGTTGATGGCCTGACCGCCAGAGACCGATCCGTGACAGCGAGGGGGACTCTTCACGTACGAAATTTGCACCAGACCGTCCGGCGCAGAACGACGACCGGCGCTCGACAGGCCTTCCGCTCCGAACGGCGCACATGCCGGTGACTGCCGTTGCTCGGCCGCCGACGCGGTGGTCAACCTGGCGGCGGTCTGCAGGCCTCGAGAGCGAGGCCGTCGAGACAGATGTCGACGTGGCGATGTGCGAGTGCCCGCTCGTCTGCAGGAGGAAGGCCGACGGCGAGTGGGCGGCAGGCGCGGATGATCGTGAAGCCGATGTCTTTGGCGGTGGCGTCACGTCGCAACTGACCCTCGCGGTGGGCGCGGTCGACGATGGCGTGAAGTAGCGATTCGGCGCGTGCTCGTTGCTCTGGCCAGTTGGCGTGGTCCAGGAGGGGGTAGATGAGGTTGAGCACCCCGACGCCGTGGTCGATCGCCAGGTGCATGTAGCGCCGCAGCGCCTCGACACCGGTGGCGGAGTCGGCGAGCGCGCTTTCGCCGGCTGCGACGCTGCGATCCAACACGTGGAGGGCGACGGCGTGCAGGAGCGACTGCTGGTCCGGGAAGTGTCGATAAAGCGTGCCGATTCCGACCCCGGCACGGTTGGCGATCGCGTCCCGTGCCGGCTCGCCGCCCATCTCGAGGATCAACTCGACCGCGGCGTCGAGCAGCCGCTCGCGGTTACGTCGTGCGTCGGCACGCATCCTGTCCTGCTTTCTTCAGTGCTGTCGCTCGTCGCCGTTCGGCTCCCGGCGTTCGGATCGAAACCGACGAGTTGATCCGAGTCTAGGGTTGCCCTACCAGTTAAACGGAGTACAATCCTCCGCTTATTCTTCTGCGGGCCGTTGTGTGCAGGAAGCGAGGCAACATGACCACTGATGTGATTCGTCTCGATCGACTCCGCCGCGACGACGTCGCGCTCGCCGGCGGCAAAGCTGCGAACCTGGGTGAACTCACCCGGATCGAAGGCGTCAGCGTGCCGCCGGGCTACTGCGTGAGCACCGAGGCGTTCAGGCACCTCATGACGGAACTTTCGATCGACGCGCTGCTCGACCGGTTGTCACACACGCAACCGGGCGACCGCAGTGAGATCGCTGCGGTGAGCGGGGAGATCCGATCGAGGATCGAACAGTCGACGATCCCCGCAGGTCTGGTCTCCTCGATCCTCGACGCCATCGACGAAGCAGGCGAGCATTCGGCGTGGGCGGTCCGCTCGAGTGCGACAGCCGAGGACCTCCCGACTGCGTCGTTCGCCGGCCAGCACGACACGTTCCTCAACGTGATCGGGCCCGACGAGATCATCGACCGGATTCGCCGGTGTTGGGCATCGTTGTTCACCGAACGGGCCATCGCCTACCGCCAACGTCACGACATCGACCATCGCAGCGTCGGCATCGCCGTGGTTCTGCAGCAGATGGTGATTCCCCAGGCCTCAGGAGTGATGTTCACGGCCGACCCGTTGAGCTTCGACCGCACGGTCGTCGCGATCGAAGCGTGCGTCGGCATCGGCGAGGCCCTCGTGTCAGGTCTGGTGAACCCCGACGTATTCAAGTTGCGCGCCGGCGAGATCGTCGAGAAGCACGTTGCCTCCAAGGCCCTCGCAGTTCTCGGCGCACCGACAGGGGGCACCCGGCACCAGACGCTCGACCCGGCCCGTCGGACTCAGCCGACGCTGACGGACAGCCAAGTCGTCGGACTGGCAGCGCTGGGTCGACAGATCGAGTCGCACTTCGGTTCGCCGCAGGACATCGAGTGGTGCCTTGTCGACGATGACGTCCAGATCGTCCAGAGCCGCCCGATCACGACGCTGTTCCCGATCCCCGAGGTGAACGACGAGGCACATCACGTCTACGTGTCGGTCGGACACCAGCAGATGATGACCGACCCGATGAAACCGCTCGGGCTGTCCGTGTGGCAGCTGACGACGCCCGCCCCGATGTCCGAAGCCGGTGGGCGGCTGTTCGTCGATGTCACCATGCGCTTGGCGACACTGTCGAGCCGCGTCGGCCTCCTCGACGCCTTCGGGAAACACGATCCGCTGGTTCGGGACGCGCTCCAAACCGTCCTCGATCGTGGCGACTTCATCCCGCGGCTACCCGACGATGGTCCGACACGGTCGCCGGTCGTCGACGAGCCCGCCCCGATCGAGGCGGACTCTGCGATCGTGAGCGAATTGATCGAACACAGCGAGATGTCCATAGCCGCCTGCAAACGCGACATCCGCACCAAGTCCGGATCGGACCTGTTCGAGTTCATCCTGGCCGATATCCAAGAACTACGGCGGCTGCTGTTCGACCCGCGAGGCCATCAGGTCTTCATGGCAGCAATGGATGCCACGTGGTGGCTCAACGAGCACCTGCTGACATGGTTGGGCGAGAGGAGCGTGGCCGACATCCTCACGCAGTCCGTCGCCCACAACGTCACGTCGGAGATGGGCCTTGCGCTCCTCGACGTCGCCGACGCGATCCGCCGCCGGCCTGAGGTGGTTGCCTTCCTCCACGCCGTCGACGACGACGCCTTCCTCGACGACTTGGACAGACTCGACGGTGGGCCGGAGTCGCGTGCCGCCATCGAGGGCTTCCTCGAGCGGTACGGCATGCGCTGTGCCGGCGAGATCGACATCACCAGACAGCGGTGGAGTGAACGACCGACGACGCTGCTGCGGCTCATCCTCGCCCACGTCAAGAACATGGAGCCAGGCGAAGCACAGCGCCGCTTCGAGCAAGGGCGCCACAAGGCCTCGGCGAAGGAGCAGGAGGTGCTGCAGCGCCTGCGGGCCCTACCTGACGGAGACCGCAAAGCCATGGAAACCAAGCAGAAGATCGACTGTGTCCGGACGTTCATCGGATTCCGGGAGTACCCGAAGTACGCCATGGTCAGCCGCTACTTCATCTACAAACAGGCGATGATGGCAGAGGCCGAACGGCTCGTCGACGAAGGAGTCCTCGACGAGCAGGAGGACATCTTCTTCCTCCGGTTCCAAGAGTTCCACGACGTCGTGCGCACCAACAACATGAACGAGCAGCTCGTCGATCAGCGCAAGGACGCCTTCCGCACCTTCCAGATGCTGACACCGCCGAGGGTGCTCACCTCCGACGGCGAAGCCGTCGTCGGGGCCTATCGGCGCAGCGACGTACCCAGCGGTGCGCTCATCGGACTAGCGGTCTCTGCCGGCGCGGTGGAAGGTCGCGCCCGCGTCATCGCCGACATCGCCAATGCCGATCTGGAACCCGGCGACATCCTCGTCACCGCCTACACGGACCCCAGCTGGACGCCGCTGTTCGTTGCGATCGCCGGCCTGGTCACCGAAGTCGGCGGCATGATGACGCACGGTGCCGTCATCGCCCGGGAGTACGGCCTGCCGGCCGTCGTCGGCGTGGAACGCGCCACCGAGCGGATCCGTGACGGGCAACGGATTCGTCTTCACGGAACCGATGGCTACGTGGTGCTGCTGCCGGAGGACGTTCCATGAATCGGGCGGGTTCCACCAGATCTGCGACGGCCGTCGACGAGCCCGAAGAATTCATCGTCTGCTTCGATCGTTCGGGAACCGAAACTAGGCGCGAGCGATGCCAGTGGGATCGAACTTGTCGAGGATGATGTCCATCGCCTGGTCGACCGTCAAGCCGTCGTAGATATGTGTCCCGTTGTGCGTGACGTGGCCGGACGAGAAGTCGTAGGTGTAGAACGGGACGACACCGGCATCGAGATCCTTCTTGAGCTCGACCCGCTCTGCCACGGCGTCGTAGAACGGTGCCGGGCCACTCGCGCCGGCGACGCCGCTCAGGCCGGGACCGATGTCCTGGTTGAAGCCGCTCACGAGGCGCACGAGGAATGCGGTGTCCGAACAGTCGTCGAGCTTGTTGTCCTTGTCGGTCTGCGAGACGGTCTGATAACCCTTCAGAATGTTGGCCCACTTGTTCGTCCGGATCGGGACGACTCTGCCCTGCTTGCCGGCGATCGCCAGCTTGAGGGCATCGACGATCTGGATCTTCTTGACGTCGTCGGTCATCATCGCGTCGAGGATCTTGCTGTTGACGGTATTCGTCCCTCCGACGATGTCGGCCTTGTTCTTCTTTGCCTCTGCAGCGTTGTAGCTGCCGCCGAATCCACCCTGCGTCAACTTGCCGTTGTCCTTGTTCAGCATCTGGTTGTGGCTGAGCACGTTGTCGGCGTCGACGAGGTACGGCTTGCCATCGTCCCAGAACACGTTCTCCCGGTGGAGGTCGTCCAGCCCGGCGAGGTACGCGAACACGAGCGTCTCGTGGAAGGTCGGTTCGATGGGTGTTGCGCCGCCCGTCTTCTTCAAGTCTTCGGCACTCATGCCCTTGACGAGCTGTACCAACGAGCCGTACGTGGCGTTGGAACTCATCTTGATCGTCGTCAGCCGCTCTTTGGGGTCATTGAGCCCGACGATCTGGTTGATCTTGCTGGCTGCACTGGTCGGGTCGTCGCCGAGGAGTGCTTCTTCGAGGCTCTTGTCCTCCGGCTTGATCATCGCCTCGACCACCGTGTCGGTGGCGAACTTGTGGCCGAGCGGTCCCAGCGGCTTGGCGAACTTGACCTTGATGACGCCAAGACCGTGCTCGTGCAGGTCGCTCTCGATGAACTTCACATCGGTGATCGTCACCGTCGCCGGTGCCGTCGGATTGAGCCATTTGCGCCAGTGGTCGAGTGAGTTGGCGACGTAGATGGCTCCATCGCTGATGCGATCGAATTTGTCCTGCTTCGCCGAGAAGCCGCTGATGAATCCGTCGAGGGATGCTCCTGGTCCGTTCCATGTGTCGTAGCGGAGCGCCTGATTGAGCAGGAAGGCGACATGTGCAGGTTTCGCCAACTGGCCGTCCATCGTGCCCGGGTACCGTTGCTCGGCTGCCGTCAGGAGACCGGCAATCGTCGTCTCGTAGGTCTGCTTCAGCGTTGTTCCCGTGGAATTCGAGCGGCCTTTGCGGATATAGCCGCGGCGGTTGGCGCCGATCGCGCCGACGTGCGCTGCAGGCACGGAGACGGCCGGCCGCCACGTCACATCGGAGATGACGGACCGCTTCTGCACCATGGCATTGGCATTGTCGACGAGGATCGGATCGTTGGGCGAGAGCTGCGGACCCTTGAACGTGCTCCAGTCGGTCGAGTCGCGAAGATGGGCCTTCGATGTCACCAACGCCGGTCCGAATGTCCGCCGGATGACGGATGTACGACGCGCCGAGTGAGCCGTTGCGCCGCCCTGCTGGACGACGTGGGCCAATTCGTGAGCGAGCAGGCGCTGGCCGTCACCACTGCTCGGCTTGAACTGGTTGTTGGCGAAGTACACGTCGTTGCCGACGGTGAACGCCTTGGCGTTGAGCGATCGATTCAGGCGGTCGTCACTCGAACTGTCATGGATGCGGACGCTCGAGAAGTCGGCGTCGAAGGCACCCTCCATCGACGTGCGCGCGGCGTCGTCCAGCGGCCGCCCGCCGCCCCGGGTACGTTCGATCGATGAGGCGACACTGGACTCGACGACCCCGCCTGCCATGCCGTGCTCGGGAATCGAACTCGCCCGCTTCGCGGCGACTGCTCGGCGCACGCCGTCGCCACCACGTGATTCGTCATGATTTCCAGCGCCGGAATCGTCATCGAGTTGCTCAGACTCCTGGCCTTCGACCGCCGGGCCGAGGTCTTCTCCATCGAGGTCGATCTCGTCCTCCTTCGCGCCGCCGGGCGCAGACCCAGCCGGCTCCCGCCTGAGAACGAGTGCGTTGGCGGCGCTGGTCAGCGGGCTGGTCGAGCGATGGATCCGCGTGGCGTTCTTGCGGTCCGTGACCGGCGCAGAGCCGAGGTCGGTCAAGCACGCAGGGCTGGTGCTTCGCCGGATGCGCGAGGTGCCGGGCGACCCGATCGATTCGGCGGCGGATCCGGCGGCCGAGCGTTGGATCGACAACATCACCGCGTCGGCCGCACGGTCCGCCTCGCGTTCGAACGGATCATCGGCCCCCCCGACCGTCAGCTTTGCCTGAACGACGACGTCGCCTCCCTGGCGCTGCCGGCGCTGTGGCGCCTGGTCCTGCATCGGCAGCGGGCTCTTCTTTTCGATTGCGTCCGGCCGCAGACGCGTGACCATCGTGCCCATACCCGAACAGTACCATTGACGGCTTCAGGCGGAAATGACGGAAATACGACTATCGATATCTCCCACGCACGGTCGGTCCTGTTGCCGGACTTTGGGCGAGTAGCGCAGCGGCTTCTTCGATGGTGAGTGGCTCGGCAAAAAGAAAGCCTTGACCGAATTCGCAGTGTTGATCGCGGAGGCTGTCGGCTTGGATGTCGTGCTCGATCCCTTCAGCGACCGTCTGCATGTCCATCGTCTTTGCAAGGTCGAGCATGCCGCGCACGATCGGCGGAAGGTTCGACCTCTCGGTGATCGTGTCGGTGAACGACTTGTCGATCTTCAAGATGTCGATGGGGAATTGGCGGAGGTAGCTGAGTGACGAGTAGCCGGTACCGAAATCGTCGATCGCCAGCCGAACGCCGAGCGCACGCAACTCGTGCAATCTTCGAGCCGCCAGTTCGGGGTCCTGGACAAGCACGCTTTCGGTCATCTCGAGGATCAGCGAAGCAGCTGGGAACCCCGATTTGTCGAGCGCAGCAGCGACGTGGTCGACAATGTCCGGTGTGGCGATCTGACGAGCGGAAAGGTTGACGGCCATCGTCAACTGGGCCTGTGGATAGGAGTGCTGCCAGTTGGCTGCGGTGCCGCACGCCGCTTCCAGCACCCAGCGACCGATCGCCACGATCGAGCCGTTGGATTCGGCGATCGGGACGAAGGTGACCGGGTTGATGACGCCGCGGCTCGGATGATCCCACCGGAGTAGCGCCTCGAAGCCGACGACTTCGTTCGCTTGTAGATCGATGACAGGTTGATAGACGAGGCGGAACTGTTGGAGCTCGAGTGCCCGACGGAGGTCGTTTTCCAAGGCGATCCGCTCGAGTGTCTCCGTGGCCATCGCCGGCTCGTAGGACGTCCACTTCGCTTTGCCGGTGTTCTTCGCCTTGTACATTGCCATGTCGGCGTTGCGAATCATCGATGAGGCGGTGTCTGCAATGTCGCCGACGGCGATCCCGATACTCGCCGACAGCACGATGTGCTGAGCGCCTGCGCTGAACGGGGCGGTCAACGATTGGAGCACGCGATCGGCGACCAGTTCGGCCTCGTCACGAGCTCGCGGCGCTTCTTCGATCAGAATGGCGAACTCGTCCCCGCCGAGTCGCGAGACGGTGTCGAGCGTGCGCACGGCGCTACTCAATCGAGATGCGACCTCTCGCAGCACCTCGTCGCCAGCGTCGTGGCCCCCGACGTCATTGATCGTTTTGAAGCCGTCGAGATCGAGGGAGACGACGGCGACACCCATACCAGTGCGTGAGGTGCGTAGGAGTGCCTGTTCGAGACGATCGTGGAACAGCGCACGATTGGCGAGACCGGTGAGCGAATCGTGAAAGGCGCTGTGGCTCAGTTCCCTCTCGACGCGTTTGCGGTCGGTGATATCGCGTAGGTTGATCACCATCCCGCCGACGGCCGGATCATTGGAAAGGTTCGCTGCGCGGACACCGAACCACCGTTCCGAACCGTTGTATTCGGTCGCTCGCACCTCGGACTCGTCGACCACACCGCTCGTCGACCACCAGCGAGCAAGGACACTGCGCGCCGCATCTCTGTCGCCTGGACGGATCAGTTCGATGACATCCATGCCCCTCGTCGCCGCACCGGCCCGACCGAGCATCACCGCAAGGTTGGGGGCGTCGTTCAGGATTCGTCCAGCTTCGTCGACGACGATCACTGCATCAGACGAGTTTTCCGCCAGCGCTGCGTAGAACCGTGTACTGCGCGTCAATGCCTCCTCCTGGCGCTGGCGTGCCTTCACCAGCCGAGTCGAGCGGGCGAACGCCAGCACCACCAGCAGAAACGTCCCTGCCAACATCCCGACCGGGTTGGGTCGGTAGCCGTAGCTGGACTCCCATACCTCGATGACGCCAGGCACCACCAAGGGCATCAGGGTGATGACGAGACGAGCGTCGGTGACCCGGGGTCTGGCGAACGCCTGCTCCCGGATGGGGCCGGCAATGTTGGTCGGCCACGCTGCTAGTGCGAGGCTCACCGCGCCAATCATCCAGCCGACGTCCGCCCACTTGGATACCACCGACGCGTCAGCGATCATCAAGGAGGTGAAATCGGAGACGAGCCACAACGCCACACCGACGATCAGGCACACCCCGCTTCGTCCTCGCAGCCGCCGGCTGAACATCGCCTGGACCACGACACCGAGCAGCGCGGCGTCCAAAATTGGGTATGCAGTCCAGATCACTCGTGTCGATATCGGCAGCGAGGTGTTATCGACAATGGTACGAACGGCACTGATCTGCGTCGCCAGGATGACAGCCAGAACAGCGAACGAGCCGATATCGATCAACCCATCGACGTCGATACGACGCGCACCGTAACCACCGACGATCAAGCTCGACAGACCAACGGCAATTGCAACGTACGACGCCAGCCAGAAGGAATCCGCCACCGAGACATCCGGGAGTTTGCCGTTGACCCAACCAAGCAGATAGTAGAGCAAGTCGCCGATCCCTGACGATGTCAACCCGACGGCGACACACACCCATGGGAGACGCCATTGCCCAGGTCGGTGCCGAGCACCAATCCACGCAACCGGCGCAGCACCCAGGGTGATCAACAGGTATGTGCCCTGCCCGACAATTCCATTGGAACGCTCGAAATGAACGGCGGAGATTCCGGCGCCAACCACCAGCCAAGAAAATGTTCGGCGCCACACGAATGATCCGCGCCAGTCGAACGGTCGGCGCGTGGATCGGACATCCCCGCCGCCGGATTGCGTTATTGACGCCCGTGTCGACATGCTTGCATCATGGCCCATGCGAGCGGGGCCCACTAGAGTCACACGAACCATTGTTGGCACCCGTGACCTGTTCCCGAACGTCGCCAACTGCAAGGTACACCACAGAATCATACGCCGCGACGGCGAAAAGGGACCACTGAGCGTATTGGCAACGGTACCCTAGGTGCCGAGGGCGGGGCCCCGCCGAATCCGAGGAGCTCAGATGACGTTCCCGAGTCAGTCGATCGACGTTGGGGTTGCACCGTTTGCGTCAGTACCGGTGGTGACCGTTGCCGGCAGTCGAGGGAGACCGAATGCACCTCGCAGTGCGGTGCGTCGAGGATTGAAGGTCTTCGTGCTCGTCGCTGCGGCACTGGCGATCATCGTCGCCGGCACCGGTTTGGCCTCGGTCCGCTCCGTGCGGAGTGACGCCGAGCAGGTCAACGCCTTGATGACCGCACGGAATCACATCACCGAGATCGGTCGGGGGGTCGACGCATTGCGAATCAATGTCGATCGGGCGATGCTCGGCTCAGAAGGTATCGGGACCCTCACAGCGGACGACGCAGGGACGAACTTCCTGACTGGCGTTGCCGCCGTCGGCACCGAGTTGTCGGCGGTCCAGGCGATGCCGCTGCCGGCGTCTGCCCATCAGGCCATCACCGGGCTGGCGGTACTGGTGCTGGCCATCCTCACCCAAGCCGATCGACTGTCGGCGCTCGCTTTCTCGAATTTTGCCGCTGCCGCGGCGGCATTGCCGGCATTCACTGATGCCGCCGGGAAAATCGCCTCGCAGCAGGTGGTCGCCACGTCCGTCGTCGATGGCCTGATCCGCCAGGTCGAGCATCGCAGCGCTCAAGAGCCCGGACGAGCGGCGTTCTTGCTCGGCGTCGTGGTCTTCGTGACAGCGTTGATCCTCGGTTTGTTCGCCTTCGCCGTCGGGCAGTCGCTGCGGCGCGGGTTACGGACCCTGGGTGATGTGGCACGTGCGATTGCCAGCGGCAAGCTCGATACCCGGGCGAAAATCACCAGCGATGACGAGTTGGGAGCACTCGAACATGCGGTCAACGAGATGGCCGTCGCCCTGCAGGTTCTCGTGCGTCAGATGGAGGCAACCGCTGAGCGGGACGGTTTCGGGTCGCAGTTGTCGGACGCGTTGGAGATGGCCGACACCGAGCCAGAGGCCTTGCAGATCGTCGAGCGGGCGATGACGACGATCTCATCGTCGACCCCGATGGAGGTGCTGCTCGCCGATTCGAGCAAAGCGCATCTGCAACGGGCGGCGTCGAACCCTGGTCTCGACGCACCGTGTTGCCCCGTCGAGTCGCCGTTCAGTTGCGTCGCTGTGCGTCGGGGGAATCCAGCCGTCTTCGACGATTCTGAGGCACTGAACGCCTGCCCGAAATTGCTCGGCCGCCGCTCAGGTCCAGTCTCGGCTGTCTGCGTGCCGGTGACCTTCATGGGTCGAGCGCTCGGAGTGTTGCATGCGACCGGGCCTGTCGGTGCGCCACCCGTAGCGAAAGTCGTCGTCCAGTTGACCTCGCTGGCCACGCAGTTCGGTGGACGAGTCGGTACGTTGCGGTCGTTCGAGCGTTCCCAGTTGCAGGCGACGACGGACGGTTTGACGGGTCTGCGCAACCGCCGGACACTCGAGACCGAGATACGCGGGCTGCTGATCGACGGCGTCCAGATGACATTGGTGATGGCCGACCTCGATCATTTCAAGTTGTTGAACGACACCTACGGTCATGAGGCCGGTGACCGTGCGCTGCGAAAGTTCTCTCAGGTGCTGATGGCGTCGATGCGCGACTCGGACGTGGTCGGGCGGTTCGGCGGCGAGGAATTCGTCATCGCCTTGCCGATGGCGCCGATCGCAGTCGCCGTGGAGATCCTCGACCGGTTGCGCGAGCGCCTGGCGTTGACCGGTGAGGAGTCGGACAACCCAACCTTCACCGCCAGCTTCGGAGTGGTCGACTCGGCAATCGGTGGGTCGTTGGAAGACCTGTTGCGCGTCGCCGACGCTGCGTTGTACCGAGCCAAGGACGAAGGACGCAACCGTGTCACCGTCGCTGACGAGCGCGATGTCCAAGCGGCCGCACGACCGGTCGTGACGAGCATCATTGCGCCAACTCAGGGTCAGAGACCACCCGCACAAAATCAGAGGCCAGCCGCACAGGGTCCGCGACCACTGGCCACCGTGGGAGCGTTCCAACGAGCCGCTTCGCTGGACGACCCGATGCCAGGGGCACCGCAGCACGGTTGACCAGGAAATCGAGACCGACACCTTCGAGTCGTATCGGTCGAGCTGTCATCGACCGGAGCCAGAACCCGATCTCTCCGACGCCGGTGCCGACGACAGCGCCGTCCGAGTCGGCGCTGTCGTCGTCGGGAAACGGTGGGCTTTCGTCCTGCCCGGTAGCGTCCACGCGGTGGAGAGCAACGGGCCGCGCAGACCACGTCGGCGATGGCGTGCGAATCGGCGCGAGGCGACGCCTGAAATGACATTCGGGTGCGCCGTCGATGTTTCCGTCGCCGAGATCGCCGGTCGGGTCATTGTCGGCATCGGAGCTGCGTCCAGCCGATTGACGACCAGGACCGGCCCGATCCTCGCCGCCTTCGGGGAGCGGGCGAAGGAATTCAACGGGCTGGCCCGTGGTCGAGCCAGATCGGAGGCACGATCGATGCAAGCGACGCCGTATCCGGGTTCGACAACCGGGGAATCCGGCTCCCGACCGAACTGGCTCGTTCTCGCAGCATCGGAGGTCGCTGCAGCCGGTTTGTTCTCGTTCGCCGCGTCGCCTCGCACGGCGCTGTACTGGTACATCTTCCCGCTGTTCGGCCTGGGCGTTTGCTACGTCGTCCAATTTCGATCGGAACTCACGAGACGATGGACCTTGACCTTCGCCGGGAGCGCTGTGCTCAGTGCTGTCGCGCTCGGCCTGGACTGGCCCTTCTTGGGCCACGTCCTGTGGAACGTGCTGTTCATCGGGCACGCCTGGATGACCGCCAAGTTGCGCACCGCCTGGATGGCACTGATGGCCGGTTCGCTGGTGTATCTCGTCGTGCTCAAAGTCGCCTTTCAGACGAGCCGAGACGTCGCCGGCGCTGCGCTGTCGGCTGCGCTTGCCGCGGCAGCGCTACTCGCATTGCGGCAACCGCGCAACTGACGCCGAACACGTCGACGCTCTGCCGGACCGTCCCGCCCGAGTTCTCGGCGATGCTCACATCGTTGCCATCGTGCTGCGTGACGGCGGCCGACGCACCGCTTCTGCAGGACTGTTATCGTTCGCTCCGAGATGCACGCCACACCGGCAGCGGCACAGCTTCAGAGCGGGGCTGCCCCGGCAGCTCGCGCTCCTGAGGCACGAGTCCGATCCGTAGCGGGTTCCGATCGGATCCTTCCGCGAACGGCCGTGATCGGGGCGTGCGGTCGAACGACGCAGCCCAGGCGGCACTGCGGCGCCGGGTCGTTGCCGTGTTCCAGGCGAACCCGCGACTGCGCGTGTCGCACTTCGGTGCCGGTGTGCCTGGCGAGGCGGCGTTTCAACGGTTCCGGGCAACGATCCTCGGCAATGGCGTCTGGGTGGGGGATCAGACACCGGCGATGGTCGCCGATGCGCTCGGTCTACGCATCGTGATCCACCGACCGGACGGCAGCGTCTACTTCGACGCTCGACCGAACCCCGTGATCAGTCCTACAGTGACCGGGGCGGAAGTGCAAGTCTGCTACACCGGAACCACTACAACTCCTACACCGCCGTCGCCCTGCCATAGTCGTTGCAGGCCGGGAGCTGCCGGCCGTTTTGTGGCATGTTGGCGCGCGAGATCGGGTTGTGGCCAGGCAGATGGCTGGTCGATCCGACGCAGACGCGTACTACGGTGCGGTCATGTTCGAGTGGAACGACCAATGGCTTGCCACGTATGCGGAACCGGTGATCGAGCCCGAGCTCGAGATCATCGATCCGCATCATCATCTGTGGGCCGAGGGTCCTGCCCGGATCCGCTATCTCCTCGAGGATCTTCATGCCGACACGAGCGCCGGGCACAACGTCGTCGGCACGGTTTTCATGGAGTGCATGTTCGGGTACCGCACCGATGGACCGGAGGCGATGCGGCCTGTCGGCGAATCGGAGACGGTTGCCGCTTATGCCGAGCAGAGTGCGTCCAGCGGTGTGCAGATCCTCGGCATCGTCGGCTTTGCCGACATGATGCTCGGCGACGCTGTCGACGACGTACTCGCCGCCCATGAAGCCGCTGGCCGTGGGCGCTTTCGTGGCATCCGCCATGCGACCGCATTCGATCCCGATACGCGGACTCGTCCCACCCACACCAGACCGACGGACGCGATGATGAGCGACGCGACGTTCGTCGACGGTGTTCGGCGCCTCGGGGCACGCGGTCGCAGTTTCGATGCCTGGCTCTACCATCGGCAGATCCCGGAACTCACGGCGCTCGCCAGGGCAGTCCCTGAGTGCACGTTCGTCCTCGATCATCTCGGCGGGCCGCTCGGGATCGGCCCGTATGAAGGCAAGCGTGACGAGGTGTTGGCGACGTGGCGAGGCGACATAGCCGAACTTGCGAGCTGTGAGAACGTCATCGTCAAGGTCGGTGGCATCGGGATGGTGATCTACGGCGTCGGCTACGAACATCGCCAGCTGCCACCGTCGAGTGACGACCTCGTCGCCGACTGGGGTGGACCGATGCTGTACACGATCGAGCAGTTCGGCGCCGACCGCTGCATGTTCGAGTCGAACTTCCCCGTCGACAAGGAATCGTTCAGCTACGCGACGATGTGGAACGCCTACAAGAAGATCGCCGCCGCAGCAACCGAGGACGAGAAGGCCTCGCTGTTCAGGGAGACGGCGAAGCGCGTCTACCGCCTCGCTTGAACGTCGACAGCCCTTCGCCACTCGTCCTCGTCCAACTCGGCCCGACGACGAGCCGCGGCGATTCCAGGCACATTCGATGGCTCGAGTTTCGTGCCAACGAACGCCCGCATCCCACCGCTACTGGCGGTGCGGGAGCTTCCAATTCGGTCTGACGAAGTGGCACGTGTAGCCGGCTGGGTAGCGCTCGAGATAGTCCTGATGCTCCGGCTCCGCCTCCCAGAACGGACCGGCCTGAGCGACTTCGGTGACGACCTTGCCGGGCCACAATCCCGACGCCTCGACATCGGCGATCGTGTCCTGGGCGACCGACTTCTGTTCGTCATTCGTATAGAAGATCGCTGACCGATAACTCAGGCCGAGGTCGTTCCCCTGTCGATTCTTGGTGGTCGGGTCATGGACCTGGAAGAAGAACTCGAGCAGCTCGCGATACGAGGTGATCTGCGGATCGAAGACGATCTCGATCGACTCGGCGTGCGTGCCGTGGTTTCGGTAGGTCGCGTTGGCGACATCGCCGCCGGAGTATCCAACCCGTGTGGCGATGACGCCGGGACGCTTGCGGATCAGGTCTTGCATCCCCCAGAAACATCCTCCGGCGAGAATCGCTTGCTCGGTATTTTCGTCGATCATCAGTGTGCTCCTTGCGTACGCCGGCTCGAACCGCTTCGCCTGTGTGATCGTAGCTTCGATCGATCCCGACGCCCACTGCGGCGACGAGCCCGACGAGCCAAGGCCCATACGACCGTCGGCTGAACGCGGTTCGGGCGTGTCGCCAACCGTCAGCGAGCCGGCGACGCTGTCGAATGTGCCGTTCGAGTCTCGGCTGGTGACGAAGTCCGTCAGTCCACAGCGCGCAGGCCGCGGCGCCGCGTCAGTTCGACGACGACGGCGAGCGGCGTGGTATCGGCCACCGCAGCGCCGTCTGCGCGTGCGCTGTCCGGTGGCATGAACAGGTCGTACATCTCGACCGCCGCAAGCGCCAGTTGAATCTGATTCGTCGGAATGTCGGCCTCAGCGAGCAGTTGCCGGTTGCCCGCCAGCAGGGAACCGGCAGCCAGGACAGCGTCGTGCTCGACCCGGTCGGACGATGTCGGGTAACTGAAGCTCCAGCTTCGGGCCTGCTCGTCGATCACCGGTTTGTCCTCACCGGCCGCCAGGCCGCTCGCTGGGAAGACCCGGCAATCGTAGGTGCGGCACATCCGTGGTCGATGTTCGTAGATCGAGCATCGTTCATCGACAAGCATCGGGCAATCCCCTGACTCCTCGTGCATCATCAGGAGATCCCCGTGCGGCATCCGCGATGCCGGGATCTGCAGCGTGGACGCGACGTGCGCCAGTGTCTCCGTCTCGTCGGCGGCGATGAGGATGTTGTGTGTCCGGCAGCATGCGGTACAGGTGCCGCACGGGACATTCGCCGAACCCTCGACGCTGATCGCCGAGCGTGTCTCGGCCAGCCACGTCGAGAAGTCTCCCGCTGCAAGTTCCCTCGACACCGATCAGTCCGCCTCCCGGCGCCGAGCATAGACGCACGATCGAAGGTGGTGACGGGGACACGCTCGCCTCAATGATCGCCGGTCGTCTGCGCTTTCTGGCGACGGTTCGCTTCGATCAGACGACGACCCAAGCGGCGGAGCTCGTCCTTGAGCGATGCCGGCTGGACGACTTCGTACGGAAGTCCCAAACCGGCGACGAATCGGGCAACCCATTCGTCGTCACCGCCGATGTCGACCAGCGTGTGATCCGCGTTGTCGGGATCGACTCGGGTGATACCGATCGTCGGCGGTATCTCGCGATTGACGAGCGGTAACGGAGCGTGGACGCGGACGACGGCGCGACGGTCGTAGGCGTTGACGGCGAGGCCCTCTGCGACGAACGTCGCCGCGTCGGGTACGTCACCGCGTTGGAAGCGGGCGCCGTTGTTACGCACACGGCTGATGCGGTCGACACGGAACGTCCGCCAGTCGTGGCGATCGAGGTCGAACGCAACGAGGTACCATCGCTGTGCCGCCGACACGAGCCGAAACGGTTCGCCATGGCGAAGCGATTCCGTGCTGTCTCCGCTGCGGTAGTCGAAACGGATCCGTTCGGAACGTGCGCAGGCGACGGCCAGCGACATCAGCGACTCGACCTCGCCGGGTGCCTCGACATCGCGATTCGAGGCTGATCCGATGTCGACGACCACCGATGACAACGCCGCGACTCTGTCACGGAGTGACGTCGGCATCACCTGGCTGAGTTTGGTCAACGCACCCAATGCGCCATCGGCGATCGACGCTGAAGAACGGTGGGCGATCCGGTGGAGGGCGACGGCGATGGCGACTGCTTCGTCGTCGTCGAGCAGCAACGGCGGCAACTGGCTCCCGGCAGCCAGCGAGTAGCCGCCGAACGGACCGGTGACGGAGTCGATGGGGTAGCCGAGCGCTCGCAGCCGGGTGATATCGCGTCGGACAGAACGGTCGGTGATCTCGAGTCGCGCTGCCAATTCGCTGCTGCGCCACGTTGCTCGCGATGACATCATCGCCAGGAGTCTGAGGAGGCGGGCCGGCGTGTCGATAACGGAATGCTAGCCAGAGTTGTGGACCTAGACTGTCCGCAACCGGGCGTATGTTCGTTCGCACCGAAGTAGTCGATCGTCGATTACGCCGAACTTTGCGGAGGAAATCATGTATCCAGAGGACAGTCTCTCGATGATTCTCGGGCGCCAAACGGAGCGTCGCCGAGATGCGCAGATGTTGGCGTTGGCGCGTCGTGGTAGTCCCACCCGACGTCACGGCAGGTGGTTGCTGTCGTCCGCACGCGCGGACTCGATCGCCCCGTCGATCTCCAGTGACGACGTGTCCCTCCGTCGTTGACAAAGATGGTTTCGAGCGGTGTGCGAATCATCCATTCTCTCGTTCAGTCCGAACACTTGTTATGAGAATGGACATCGACAACTTCACCGAGTTGAGCAGACGGCTCGATACGACTGGCATTGATTTCGATGCCTTCCGGTCGCAGCCGCTCGACGAGTCAGTGCTTCGGTGTCTGCGCTATATGCATGATGTGGAACTCCACACGGTCTGCTATTTACGGGATCTGCTCGTCACTTCGGCCCACCGTGACCCCGAGATCACTGCGTTCCTGACAATGTGGAACATGGAGGAGTACTGGCACGGCGAAGCCATCGGCAATGTACTTGCAGCACACGGCGAGGCGGCTAAACGTGAGCGCCTCGTGCCGATGCGGCAACGACTGCAGTGGAAAGACAGAGTCGCGCCGATCCTGCACAGTCTCGGATCGAGCATCGTTGGTGAGTCGTTCATATCGATGCACATGACGTGGGGGGCAGTGAACGAGTGGACGACACAGGTCGCCTATTCACGACTGATCGTCAAGGCACAGCATCCTGTGTTGACCGACCTGTTGAAACGAATTATGAAGCAGGAAGGCCGCCATATCGACTTTTATGCATCACAGGCCGATCAGCGATTGGAAGGTAATCGCCGGGCTCAGTGGATGACCCGCAACGCCTTGAAGCGGCTGTGGGCTCCGGTCGGGACGACCGTCATGCCGGCGTCGGAGGTCGGCCATATGACCCGGTTCCTCTTCGACGGCACCGAGGGGCTGGCGGCCGCGAAACGCATCGATGCCAAGGTCGACCAGCTCCCCGGCCTGCATGGTCTCGATCTGTTGCAACGTGAAGTACGCCGGATCGCAACCGCAGTCGTCTTCGACCTGCACGAAGCGCAGGTGAATCGGCGTGCGGCGCCGGCCACGGGCACATCACAAGGTCACCCGCACGATCGCACCGACGGCGCCGAGGGCCACGCCGATGCTGCCTGAGGTCACGCTCGCGGCACGGGTTCTCCGGAGGCGGACTCATCTGCGAGACGCTCCACAGCGGGCTGTCGCGTGCGGGACGCCTTGGCCGGTTCACCAGTGATGATCGAGGAGGCGATGCATTGCCGCCGCCAGCGATGCACCCCATGCCGTTGCCCGCTCGGCTTCGTCGGCGACGAGCCGGTTGTGCTTGTCGACGAGGAAGCTCTCCGGCTCGTCGAGCAGGCGATAACCGCGTTCGGTCAAGTGACTGGCGATGCCGTGTGACGCTCTTCCGGTGAACAACGCCCAGCCGTCGACGCGGGTATCGAATGCCGCCGCCTCGGTCCCGTCGACGATGTCGAGCTGATCGAACCAGTCGCGGAGCCCGGGGTTCGTCGCCGCCGGATCGAGTTGCAGGCCGTCCTGATCTGCTGCGGCGATCGCTGCGTGCCGGGACGTCGCCGACGTCATCGCGTGTACATGGGTCGGACCACCGACGATCAGCAGATCCGCAGCGGCGAGCAGGCCAGGCAACGCTTCGCCGACCGACACGACGTGAACCTGGACGCCGTCGATCCCTAGCCCGCTGGCGATGTGTTCGGCGATGTGATGAGTGTTTCCGTACATCGACTCGTAGACGATGACCACGTGTGTCTCGACGGTGCTCACGACGTTCTCCTTCGATCGGAATGAATGCTCACCTTCGAGGTTCCCACGACGGCCGCCGATCGGCCAGGGCACAAGGTCACGAGGGTGTGAAATGTCGACACCGGTCGCTCCAGGTGTCGATGAGTCGAGCGGCGTCGATGAGTCGAGATCGAACACGGCGTTCCTGTCCATCGCCGGCGCTCGTCTCACTCGAGCGCCTGAACGGCTGATGCTCCCGGGAATCGAACCCGGCCCGATGTCTGGTGAGCCGCCGGTGCAATACTCGGACCTCATGCAGTGGCCGGGTGCGTTCAGGTGACGAAGGTGCCGAGCGCCTCGGGCCGAACGGAAACGCTGAGTCCAGCGCTCGGCCAACACAGTCTCATCGATCTGCCGCCGCGGTTGATGCCACGCCGAAGCAGCGCGAGGCGGGCGGGACATTCGGTGCGCCTGCTCGGCGTCGATGGCGGTGCAACGAAGACGGTCGCTGCGATCCTCGACCTCGACACCGGGACGGTTCGCATCGGACGAAGCGGGCCGAGTAACCCGTACACGGTCGGGTTCGACGACGCCGGACGGTCGGTGTCGGCATCGATCAGTGTCGCTGCCGCTGCCGCTGGGATCCGCCTCGACGAGCTCACCTCCTCGGTGCTGGCCATCGCCAGCGCCGACTCGCCGGTCGAGATCGGTCGACTCGCACGAGCGCTACCGCCGCAGCTGAGAGCCGGTGACCACGTCATCGTCAACGATGTCGTTGCAGCATGGGCATCCGGCACGCTCGGCCTTCCGGGAATCGCCGTGATCTCGGGCACCGGGAGCAACTGTGTCGGCGTCGATCGTGCCGGGACCGCATGGCGGTGTGGCGGCTGGGGTCACATCATCGGCGACGAGGGCTCCGGTTACTCGATCGGTGTCGCCGCGCTCAAGATACTGACGAGGTACCGCGACGGTCGCGCCGCACCGACGTCGATGACCACACCGATACTCGATCACTTCGCCGTCGAAACCGTCGATGAACTCGTCGGTGTGATCTACGCCGGGCCGGGACATCAGGGCCTCTCCAAGGATCAGATCGCCGGCCTCGCCATTCACGTCGCCGCCGCCGCCGCTGGCGGGGATGCAGCGGCTGTCGTGATCCTCGCCGATGCCGGTGCGGCACTCGCAGAACTGGCGATCACCACGCTGCGCCGATTGGACTTCTCCGTCGTTGCGGATGCCGTCACCGTTGCCGGGGTGCCGGTCGTGGACGCTGACGATGCCACCGTTCCCGTTGCGACGGTCGGCAGTACGTTCAGGGCCGGAGACGTACTCATCGGCCCGATGCGTGAGGCCCTACGACGTGCAGCGCCGCGAGCCGAGTTGACGGGTCCCCAGTTGGCGCCCGTTGGCGGTGCGCTGTGGCTCGCAGCCCGCCTCGCAGGTGTCGAACACCTACTGGACCCCGGGTTGCTGGCAGCTGCCATCGAATCAGCGGAATCGACTGGCTGACGGATGGCTGTGGCGGGGCTCGATCGGCGGTCGCGCCCGACGAGTACGCCACGCCCGTCGCCACCTGTCGATCGCCGGCCCGGATCCGTCACGGCGGATCGAACCATTCGGCTGCCGCAGGTTGAACCTCGTGCCGATCGGGTAGCGGAGTCGTCATGCGAGGCAACGGTCAGGAGCGGGATCCCGACGTGCGATTCGAGTTCGGTCATCAAACAGATGCGCCGTCGCAGGCCCGTAGAGCGTTGCGACCCCTGTTCCAAGACGATGGCGACCCGATCGCCGAAGCGGTCATGCTGTCGGCGAGTGAACTGGTCTCGAATGTCATCCTGCACACAGATGACGGCGGAACCATGCTGGCATGGGATCCGAAACCGGACATCCCGTTTCGCCTGCAGGTCGACGATCATCGACACGGGGTGGAACTGCAACCTCACGAAGCAGCCGACCCGATCGGTGGCCGAGGCCTGGGCATCGTCGCGGCGCTCGCTGACGGATGGGGGGTCGAGGCGACCGAGGACGGCAAATGTGTCTGGGCAGAATTCAGTCGTCCCGCTGCCGGCGAGGCGTCCTCGACGCCCGAAACGTTGGGAAACACCTGACCGCTTTCCGGGGTCTCAGTCGGGGCCGACCTCGGGGATGACGCGGTCGGCGAACTCACGCAGGCGGTCGACGCCACCAGCTCCGGCGAAGAGGAATGCCGGCACCATCGCCCGCCCGACACCGAGTTCGATGAGCTGCTCGGCCCTCTGGCGTGGATCGCCTTGGGGGAGACCGAACATCGCGTTGATCTCGATCTCGTCCGGATCGCGACCGTATTGCTCCGCAGCGAGGCGGAGGTCCGTGACGAGCGCCCGGAGTTTCTGCGGATCGCTCTCGCCGGGGAAGTAGCCGTCGGCGATTCGTACCGCGCGCCTCAGCGCCGCCGGCGTGTCGCCACCGACGAGGATCGGTATCGACGCTTGCACAGGTCGCGGACTGCACGTGACGGGTAGGAAGTCGACGAATTCGCCGTGGAACTCGGCATGCGGGCCGGCCCACAGAGCGCGCATCGCGGCGATGTATTCGTCGTTGCGTGCTCCTCTCCGCTCCCACGGCACGCCGATCGCGTCGAATTCCTCCCGCAGCCAGCCGACCCCGATTCCGAGTTCGACACGACCACGAGAGAGCATGTCGAGCGTGGCGATTTCCTTGGCGAGAACGAGCGGATTCCGCTGCGGCACGATGAGGATGCATGTACCGAGCCGGAGTGTCGGTGCGGCCGCCGCCACGAATGCGAGCCAGATCAACGGGTCGGGGATCGGCGTCTCGGCCACTGCGGGAACCTTGCCATCCTCGGTGTAGGGATATGGCGAGTCGATCGTCTTCGGCATCACGACATGCTCGCCGGCCCACACCGATTCGAACCCGACGGCTTCGGCACAGCGGCAGAGTTCGAGCGCCGCATCCCCTTCGATCCCGACGCTGCTTGCAAATGCGAGTCCGAACTTCATGACTGTCTCCGTTCATTCCGAGCTGAGCGTCCAGTGCCGATTCACAGGCTGCCTGGCGAAACGCACAGGAGTCTCACGATAACGACGAACGGTAGTTCGACCGACCGTTCAGACGGCGTTTCCAGTCAGGCGTCCGATCGCCATCGAAATGAGTAGTGCCAAGGCGCCACCGATCAGCACCCTCACCGCTGCTCGCCCGAGTGGAGCACCGCCGAGGCGGGCACCGACAGCGCCCAGCACGCCGAGTTCGACCAAGGTTGCAGAGATGATGACAGGGAGACGCAGCGCAGCGGAGAACAACAGGACGACGAGGATCGGCAAGATCGCTCCGGTGATGAAGCTCAGCGCCGAGACCAACGCCGCCTCGACGGGGTTGGCGAGGGCAGTGACATCGATCCCCAACTCGTCTCGGGCATGGATCGCCAGCGGATCGAGGCTCGATAGTTCCTGAGCGACTTGCTCTGCCAGTCCCGGGCTCAAGCCCCGTCGCCGGTAGATCTGCGCCAGTTCGGCGCGTTCGTCGTCGGGGGTCGCCGCAATTTCTGCCGCCTCGCGTCGCAGGTCGGCGCGTTCTGCATCGCGCTGGGAACTCACCGAGACGTACTCTCCGGCAGCCATCGAGAGTGAACCAGCGGTGAGGCCGGCAATACCGGCGACGAGAATGGTCGAACGCGTGCTCGCCGCTGCTGCCACCGCCACCATCAGGCTGGCTGTCGAGATGAGTCCGTCGTTCGCGCCGAGCACTGCCGCACGAAGCCACGCGGCGCGCCCGCCGACATGGCTCTCCGCCGCCAGATGATTGCGTAACGTACGAGTCACCGGACGATCATGCCAGCTGCTGGCAATGCTCCGTCAGGAAATTTTGGCCCCACCCACGCTGCGGTCGGAAGCCGTTGCCGGACAATCCGGGATTCGGTGACATAGGTCACGCACCTTTTTTGTGACAACCTGTGTCGCCAGTCGATGTGTGTCGCAAGTACCTCGACGTCTGGAGCATTCATGGACCGCCGCACAGCACTCGCTGCCAGTATCGCCATCGTATTGACGGGGCCTCGGGAACTGTCGCGGCTGCGTCCGTGCAAGGCATTCCGACGCTGGGGCTGAACCGAAGCCGTCAGCTCGACCTCCCGGCACTCGTGGCGACGAGTGCGGCCACCACGACGACACCGACGTCCACGGGTGCGCCCACGAGTGCGCCGACGATGCCCGACCGCCCTGATGATTCGGCGCCACCGGAGGTTGTCACCTCGATCGTCTACATCGACGATGTCGTCGTCGTGACCACAACGGCCCCCGTCGTCACAACGGTTTTGGAGGAAGCCGACACGTCACCGGCAGCCACGGCGCCCGCTCCGGTTGCTCCGCCGACCGCAGCGACGAGGAAACAGCGTCCACCTTCGACCGCAGCCACGTCGACGAGCAGTGCCAGAACCACTGCTGCGCCCAGAACGCCGCCGACGGTCGGCAGCCAGGGTGGCGGTGATGATCATGGCACCGATGACCATGGCGGCGGCGGAATCGGCAGCGACGGGAGCGATGGATGATGGCGGTGCCAGGCTCGCGGCCGACAGGGAAGCGGCGTAAACCGGCGGCCGCTGCACGAATCCTGGCCTCCGGTCTGGCGACATCCGGATTCTTCGGAATCGTCGCCACCATCGCTCACCAGCAGGCATCGGCCGATGCCAGGGCACGGCAGGCAGTGCAGGCAAAAGCGGCAACTCAGCCACAGGCTGCAGCGGTCACTGAAGCTCCGGCGCCGGCGCCGAACCGATTGCACCCGCACCGGTCGTCACGGTCGGTGCCCCTCCGACCTCACTCGCCCCGTCGACAACGATCGTCCTCGAAGAGATTCACCGAACCGTCTACGTCGATCAGTTCGGAAGCACCGTGCCGGATCCGTCGCTGTCGACGACCGTCGTTGCCGAAACCGGCCAGCCGACCGGCCCACCCACTGACCTGACCGCCGCAGCACCGGCACCTGACAAGGCGTCGGTTGCTGCTGCAGCACCTGGCACCGCACCGACGAACACGACCCCCAAAACTGTTCCGAAGAAGCGCCCAGCTGCGCCTGTGCCCGCACCGGCGCCTGCGCCTGTGCTCGCGCCGGCGCCACGTCCGGTATCCGCGCCGGCACCACGTCCGGCACCTGCTCCTGCGCCGCCGCCGTGTCAGGGTTCGAAGTGCGGCTGACCGGTAGCGTGGAGTGTCAGCATTGGGTCGAGCGTTCGCTGATGTCGATGGGGTCGCCAGCGGTCATCATTGCCGGCGATGCGGGCGGTGCGGCGATCGAGTGGGCCGTCGAAGAGCTTCGACGACTCGAGTTGTGTTGGAGCCGATTCCTGAAGGACAGCGAACTGTCAGCACTCAATCGCGCCGCCGGTCGGTGGTTCACGATGAGCGAAACACTCGCCGCAGCGGTCGACTGCGCACTGAAACTGTCCGAACTCACCGCAGGGATGTTTGACCCGACGGTTCATGATCGTCTCATCGAGCTCGGCTACGACCGACCGTTCAGCGGGCTCGACCTCCAGCAGGTCGGGCCGCTTCCCGCTCCGGCAAGGAGCCCCGGCGTCCTCGGCATCGAGCGCGACGGAGAACGGATTCGATTGCCACTCGGTACGGCCATCGATCTCGGCGGCGTCGGTAAGGGACGTGCCGCCGATGTCGTCGCTACCGGGCTGATCCGGCGTGGTGCCGTTTCGGCCTGTGTCAGCCTCGGTGGAGACATCCGTGTTGCCGGAGGCGTACCGGAGGACGGCGGATGGAGCATTCCAGTCGACGATCCGCACGACTCCTCTCGACAGCTCGGTTGCGTACTCACCGCCGATGCATCGATCGTCACGAGCACGACGGCGTTTCGTGCTTGGACCCGAGATGGGCGCACGATGCACCACATCATCGACCCGCGGACTGGCATGCCGGCGGAGACGGGTGTGCACGCGGTCGTCGTCACCGCGCCACAAGCGTGGTTGGCGGAAGGGTTCGCCAAGGCAGCGCTGATCGCCGGACGGGTCGCCGGGAGGCGGATGCTCGACGCCGCAGGGATCGGCGGTTGGATCATCGGCACCGACCGCTCGTGCACGGCCACCGAGTGGGCTCCGGCGATGACAAAATCGGCGTCGGCACATCCGACGGTCACGCTCACCTACGAACAGCCAGCGGGCTCGGAACTCGAAGCCCAGCGGATCGGCCACCGGTCTGCACGCCGCGCGGAACCGGTCGCGTGATGCTCGCACTGAACAACAAGTTCTGGTGGTACGCCTCACGCGCCAGCGGCCTGATCCTGTGGTTGATCCTTGCAGCGAGCATCTGCTGGGGACTGGCGATCACCGCCAGAATGATCCGTCGTCGAGGAATGGCCGCATGGATGCTCGACCTCCATCGACATCTCGGCACGCTCGGGCTGGTTTTCACTGGCGTGCACCTGGTCTCGCTGTGGGCAGACAATTTCGTCCACTTCGGCGCGAAGGAACTCTTCATCCCGATGGCGTCCACATGGCGACCGGGCGCGGTGACGTGGGGAATCATCACTCTGTACCTGCTCGTCATCGTCCAGACCAGCTCGTGGTTCATGAAGCGGATACCGAGGAAGGTCTGGCATGCTCTGCATCTCCTCAGCCTGCCGCTCTTCGTGACGGGAAGCGCCCACGCAATCCTCGCCGGAACCGACTGGACGAACCGAGTGGTTCAGTGGGGCCTCGTCATCGTGTCGACGAGCGTGGTCTGGCTCGCTACCTTCCGACTGCTTGCACCGGCAAAGCGTCCAATGACCGACCGACTGGCCGTGGCGAAAGCTGCCTCGGCGGCTGCCGCCCACCAGCGGGCCTCGGTTGTCCAGATCGTTCCGAACGAGAGAACAACGGATGCGGTTCGCGCAGAACGGGTGGCCCGACGGAGCTGAGGCCCTGACGGCACGTCCCGGCCCGATGGACGGTCAGGAGCTGCCAGAGACTGGCGGCTTTGTCGGGCGTATCCGCCGAGTGTCGTGAGGCGTACGTCATCGCCGGCAGCCAACGTTGCTCCGGTCATTCGATCGACACGCCGTAGCTTTCGGCACAGCGCTCGCCAGCCTCTGCGTGAAAATCGAAGAACAGCGCCATCGACGCTCCATCTACAGCTGAACAATCTTCTTGTATTTGCTGCAACAGCGAAATCCCGTCTCGCCGCCCGACAGTGATCGAGCATCGGTGCCGCAACGCGTCGTGTTCGTTGCGACACGTTCGCCGGCCTCAGACGGTGACCATCCACTGGGCCTCCGGGGCAGCGGTGAAACTCTGTACTGCCACTGGCAGAGCGACGCCCGCACTGAGGAGTGATTGGGTCGAGTAGGTCAGCGATTGTGGCGTGAATCCTTCGCCGCCGGCGATCGCACGATCCGACATCACCCACGTCGGCTGGCCGATTGTCAGCTGCAGGGGCCCAGCTTCGGAAGTGAATTGAATATCGCCGGCGACAGGTTCGGGAGCGGTGGTCGTCACCATCACACGGCTGCGAACGACCAGTCCGATCTGTGCAGTAGGTCCTTCGAGACGGTCGAGAGGACGGGTTGCCGCTTGGCTGCCGTCATCCCAGCCGATGAAATCGACCTGCCGAAGCGCTGGCGTCGACCGGATCCCGATATAGGTGATCGAGCCGTGGCGGCTCGCCGGCGGCACCTCGATCATGCCGAGATCGTTCGAAGCCATCATCGTCCCGTTGATCTGCACGATGACGTCACGGACGGCTGGCACAACTTGGATCGACGAAACCTCGACAGCTGCTGGGGGTGCTGCAGTCGCGGCTGGCGTCGTCGGGATATCGGTGGTCTGCGATGCTGCTGGCACCGGCACGATCGGCGCCACCACCGTTCCGGCCCCGGTATCGGTTGCGTCGCCGATGATCGCAGTTGCCACGCTCGTCGGAGTGGTCGTCGCCGACGTCGCGCCTCCGACTGGACCGGTGGGTGGCGCCGCGCTGATTGGCAACGTGGTGGGAACGAGCGATGTCGGAACGGGAACCGGTGCCGTCTCGTGGCGGAGCTTGTCGCTGAATCCGGAAACGATCCTCGGTCCGAGCAACGTCACGCCGAGCACGGCGGCGACGAGCGAAAGGACTGGAACAATATGACGCAGGCTCGCTGCGTGGGCGAATGACGTTCGGCGAGGCGTTGGCATCACGGTGACTCCGGTACGAGGAACGCGACGACGTTGTCGCGGTAGTGGCCGATCGAACGGTCGAAGGAGCCGCCGCAGGTGATCAGGCGGAGGGCCGGCTGCGGTACCGACCCGTAGACCAGTTGCGTCGGGAACTGGTTCTTCGGAAAGCGGTCGACGGACTGGACCACGAACTTCAGTGGGGTGGTGGTTGTGGTGATCGTGACCTCGGCACCGACCTGGATATCCACGAGCCGGTAGAAGACACCGGGACCACTCTTCTTCGAATCGACGTGACCCATGATCACCGCAGGACCGCGTTCGCCCGGCTTCGGCCCACCGGTGAACCATCCGGCGATCGCCGGATCTGGCGGAACCGCCACAGTTCCATCGGCGAGGACTCCGGCCTGCACCAGCACACTGTCCACGTCAATCGAGGGAATCGCGATCGAGATCGGGTCACCGACGGCGGCATCCGGTGACACGTTCGCACCGGAGCGGACGACGTCGCCGTTCGTCGGAGGAGCCTGGGTGGCAGTGCTGATGGCGGCAACGGTGGCCGCGGTGCCAGCGGTTGCAGGTGATGTAGCCAGTGCCTCAGTTGATGTCGGCGCCGCTGCCGTCACGGCCACAGCCTCAGGAACGATGGGCACTGCTGTCGTAAGCTGCGTCGAGGCGACAGCGCCTGATGCCCGTGCCGATGAGGTCGGCGACGACGTCGAAGCCGATGAAGGCGTCGGTGACGACGAGGTTGATGACCGTCTCGTCGATCCGCACGCCGCAACGAGGAGCGCGGAGATCGCGACGACCGAGATGCACGCGCCGAGCAACCAGCGGCGAGACGAGCGGTTCATCGCTCCGCGTTCGTGGTCCGAAGTGAGCGCACGAAGCGCACGGAACAGCACGTTGCGCCGATCGCCAGCACCAACAGCAGTGCCAGGTACATGGCGATCCGCAGATCAGACCGATGCGACGGCAATGCCAACTGGCCATAGTCGGTCTGTACCCCGCCGACGGGCGCAACAGCGACCGCTGCCGCGTCGAGAACAGGGACGACATCGAGCTTGCCGTCGAGTCCTTTGACGATGACGATCGATGACTGCGCACCGGGCGTGATCGACCACGAGCTGATTCGCAGCAGAACGTCGGACGAGCCGACGGGTTTGACCTCGACATCGTACGTTCCGGCGACGATCGGCTGGTAACCGGTCGCCCACGGATAGGTGACGTCGGAGGCGAGCACCGGGCCGCTGACCACCTGCACGTCGACTGCTGGAACGTCAGGCGCAGCATGGATGAATCGGACGAGTGACTGACCGGCGGGCGGTGGCGTGAGCGCATCGTCGAATACCTGTGGGGCCAGCCCATCGCGGGTGGTGACCGCGCTGACCGTGATGGCACCGCCTGCGGGGACCCCGGCCTCGATATCGAGCAGCGGTGTGGCGCCGGGCTGGGCTGTCGGCATGATCTCGAAGCGATGCAACCCTGTCGGAAGTGACAGGTAGTGGGTGACATCCTTGAACTTGAGGTCGGTCGCCCACGGCGCACCGTCGACGAGCACGTCGACTGCTTGCGTGTCAGGGGCGAAGTGCCCAAACCTCGCCCATCCTGACGTGGCCGCAGCGGCCACCGGTGTGGCGGCGCCGTCCGAGGACGTCGTGGAGGAGGAAGCGGCGGCCGTGCCGACCGCGAGTAGCGGCGCGGCCAACAGTGCCACGGCGACGAGCGCTGCCTTGCGGGTGATCATCGATGTCATGAGGTCTCCTTGAGAGGGGTAGGTGTGCTGATACCGCTGTTGAACTTGTGTGGGGGTGTGGAAATCGGTGCGGGTGACGAACTGACCGATATCGGAGAGTTGGTGGTCTGTGCTTCACCGGTAACAGTGCTGGACACCGGGCTCAGCGCACACCCACCGAGGAGTTGCGTGTCGATCAGCACCCTGGCGAGGGCGACCCAGGCGCTCAGGTAGTACGACGGTGAGCGGTCGTCGGTCTGTTCCGCCTGGTCCAGCAGGCTGTCGACCTTGGTGGTCTGGCCGGCGGCCCGTGCCGATGCTGCCGCGGCGATCAGAAACAGGGGATTGTCGCCGGATGTCTGGGCGCTGCCGTCGAGGTTGGCGGTTGCCGCTCGGCTGTCGATTGCCCTGGACGCGGGCGCCCAGAGAGCTGCTGCGAGCTCGCGGCTCGGCGCATCGCATGCTTCTGCAAGGCGAGGAATCGTGCGGAAAGCATCGTAGCTGTAGGCCATCGCCGCCCCGCCAGGTGCGGTCGAGGGCGTCGGCGTTCCGTTGCCGTCGACGACCGCCCAGTCCGGCGGAAGGGATCGGCCGCCGTCCGTGACTGTTGACAGCAGTGCCGTCCCGGCGGTGCGGACCTGCGTCCATCTCCCGTCGCTGCTGGCCTCAGCGAAAAGATCGAATGCGACAGGTGAGAGATAGCTCGGGTTGATGGTGTACGGAAGCGCGGTTGCCCAGGGACCGGCGACGACCACGGGACCCGATGACGGCTGCACTACTTCCTGCTGGAGCAACGCCGATTCGAGCGACAGCCCGTCGACTCGATACGCCGGAACGGAGAAGCGATCGGCAGCGAGCAGCAGTGCACGAGCGGCGTCGATGTCTGCGTCGGTCGCTGCATTCCGATCGACGATCGCCCCGTTGACCCAGTGCCAACTCAACGAACCGTTGGTTGCGAGCATGTTCGTCCGCGCCCAGTTCCACACAAGCCCGAAGCGGGTGTCGTCGCCGATGGCGACGGCGAGCAACATCGCATATGCCTGACCCTCGCTGACCGTGTCGCCGTCCGGATCGCGTCGGACCCTGCCGTCGCCCTCGACATACCGGTCGAGAAAATCCCGCGAGGCGTTCACGGCCTTCTCGGTGGGCGACAGCGTGGTCACTGAGGTCGAGTTCGGACCGTTGGGCGCGCCGGATGCCTCGGTGCTGCTGCCACGATGGTCCGGCCGCAGCGCCAGTCCGATCGCCAGCAGCCCGAACAGCGCCACCATGGCGACGAGCAGTTGCGGGACGCGTTTACTCACGCCGCCACTGTTTCGGTTTCGACGGCGTGGAGGGCTGGGCGGCGCTGCTGGCGGCGACCGGCGAGGGCTGGCCAGGCGCCACATGACAGTACGACGACGTGCACCCCGGCGAAGGCGACGTTGTTGAAGGTCGACGGGCTGGGATCGCGGACGAGGCCGACGAGCATTGCCACGATCAGCGCACTCCCGTAGATCATCGTGAATCCGACCGGCCGGAACTGTCTGCCACTCTCGCCGTGCTTCGGGGTGACGACGAAGCGGCCCCGACGACGGAAGATCACTCGGCCGAGCGAACGGACATGGACACCGAATGTCGCCGAGCTCAGAGCGAACGCCGAGAAGGTGAATGCTCCGCCGGATGCCACCGCGACCGTTGTCAAGGAGGCGGCGAAGTACGGGCCGAAATGGAGGATGAAGTCGTCGGTCCCGACCGAACCAATCGGCTGGATGCCGAACAGCAGCCGCAGGACCGGCATCGTCATATACAGCATGACCGTCCAGCCGGACAGGAAGTAGATGGAGGAGGAGAAATACTGGATGCGCTGGCGCCACGGCAACGTCGAGCGCAACACGCGGGGGAAGCCGCCGAGGCATCCCTGCGCCCAACGGCGCTGCTGGCTCACGTACGACGACATGTCCTCAGGACCGAGTCCGGTTGCCAGAACCTCCGACACGTACTCCGACTTCCAACCGCGTTCGTGTAGTTCGATCGACAGCGCGAAGTCTTCCGTCAAGGAGTCCTCGGGGAAACCGTTGACCTCCTCGAGTGCGTCCCGTCGGAAGACGACGTTTGTTCCGCAGCAGAACATCGATCCCTTGGAAGCCTTGCCTCTGGCGATCACTCCGAAGAACAGTTCCTGCTGTGCCGCAGCGGCTGCGGCAATCGGCGAGTCCGCCTTGTTTCCGTAATACTGCGGCGTCTGCACGAAGGCGACCTTTTCGTCGGCGAACGCTCCCATCGTCGCTTCGAGGAACCGCTCGTCCGGTACGTGATCACAGTCGAAGACTGCGACGAACGGAGAATCCGTGATGCCCAATGCGTTGTTGATGTTGCCGGCCTTGGCACCATTGCGCCCGGTCCGATGGATGTAGTTGACGCCCATGCGCTTGGCCAGTCCGGCCATCGCTTCGCTGCCGCCGTCGTCGAGCAGGTGGACTCTGACATCGGCACCGCGCAGCCTCGTGGCTGCGGCGACGGTCGGAGCAACGATGTCGAGCGGCTCGTTGTAGACGGGGATGAAGATGTCGACGGTCGGCTTGGGGCCGATCCAGGAGCCGGCAGGTCCGTGATGACGGTCGCTCCACACGGTCCACCAGAACGTTGCACCCTGCAGCAGGTTGAAACACTCAGCGAGCAACAGTGCCGCGTAGAGGTACGGGTTGCTGGCGTTGTCGAAGTTGAGCAGCCACTGGAAGTACCACAGCGTCAGCAGTACGTTGAGAGCGATGGCCAGCCGTACGGTTGGGCGGTGGGGGATCTCGCTCGGATCCCACGTTGCCGCATTCATGAGAGTTCCCAGACGCTGACCTGGGCGTAGTTGTACCGCGCTTCGAGCTTCATGCCCTCGTTCTCCAGTTTCTGTATGGCTGTTGCCATGTCGGACCCGGCTGCGTCACTATCGGAGAAGCTCGCCGCCTCGAGCAGGAAGACCTTGCCCGTCGGCTTCGTCGGCACTCCGTCTTCCAGCGGAGCAACGCTGATACCCGGGCTGTAGTACTCGAGTACGTAGTCCATGTAGTGCGGCGCGTAGATCAATTGATCGCCGGGTAGCGCCTGCTCCTGTACCCGTCGAACAGCCTCCCGGTACTGGTACAGGCGAGGATTGTCGGTCGAGGTCTCCTGCATCAACAGCGCAGCGACCATCGACAGCAGCAACCCGCCGATGACGACGTGCTGGATGCGCCTCGACGACACGACCGTGGTGACGCCGGCAGCGAGCAGGAGGAAGAGCAGCGGAACCGCACCGGCGACGTAGCGGACTTCGGCGAGGCTGCGGCTCTTCGCAGCGATGAAGCTCGCCCCGAATATGGTCAGTACCGGCAGGCCGGCGATGATCAACAGTGAACGGTTGGCGTTGCGGCGCGGTTGGCCGAGCAGCAGCAGCAGGATCAGCAGGCCGATCGGCCACAGTGCGACGAGGCGGGTGGTCAACTGCGTCGGTTGATAGCCCCAGATCGCCCATTGGATGTTCGTCAGCAGTCCATAGATACCCGGCGCTGGAACGACGGCCGAACCGGCGGACAGCGTTGACGCGCTGAAACCATTCCCGGTCTGCTGGTTGTGAACCGCTTGGTGCAAGGCGAACGGAATGAGCGGAACGTACAGCAGCAGCTGCACGCCGATCGAGAGAGCAAGTGGCTTGACGAGCGCGCCGATTCCGGGACCATTGCGCCGACGCCGGCGTGCGGCGATCGCCAGCAAGAACACCAGCATCGTTGCGCCCACGTGCAACACCGAGAAATACTGCGTGTAGACCAGCGCCACGCAGCACGCTGTGAAGAGCACCCAGTAGCGAGCGGATGCACCTTTGAGGATCCGTGCCTGGGCATAGACGATGACCAATGCCAGCAGCATGAACTGCGCGTACATGCGTGCTTCCTGGCCGTACCACACGGCGAGCGGGGCGACCGTGCCGATCGCCGCGGCATACAGCCCGGCGCGACGGTCGAAGAGTTCCTTTCCGGTGATATAGAGCATCGGGATGAGCAGCGAGCCGATGATCACTTCGGGGAGCCTGAGGGCAAACTCGCTGTCGCCGACGACTCTGACGTCCACCCAGAGAAGAATCTGCGACAGCGGTGGATGATTGTCCTGCGAATAGATCAGTCGGAGCATCTGCACGAACGGCAGTCGCGCCTGGTGAGCGCTCGTTGCCTCGTCGAGCCACAGTCCTCTGAACGCCAGCAGTCGCAGCGTCACGGCCAGACCCGTCAGCCCTGTGACGACTCGGCGTGCGGTGCGCTCGGATGTATCGAGCTGACGAATCTGAACGACAATGGGCCGCCGACGTTGCCGCTCGAGCACAACGAGCGCGGAGAATCCTGCGAGGCCGAGCGCTCCGACACCGCCGGCGCCGGCGCTCAACAGTGTGAGGACGCCACCGGCTGTCAACAGCCGGTTCGCAGCTGTCGCCCCGATGCCGAACTCGGTACTGGCCGAACGGACGAGTAACAGGCGGACGAGGGCGAGCGCACCGATCGAGCCGAAGAACAGGACTACCAGCAGCGCCACCGTGACCGACGCTGTGCTCACGCCGATGCCGGCGAGGGTCGCTGCAAGTACGCCGGACGTGATTGCTCTTCCGGCGCGGGCGGGCTCGCTGAGTGCTGAGGGCCAGATCGCGAGCGACACGAAATAGAGCGCAAGGCCGACAGGAACGGCGAGCATGAACTCCGCGGCCGGCCGCTCGATCGATCGAGTGGCGATCGCCGCAATCGCGACGATGGCGGTCGCCAGCACGGCTTGATCCACGAGCCGTACACGACGAGCACGAGTGCTCGACAGCGATTCACCGTCGGCATTCATGTCGAACAGGAGCGCGAGGGTGACCCAGCCGAGGATCAGCTGGCCGACGGCACCAACCGCTGTGGAGGATCCACTGGTGACGAGCGTGCCGAGCCCGGTGACCCCTCCCGCGGCCAAACCGCAGCCGATGAGCCGAGGTGCGGACTGCCAGTGGTGGCGTCCGGCCTGTCCGGTACCTCCCTCACGGCTCGCGTCGGGTTGGGCGTCAGAATGTTGACGGACGCGTAGTCCGAAGAGTCCTACTGCCGCAGCAGCGACCGCGCCTGACAGCGCTCCGCGACCGAGGTTTGTCTGTAGCGCGACGGCACCGAGTCCAACTGCGCCTGCCGGCACGACAGCCCATGCTAGGTTCCCGACCCCGACGAGGCCAGGGGCGTCAGGGGAGCCGGCGCGTTCTGCAATGAGCGAATCAGAGGAGGACGCGTCGTCCTCACCCCGTCCCTCTTGCTCTGCCGGCAGGCGGAGTTGATCGACGAGACTCACGAAGTGGGCCTGACGAGTCTGCGTTGACGGTGCCCGGCGTCGCTTCTTGCAGGGTCGTTGCGGACGTTGTCGTTGCGGCGCGTGAAGATCGAATGCAATTGTCCGTTGACGGCGATGGCCTCGTCGTCTTCGAAATCGTCGATGTCGTCGCAGGACTCGTTCGGCGATTTCACGGCACTGATGAGCGCCATCGACTCTCCGCCACGGGTGTCGCTTACGACGTACAGCGGTCGACCGAGCGACTCGTCGAAGATGCGCGAGACGTATTCGCCGAGGATGCCGATGGCCAGCAGTTGTGCGCCACCGAAGACCGCGGCTACTGACCAGGACGAGAGCGAGCGATAGGAACGCTTGGTCGTGATAGTCAACAAACCGCTGGTGACGCCACCGGCGGTCCCACCGACGAGGAACACGACGCCACAGAACACGGGTGCCCGCAGCGGTACCTTCGAATAGCCGACGACGCCGTCGTTCGCCAGCCGGAGCATTTTTCGGAGGGTGTAGCTCGTTGATCCGGCTCGTCGTGCCGGACGCTGGTACTCGACACCGATCTGGCGGAATCCGAGCCATGCGAACATGCCTCGTACATACCGATTTCGCTCCGGCATCTGCTTCATCGCTTCGACAACGGCACGGTCTATGAGCCGGAAGTCACCCACCTGTTCTGGAATGTCGACACTCGACATACGCTTCAACAGCTTGTAGAAGAGCCCAGCCGACAGACGCTTGAAGCGGGTGTCCTCGTCACGATCGACGCGCTGGCCGTAGACGACGTCGTACCCCTCGCGCCAGCGCCGGGCCATGTCGAGTACCACTGCAGGTGGGTCCTGCAGATCGGCATCCATGATGACCACTGCGTCGCCTTTGGCAGTGTCCAGTCCGGCGGTGACGGCCACCTGATGACCGAAGTTGCGTGAGAGCCGAACGATTCTGCATCGGGTGTCTCGGGCCGCCTGCTCGCCGAGGATGCGCCAACTGTCGTCGATGCTGCCGTCGTCGACGAAGATGAATTCGACGGTGCCGTCAAGCTGGTCACATAAAGAATCAAGAGCCTCGAAGAGATGCGATAGAACCTCTTCTTCGTTGTGTACGGGAACGACTATTGAATAGGTCGGCATCGGCGACTTCCTCCATGGGTGAACGTGAGCAGGCAGTGCCGGTTCAGGCAACGGACTTCGTGCGGTCACTTCGTATACGTTGAGCCTTCCGATTCCGGATGCTGTGACCCATTTCCCGTTTAAAACAAGGATTGCGTCGGTTCTGTCGGTGCGGTCGACGCACGGCGGTCCGGTGATCACGCTCGGTCGATAGACGGCCGATTTGCGCAGCAATCCAACCCCGTCGCGTAACTCTCAGGAAATCTCATGTTTACGAAGATTCGTTCAATTCTTTTCCAGAAGTGTCGAGATGGCGACAATTTGTCGAACATCGACTCAGAACATTGCTGTGGAAAGGCTTTGCTCTCTAGCACGGAAAGCGCTATTCTCGATTCTCTCAGCGGTGTTGCGATGATGGTCGTACCATTGCGTACGTGTCCGAACAACGGGTTGCCGAGCTGCCGGGTGCCGAGCTGGAGGTCGTCGAACAACAGGACGCTCACGTCGCGCTGCGGATCGCCGTACTTTCGCCGATTGCCTGGCGAACCCCGCCGCTGCACTACGGACCGTGGGAGTTGTTCGCTTCGCTGCTCGCCGACGGGCTCGTTGCCAACGGTCATCAGGTGACGCTGTTCGCGACCGGCGATTCGTCGACAACGGCAACGCTTCGAAGTACCGCACCGCGTGGATGGTCCGACGTCGCCGGCGTCGACACCAAGGTCGCAGAGTGCACGCACATCGCCAATCTGTTCGAACACGCAGCCGACTTCGACATCATCCACAACGGGTTCGATTTCCTGCCGCTGACGTACAGCAGTCTCGTCGATACGCCGGTCGTCACGACGATCCACGGGTTCTCCTCCGAGCAGATCGTTCCTGTCTACGAACGGTACGACGATTCGACGACCTATGTCGCCATCAGCGACTCGAACCGCCATCCGAGACTGCACTATGCGGCGACGATCCATCACGGCATCGACATCGGTTCGTTCGCCGTCCACCCCGATCCCAGCGGGCACCTGTTGTTTTTCGGTCGAATACATCCGGACAAGGGCACGGCCCAGGCGATCGAGGTCGCCAGGCGTTGCGGACGGCGACTGGTGATCGCCGGCATCATCCAAGACGAACGGTATTTTCGTGAGCAGGTCGCACCTCATCTGGACAACGACAGCGTCAGCTACGTCGGGCCCGTCGGTGCTGACCGCCGGGCGGCGGTGCTCGGTGAGGCTCATGCACTGCTGCACCTCATCGACTTCGAGGAACCCTTCGGTTACAGCGTGGTCGAGGCGATGGCGTGTGGGACGCCGGTGGTCGCCTACGATCGCGGCTCGATGGCCGAACTGATCGACGACGGATCGACCGGTTTCGTCGTCGAGGGCATCGATGCCGCCATCCGTGCCGTCGAGCGGTGCGGCGGTCTCGATCGTCAGGCGATACGTGCCGTTGCCGCCCGACGATTCAGCGTGGCGACGATGATCGAGTGTTACGAAGCCGTCTACCGCGCCGTGCTCGACGCCGGCCGACGCCAGTCGACGCCCGTCGACGTCAGCGCGACACCGACGACGTGACACATCGGACGCGCCGGGTTCGGACGGTCGCCGAGTCCCGGAGGGTAGACTGGGGGTTCTTCTCAGGAAGAGTCGCCTCGTTTGGGCAGGATTGCCGTTCGCGCTGTCGCCCCGTGCAGGCTCGACGCCTCGACCTGCTCGACTCGAAGGAGTCATGATGCCTGCCGGCCCCCACGGTCATTCAGCGGTCCAGCCGACACATCGTCGGATCGGAATTCTCAGCACCTATCCGCCAAGGCTCTGTGGACTGGCGACGTTTGCCGCAGCGCTCGGCAACGAACTTCGGCGGGCGGGTAACCGCGTCGACATCGTTCGCATCAACGACGGCGACGAGACCGATCCCATCGTCGCACCCGTGGTCGGTGAACTGTTGCACGGGGTTCCGGCATCGATCCGCTCTGCAGCGGCGATGCTGTCGCTCTGCGACGTTGCGATCATTCAGCACGAATACGGCATTTTCGGCGGTGTGGACGGTGACGAGATCATCGAACTGCTCGACGCCGTCGCTACGTCGACCGTCGTGGTCCTCCACACGGTTCCGCTGCGGCCGACAGCCCATCAACGGTCGGTGCTGATCGACATCGGTGAGCGCGCCGATCGAGTGGTGGTGATGAGCGATATGGCCCGTCAACGGCTGACGGCCTACGCCATCGACCCGTCGAAGGTGGTGACGATCCCGCACGGTGCGTCCACCCCGTCGTTGGAACGACTGAAGGACGTCGACCTCATCGAGGGCGAACGCCCTCAACTGCTCACTTGGGGCCTGCTGGGACCCGGCAAGGGCATCGAACACGTCATCGACGCACTGGCGATGCTCACCGACCTCCCGGTCCGCCCTCGGTACACGATTGCCGGAGTGACGCATCCGAAAGTGTTCGCCAGAGAAGGCGACCGCTATCGACAGTCGCTCTTCGACCGCGCCGAGGCGTTGGGTGTTGCGCAGTGGGTCGACTTCGACGACACGTATCGCGACCTCGGCCAGTTGACGAGGTTCGTGGCCTCGGCGACGGCGATCATCTTGCCGTACGACTCCCGCGATCAGGTCACGTCCGGCGTCCTTGTCGACGCCATCGCCGCCAGTCGACCGGTCATTGCCACTGCCTTCCCGCACGCGGTCGAACTGCTCAGCGGCGGTGCAGGCGTCGTCGTCGCCCATGGCGACGCCCCGGCGCTCGCCGACGCGATCCGCGTGGTCATGACCGACGCAGATCGCCTGGCGGCGATGGAAGCCGAATGCCGTCTCATCGCTCCCTCGCTGCGCTGGTCGGCGGTCGCCCAACTCTATGTTCGACTCTCGGACCAGCTGATCGAGTCGACGGAACCGGTCGCGATATGAGATCGACGGCGGACTTCGGTCTCGAGCACCTCGAAAGTCTCTGCGACCATCGCGGTTTGTTCGAACACGCCAAGGGCACGGTCCGCCGTCGGGAGCACGGGCGCTGCACCGACGACAATGCCCGCATGCTCGTCGTCTCCTCCCGCGAGCCCGACAGCGGACTCGCCCAGCGGCTGAGCCGCCTTGCCCTGCACTTCGTCCTCGACGCCCAGGACGCCACCGGCCGAAGTTGCAATCGCATGGACAACGCCGGCATGTGGACGGATGTGGCGACCACCGAGGACTGTTGGGGTCGCAGCCTGTGGGGACTCGGCGTCGCTGCAACGCAGCATCCCGACCCAGGGGTTCGTCAGCAGGCGATGGGTGGATTCGATACAGGGATCCAGGTGAGTTCACGCTGGTCGCGAGCGTTGGCCTTCGCCGCCCTCGGCGCCGCCGATGTGTGTACCGCCTTTCCGGACCATGTCGGTTCGAAGCAGGTGTTGCAGGACGCGCTCGAGGCGATCGAACCGCCTCGGGCGGGGGCGTGGGCATGGCCGGAATCTCGGCTGCGATATGCGAATGCAGCACTCGCCGAGGCGGTCATCGCCGCAGGTGCTGCGCTCGGCAGCCGGACGGACGTCGATCGCGGGCTGACGATGCTCGAGTGGCTACTGACCCGTGAGATGGCAGGCGGACACCTCTCGGTCACCGCAATCGGCGGCGAGGGTCCGGACGGTCGTCATTCTGAGGATCGCACTCCGGGGTTCGATCAGCAGCCGATCGAGGTTGCGGCGATGGCCGATGCCTGCTGGCGCGCCTATTCCGTGACCGGAGACGAAACCTGGACCAGAGGTATCTCGGCCGCAGCCGACTGGTTCACCGGCGACAACGACGCCGGCGTCGTGATGTACGACGACATCTCCGGCGGCGGCTACGACGGTCTGCAGGCAGATGGTGCCAATCTCAACGAGGGTGCCGAGTCGACGCTCGCGCTGATCTCGACGATGCAGCGGGCTCGATCGTTCACCCCCGCATGAAGATCCCCGCAGCGATCGTCACCGAGACCGGCATCGACATCCAGCCGGACCACACCAGGGTGATCAGCAGATTCTTCCTGCCGGGTCGCGAGGATTCAGGCCCGGGGGATTCACGTGCTGGACCCGTCATCGACAGGATCCTCGATCTGGCGGAGGACGAGGTCGAAGCAACGATGCTGAGCGTCGACGAACGGTTCGGAGATCGCCATCATCGGCTCCACGACGTGCTGCTCGAGCATGCCGCGTTGGTGACACCGCGTATCGATGCCGATCGGACACTGTCGAAGGCGACGCTGTTGTTGCTCGGCGCCTGCTTCACGCACGAGTACTCGATCGAGGGTGCAGCCGTCTGCAACCCGTCGATCGTTCCGCATCCGCAGCAGGACGCGAGCGGCGCGTTGGCGTTCGTCCTCAGCGTTCGGTGCATCGGCGAGGGCCACCGATCGAGCATCGGCTTCAGGACGGGACGGGTCTCGGCTGACGGTGCAGTGACCGTGGACGACGTCGGGCGATTCCCGGTGACCGCCGCACCGTCGCCAGGACGAAATCACCGGTCGGTGTTCCACCTCAAACTCGACGAACTCGGCGATGATCAGGAGAATGCTGCGTGGGTGCTCGATCCGCTGCCGGAGCGGTTCAGCGACGCCGAACTCGATGCCAGGATCGCCAGCCTGGCAGGCGATGTTGCCACCCGCCGCCATACGACGACGACGATCGCCAATCTGCGCAGTCTGAAGAACTCCTCCTATCGGGTCGAGTTCTCCGCCGCCACCGAGCTCTCCGAACGAGTGCTGTGGCCGCAGGCACCAGCAGAGAGCCACGGGATGGAGGATGCACGGTTCGTCCGCTTCGTCGGCGACTCCGGTGACGCTGTCTACTACGGAAGCTACACGGCGTACGACGGAGCGAACATCCGCCAGCACATGCTCGAAACGACGGATTTCCGCACCTTCGACGCCACACCGATGGCCGGATCTGCCGCATCTGGCAAAGGGTTCGCGCTGTTCCCGCGACAGATCGGCGGCCGCTACGCCGCGCTCTCACGGTCCGATCGCGAGACCAATTCGATCGCCTTCTCCGACGACATCCGCTGCTGGACATCGTCTGAAACGATTCAAGTGCCGGCGCGTCCGTGGGAGATCCTGCAACTCGGCAACTGCGGGTCGCCGATCGAGACCGAAGCGGGATGGCTCGTGTTGACGCACGGTGTCGGACCGATGCGGACCTACTCGCTCGGCGTGATCCTGCTCGATCTCGAAGCGCCGCAGCGCGTCGTGGCGCGGTCGGATGGCCCGATCCTGGTGCCGACGGCCCACCGACGGGACGGGTATGTCCCGAACGTCGTCTACACATGCGGGGCGCTCGCCCACCACGACACCCTCGTGCTGCCGTACGGCATCGCCGACCAGTCGATCTCGATCGTCACGCTGTCGATCAGCCAGTTGCTCGCCAGTCTTCGCTGGGAGCACTGACGGGCACCGCTGGTGCCACGACGAAACTGCGAAATCTTAACGCCGAGCCTCTACAGCGCCATTTGGTGGACGGGTACCATCGGTCCATGGACGGGCTCCGCCTCAGCGCGAATCGGCCGTCAGCGGGCACGAGCCCGTACGTACTGATCGTCGAAGACGACGACATCACCCGACGGGTGTTGTCGACGGCAGTCATGGGATACGGCTACGGGGTGATGCAGGCGTCGAACGGACGTGAGGCACTGGACCTCGTCGGAGGGGGGCAGGCCGATCTCGTGCTCTTGGACCTCGGTCTGCCGGACATCGATGGCATGGAGGTCTGCCGGCAGATGCGTCTCTTCACCCGCTGCCCGATCATCGTCGTCAGCGGCGAGAGCAGTGAGACCCGCCTGATCGAGGCGTTGGATCTCGGAGCAGACGACTTCGTGACGAAGCCGTTCTCGGCCCCGACGCTGTTGGCTCGGATGCGCGTCGCCCTGCGGCACGCCTTCGCCACGGCGGCCGGTGAGGACGATCTCATCGAGGTCGGTCCGCTGCGGATCGACGTCGGTGCCTACGAAGCGACCGTCAGCCATCAACCCCTCGGGCTCAACGCCAGGGAGTTCAAGCTGTTGACACTGCTCGCTCGAACACCGGGCCGCCTCGTGACGTACAAGGCGATCTCCTACCAACTCTGGGGCGGCCGCAAACAGGCGGATCTACCGGCGGTGCGGACGTCGGTGAGCCTGCTGCGGCGTGAGCTCGGCGTCTTCGATGGAGCGCCGAGCGTCCTCACCGAGCCCCATGTGGGATACCGCCTCGTAGCTGCCGACGGATGACCCGTCAGGTGTGATTGAGCGGTCGACGCGACCCCAACGACTTCAGGTCAGCTGTCGGTCTTAACGCATTCTTAGCGCCACGAAATGTTCTGTTTACACGCCCGGTTGAAACGTGAAACACCCCCTCTTTACGTTGCTCGGTGGCGCAGCGTCGCGCTCCTCGAAGTCCCACACAACCAGGAGAAATCACGTGACAGATACTGCCGCTCAAGGCACCGAGATGAAGCGTTCACTCACGCTGACCGGTGTCACCGTCAACGCGATGGCGCTCATTGCGCCAGGTGCCTTTCTCTGGACCACGTTCGAACTGCAGGCGGCGCAGGTGGTCAAAGGCAAGGGGACCGCGTCGGATATGTGGACCGGCTTGCTGTTCGCCCTGATCCTCGCGTTGTTCACGGCGTACAGCTACAGCGAATTGGCACGGATCTATCCCGGCGCAGGCGCAGGGTCGAGCTACTACTTCGCCGAGGCTGCGCTGCTGGACAAGGACGGCAGCGGCCATCGTCGCCTCGCCCGCTTTGCCAAGCTCAGCGTCGGGTGGATCAGCCATCTGTACTACTGGATCTATCCCGGCATCATGATCGCCTTCGTGGCGACGCTGTTCGGGTACATCTATTCGACGGTGTTCCACCATTCGTTGACGTACGTGCCGTTGGCGATCGTCGCAGTCGTCGCTGCGATCATTGTCGGCTACGTCGCCTTCCGAGGCATCAGCGGGTCGACGATGGCGGCGATCGTCCTCAACGTGATCCAGATCACGATGCTCGTCGCCCTCAGTATCTACTTCATCATCTACCGCCTCGGCCACGGCTCAGCCGCCTGGGATTTCGTCAACGCCGGCAAGGTCTTCATCCCGCACAACTTCCTGCATGTGCTGTTCCAGTCGACGATCGCCATCTTGCTGCTCGTCGGATTCGAATCGGTGACAGCGCTTGGCGCCGAGGCCAAGAACCCCGAGAAGGACATCCGCCGTGGCGTGCTGATCTCGTTGATCATCCAGGGCGGTTTCTGCTACCTGCTGCAGTATTTTGCCGCCAACTTCGCGATCGGCGCGCAGACGATCTCGAGCACCGCTGCAGACGGCACGAAACTGACCGGCCTCGGCGCAGCCTCCGTCGATGCTGCGCCGATCGGAACAATGTTGAAGACGATGGGCGGCTCTGCCGGCCAGTCACTCTCGCTGATCGTCGCGTTCGTCGTCATGCTGGCGCTGTTGGGCACGACGCTCGCCTGTCTCAACACCGGCGTCCGCGTGACGTATGCAATGGCGCGGGACAAAGAGATGCCGAGCATCCTCGGTGGTCTGCACGGCAAGTTCGCCACACCGCACTACGGCATCTGGATCCTCGTCGGCGTCAGCGCGCTGTTCGGAATCTACGGTGTGCAACCAGCGCAGGTCGACAACATCACCCAGATCACGCTCGCCTCGAACGTCGGCACGTTCTTCGTCTACGGCTTCACGTGCATCATCGCCATTGTTGCTTTCGCCAGCCGTCACGACAAGAGTGTGTTCAAGCACTACGTGATTCCCGGCCTCGGCGCACTGATGAACATCGCCATGCTCGTTGCCGTCATCGTGCTGGCGGTCATCTCCGGTGGAGCGACCGCCAAGGACGCTTACAAGGCGTTGGCGATGGACGGCGTCTGGGTGGTCATCGGCATCGTCTGGGTGATCTTCAACCCGGCGAAGAAGGGCCACAAGCTGTTCGAGAAGGACGTCGCCCCGCGAGAGTCCGTCTCGGTGTGAAAAATCGGTGGCGATCACGCCGGCGCAGAGCAATCTCCGCCGGCGGCCGCCGCGGAGCCATCGGCCCGGGCGACCGGGTCGATCGGCGCGTTCTACGGCTGGCGATCCCTGCGGAGCACGGCGACGACGAAACCCCTGAGGAACAGCACGCCGACGCCGATGGAAAACAGTCCGACCGCCCACTTCCAACTCGTCGTGAGCCCCAGCAGCATGATGACGCCGACGGCGACCCACATGACGCCGGTCAGCAGTACGACCATGATGTTCGGTGGCCGCCGTCCGACCTGGCGCTCCTCGAGTGGAACCCTGCCGGTCTGCGCCAGGGGGCGAGGATGACGCCGGTTGTCTGCCACGGTTCGACGGTAGTACATCGCAGTGCCTGATCACTCACGACGAGCATGCGAAATCGGTCCGGCGTGACCGGGAACGGCCGCCTCGACGACGGCGGTCGACTCGAGGTACTCCAATGGGGGATCTGTTCGGACCCTGGCCCTGTTCGCCAGCACAACGAGGACTGCGCCGGAGCGCACGTCGCCACCGACGCATCCGGGCGCGGTCCGCTTTTCGCCGTCGCCGACGGCCTCGGTGGACATGCGGCCGGTGATGTCGCCAGCCGTCTGGCGATCGCGGCGTTACTGACGACATGGGCGACGTGCGGAGCGGAGGAGCCGACGAAAGCACTGCGAGCGTGTGCCAGGTCGGCAAACGAAGCAGTGGTCGCTGCGTCGTACGAGCCGGGCCATGCCGGCATGGGTTCGACACTGACGGCCATCACCTTTGTCGGGCGTGAGGCATTGATCGCCCACGTCGGCGACAGCCGTGCCTACCTGATCCGCGACGATTCGTGCGTGCAACTGACGAGCGACCACTCCCGCGTCGGCGAGATGCTGCGAATGAAACTGCTCACCCCGGAACGAGCCGCCAACCACCCGGCTCGCAGCCAACTGACGCGGTCGCTCGGCTCCGCGTTGATCATGAACGTCGACGTCATCCGCCGCCCGATCCAGGTGGGCGATGTGTTCGTGCTGTGCTCCGATGGGTTGTGGGACGACGTTTCACAGGTTCAGCTACAGGCCTCCGGGGCCGCCTTGCGTGCCTCGGCGGGCGAGAGCGCAGACGGTGAGGCGAGAACGACGGCAAGGGAACTCGTCGATATCGCTATCGCCAGAGGTGCCGCTGATAATGTCACGGCCGTCGTCGTCCACATCCTCAGCGATCAACCAGTCGCCTCCGCCGAAGGGCGCCGTTCATTGTTCCGGCGACGTCGATGACAGAGATGACGATGCACAACCACTCCAACCCACTGCCAGCGCATCACGATCCGGAACGATCCAGCTATGCGGCATGAGCCCGGCAGTCGCGTCGATCGTTTCGAGATCGTCGACATTCTCGGCGAGGGTGCCTATGCCGAGACCTACCTTGCAAAGGACCTCCAAGCCGATCGGCTGGTCGTATTGAAATCGCCGAACCCGAACCTGTTCTCCGATCCGGCAATCTTCCAGCGCTACCGCCGCGAGGCGGATATCGCCAAGTCGCTCGATCATCCCGGCGTGCAACGCGCCTTCGATCTCGGAGAGAACCGCAGCGAGCACTACCTCGTCCTCGAATACACGGACGGGGTCGATCTGCGCAAGCGGATACGGGCGCTCGCCGATCATCGCGGCAGGATTCCTGTGGCTCAAGCCGTCGAATGGGGCCGCCAACTCGCAGATGCTCTCGCCTATCTGCATTCCCGATCGATCATCCACCGGGACCTCAAACCCGAGAATGTGCTCGTCGACCACGGTGACCAACTGAAGATCGCCGACTTCGGCACGGCCCTCGTCGATGGTGCCAAACGGCTGACCTGGAAACATCTGACCGACGGTCTCGGCACGCCTGACTATATGAGTCCCGAGCAGATCCAGGGTGAACGCGGTGACAACCGCAGCGACATCTATGCGTGGGGCATCATGATGTACGAGATGCTCGGTGGCCGCGTGCCGTTCAAGGGTGACAACTGGATGGCGACGATGGCAGGCCATCTCACCCAGACCCCCGAGCCGATCATCGAGATCCGTCACGACTGCCCGCCGGGGCTCAGCGCCATCGTCATGCACGCCATGCGACGCGAGCCGGAACACCGCTATCACGATGCTGCGGAACTGCTCGCCGATCTCGGCCGGATCGACGAATTGCACGCCGACAGCTACGAGCTGACACCAGAACCCGCCGTCGGCGGGATGGCCGCAGCGCAGTCGACCAAACACCTATGGCAGATTGCTGCCGCCGTTTCCGGAGGATTCCTGTTGCTCTGTGCCCTGATCATCACGTTGACAGTCGTTCTCTGAGATGACCGAATTCCGCTGGATCCGGTTGTCGTTCGCCGACGTTTTCGGCACCTCCAATTCGCTGCAGATACCGGCAGGAGCATGGCAGGGTGCCGTCGACAACGGTGTGCTGTTCGACGGCTCGGCATTGGAGGGTCGGGCGAGACTGTTCGAGTCCGACATGCTGCTCAAGCCGGTTCCCTCGACGCTCGTCGATCTCGGTGACGGCCTCGGCAGGGCGGTGTGCGAGGTCGTGACGACGACGGGCGCTCCTTGGCCCGGTGACCCGCGGACCGCGCTGCGGCTTGTGGCCGAGCGGGTGGATGAGCTGGCGTCGCAGTGGACGGGGTCGGTCGAGCTCGAGTTCTATCTCCTCACGCCTGACGGTGCGCCGGTCAATGGCGGGTCGTATTTCGAGGATGTCGAAGACGTCGGCAGTGTCGTCACGCGCAATGCCGCCGATCTGCTGATCGCCCACGGCGTGCCGGTGATCTCTGCGCACCACGAAGCGGGACCCGGTCAGTACGAGCTCGATTTCGGCCCGCTTCAACCGCTCGAACTGGCAGACGCGCTCGTGCTCGCCAAACAGGCGGTTCGGCACACGTCTCGTGAGGCCGGACTGCTGGCGACGTTCATGCCGCGCCCGCTGGAGGACCATCCGGGATCGGGCCTGCATGTTCACCAACGTGTCGACGGCCTGCTCGACGGCGAGGTGCTGACAGAAGACGGCCGCTGTTTTGTCGGTGGCCAGCTCGCTCACGCCGAAGGGATGTGCGCCCTGTTCGCTCCGACCGTCAACTCCTACAAGCGGCTTCACGCAACGTTCGAGGCCCCAGGATCGGTGATGTGGAGTCATCGTCACCGTGCTGCGTTGATCAGGGTGAGCGGCAGCGGAATCGAATTCCGCGGTGCCGACCCGACGGCAAATCCATATCTGCTGATCTCCGGACTGCTGCTCGCTGCGGCTGATGGCATGGCTGGCGAACTCGATCCTGGCGCTGCGGAGGACGAAAGCGCAGGTGGGTACGACTCCCACCCGACCGAGTCGCGCTACAGGCCACTCGCCCGCAGCCTCGACGAGGCGTTGGACCAACTACTCCTCGACGAGGTGCTCGTCGACGGGCTCGATTCGATGCTGGTCGAACGGCTGGTCGACGGCCGGCGTGCCGAGGCGGAGGCGTACCGTCAACACGTGACCGCGTGGGAGCGTCACCGGTACCTTTCCGACTCCTGATCCTCGACGACGTCCCGAGTCACGAGATCTCGCAGACACTGCGAGATTCGGTGACTCGGGAGACCGCCGACTCCGTCCCTCACGCACACGACACGGCGTCAAGATGATGTGAAGACCGATCGGAGATCCGCACGTCGTGTTGTCGACGAGGTACTCGCTACCCGCTGATGGCCCCGAATCAAACTGCGTCCTGCGTCATCGACAGGGTCGTTGCAATGAATCAGTAGAGACGACTGTCAGTCGCCCGCCAGCCGTTCGCTCGCCCGCTGACGGTCGTCGATATTGAGCTCTGCCAGTGCCTGCAGGTGGGAGTCCGTCGTTGCCTCGATGGCGATCACGGTGTTGTCGGCGTGTACGGAGGCGCGGATCAGTTCGTCAAGTTTTCGCTGCACTGCCGACATCTGGCGATCCTGCGTGTGTTGGATGACGAAGACCATCACGAAGGTGACAGAGCCCGTGGTGCTGTACAGCGCGATCTGCCACCATCGAGGGAAGTCATCGAGGAATCCGAGCAGGGCCCAGCCGGCGACGATGGTTGCCGCAAGGACACCGGCAACGGCGGTCGCAGCGACGGCACCCATCCAGTGCAGCAGCCGACTCGACCAGTGCCGCTCGCGCCCGCCGGAGGCGTTCGCTCCGACAGACGACCGGAACGCACCACGGCCGAATCGGTCGCCTACCTGGTCGTCGAGGGCGTGGAGGCGTTGCCGATCGATCAGCTCTTGATCGGTCGCCGCCTCGCTCGTCATCGACCTTCAGTACCCGCCGCCAGCCGAATCGAGACCCAGCAAACGCACGACCGGATCTCGGGGTGCTGGAGCCGGGTGGTTCCTTTGCCACCCCTTTACCGAAGCCGACGACCCGCTGCCCTATCGTCTTCGACGTGGCATTCGTGTTGTTGGTCGAGGACGACGAGGCGATCGCCACACCGCTACTCAGGGCGTTGCGCCGTGATGGCCACGAGGCCGAGTGTGCGTCGAGCGGTGCGCGCGCCCTCGGCGTGCTCGGTGGGCGGCACGTCGACGTGGCGATCCTCGATCTCGGCCTTCCCGATATCGACGGCGTCGACCTGTGCCGGCGTATCCGGGCGGTGCATCATCGGTTGCCGATCATCATGGTCACAGCGCGTAGTGAGGAACTCGACGTCATCCTCGGGTTGGACAGCGGCGCTGACGACTATGTCACGAAACCGTTCCGCCTTGCCGAACTGCTCGCGCGTGTTCGCAGCCGGTTGCGCGTACCCATGGCCGATATCGTCAACGCCCAGGATCTGCGGCTCGATCTGGCCGCCAGACAGGTGTTCCGCGGCGCTGACGAGATCCTGCTGGCGCCGAAGGAATTCGATCTCCTGGCGTTGCTCGTCAGTCAGATCGGCAATGTGGTCGATCGGGAACGGATCATGCGTGAGGTCTGGGACGAGCACTGGTCCGGAACGACGAAGACACTCGATATGCATGTCTCGTGGCTTCGGAGGAAGATCGGAGACGACCCGATAGCGCCTCGCTATATCGCCACGATCAGGGGCGTCGGTCTGCGGTTCGAAGCAGCCTGAGATGCGCCGCAGACTGCTCAGGACCTTCGTCTCCGTCGCCCTCTTCGCCGTCATCGTCCTGGGGATCCCGCTCGGGCTCATCGGGCGGATGTTCGTCCGTCAGGACGCCGGCAGGCGCGCAGACCGTGAGGCCGACACGGTCGGATTTGCGGTGCAGCGATACCTCGACGCCGGCGAACGGATACCGGATTCGGCGGTTGCCAGCTTTGTCGGGCGGGGCCGGTACATCCTCGTCACGGGTCCGCGCGGGGATACGGTGACATTTGGCAATCGGATCGACAGCGATGCGCTCCGAGCGTCGATCTCTCTCGGTGACGGTTCGACCGTGACGCTCATGGTTCCCGACGAGGACGTCGACAGCCGGCAGATGCTCGTGGTCATCTTCGTCGCCGGACTGTCGCTCGCCAGCGTGGCACTCGCTGCTGCGCTCGGTGCGCTGCTTGCCAGACGCCTGTCGCGACCACTCGACAGCTTGGCGACGGTGTCGCACCGTCTGGGTGACAGAGATTTCACGGTACGGGCGGATCAGACCGGTCTCGCCGAGGTCGACGCCGTCGCCAATGCCCTCAACAGTTGCGCACAGCGCATCGGCGCGATGGTGATGTCGGAGCGCGAATTCTCGGCCAACGCATCCCATCAACTGCGTACCCCGTTGACAGCGCTACGACTGCGGCTGGAGGAGATCAACGAGGTCGGCGACGAGCAGGTTCGGGTCGAGTCGTCTGCCGCCATGAAGCAGGCTGATCGGCTCGAGGCGACGATCAGCGACCTGCTGCTGCTGGCTCGCGAGGGCACACTGCACCAGGTCGAGCTGATCGATCTCGTCGATGTCGTCCGCCTGCACGAAGCGGACTGGCGGCGGGTGTGTGCCGCTGCCGGGCGCAGGCTGGTCATTTCTGCGCCGAAGCACTGTCGCGCGGCCGCCAGCGGCGGAGGTGCCGTTCAGGTGATTCAGACGTTGATCGAGAACGCGGTCCAGCATGGCGGAGGAACAGTCAGGCTGGCGGTGGTCGCCGGCGGCGGAGCGGCGATCGTCCAGGTGAGTGACAACGGACCGGGGATCGCCGCCGGCGACGAAAGCGCGATCTTCGATCGTCACGTCTCGAGCAACCCGGGTCATGGCGTCGGGCTGGCCCTTGCCCGTACGCTCGCGGCGGCCGACGGTGGGCATCTCGATCTCGTTCGTCGTTCTCCCCCCACGTTTCAACTGCTGTATCGGGCATCCCTCCCGGACGTCAGCGCGCCTCGGTCGCTGCAAGGCGAGCCGGGCTGAAGAGGTGGCGCCTCCGGCACGCCGAAATCCGGCGCGTCAGGAGCGTCAGGCGTTGCCGGCTCGTCAGCCGTTGGCGATGCGGCGGCGCAGTTCGACGTAGACGGGTTCGGACACCATTGCCGTGAGTTCGGCGGCGAGTGATTCGACCACCGGCCGATCACCGCTGTAGGCCTCCGGTTCCTCAGTGCAGCACCAGGCCATCGTCGTTCCGTCTTCGCCCCAATCCTCTCGTGTCCAGCCGCGAACGGTGGCGATCTCGGTGTGTTCATCGCGCTCGACCCAATCGACATGCACGGGAAGCTGCCAGCAGACCGACGGCTTCCAGTCGATCGGCGACTCGTTCCACGCCAGCGCGGCGACATGCAACGCGCAGCCGGCACCACCGACGAAATCAGGTCGATTGAGGAAGATGCAGGCACCATCGACAATGCGCGTATGCAACCCGGTCGCATCGCTGTAGATGCCGCCATGCAGAGCATCCGCGTGGTGTTCGAACTGCTCGGGGCGAAGCGTCGCGGCGTTCGCCGAGAGGTTCAGCGACTCCTCGATGTCACCGAGATCGGCGCCGACGGAACAGCAACCCTGGCCGAGTTGCTCGGACGGCGTCGCCAGAATGCCTTTGCAGCCGCGACCCCAGATACATGTCCAGTTCGACGTCAGGAACGAGCGATCGAACCGCCAGATGGTGTCGCCTGCCTCGATCTCGATGAGGTCCACGAGTGCCATCAGGCGTTCGCTGGTTCGACGGACGGTGCTGTCGCCAACCACGCGTCGATGCCAGAGAGCGCAGCCGCCTTCACCGAGGCCGGGGCACCGCCGCACTCGATCGAACACCTCGCGACGAACGCCAACTGTTCGTCGGTGAGGCCGAATTCGCGACGGCACAGTTCGTATTCGTCGAGCATGCTCGGGCCGAACAGCAGCGGGTCGTCCGCATTGATGCTGCACTTCACCCCGGCCGCCAGCAGACGTGGCAGCGGATGTTCGGCGAGCGACGGGAAAACGCTCAGCATGATGTTCGACGTCGGGCAGACGTCGAGGCAGATGCCCTCGGCGGCGAGTTGTTCGACGAGGCCCGGCACCTCGAACGAGCGGACGCCGTGCTGGATGCGGTTGGCGCCGAGCAGATCGACGGAGTCCTTGACGAACTGCCCACTCTCCAATTCCCCGGCGTGCGGGGTGATCAGCAGCCCGCCTTCACGGGCGACGCGGAACGACTCGACGAAGTCCTGCGGCGGGTGTCCGACCTCGTCGTTGTGCAGCCCGTAGCTGACGATCCCGATACCGTCGCCCTGGGGTTGGTAGCGGATCGCCAATTCGGCGAGCTTCGTCGCCGACGCCTCGTCGTCTGTCACCCGGTCGACGGGTGCCATGAACCGAACGCAGATCCCGTGCCGCGAGGCGGCTTGGTCGAAGATCGACAGTACGAGCTCCCAGGTCGCCTCGTCGCTGCCGAAGATCGAGCGATACTGCGTCGGCCAGAAGCTCGGCTCGATGTAGACGGCTCCGTCGCCCACAGCGTCGGCGCAGACCTCGTCCGCAAGCCGCTCCCAGTCCTCGCGGACACGTAGCAGGTTCATCGCCGTCTTACAGGTCGCGCTGAACGCCGTGAAGTTGCCGAAGCCGCGGATGACGGGAACCGGCTCGTCGTACTTCCCGGCGAGTGAGGCCAGTGTCGTCGGCCGCATCCCGAGTTCGAGATGCAGGTGGAGGTGTGCCTTTGGAAGTGTTTTCAGGTCACGCATGCGGGGCAACTTTCTCGAATTCTGTTCGGCGGATTTGTGGAGTGGGGTGCTCGGTCACGTATAGATACCTGGAGGAGGATCCCAACCAGTCAGTACATGATGGCCGATCTCTTCGTGTTTCCAGTCGAGTGGATCGTGCAACGACAGCGTCCTCGCATTGCGCCAATAGCGGTCGAACCCGGCCGATCGACTTGCGGCTCTGGTACCCATCAGTGAGTAGATCTCCGACGTCGCGTGCAGGGAGGCACGCGAGGCCGAGGCCTTCGCGGCGTAGATCGGGACGGCGAGTTCGGTGCGGGTGATCTCGCCGCGGTCGAAGGCGTCGAGCAACTCGGCCGTCGCCATCGTCGCATGGTATGCACCGGCCAATTCGGCGACGAGTTCTCCGCACAGGCGCCTGACCATCGGATCGTCGACAGCGCTGCTCACGTCGGCTGACGGCCACGGTCGACTGGTCGAGTTGATGAACGGAATCGCCGCCTGGACCGCGCCGATGCCGATGCCGACGAGGATCGCCGCAAACCCCGCCTGGTAGCGCACGGCATTCTGTGGCAGCGGTGCCCGTCAGGGCTCGCTCGCTCGCTGGTCTGTGGAGCAGACGACCGAGTCGAACGTCACCGCCCCGCTGTCTGTTGCCCGCTGGCCGAGCGCGTCCCAGTCGCGATGCACGATCACGCCGGCCGCATCGCGCCCAACGAGCGTCAGCTGGAATCCGAGCAGTGGATTGGTGTCGATGCCCGGAACGGTTGGATTGAACGCCCAGACGGCGATCTCGTCGGCCTCGGCGGCGCCGGTCGTGTAGATCTTCCGGCCGTTGATCACGAACGCACCATCGGGTGCCGGCATGACCAGCGAGTTCCACGGATCGTCGACGCGTTTGCCGGTTTCGGCGACCGCAAGGCCGATGATGTGACGCTGCTCCACGATCCGTGCGGCGAGCGCCGGCCGCAATGCATCGGGACAGTAGACGAAGATCTCGCGGACGAGTTCGTCGTGCACCTTGAAGATCTGCGCAGCGGCGGAATCGGCGACGGCGATGCGCAACTGCGCCTCGAGCGTTGCCCGGTGCCCAGACCCGACGCCGCCGAATTTCGTTGGAACTGCGAGCGTGAGCAGTCCCGATTCCTTCAGCGCCGCGATCGAGCGGGTTGGGTAACGCCCGACCGCATCGTGTTCGGACGCAAGCGGAGCAACGATGTCGTCGATGGCGTCTTGCGCCTCGAGCAGCACCGACTGTTCGGCTGCCGGCAGCCGCACAGCGGGAATCGCCGCTCCCATCAATCCCGGCAGCCCCATCAATCCAGAGGCTGGCGTCTGGTCCCGATCCTTGTCACTCATGTGAGTGCTCCGTCCGGATCGAACATGCGGTGCACGTCATGGGCGTGCGAAGGGCATCGACAGCACACCTGGCCCGGCAGTGCAGTGAGCAGTACGTCCACGAACGACTGCGTCGCCACATCGATCAGGCCCTGCTCGGTGAGGCCGAGGTCCGGAACGCCTGCGAGACCGATGAACGCCATGATCATGAACGGTGAGTCGGTCGTGCAGCCGAGGGCGGTCGCCGCCTCGTTGACGGCGACCGATTGCTGCTGCACGATCTCCCATGGCCGGTCGCTCATGATGCCGGCAATCGGCAGCGGGCACGTCGCCAGCACCTGCCCGTCGGCAACAGCGACGTAGCCACCGCCGATCTCCGCAGCGACGAGCGCTGCGTGGGCGATATCGGCGTCGGTCGTGCCGACGAGCACGAGGTTCTGGTTCTCGCAGTTCGTCGTCGCCGCGATCGCATTGCGTAGCAGGCCGAAACCGCGTACGAAACCCATGCCGATCGTCTCCGTGGCGATCGACGATCGCCACCTTCAACACATCGCGCTCTGTATCCGTCTGCACCACGCCGTCGACGACAGTGAGTTCGGCGTGGAACGCCCGTTTGAAATAGCCGTCGTACATCTCGACCGCCTGTACCCAGGCGGTCTCCGAAGCAGCTCGTAGGGCGAACGAGTCGGCGCTGAATCCTGGTGCCAGGTGCATCGTCCTACGGCTCCAGTCCGGCATCTCGTCATCATTGGTTAACATCGCCTCGCCGTCGACGGCGACGAGCTCCCCCTCGACGTACACGGCGCGGGGATGAGGATCGGCGAGATCGCCGATGAGCATGAAATCGGCGAGTCTGCTCGGGGTGATCGAACCGATCGCATGATCGAGCCGGAAGTGCATCGCAGCATTGAGTGTCGCCATGCGGATCGCCATTTCCGGGGCGACGCCGGCGCGTACGGCCTGGCGTACGTGGTGGTCGATGTGGCCCTGATGGGCGAGATCCTCGACGTGCTTGTCGTCGGCGCAGAAACATACGTGATTCAGGCCGAGGCCGAGCGCTGCGACGTCGGCGAACACGGCGGGACAGTTGTCGTTCATACTGCCCGACATCACTGTGATCGCTGCGCCGAGCCGCAGTCGGTCGAGGACTTCAGCAGTGTTGAAGGCATTGTGATCATCGCCGACACCACCGGCAAGATAGGCCCACAGCGGCTCGTCGGACAGCCTGGCCGTATGACCGGTGATGCGCTTGCCGGCGGAGAGCGCCTCGAACTGCTTCTGCGCGGAGTCGAGCGAGAGGTTGAATGGATTCCCCTCACCGAGTGACACGGCGTTCGGTCGCCGCAAACGGCTGATGGTCTCCTCGCTCGGTACGACCGCACCGCCCAGTTCCATTGCCGGTAGCCGCGGCACTTCCGGCGAGATCTGCTGCAGGATGCGCAGCGGTGCCCCGGTCGAGGCCACCAGGTCCATGCCCCGCGCCCCGAGGACGTTGGCGATGCAGTTGGGATCTGCGAGCAGCGTGGTCGTTCCCTTCGGCACGATCAGCCGTGCGAGTTCGCCCGGCGTGAGCATCGTGTATTCGATGTGGATGTGCGTGTCGATGAAGTTCGGCACGGCGTGCAAACCCTGGGCATCGACGGTTTCCGTTGCTTCGAACCGACCGACCGGCGTCACGGCAGCGATGTGGCGGCCGGCGATGACGATATCCAGCGGCAGCGACTCGCCCGTATGGACGGCGAGCACCATCGCCTTGCGGATGATCAGATCGGCCGATTCGGTACCGTTGGCGACCAGCCGCATCGTTGGATCTCTTCGGGGGTCGGCACCATGCCGTCTGGCAGGTAACTCATCGAGGGGTGCTCCATCGAGGGGTGTTCATCGAGGGTCGCTCATCGGCGGTTGTTCATGAAGCACACGTCCAATGATGTCGCAGCGACGGCGCGAAGGGTGTCATCCGACCAGCCGAAGGTGGCCGCAGAGCGCTCGTACTCACCTGCAAGGTCGATCGCCAGGAAGCCAGGGTCGTCGCTGTTGACACTGACGCGGACACCTGCGAGTCGGAGCGCGTCGAGGGGGTGTTGCTGCCACGACGGGAACACGCCGAGGGTCAGGTTCGACGTCGGGCAGATGCCGAGCGGAATTCCGCGATCCACCAGTTCGGCGACAAGTGACGGATCTTCGATCGCCCTGACGCCGTGGTCGAGACGATCGGCACCGAGCAGGTCGAGAGCATCGCGGATGCCTTCCGGTCCGCTCGACTCACCTGCGTGAACCGTTCGGTACAATCCGCCGGCACCGGCGCGTCGGAAGGCGTCAGCGAAGCGTGGACCGGTTCGCCCACTGAGCGCCTCGTTGCCGTCGATCGACAGGGCCACGACGCGCGGATGGCCGAGAGCAATGAGCTCGTCCACGAGTTGAACGGCTTCGGCTGCGGTCTGCAAACGGAGGATGCTGATACACAGCCCGACCGACGCCAGACCGTCGACCTCGGCGGCGGAGAACCCTCGGTCGAGAGCGCCGATCAGGCCGGCGAGATCGCCTCGCCACGATGCCCAATGCGTCGGATTGACGATGATGTCGGCAATGACGACGCCGCTGGCTGTCGCTCGCGAGGCATATGAATAGGCCGCAGCGGCAACATCGTCGACGGTGCGCAGCAGGCCACACGACCACGAGAGGAACTCGAGGAACTCGTCGAAGCCGGCGAAGTCGAACAACTGCTCGACGGGTCGGGGGAGTGGCTCGCCGTGCTGCGCGGCGAGCGAGGCGAGGTCCGACGGGCTGAAGCATCCTTCGAGATGGACGTGGACCTCGGCCTTCGGTAGCATCCGTACGAAGTCCGGATCAATGTGCGCAGCCGGCACTAATTTTCCTTCAGGCGCTCTGGATCGAACCGAGCGAGCACTGGCGTTTCGAGAACACCGACGATGGCGTAGAGCACGAGCGTGACGACGGCAATCACGGCGACGGCCGCCCACACCCCGGTGTAGTCGAACTTTGCAGGTCGTTCGACGAGGTAGTGGCCGATGCCCTTGGAGGTCAGCAGCCATTCGCCGAGCAGCGCGCCGACCATCGCTCCCGGTACGGCGATCCGCATCGCTGCGAACAGCGCCGGTACGGCATACGGCAGACGGACCTTGAAGAGCATCGTGCGCTGGGAACCGCCGTAGGCGGCAATCAGGTCGGACGCCTGCTTCGGGGCCGATTCGAGTCCGAGGGTGATGTTGACAAGTGACGGGAAGAAGGTGACGATCGCTGTCACCACCCGAACCGATGTGAACGTGTAACCGAAGATGAGACCGATGATCGGGGTCATCACGATCAGCGGTACCGACCGCAGTAGCAGCGCGAACGGCAGGAACGTCCTGCGGATCGCCGGCGACAGCAGGAAGATACTGCTGACGATCACTCCGGCGGCAAGACCGACGACGTAGCCGATGAGCAGGTTGCCCATCGTCGTCCTCAGCGCTCCGAACAGTGCCGAACGGTTCGCCGGTGCCTTCTTGACGGTGAACAGGTAGTCCCAGACCTGCATCGGCGACTTCTTGACCAACGCGTCCATGTGCACGAATTTGACGAACAGCAACCACAGCGCAAGCGTCGAGACGGCACCGACGATCAGCAACCACAGGATGCGCCCGATTCGCTGGACCGACGGGTACTGGGTGATCCTCGGTTTGCCGGCCTCTTTCTGCAGGCGGTTGGCGACAGTGCTCATCGGGGTGTGCTCATTTCGGCGTACTCCTCGGTGCCCATGAAGTCAGCGCTCGGCCGATGAGCATCGTGGCGGCGAACCCGACGCCGGCGAGTGCAGTGGCGACAGCGGCAATGCCCCATGTCCTGGCGACCTTGAAGCCCTGCAGACTGGCAATCATCATGATGCCGAGGCCTCGTTCGCCACCGAAGTACTCGCCGATGATCGCTCCGAGAATCGCCGCCGGAGCAGCGATCTGCAAACCGGCGAAGGTGCTCGGGAGCGCCGATCGAATGCGTACCTTGGTGAGTACTCGGAACTTGCCGCCGCCATAGGCGCGGACGAGTTCGAGACTCGTGCGGTCTGCTGACCGCAACCCGACGAGCACTCCGATCAGTGTCGTGAAGAACACGCTGAGGGCGACGAGCGCGACCTTCGGGCCGTCACCCTTCAACGAACTCTGGAGGATCGGTCCGATCGCCACGATCGGCAGGCAGTACGTCGCCACGGCGATCTGCATCAATGCCTTTTCGAGAAACGGCACGAGCACGAACAGCATGCCGAGGACGATCGCCAGAAAGTTGCCGATCAGGTATCCCTTCCACGCCTCTGTCAGCGTGGTCGAGACGTTCGGGCCGTAGAGGTGGATATCGGTCGTGAACTGGCTGATGACGTTCCACGGTTGCGGAATGCCTTTCTTGATACCCAACGTCGATGCAGCAAGGATCCACAGTACGAAGATCAGCCCGATGCCGAGGATCGTTCCGAACCATTTCGGCAGCCGCAGGCTCTGTTCGGTGACGCCTGGCGAAAGCATCCTGACCTCTGACTCCGGCTCGGACAGCAACCCGTGGTCGATGACTTCCCCGGTACCGGTTCGCAACTCAGACACCGGCGGCGCCGATCCGTGCAATGGCCGTCATAGGTCGTCGCCGCTCTCCGGCGTCCCACCGGAGAACAGCAGATCCGACAGATGGTCTTCGATGGCGTGGAACTCCTGGCTTCGCAGCATCTCCGGCGTCCGCGGTCGGGGAAGATCGATCTGTACGATCTCCTTGATGCGACCGGGACGCGCGGTCATGACGGCGACGGTGTCCGACAAGAACACGGCTTCAGCGATCGAGTGGGTGACGAGGAGGGTGGTCGTCGCCCGTTCGGTCCAGATGCGCAGCAGTTCGAGGTTGAGGCGCCGGCGGGTCATCTCGTCGAGTGCACCGAACGGTTCATCGAGCAATAGCACTTTCGGCTCGACGACGAGTGCACGGGCGATGGCGACGCGCTGGCGCATACCGCCCGACAGTTGCGCAGGGCGCGCCTTTTCGAAACCTTCGAGGCCGACGAGGGTGATGAGGTCCGGGATCGTCGAGGGGGGCACCCGCACGCCGCTCACTTCGAGCGGCAGGCGGATGTTGTCCTCGACACTGCGCCATGGCAGGAGCGCAGCTTCTTGAAAGGCGATGCCGATCTGGCGTCGGTCGCGAAGCGCCTTCGGCTTCTGACCATGGACCCTGACGTCTCCCGACGTCGGGGTGTCGAGATCGGCGATGATCCGCAACACGGTGGACTTACCGCAGCCGGACGGGCCGAGCAGCGACAGGAATGCGCCGGCCGGAGTCCGCAGGTCGAGGTCGTCGAGGGCAACGATCTGCTTGCGTCCGATCGAGAACACCTTGCGCAGCGCCGAGATCGAGATGCCCTCTGACGAGGGCATCATCCCGGCGCTGCCTGCCGTGGTTGCGGTCAATGTCATCAGCTGGTCGGGGCAGCGACGAGGTCCGGGTTCTCGGCGTAGACCTCTTTGAGCAACGACAGGTCGAAGAGGTCGGTTGCGGCAATCTTGATGCCTGCCTTGGCGAGCACGTCGACATTCTCTTTCAGCAGGGCATCGGAGATCGTGAACAGCCCGTTCTTCTTGGTGTCGTCGGTGAAGATCAGTCCGAGTTCCGATTTCACCTCCAGCAACTGCTCGGCGGTGTCGAGGCCGAGGTCCTTGCCGTACGTTCCCGTCGTCAACGTCGCGCCGAGTTTCGGGTCGGAGTACAGACCGCGCCAGCCCTGGATCTCGGACTTGAGGAACGCCTTGAGCTGGTCCTTTTTCGTCGTGATGCTGTCGGTTTTGACGACGTAGACCTCGCTGACGAGTGGATAACCGAAGTCGGCGAGCAGGAAGGTGACGGTGTCGACGCCCTGGGTCTTCAGCGTGTTCGGCTCGTTGGTGACGAAGCTGAACCAGCAGTCGCACTGCCCCTGGACGAGCGGTGTCGGGTCGAACTGTGCCGGGAACTTGACGATCTTCGAGTCATCGATACCGGTGGCGGCGACGAACGCATCCCACACCGCCTGGTTGGCGGCCTGCAATCCGAACTTCTTGCCGTACATGTCCTCCGGCTTGGTGATCGGCTTGCTCGCCAACGACATCACGCAGAACGGGTTCTTCTGGTACTGGGCACCGATGATCGTCAACTTGCCACCCTGGCCGATCGCCGAAGCGACGAGGTCAGGGGCCGAGATGCCGACGAGCGCCGTTCCGGAACTGACATCGACTTCAGCGGCGACGGCGGACGGCCCGCCGGCGATGAGATTGACGCTGCTGAACCCGTTCGCCTTGTAGAGGCCCTTGTTGTCGGCGATGTACGAGCCGGCGAACTCCGAGTTCTTGATCCACGACAGGCGCAGGTTCATCGCCCCGAGGTCCTTGACAGGACCGGCTGCGGCCGTGCCGCCTGTCGTCGTGGCGACCGAACCGGCTGCGGTCGTCGCTGATCCGGCGGCGGTCGTCGCTGATCCGGTTGGCGTCGTCGTGGCGGTGGCGGTGGTCGACTTGCTACTTCCGCAGGCTGCCAGCAAGGCGGCTCCTCCGCCGAGCTCGAGCGCTCGGGTCAAAAGTGTGCGTCGGTTCATCATTGCCATGGGTGAAATGTCTCCGGGTATGGGATGCGCCTGGGCGGCGACATGGACTGACGACGACGGTACGGAGCCCCCGTTTCGTGCGTGTTTCGGCGATCCACTCCGTTGTGTTACACACTCGTTCACGTCGGTCGCGGTGGCTACCGCGCTGCGTTCTTGACGAACTCGTCATAGCGTGCGCCATTCGCACGAACCCCGCCGTAGTAGCCACCACGGACGTGTCGGCGGGTGGTGTCGTCCGACGTCGCCCTGGCGGCGGAGTGCCAGAGATAGGCGTCATGGAAAATGATGTCGCCGCGGTCGACGTACACGGCGATTTCGCCGGGAACCTTCTCGAACCGCAACGGCATCGCCACCGGCGGGGCCTCGTCGGTGTGGCCCATCGCTTCCTTCGAACCGGTCGGAACGACCGCCCCGTTGACGTTGTCGAAGGGTGCGGGGGTCGACCACTTGTGACTACCGGGGACCACGCGGAGAAAGCCGTTGTCCGGAGAGGTTCCGTCGACGTGGAAGGTGAAGGCGACCGCTGGCCAGACGTCGAGATTCGGTCCGCTCTGCCAGTCGCTGTGCCATCCGATTCGCGTGTAACTGCTCTCTCGTCCGGGCCTGGCGTCCTGGTAGACGACACCGAAGCGTTCGGGGTCCGTCCAGCAATGCGGACCCAGCCAACGTTGCATCAGGCTCTTCACCGTTGGGTCGTCGATCGCCGCGCGGACTGTCGGACAGACCTCTTCTGCGTACAGCACATAGTTGGCGAACTTGCTCGTCTTCGAACCGTCGATGTCATCGACGAAAATCGCGCTGCCGTGTTTGGCCGGCAGTGTGCCTTCGACGACGGCGTGCTGAGCGTTGACGCATTCGAGTTCCATGGCGTTCATGAAGTCCTCGTCGAACAAGCCGCGCAACACAGCGAATCCATACTCTCGCAAGAATGTCTCGAGGGCGTCCAGTCGATCGGGGAAGAAGATCCATGCGTCGGTTCCGAACGGATTCGCACCGGTGGGAGTAGTGCTGCTGGAGTTCAGGTCGATCGGCTTCGAGTTGCTCATGCTGTTTCCAGTCCCTTCATCAGCCGGCGCCATGCGACGCTCAGCCGGTCCGCTTTGATGTGCACTTCGACGGTCAGATCGGTTTCCAGGGCCATGATCGTGTAACGCTCGAGGATCTTCAAGTCCTCCTGGAGGATGGCATCCTCGTCCTTGACGCAGCGTTCCATACCGGCCTCGTCGAGGTCGTTGCGGGCCATGACCTTGAACACACGTGTGGACGTCGCCGTTTCCGGCTGGCAGGCATAGACGATCCCGAAGACGCCCTGGGTCAGCGGAAACCGCAGCTCGAGACCCGCGTTGCATCCGGCGAAGCCGATCTTCGTGACCGTGTGTTCCTGGATCAGCGGATGCTCGCCGGTGTCGACGAGTGGATCGTCGTGATGCTGATACGGCGCGGTGAACGTCGACGTGACGAGCCAGCCGCCGCTCACGATCTCGTCACTGCTGACATCGAAGGCGTCCTCGACACCGAACGAGGTCGGATGGACGAACGGGAAATGAGCGGCGTCCATGAAGTTGTCGATCAGCTGGACAGCACTGACCGGTGTACGAACGGTCTCGCAGGTGGCACTGACATAGCCGTCCTCGTTCCAACCTGGCAGTTGCGGCAACGGAGCGAGCGGGGTTCGTGGGGCGAGCCAGATGAGGCCGAGGTGTTCGGCGACAGCTGCAGCGGGGCTCAGGCAGGCTCGCTGGGGCAGTGTTGCCGCCGGTCCGAGCGCCGGGATCGAGGTCGCCATGCCATCGTGACCGAACCGCCAGCCGTGGTATCCGCACTGCAGTTCACCGTCGACCACCTTCCCGGCGGACAGCGGTGCCAGCCGGTGTGGACAGCGGTCGGTGAAGGCGCGAATCTCGCCGTTGAGTCGCACGATCACCCAGGGTTCGCCCAGTACCCAGGTCTGTAGTGGTTCGTCACCGAGTTCGTCGCTGTGGGCGACGGCGATCCAGCTCCGGGAGAGCTCGGAGGAAGTATTGGTGAGCATTCGCTCCATCATGCAGGTTGCGTGTTTCACGCTTGTGAACATCGACGGGCGAATCGAGGAGAACTGGCGCCTGTAGTTGACGATCGGACGCGGAGGCTGCACGATCGGTACATGGCCATCACCGAGACAGGAACCGACGGGACCGGAACCGACGGGACAGGAACCGACGGGACAGGAACCGACGGGACAGTCGCCGCCGGCGCCGGACAACTGCTGCTCGCCGGCGGGAGGATCATCGATCCGTCGACGCAGACAGACGCCATCGGCGACGTGCTCGTCGGCGACGGCCGGATCGTCGCCGTCGGCCGGGGTCTCACTGCGCAGTATCCGGCAGCGACCATTCGAGACTGCAGTGGTCTTGCCGTCACTCCCGGGCTGATGGATCTCCATGTCCACGTGATGGCAGGACTCGGTGACTTCTGTGTCGAGCCCGATCGCGTCGGTGTCGGTATGGGCGTTCCGGTGTTGATCGATGGTGGTACATCGGGGGTGGCGACCTTCGACATCTCCCGCCGGGCGATCATCGATCACCCGGCCACGAAACCGAAAGTGCTGGCGTTCATCGATCCGAACCAGCTGTACCTGGCGACGAAGGATTTCATCTGCCACAAGCTGACGATCGCCAACGACATGAAGAACCTCGACGTCGACTCGTTGCTGGATTCGCTGGAACGCAACGCCGACGTCGTCATCGGGTTGAAGGCCCGTGCCTGCCATATCGGCGACACAGATTTCTCGCCGTTCCTCGATGCAGCGCAAAGGGCAGCGGGAGACAAGCCGGTGATGGTCCACCTCGGTCGGTTCCCGCATACCCCGGTGATCACACCGGTCGCGCTGTTCAAAGCGCTGCGGTCCGGCGACATCATCACCCACGCGTTCCGCGGTGGCGGCGGCATGCTCGACCCGAACGGCAAGGCATTGCCGGAGTTCCGCGACGCGGTGGACCGCGGCGTCGTGCTGGATGTCGGCCACTCCGGAACAGATTTCCGATTCCGTGAGGCCAGGCGGCTGATCGACCAGGGATACCAGCCGGATACGGTCTCCACCGACCTCAACATCTTCAACATCGGCGGGCCGGTCTTCTCGCTCGCCGAGAACATGACGAAAATGTTCGGCCTCGGCCTGGAGCTCGTCGATGTGGTGGCGATGGCGACGACGAATGTGGCGCGGGCGATCCGCCGGCTGGACGAATACGGCTCGCTCGCCGTCGGCCGGTCCGCCGAGATCTCGGTCCTCCGTCTGCGGACAGACGGTCCATTCGCGGTCAGCGACGGGCACGAGACGATCGACTCGCCGATGGCCGTCGAACCGGTCGGCTGCGTTCGCCGAGGAGTGTGGTTCGACGTCGAGCCGACGGCGACGTACGCGACGGTCGGCAAGACATGGGGCACCCCTCCGGACGATCAGGACTGGTGAGCACCGCCCTGTCGATGAGCGAGCCGATCGCGCCGGCGACGCTCGGTGATCCGCTGGTGAAGGCATTCGAACTGTTCTGGCATCCCGTGTGTACCGTCGACGAACTACTGCTCGCCGGGTCCCATCCGCTGGCAGTTCGTCTACTCGGTCGTCGTATCGCCGTCGCTCGAGTCGAGTCCGGCGGATTGCTCGCGGTTGCCGACCGCTGTCTCCACCGCTCCACCCGACTCTCCGTCGGATGGGTCGAAGGTGAGACGATCCGTTGCGCCTATCACGGGTGGCGTTGGGCTGGTGACGGCAGATGTGTCGAGATTCCGTCGATGCCGCTCGGGCCGATCCCCGAGCGCGCCTGCATCGGGTCCTACGACATCGAAGAGCGCTACGGGTTGATCTGGTTGCGTCTCGATGGACGCGCCGGGACAGGCATTCCCGCCCATCCTGCCTACGACTCGGTCGATGAGGCGCCGCTGAAGATCCTCCAGGGTGTCCCGTACACGTGGCCGGTCGGCGCCGCCCGCCGGGTCGAGAACTTCGTCGATCTCGCCCATTTCGCGTGGGTCCATGACGGCAGTCTCGGCCGGCGCGACGAACCGGTCCCGCCGATGCCGTCGGTCGCCCGCGAAAGCGGTGAGCTGCGTTTCTCGTTCGACCCGCCGGACATGGAGGTCGACGAGACGGCGCTGTTCGGCCATTCGGAACACCGCATGCCGATGCCGTTGACCGTCAGTATCGACTTCTGGCTCGCCGGCGGGGCCAGGCGACATCTGTGGATGACCGCCTGCCCGATCGACAGGGCAACGACCAGGACGTTCTGGACGGTGGCACGCAGCGACGATCGCGACGGCGACGATGCGCCGCATATGGCTTTTCAGGCGCGGGTGCTGGCGGAGGACGCACCGGTCGTCTGTCACCAGGACCCGCCGGAAATCCACCTCGAACCCGGCTTCGAACTCTCCGTCAGGACCGACAGGGTCTCGATCGAATACCGCAGATGGTTGAGCCAGATGGCCGCCGCCGCAACGGCAGGCCCGTCCGCCCTCCACGACCTGCTGAGAGAGAGCCGATCGAGTATTTCGCTCGCGCCGTAGGGCGGCTTCCTACTCCTTTGCAGCCGAAATACTCGATGCATCACCGAAATACTCGATGCTGGTCGGGTTGGCGGTCGGTGTTGGCGGGGTCAGGCCGATGGCGGTGTCGTGGGTGGCGGAGCAGTCGAAGGGGGAGTGGTGCGCGGCGTGGTGTCGACCGGTTTGACCTTGTCCTTGAAGCCGACGGCGCTGAAGACCAGGTTGGCGTAGACCTGGGCGGCGACCGGGCTACACGAGATGTGCGTCTGCTGGTCGGCTCCACCGCAGAGCAGTGTGGCGATCCCGTTGGAAGCCGTCGCCCAGTCGATGATCTTGACGTTCGGGTAGCGGCTCGGAAGCGCGACGATTCTGGCGTTGTTCGGTGCGATGTAGTCGCGCGATGCGCGGACCGTCATGAAGTAGACGGTCGACCGTGAGCCGATGATCGCCATCATCTGATCGAACTCGGCGTCGGTGACGGTGCCGTTCGTGCCGACCTGGATCACGATGATCGGCCCGATCTGGTTTCGTTGCTGGAGCAGCGTGAGCACCTGGATGACGACGGCACCCCCGCGACCCTTTTCGGCGTTGACGCTGAACCCGCCGGCCCGCAGATTCGGGATCGCGCCCTGCATCACCGATTCGCCGATGGCGTATGGAGGAATCGACTCGAACGGCGGTGCCGTCGGGGCCGGTGTCGGCGCTTCGGTCGGCGGGGCGACGGCGATGACGGTGGGTGCGGTCGTGTCGCCCGGTTGGGCGTTGGTGGTTTTGGTCGACGTCGTTGTCTGCGAGGCGACAAGTGCAGCAGTGGTCGCCACCGTCGGCTGCGTAGCGATCGTGACAGGGTCGAGCCCGAGGGGATTCCCACCGCTCGCACTCGCCGACTGTTGGCAATCGACGGCGCCGACGCAACTGTTCTTTGCCGTGGCGATGCTGACCGTTGCGAAGCCGATCAACGCCAGTACCACCGACGCCCCGATGGCCCGCTGACGGCGGCGGCGTTCGCCGATTGCGCTGCCGCGAAGTTTGCGGCCGGTCCACAGTCTGCTGATCGCCCCTTGACGAATCGGGGTTTCGACGAACCGGTAGCTCACCTCCGTAAGCGGTACGGTGATCACCATCGCCACGGCGAACTGGCCCCAGTTGAGCGTGACTCCGGCTTCCTTGCGGATGATCTGGTAGATCGGCCAATGGAACAGATACAGCCCGTAGCTGCGCGTTCCGACCCAACGGAACAGCGGGTTGCCGAGCGCCTTGGCGATCCACGATCGTCGATGGGTGGTGGCGCTGATCAACAGCAGCGTGCAGATTCCGGCGAGCAAGAATCCGCCGCGGAACAGCCACGGGTTGAATCGGGTGCCGAAGTTGTGTCCGAACTCGCTGAGCCACAGCAATCTGACGAGCGCGGCGAGACCGAGGAGCCCGATGATCGCCAGACCGTCGAGGAGCAGATGCTTGTCTTTCAACGGTCCGCGCATGATCGACTGCGGCCGCCACAGCATCGCCATCGCTGCACCGAGGAGCAACCCGCCGGCTCGGCTGAACGTCGACAGGTAGAGCGTGTCGTTGATGCTGATGCACCGCCCTGCGAGGTGCCAGTAGCCCCGCGAATTGAGTGCGCAGTTGGCAATGTCGTCGACGTCGCCGCTGACGAACAGCACCCCGACGACGACGGCGATCGCCGCTGACACGCCGGCGAGCCACAGTCCGATGCGTGGCAGCGCCTCGCGACCGCGACGGAGCAGCAGCCACATGACCAACGGCCACAGCAGGTAGAACTGCTCCTCGACGGCCAGCGACCACAGATGCCGGAGCGGCACGAACGCCTCGCCGGCCGAGTATCCCTGGCCGACGAAGATCTGATACCAGTTACTGCCGTAGGCGATCGCCCCGATGAAGTCGCCGCGTGTCCTGCCCCTGGCGCGCATCGCCGTGACCGACATATAGATGGCGAGCGCCGACAACATGACGTAGAGCGCTGGGAGCAGGCGACGAAACCGCCTGATCCAGAACTGTCGTAGGCTGATGCGGCCGTCGCGTTCGTGTTCGCCGATCATCAACAGCGTGATGAGATAGCCGCTGATCACGAAGAAGACCTCGACGCCGAGGAATCCTCCTGGCAGCCATCCGTGGTTGGCGTGATACAGCATGACGGCGACGACGGCGAGCGCACGTAGACCGTCGAGACCTGGCAGATACGGGGTGCGACCACGGCGTTTCGGGACGGCGATCGGCTGCGCGCCCGTCGCTGACCGTGCTGCCGATACGGGTGCCATGACTGGATCGAGGGTAGCCGTGCCGACCATCGTCAGCCATGCATCGTCGAAGGATCGCCGGTCCCCGAACGGCCGTGGATACCCGACCGCTACGCCCCGCTCGCCGGAACAGCGAGAGGCGTCGATCGTGGGAAGACGACCAGCGTCAACACGCCGGACATCGCGCAGAGCACCGGCAACACTGCCAACGCCCATCCCGTCGACGACCATTGTGCGAGCTGCCCGAGCAGTGGCGGGCCGACCAGAAAGCCGGCGTAGCCGATCGTCGAGACCCTGGCGATCGCTGCGCCGGTGTCACCCTGTTGTGCGGCGGCCGCGCTGAATACCACCGGCACGATCACCGACAGGCCCAGACCGAGGGTGCCGAGACCGGCGACGAACATCCAGCCGTTGCGCGTCGCCAATCCGACAGCGAAGCCGGCCGCCGCGAGCGCTGATGCGCTCGTCAGCGTGCGACGCGGGCCGAGCGCGGCAATCACGCGGTCACCGATCGTCCTGCCGATCGTCATGAACAACTGGAAGACGACGAAGCCGCGAGCGGCCGCGCTCTCCGTCCAGTGAAGGGAGTCCCGCAGGTGTACACCGCTCCAGTCCGCAGACGCTCCCTCGCTGAGCAGCCCGGCGAAGGCGATGGCCCCGAAGATCATGATCGTCCTCGGGACACGTCGTGACGGACTCGAGGTCGGAGCCGGCGTCGCCCGGTCGGCGTCGAGCGGCCCCTCCGTCGTGGTGGGCCCGCTCGTCGAGGCGGGCACGTCGTCCGTCGGGTTCATCGACGAGATCGCCGACATCAACAAGACGAAACCGATTGCGGCGACGAGGACGTAGTGCGCCTGCTGCCCGAAGTGAACGTGCGCTGCAAACGCTCCGGCCGCGGCTCCGAGCAACGCTCCGGCGCTGAACATGGCGTGGAACGAGCTCATGATCGGCCTCCGGTACGACTGCTCGACGAGTACCGCCTGGCTGTTCATCGCCACATCGAGCAGGCTGAGTCCGGCCCCGTAGACGAAGAGCCCCACGGCGACGATCGCCAGTTCTCCGGTCGCTCCGGTGATTGCCAGACCGGCGACTGTCGCCGTTGCACCGGCTCCCGAACCGTGGCGACTACCGAGGCGACGCACGACCCAGCCGGCGACCTGCAACGAGGCGAGCGAACCGACGGCAATGGCGAACAGCGTTCGTCCGAGGACGGAGTCGGTCAGGTGCAGCGTGGATTTCAATGCCGGAATGCGCGAGGCGAACGATCCGGTCAGTACTCCGTTGACCCCGAACGTCGCCGCGGTCGCCCATCGTGGACGGATCAGCCGATCTGCGGGAGCCGGCACCGTGGCGATCACGTGATGCTAGCAGGGTGCCGAAATTGTGTCCCGGCTCGCAATCTCGCAGAGAACGACCAGGTCAGCGTGTCGTGTTGCCAGTCCGGCTGGTGAATTTCAGCACCCAGCTAGCGGTGCATCGCGACCGGGGGTACGTTGCTCTGATGACCGCAATTGCCCGCCTCAGCCTCGTCGCCCTCGACTGTCCCGAACCGCTGGCCCTCGCGAGGTTCTATGCGTCGATCACCGGGTGGGAGGTCGCAGACGATGACAGCGGTTGGGACGGAACCGAGGATTGGGTGCAGCTGAAGGCGCCTGCAGGCGCGACGCTCGCCTTCCAGCTGTCGACTGATTTCCAGCCTCCGTCATGGCCGAGCGCCGACCATCCGCAGCAACTACACCTCGACTTCAACGTTCCAGACCTCGATGCGGGTGAGGCCGCCGTGCTCGCCATCGGTGCCCGCAAGGCCGACGTCCAGCCGGGTACGACATTCCGCGTCTACCTCGATCCTGCAGGGCACCCGTTCTGTCTGTGCTACGTGGCGGAGTGACTGTCGGCGTGACCAGCGACGAGTGTCAACGGACGGCGTGACGGTCGCCGAGCATGCCGGGCACCGTGCGCACCATGATGTTGAGGTCGAGCCAGAACGATTGGCGGTCGATGTAGTCGACGTCGAGGGCGACGCGCTTACTGACCTCGGCCGCCTCGTTCAGCGGGCCTCTCGAACCCTTGATCGCCGCCCAGCCCGTCATGCCAGGCTTGATCCGGTGGCGGTGGGCGTATTCGGCCACCAGGCGGGCCGATTCGACGTCGCCCGTCTTCATCCCGATGGCATGCGGTCGGGGGCCGACGAGCGACATCTCGCCGTGTATCACGTTGAACAGCTGCGGCAACTCGTCGAGACTCGTCGAGCGTAGGACCCTGCCGACACGCGTCACCCGGTCGTCGTTGGCGGTCACCTGTCGTTCAGCCTTGGCGTCTGCTGCCGCGTGGCGCATCGAACGGAACTTCCAGACGTTGATCTCCTCGTTGTTGAATCCATGGCGGCGCTGGCGGAAGAAGACCGGCCCCGCACTGTCCAATCGCACCGCAAGCGCAACCAGCATCAGCAACGGTGTCAAGACGATCAGCATCGGCACACCGATCACGAGGTCCTGCACGCGCTTGGCAAACGCGTTGCGGTCGGTGTCGGTGGTGGCATTGAGCGGCGACAGCGGAGCGTCGGCGAGCTGGGCGATCGCCGCTGCCCGTCCGGCGGCATTGTTCGGATCGAAGATCAGCGTGACCGGATTCGGCAGGACTGCCAATCTGGCGGTGATCGCCCTGACCCGTTCGGTCGCCAGCGGGTCGACAGCGACGACGATGAGGTCGACGAACGGCGTGATCTTGTGGCTCAACAAGGCGTCGGTGTCACCGAGTACCGGTACCCCGAGGACTGCCTTCGGTGACCTCGCTGCTCGGTCGTCGAAAATTCCCAGAACGTGCATATCGGTGCTCGTGATCGCCTCCATGATCAGACCCTCGGCATACGTCGTGGCACCGACGATCACGACGTTCGGCGTCAGCCACCCCTGACGTCGCCATCGTTTGACGATCAGCCACCAGAGGAGATGCAAGGCCGCCAATCCGAGACCACAGACCGCAGCCCACCTGAGGGATCGGCGGATGCTCATCTGCGTCCCACCGATCAGCCCGCGAGTGGCGACCCACGCCAGCATCGCCCCGACGATGCAGGCGACGAGCCGTGCGGCATGACTGGCGAGGCGCTCGTTGCGCCCGAACCGATAGAGCCCGGCAGAGCGCAGCAGCCTGACGAGGAATAGCGCTCCGACGACGAACGGGAGATCCTCGCCGACGGTCGTGCGCAGCAACGGCTGCTCGATCAGTAGCCGAATGGCGACTGCTGTAGCGACCGAGAGGAACAGCACGTCGAAGGCCCGGAAACCGTGTGCGCCCAAGCGGCGGCCCTGACGTTTGCGAACGCTGAGCAGTTGCTCGGGGCGCAGCGGGCCGCGCCGCAGCTGCGCCTCCGCTTCGGCGATGTCAGCGGGAACGTACCCAGCGTCCGTCATCGTCGTTCCCGCCGTGCAACATGACCATTCACGCACTCTAGACGCAGAACTTCCCCCAGGGTCCGCCGTATACCGCCGTTCATCTCGCCGACTGCAACCTTTCTCTGCCCGACGAAACGCCCGCCCGTCGACCGCCCGGTCACCATAGCGTTCCGTTCCATCGGTGTGAGCATTGTCGTGGCGAAAGCCGTGGGGTGCCAGGGACGACTGTGTCGACGCAGCAATTCGTCCAACGTCCGTGCATTCGAATCGGGCAGTGCCGGCGCTGGATCGCAGGGCATCGACCCTGTCTCGTCGGGGTATCTGCAGGCCGGTCAGTCTGCGAGTTCGCCGACGAGTGGGCGGAGCTCCTCGATTGCCTGCTGGTATCCGATGCTGACGGCCTGTTCGATTCTGTCGAAGCTGCTGAACCCGACGCCGCTGAGATCGGGGGTGAGATAGACCTCGGCGTACTCCCTGGCGGCGACCTGATGTTGCAGGCTGCCGAGGAGCGCGACCCGGCTGATGGTGTCGGCGAGACCCGGGAAATGCTCGCGAGTTCTGCGGCGCCAGAAATGGCGCATTCCGACGGCAGGCTCGGCTCCTGGCGACAGCACCATTGCCGACTGCTTGGCGAAGACGTCGACGGCGATGATCGGTCCGCTGTGGTGCTGGCGCATCACGTCCGTCGGTACGTTGTTCAGCTGCCCACCGTCGATGTGCAGATGGCCGACGTCGTCGACGACTGGCGGCCACATACCGGGCGCGCTGGCGCTCGCCCTGACCCACTGTGCCGTCGGGCCGTGGTGATGGATCGTCAGCGAGAACGTACTGAGGTCGACCGTCGTGCAGAAGAACAGCAGCCATGCATCCTCGAGATCACTCGTTCCGAAGGTCTCCTCGAAGATGCGTCGGCTGCGGCGTCCAGAAAAGACGGAGACCGTCGGCACCGTGAGGTCGAGCCGCAGCCGCCAACTGTCCCAGCGTTGTTCGGCCTGCTCGTAGATCTGTTGCCATGACCGGCCGAAGGCGCACTGCGCCCCGACGATTGCTCCCATACTCGACCCTCCGACGGCGTCGATCGGTATACCGAGTTCATTCATCGCCCTGATGACGCCGAGGTGGGCGAGGCCCTTCGCGCCGCCTCCGCCGAGCACGAGACCGACCGCCCGTCCGCCGACGTGGCGAGCCAGCCGACGAAGGTCTGTTCCGTCTCCGTCGCGTACATGGTGATGCGACTGGAAATGACCCGCTGACAACCATTTCGATGTGCCGATGGCATCACTGGTGCCGCTCGGGTGGAGCAGCACGAGTTCGACTGTCGGCGCGGCAAGCGGGTCGATACCGGTCCGCACGAAATCGGCGATCGGCCGGAGATCCTCGAAATACCGAGGATCGACGACGACGTAGACCTGGTCGCTCTGGCGCAACGCCGTTTCGGCGAGATGGTGATGTTCGCCACCGAGGACGACGAGCACGTCGTCAGCGTTCGGATGAGCCGATCGAACCGGCCCGGCGGACGCTGCAGGCTTGCCTGCTCCGGAAGCGAGCAGACTGGTCAGCGTTGGCTCGTCGAGGTCGTCACCGCGGATGACGGTCGGCCTGCGGTGCGGCTGGTCGCCGGCGACGATCGCCTCGACAATTCCCTCCAACCTGGCCGAAGGCAGCGATGGCGCGATCAGGGTGATGTGTCTCGACAGCCGCTCCTGCGACGGTTGAGTCCGAAACACGGTTCTGCGAGCCACCCGTTTGGCGACGGCGAGGGCGACGCCGGGCGCAGAGGCCGCCAATTCGTCGAAACGCGCCGGAGGGAGACGTGCCAGCAGCGCATCTCGGACGACGACAGCGGTACGTGAGCGGCCCTCCCCTGTGAGCAGTGCGCCCTCACCGAAAACACCGACGGCGTCGAGTTCCCACGTGACGTACCCACCGGTCTCGTTCTCGATGAGGAAGCGGACACGGCCTTCGAACAACGCATACATACCGTCGCCCGGCTCGCCCATCGTGAACAACCGCTGACCGGCGGGTACCCGCAGCCAATCGACCTCGTCGACCAGCAGGTCGAGTTGTTCTCCGTGCGGGTTGCCGAGTTCGACGAGGCTGCCGAGCAGGTGCCGAGCAGTGCTCGGAGGCGGCCCTGGATCGATCCTCACGCTTGGCGTCAGTTGCTCGTACTGCCCGGTGACCACCGACCGCCGCGCACGACGTCGAGGATCGCAACGGCGGAATCGATGCGGTTGAAGGGCGGCATGATGTAGGCCCCGGCGACGCTGCCCTGCACGCCGTCGAGTGCTTCACGGGCGATGGCGATGCCTTCTGCTCTGCCGGCAGGCCCAGAACCGACCCGCGCCATTCGATCGCGTATCGCCTGCGGGATCTGCATGCCCGGTACCTCGTGATGCAGGAACTCGGCGTTGCGCGACGATGCCAGTGGCAGCAGGCCGACCATGATCGGCAGACCGAGGGGTGCAGCATCCTCGAGAAACGATGCAAGCGTCTGCGGGTCGTAGACCGGTTGCGTCATCACGAGTTCTGCGCCGGCAGCCTGTTTCGACGCCAGGCGTTCGAGTTCGCGGTCGCGGTCGGCCGCCGCCGGCTCCGCCCCCGTCGCGAGCACGAATGACGTGGCACCGTCGAGCTGCTTTCCGGTCGGGTCGAATCCGGCGTTCATCGCGCTGGCAATCTCCAGCAGACCGATCGAATCGACGTCGTACACCGGCGTGGCAAACGGATAGTCGCCCATCTTCGGAGGGTCACCGGTGATGACGACGAGGTTGCGGATGCCGAGGGCGTGAGCACCGAGCAGATGAGCGACGAGCCCGAGGTAGTTACGATCGCGGCAGCAGACATGCAGAATCGGCTCGGCGGCCGTCGTGGCGATCGCCCCGGCGCAGAACGCCATGTTCGACATACGCGACGTCGCCCGTGGGCCATCGGCGACGTTGATCACGTCGATGCCGGCGGCCAGCGCCGAGCGGATCTGGGCGAGTGCGGCATCGGTATTCGTCCCGCTCGGCGCGCTCAACTCGACAGAGACGGCGAACTCGCCGCCGGCGATGCGCCTGCCGAGGCGGCTCCGATCGGCGAGCGGGACGAGCGCCGTAGGAGCACCGGTCGCGAGCGAAGTGGAGACACCATCCGGTCCGACGTTGCGCTCGGTCTCGTAGACTCCGGCGATCGCCGTCGGCCTGCTCGCTCCGGCACCCATCATGCGGATGGCACCGAGCATCGAACGCACGTGTTCGGGGGTCGTGCCGCAGCAGCCGCCGATGAGCCGCACACCGGACTTCAGCATGCGCCTGGCGAACACGCCGAAATGTTCCGGATTGGTGATGTACAGCGAACGGCCGTCGACGAAGCTCGGCAGCCCGGCATTGGGCTGGATCGACACCGGCGCACCGGCGGCAACCATCCGTCTACCGACTTCGTACAACTCTGGTGGCCCCGACCCGCAATTGGCACCGACGACGTCGGCGCCGGCAGCGATCAGCCGTTGTGCGACGTCTTCTGGTGCGATCCGGCCGTCGATCGACGTGCCCGATTCGAACACCAGTTGGGCGATGCTCGGCAACGAAGCAGCGACATCGCGAGCGGAGGACAGCGCAGCCTGCAACTCGTCGATCGAATGGAAGGTCTCGAAGATCAAGAGGTCGATGTCGGTCGATGCGAGCACCTCGATCTGCTCGCGCAGCGAGTCGATTGCCGCACTCCGTTCGTCGGCGCCCACCGAGGTGAAGTCGACGCCACTCGGACCGACGGAGCCTGCAATGAACGCGCCGTCGCCAGCCGACCGCGCCAGCGCGACGCCCGCACGGTTGATCTCGCCGACGAGATTGCCGTGCCCATAGCGGCTGAGCATCAGACGGTTCGCTCCGAACGTGTTCGTCTCGAGGATGTCGGCGCCTGCAGCGCGGTACTGGCGGTGGATGTCGGCGATCAGTTCCGGCCGCGAGAGATTCAACTCGTCGTACGAATGGGTGTGGAAGACACCGCTTTCGTACAGCATCGAACCCATCGCCCCGTCGAAGAGCAATGGTCGCGCAGCAAGGGTGTCGAGGAAGCGGCTCACTGGATCGAACCCTACCGCCGGCACCCGTCGACGAACGCCGCCCGCCGTTCTCGCAGCGTGGTCGGCGCACCCGCCGACTGGTGTTCGGTCACGTACGCGACACTGGGCGACGTGAAGTCCTTCGATGCCATCGCCATCGTCATCGTCCTCGTCGGTGCCTCTGCCGGTTGGCGTGCCGGGGTGATCGGCACACTGCTGTCGTTGATCGGCTTCGCCGGCGGTCTCGCACTGGCCATCGTGCTGCTTCCTCGATTGGCACTCGCGCTTCCGGCAACGGAACTCAGCGGTCGCAATGCGGTGCTGACGGGCGGATTCCTGCTGCTGCCGATACTCGGCAGCACGATCGCCAGAGCCTTCGCCGGTCGGGGTGCGGGCCATGGACGCGGGTCGATGGTCAGCAAGCTGCTCGGAGCGGTCGTCGCACTCGTCGCCGTCTGCGTGGTCGCCTGGATCGTCATCCCCGTCTCCAGCAGCAGCGCTCGTGTGGCCTCATGGACGACCGGTTCGGCAACGGCGCGTTTGGTCGCCGATCTGCCGAACCCACCGGTCGATGTCGGCAAACTGATCGCCCAGGATTCTTTCCCGACGGTCGTGTCCGACGCTCTCGGTGTCGGTCAGTCGGCTTCGGTACCGCAGGCGCTGCCCGCCATCGCTCCGGCGCTGCTGGCGATGGCGGAGGCGGCGTCCGTGCAGGTCTTCGTCAAGGGCTGTGGTGTGTCGCGCAGTGGCAGTGGATTCGTCGCCGGCAACGGCATCGTCGTGACAAACGCCCACGTCGTCGCCGGAGGATCCGACGGGGCCGACATCGTCTCCTCGAAAGGCCAGGTCCATGCCACCGTCGTCGCTTTCGATCCGTCGACCGACCTCGCCGTGCTGTCGGTCCCGAAGCTCGTCGCCCCCGCACTGAAGGTGAGCACCGAGTCCGCAGCGCCGCACGAGACCGTCATCACCCTCGGCCACCCCAACGCCCAACGCCGGCTCGACGTCAGCCCGGCGCTCACACTCGAGAACAAGTTCCTGCCGCTCATCGACATCTATGGTGGGACGACGAGCAGGCTCACCACGGTCATGGCCTCCGACGCCGTGAAGCCCGGCAGTTCCGGTAGCGCCGTGATCAACACCGCTGGCGAGGTCGTCGCCGTCGTCTATGGGACAACGACCGATGCCAGCAAGTGGGCGTTGGCAGTATCGAACAGCGAACTCTCGAAGATCCTCGCGAAGCGATCGACCGCACCGGTATCGGCAGGCGCGTGCCCGTCCAGCCTCTGAATCCACGGGCGGGGAGGCAGCATCGACGGGCACGAGCGCAGCGTCCGGCCAGGGCCGACGCGCCGGCTCAGACGGCGGTGTTGGCCTGTTGGTCGCCGACCGCACCGCAGGCGATCAGCTCCACGATGTCGTCGTCGGTGTAGCCGAGACCGGCGAGGATCGAGCGGCTGTGCTGACCGGTCACCGGTGATCCTGCCAGGTTCATCTTCGGTGACGCCGAGAACGAGAACGGCATGCCGACCTGGTCGACCGAACCGAGGTGCTCGTGTTCGTTCCTGATGACCCAGCCACGCTCGTGCATCTGCGGATCATCGAACAGTTCCCTCGCAAAGCTCGATGAGGCGATCTCGCACGGCACGTCGAGCGCGTCGAGCGCAGCGAACCACTGTGCTGCGGTGTCCGCGGCGAAGATCCGTTCGAGTTCCGCTGCCAGTGCTGCATCGTTGTCCGAGCGAGCGGCTGCCGTGGCGAATCGCTCGGTCTCGGCGAGTGGCGTGGCGCTCGGGGACGTCGTAGCGATTGCCGAGCACAACCGATCCCAGTCTCCGTCGTTGCGCAGGTAGACGCAGAGCCAGTCCGTTTCCGTCGCATACAGCCGCCGCACCGCCGAGAAGCCGTACTGCTGCGCATCGATGCGCTGGCGGTCCGGCCCGGAGCCGTCAGGGTAGGCGAACGTATAGGTGTTGAAGAGCATGCAGGTATTGAGAATCGAGGTGTGCACGAACTGGCCGGCTCCGGTACGTTGGCGATGCAGCAGCGCCTGGACGACTGCGCTGACGGAGAGAATGCCGTTGCCGGTGTCGCCCATCGCCACCGTGTGCCAGATCGGTGCGGACCCGTGATACGTGCCGCCCGCCTCGTACTGCGTGCCGGCAAGTGCGTTGCCCATCTGGTCGTTGCCGGGAAGCGACGTCCGCGGACCATCCTGCTCGAATCCTCTCGTGTGGCAGTAGATCACCGTCTCGTTGAGCACTTTTGCCTGCTCGTAGCCGATGCCCAGCCGCTCGGCGACGCCGGTCCGCATGTTGTGGTGCACGACGTCGGCGCTGGCGATCAGGCGTTGAGCGATCTCCAGGCCACGAGGATGCTTGAGGTCGAGGGCGATCGCCTGTTTGCCGTGACTCGAACCGACATAGATGGCATCGGTCAACGGGAAGTCGAGCGATGTCACCTTGATCACGGTCGCCCCGAGATCGGCGAGCACCTGTGGTCCGAACGGCCCGGCGATGGCGATGCCGAAGTCGAGGACGACGATGCCGTCGAGCGGAGCGGCCGGCATCGCCGCGGACGTCGTCGCCCGCGGCTCCGGCAGCTGGCGCCGCCAGCCGGCGAGTACGTCGGCGGCCGTCTCGTCGACGATCGACCGCGGCCTGATGGTCGTCTGCTCGATCGCCTCGAGCCGGTAGGTGTGGCCCGCCTGGCGGATCCTGCCGAAGACGGGATCGTCGACCTCGATGATGACACCCTCGCGTTCCAGCGGCTTGTCCAGCAGCCCTGCTTCGGGGGAGAGGATCGGTTGGGCGGCCCGTCCGGCGATGGCGAATCGCCTGACCCATTCGTCCCGTGGCAACGTGGCGATCGCCGCTGCGGTCTCGGCGAACTGGTCGACCTGGAATTCGACCTGCGCTTCGTAGCCGCTGCCGGACCCCATCTGCGGACGGCCGGTGACGTTCACGACCTCGTCGGAACCCGTGGCCGCGAGCGCTGCGTTCCTGCGGATGAACTCGTGCTCGAACGGCGCCCACTGATGGAGCCATCGACCGTCACCGGTCTCGAAAATGCCCTTCGGCGCCCGGCGATCGAAGTACCACAGTCGATAGCTCGGGTGCATCCGTTCAACCCGCTGCCAGCCCATGGCGTTCTGCAGGATCGCCGATTGCACGAGCGAGGTCTCGAACAGCTGTCCAAGACCGGTGCGCTCACGGACATACAGTGCAGCACTGATTCCGGCGCTGGCGACGAGCACGGCACCGATACTCGCCCACGGCACCGCGAGGAAGATCGGGCCCTCGCGGTTGCCGGTCTGTTCGACCCCGGGTGGCACGGGAAAGCTCGATTCGGTGGCGTCGATGCCCATGATGTGCTCCATGCGCGTGCCGTAGTAGCTGCGCTGGTCCCATTGCATGCCCGAGCGTGCCGTGACGAGCCATTCGATGCCTGGTCGATCGGCGTCCGGCGTGCTACGTCCGTAGCCGGTGATCGAGGCGTAGACCAGTCGCCGATTGACCGCTGCAATCGTCTCGTAGTCGATTCCCAGTCGTGTGGTGACACCCGGGCGATAGCTCTCGAGGAGTACGTCGGCGTCACGCGCCATCTCGATCAGCGAGTCACGCGTCGCCGCGTCCTTGAGGTCCATCGTCAACCTGCGCTTGCCCCGATTCCAGACGGCATATCCCGGAAGGTCCTCGAACCCGTCGCCACCTGGCGGTGCGATCCTGACGACATCGGCGCCCTGGTCGGCGAGCATCATCCCGGTCATCGGCCCGGCCGTACCGCGCGACAGGTCGAGTACCCTCACCCCGTCGAGTGCGCCAGCCATCAGGTCCACGATCCCCACGTCGTATTCATACTGAGGAATTCTAGATCGTGTCGCAGTGCGCTGCACGACCGTGGTGTGAACCGAGGTGTGAACCGTGGTGTGAACCGAGGTGTGAACCGAGGTGTGAACCGCGACGATCGAATCCGTCGGTGGTGATCGATCGACCGTCGTACAGTGTCCATCCGGAGGAATGCAGAATGTCGCCCAGGTGGAAGGTCAGAGCGCTCGAACACGACGACTGGGAAGCGTGGTCGGAGCTCTACTCCGGCTACTGCCGGTTCTACGAGCGCCCGACTTCCGACGAGCACCTGCGGTTGATCTGGTCGTGGATCCACGAGCGGGGATCGATCGAGTGCCTCGTCGCGGTGCCTGCCGACGGCAACGGTGATCCGATCGGCCTGGCGCACCTTCGTCCGTGGGTCCGTCCGCTGCGCGGGATCGTCTGCGGCTATCTTGACGATCTGTTCGTTGCCGACGAGTTCCGCGGCACCGGTGCCGTCGAAGCGCTGTTCGATGGCATCGGCGCGCTGGCCGTCGAACGCGACTGGCCGCTCGTGCGATGGACGACCGCCGACGACAACTACCGGGCCAGGGCGGTGTACGACCGGTTGGCGACGAGGACGACGTGGATCACCTATGACATGACCATCGACACCTGAGCGCCGCGATCGAGCGCTCGAGCGTCAGGTCAGTTGGACGAGTTGGCCGAGGTCGTCTCTCGGCGGGTCGGGTTCTGCCCATGCCGAGACGTTCATCGTGATCAGGTTGATCAGCCCGCGTTGGCTGGTCAGGAAGGCAGTGTCGGCGGCATCGCGGCCCGTGGCGATGCGCACGAGGGTGCTGCGCGGAGCGAGCACCGTGGCATCGACGACGTACCACGCACCCTCGACATACGCCTCCACAACGGCATGGAAGTCCATCGGGTTGAGGCCGGGGGCGTAGACAGCAACGAGCCGCGCAGGGGTGTTGCAGGCTCGAAGGAAGGCAATGACCAAGTGGGCGAAGTCACGGCAGACGCCCTGACGGCCGAGCAACGTAGCGACGGCACCATCGCTCGGCCTGCTGGACCCGAGCACGTAGCCGATGTTCACGCCGACCCAACTCGATACGCCTGCGAGTAGGGCTCTGCCGTGGAGACCGTGGAACTGTGAGATCGCCATCGCCGCCATCCGGTCGGATTCGACATAGCGGCTGGTGCGCAGGTAGGTGACCCTGTCGATGAGTGTCACGGGGGGAGGATCGAGCCGGCCCTCGACGACGGCCTCGTAGCGGACGACCATCCGCCCGATCGGCAGATTCTCGACGAGATGGATGCGGCCGCCGTGCGGGGCGACGACCTCCGTCAATTCGATCGGATGCTCATCGACCGTGACGACGAGCGATTCTCTGACCCGATCGGGCTCGCAGGCGACGGCGACCGAGAGCACGATGTCGGAGACGTCGACGACATCAGCTTCGAAGTACGAAGAGACGGAGCGTTGCACTGCATCAGGATGCCGGGAGAAACGTTGCCGTCTCGTGAACAATTTCAGATATCCGCATTGCACCGAGGTCGGATGCAGCGGGCCTCAAATCCGTCTCCGGCGTGTTTTCAGCGTCGATGGGACGATCAGCCGTTCGTGTTGTCGTTCGACACGGATTGCCTTGAACACGACCTGCATCGCTCCGGAAAAGGGAACGGCGAGCAGCGCCCCGATGAAACCGAAGATCTCCACGGCGAGTAACACGCTCAACAGCACGACGAGCGGGTTGACTTTCACCTTGCGTGACATCACCGCCGGGTACAGCACGCTATTTTCGACCTGTTGGTAGATAACGAAGAAGATCAACGTGATGATGCCCGGCGTCGTCCCCTGCAGAAAGGCGGCGAGTACTCCGACCGCCGCTCCGAGGATCGCCCCGACGAGCGGGATGAGGTCGGCAAATGCGACCCACAGTGCGATCACGAAGGCGCTCGGAACACCGAGCGCAACGAGACAGATGAACGACGTCGTGCCGGCGATCAGGCTGATCAACAGGTTCCCGGTCATGTAGCCGCTGATCGCACTGGCGGCGTCGACGGCTGTCCGCTTGAAGGACTCGCGGTGACGGTGAGGAACGGTCCCCAACACCGCCTTGCCGAGCGCCTCCGACTGGCTGAGGAACAAGAAGATGATGACGGTGATCGTGATGAAGGCGATGACGGCGCTGAGCGCAGTCGTGGCGATGTTGAACGATGAACCGCCGAGTTTCGCAGCCGCTCTCTTGAGTTCGTCCTCGTGGCCCTTGACATAGTTGTTGAGGTGCAATTTGCTGACGATCTTGCCGACCGCACCGTTGCCGTCAGCAGCGTCGTTGATCGTGCCCGGTAGGTCGGTGAGGATGGCAATCAACTGCGTCCGCACCGGCAGCAGGAAGACTGCGAGCAGACCGATCGCACCGCCGAGTGCGGTGAACACGACGACGCCGGTGGCGAGGCCTCGCCGGCCGCCGACGTGGTTCTGCACGAGGCGCACGCCGGGGGAGAGCACGATGGCGAAGAACCCGGCGATGACGATCCAGGCGATGATCCTGACGGTCAGCAGGATCGTCTCGACAGCGATGTACGTCGCCAGGACGACGAGTACCGTCGCGAGGATCGTCCTCCACGGAACATCTGCCCACGTGTGCTTCGGCTCGGGGTGCAGGACGTCTTTGACTTCCGGGGCGTCCCCGATTATCACGATTCGATCGGGATTCGACGACCCCATTTCGTGCATGACAAACGAATTACCCGCTCGGCATCTTGGTCAAACCTGTGCAAGCGGTTTCGCTGGAGTGAAGACGATCGGCATCGAGTTGACACCGGCGATGAAATTGCTGGCGAACGGCTGTGGGGGCCCTCCGGATCCGAGGCCCGTCAGCCGTGTGAGCAACTCACGGAACATCGCCTTGATCTCCAGTCTGGCGACATGCATGCCGAGGCAGAGATGCGGCCCGCCACCTCCGAAGGCCATGTGTGGATTCGGATTGCGGCCGACATCGAACCGATCGGGATCGACGAAGACGTCCTCGTCCCGGTTCGCCGAGCCGTAGAAGACCATCAATTTGTCGCCGGCAGCGATCGCCGTGCCCCGAATGACCGTATCGGCCATCGCCGTGCGCCGGAAGTTGATCACCGGAGTGGTGTAGCGCAGCATCTCCTCGACGGCGGTCGGCAGCAGGCTGTCGAGATCGGCGATGAGGCGCGCTCGTTCGTCCGGATGATCGAACAACGCCTGCAGCCCAGCTGCCAGCAGGTTCCGCGTCGTGTCCCCACCGGCGTTCACCAGCAACAGGAAGAACCACTGGAATTCGCTGTCGGTCAGCGCGTCACCGTCCACGCTCGCCTGGATCAGGGACGAGGCGATGTCGTCGCCCGGGTGTGCGCGCTTGTCGACGGCGACCTGCTGGGCGTACGTCAACATCTCGACCACCGCCATCCCACGCTGCTCGGGGGAGGCGACGCTGTCATCGGTCGTGTGCATCAACTCGGTCAGTTCGTAGAGCCGTTCGCCGTCGGCACGTGGAATGCCCATCAGCTCGGCGATGAGCGCCGAGGGCAGGCGACCGGCGATGTCGTGAACGAAGTCGCACTCGCCCCGCTCGATGATGTCGTCGATGATCTCCGCTGACAACGTGGCGATCCTGTCACCCAGCAACTGGGCGTTGCGCGGTGTGAACCCACGGCTGACGAGCAGCTTGAAACGGTCGTGCTGGGGCGGGTCCATGTTGAGCATCATCAGTCGTTGGGCGGCGAGACCGGCTTCGTCGGTCTCCGGCATCATCACCCCCTTGGCGGCGGAGCTGAACAACCGCGGCTGGCGGCTGATCATCTTGATGTCGTCGTATTTGGAGATCACCCAGAAGCCAGGGCCCTCCGGTTCTTCGTGCCAGAAGACCGGAGCGTTCGCTCGTAGCCACGCATATTGCTCCCATGGGTGGCCATGGGCGTACGAACTCGTCGAGATCACGTCGATGTGCATGATGTCAGCATGTCGGTGCCGGTGTCGCCACAGCGAAGCGGTCTGCAATCCGGCCGGGTACGTCGGGGGGCGTAGCCTGCCGGCAATGGATTTCGATCGTCACCCATCGGAATTCTCGACACGAGGGCGTGGGTGACGCGTGCCCCATCGTGGTCTGACGAGCAGCCCGGCGCGTCCGCTCACGGGACGGACATTGTTGATCCTGCTGGCAATCGTCGTCATCGGCCTGCCGGTTGCAGCCGGGCTGATCGACGAGGGCGCAGATCACGTTGGCGACTTCTCCGTCGTTCTGTGGGTCGGTTGGCTCAGCTGTGCCGTGCTCGTCCCCATCGCCCTGACTCATGCGCTGAGCCTCTCCGGTCCCGAGGCGACACCAGGTCTGGCGCTTGCCTACGACGGACTGCCGCTGTTGCTCACCGCCGCATGGGTGTTGCTCGCGGCGTCGATACTGACGAGCCACTGGCTACTCGCAGTCACCGCCGCCGGTCTGTGCGCCTATCACTTGACGCTCGTGATCCCCCGATTCGTCGCCGATCCGGTTCCGAGATGGGCCCGCTCGTCGCCGCATGTCTCGGTTTGCGTCGCCAACGTCTACGTCGACAATGAAACGCCAGACCTCGCTGCCGACGCAGTCGTCCATTCGGGTGCCGATGTCATCGTCATCGTCGAATCCAACCCGACATTCATGGAGGCCTTCGATCGCTGCGGTGGCCTGCCGGCCTATCCGAATCGCGTCTTCGACCCGGATGATCATTCCGACTACGCCGTCACGATCGCCTCGCGCCTCGACCTTCTCAGCGGTTCGCAGGTGCACATCTCGGCGTCGTTACGATGCGCAGCGGCGATCGTCCAGGTCGGCGCACGCCACGTGACCATCGTCGGTCTCAACGCAATGGCGACTGTCGACCCGAATGGTTACCGCACGTGGGGCGAGCAGATCGAGGAACTCACCGCGCTGATCCCGACGTTCGATGGTCCGTTGGTGATCGCCGGGGATCTCAACGCGACCGGCTATCGGCCCGAGTTCAGGAAGCTCTTGCGGATTGGCCTGCGCGATGCCCACGACTCGCTGGGCAAAGGACTGAACGCCTCGTTCAAACTGTCGGCCTCCGGTCCGCTGGGCATCGGCGCGATCGTCCGCCTCGACCACGCCTTGATCGGTCACGGCGTGTGCGCCATGGAGGTCGCCAACCTTCCCCCGAACGGCAGCGACCATCTGCCGTTCGTTGTCGACCTCGCCGTCCAACAACTCTCGGGGCGACCGAGGCTTCGCAGGCCGCGCCGGCGGCGGACGCAGCGACTTCGCCGGACCGGACGGCGGCTCCGGCTGCGTTCACGTTCGAGTCGCCGTCGTCGCAAGCGTTGATCAGCCGGGGAAACGATGCTGGGTACGATTCCCCGGCTGACAACTGCTCTGTCATACCCGTGGAGCCGACGGTCAAACCTTCGACTTGCGATTTCCGAGGATCAGCTGATCTCGTCGACCGTCGAGGCGACACTGACGGCGGAGGGTGCCCGGGGTGTCGAGCCGAAACCGAATCGAACGGGCGGCCAGACATCGGCGAGTGTTGCGCGGTCGGTGCCGCCCAGTGCGGCCGCCATTTCCGAGGAAGGTGCTGCGAGGTCGGCCGGAGGCGATCGCCGTTGGACGAACCTCATGTCGGCGTGTTCTCCTTGTGTGCGCCATACACGCCGAGTGGTGGGGCGTCGGTGCCGCAGTGGAAGCACGGTTGGCGATCCTCGAGCGGCACTGGGTCATCGGCTGACGCTGCGGACAGGACGTTGGTGCGCACACCCGTGAAGGCGATCAGCGCGCCGAGCGCAACGAGGCATGCTGCGGCGACGAGTGTCGTGTGGAAGCCGGAGACGAGCAGAGCCGGCGTCACCGATTCCCCCGGGTGGAACCCGGCGACGATCGGCACAGCGGCGACG
>JANXUF010000152.1 GCA_025356335.1 Actinomycetes bacterium
GACGATTCTGCGAATACCGCTGATCGTGTTTGAAAACCTCCATATGGTGATCTCACACCGTGCTGATGCGCGTAAACTACGCGAGCCGGTGAATTTGGGAGGGATCCGTCGTGGATCTTCGGGACGCTACAACTGATCCGACCCTCGACACGGCGGACCGACGCGACGCCGACCTCTCCGAAGCCGAGCACCGCTATGGCGCGCTGGTCAGAGGATCAAGCGATGGCGTGATCATCCACGACGGCACGCTGATCGTCTTCGCCAATGCCGCAGCACGGCGACTTGCGGGTACCAATAATTTGGCTGACCCTGTCGGGATGCGGATCGACGCCTTCGTTCAGGACCAAGACAGCCGCAGGCTGCACGATGTCAGCCTGGCGATGGCGGCCGACCCGAAGAGCGAGCACCGTGTGACGCTACATCTTCGGCGTCTGAGCGGTGACGTGCTCCCCGTCGAGGCCTCAGTTGCCACTGTCTCGTGGAACGGTCACCAGGCTTTCCAGGTCGTCCTGCACGACCTGCGCACCCAACCGCTCATCGCTCATGTCGGCTATCAGCACGGCCAACCCGAGTCGGTGCACGGAGACGACGAGTTGGTCAGCGATACAGGCGCCCTGCGTCGCTCGAGCGACACTCCAGTCGACTCAGGGCGTTGGCCGGATGTCGCTTCGTTTGTCACGGAGTTGCGCGAAGGGTTGCAAACCGGTGCACTCCATGCGTCGTTCCAGCCGATCGTCGAACTCCGGACCGGTCTCCTCCGAAAGGTCGAAGCGCTGGCACGATGGGACCATCCGCGTCGGGGCACGATCATGCCAGCCGAGTTCATTCCACTCGCCGAGCGCAGCGGTCTGATCGCTGAACTGGGCGAGCACATTCTCCTCCAGTCGTGCACCGATGTCGTGAGGATGGGCGAGCAGGGCATCGATGTCGGACTCAGCGTCAATCTCTCGGCGATGCAGTTGCTGCACAGCGACATCGCAGGGCGGATCGCCGGCGTGCTCGAACGCACGGGTCTCGCAGCTGCTCAACTGTGGATCGAGGTCACGGAAAGTGTGCTCGTCGACGATGAAGCATTGCTGCCGTTGCACGAGTTGCGCGATCTTGGTGCGCATCTCGTGATCGACGACTTCGGCACCGGCTTCGCCACATTCCAGTACCTCACCCGCCTACCGGTCGATGCCCTGAAAATCGACACGACGTTCGTTGCAGGCCTCGGCAAGAGTGCAAACGACACGGCGATCGTCCGGTCGGTGATCGGCCTCGGCCGGGAACTGGGTCTGGAGATCGTTGCCGAAGGTGTCGAGACCGAGTCGCACCGTGCCCAACTGCTCGCTCTTCATTGCCGGCTCGGCCAGGGATGGCTGTTCGGTCCGGCGATGCGGTACGAAGTGTTCGTTGCCGCCTTTCGGCGAACCAGCGAGGAAGAACAGCCGAACCCGGCGGCGAGTTGGGACGCTCATGAACGCGTCCGGCTGGCGGCCTTGCGGGCATCCAGAATTCTCGATACGGCACCCGAGTCGTCGTTCGATTCGATCGTGCACCTCGCCTCGCACGTCTTGTCCGCGCCGATGGCATTGATATCGCTGGTCGATGCCGATCGTCAATGGTTCAAAGCGAAAGTCGGCGTGGAGATCGGGGAGACGGCACGAAACATCTCCTTCTGCGATCATGCGCTACGCGATCCGAACCGGCCGTTGATCGTGCCCGATGCTGCGCTCAACGATCGTTTCGCTTACAGCCCGTTGGTGACCGGCCCGCTTGGTATCCGTGCCTACGCCGGCGTGCCGATCCTCAGCCGTGAAGGACTGCCGATCGGGGCGCTGTGTGTGATGGACACGCAGCCCCGCAGGTTCACCGAGGTAGAGGTTCGCCATCTGACGATGCTGTCCGAACAGGCGGGCGAACTCATCGACCTGCGCAGACGCACCAGCGAATTGAGCGACATGAATCAGCGCGCGGCGGCACTGAGGCTCGTCTCCGAGTCGCCACCTGACACCGAACTGATGATCGCTCCGACGCACGAGTAAGCGGAGGTCTTCGTCGGTTCGAGCCCGATGCAAGGCGGCCAGGCTACGCCTCCGGACAAGGCCGCACAGCGCGTGATCCGTGTCGGCTCGCTGGAGATCGATCTCCTTGCACGGCGGCTGCGTGTCGGCGGAGCCGACGTCGAAACCACGACAGAAGAGTTCGAACTGCTGGCGTTCATGGCTGCACGCACCGGCCATACGTTCAGTCACACCGAGCTGTTGCAGCATGTCTGGAGTTCGACGCCGGTCTGGCAGAACCCCTCGGTCGTGACCGAACACATCTATCGCCTGCGAGCCAAGATCGAACCGGATCCGCGAACTCCGCGATTGCTGAGGACGGTGCGCGGCGTCGGATTCTGCTTCGGGGACCCTGCGGGGATCCCGTCAGCCGACGACGAGTGCGACGTGGCGACGGTGGATGCGGCAGCAACGATCGAATCAACCATCGAATCAACCATCGAATCAACCGTCGAATCAACGATCGAATCAACCGTCGACGTGACAGACCCGAGGCGGTTGATTCAGCACGTGGTCGGCGGTGTCGTCAGCGAAGTGTCCGATGCGGTGATCGTCACCGATGCCGGCCTGCGAATCGTGAGCTGGAACGCAGCTGCCCAGCGGATGTATGGATGGTCGGAGCACGAGGTGCGCGGACGAACGCTGTACACCGTCATTCGTTGGAGTAGCCATCGCCCCGATCTGTTCAAAACCCTGGAAGCATTGCAGGCGAGCGGCCAGTGGAACAACGAGGCCCAACACGTCGCAAGGGACGGCTCGCTGCTGACGATTCACGGGTCGGTGAATCTGCTGCGAGACGATAACGGCGACGTGACAGGTTTGGTCGTCGTCAACCGCCTCGTCGGCGGCCGGCTGTCACCCCGATCCTCGGCACCGGTCGATGGCGCAGGCCTCCGCAGGGCGCTGGATCGCAGCGAGTTCGTCGTCTTCTACGAGCCGATCGTCACCTTGCACGATCGCCGGACGGTAGCCGTCGAAGCACGGATTCGTTGGCTGCGACAGGACGGTGGAACACTCGAATCGAGACAGTTTCTGGACGCTGCCGAGCGCACTGGTGCTCTCGTCGACCTGATCCGGTTCATCTGTCAGACGGCTTGTCTGCAGTTGGAACGCTGGCGCGCATCCGGTTACGACATCGACCTGGAGATCGATGTCCAGGCTCGCTATCTCGACGATCCTCTTTTCGTCGACGTGCTGATGACCTGTTTGGCGCGTCTGCGCGAGTGCGGTAGCCACCTGTGGCTCGAGATTGCAGCGATCGACGCCGCCGGCATCGGCGAGCGGGCGTTCGCAGGTATCCGCGCCGTCGCACGATCGGGTGCGCGGATCACCATTGGTGAGCTCGGTGCCGTCAACGCCGGTTCGGCGATCCTCCGACAGCTCCCGTAGATGCCTTGAAGATCGACGCCGGCCTTGTTGCTCGCGTCGACGAAGATCCCTCCAGCGCAGAAATCGTCGGTGCCCTCGTGACGATCGGAGCGGAGCTCGACGTCCCGGTGTCGGCGGAGGGTGTGACCACAGAGGAGCAGCACCGGGCGCTGGTTCTACTCGGTGGCACGGTCGGCCAGGGGCCGCTCTACGGAGAGCCGGCGCTCGGTGATCACCTGCTGTTCCGTCATCTGCCGAGCAGCCGGACTTCGAAGCTCCCGCTCGACCGCTGAGCAAACGGCGTCGGCGACCGAGTCAAAGAATATCGCCCTGCGCAGCATCTGCCGGAGCTCGTGAGGCTGCAGGTCGTTCAGGCGAAGTCGACCGGCTGCAGTTCGATCGGCTGGCCGTGAGCGGTACGGTCGGCGGCACGATCCCACGCTCGGCGATAGCCGGCAAGTTCACCGCAACTGCTGGCTCCCTTGTCGGCGACGATCTGTTCGAGTGCGTTCAGCCAGTGCTCGTAGTACGTTGCGTCGTCGTCCCGGTCGGCGTCCCGGCCGGCCTCTGCAGCGCCGATCTGCATCGACAGCGTCGTTGACCACTCCGTCCATGTGAAGAGACCGCGCTGATGGAGGGCGACAGCCATCGCCAACGCCCGTGCCTCCCATGGTGCTGCGAACACGGGGCCGTCCATGTCGTACGGTTGGCCTGGGAGGATCGGCGGTGTGCTGTGCGGACTCGTCCGAGGAGGCTCGATGCTCACGCCGGCTCCAGGTACGACTCCCACGCGTCGACCGAGACGGTCAGCGTCGGGAGATCCCGAGCGCCGCCGGATTCCGACCACAGTTCGGTGCCGGCGAAGACGACGGTGTAGAGGAATTGTGGCTGCTCGCCGAGACCCTGCGCGTGCGTGTCGGCGAAGATGTGCGCACCGTGTATCCGCTCGATCACACCCTCGCGGCCGCGGACGTATCCCGGCAGTCTCGTGTGATGGTCGGCGACCGTCGACATCGTGCGCACGCGTTGGCCGAGATCGAAGCGAGGGGAATCCGTCGACGGGCGTAACGTCGGCGAACCTCCGGCGAGGACGGCTTGAACGTCGCCGGCATGCAGGACACGCTTGACCGGTGGGCCGGGACGAAGCATGTGGCCCGCTTCGATCTCGTCGGCGTCGGCAAGATGTCGCTCTTCCAACAGTCGTTGCAGCGCGAAGGTCCAGATTTCGTAGTAGCTGAGGCGTGCGTAGTCGGGGAGCGTCTCCCTCGCCGAACGACCGATGTCGATGTTCCACGAGCCGGTGGCACCCATCGCCAGCGACAACGCGAGCGACCGAGGTTCCCACGCTGCATGGAACAGCTCGCCCTCCGGCTCGGGAACAACGGCTCCGTACCCGGCTCGACCTCCGAGATCGGCATGGCTCGTGTAGCTCACTTCGTCGACTCCGGGTGGCTGGCGAAACCCGTGCCGATCATCGAATCCCTGGTGACCAGTTCGGCGAGTTCGCTTTCCGTCAAGTGCTGTGTGCCGTCCGGGCGTTGCGGAACGACGAGGTAGCGGACCTCGGCCGTCGAGTCCCAGACGCGTATGTCGACATCGTCACCGAGGGTGACGCCGAAATCCGCAAGTACGCCACGAGGATCACGGACGACGCGCGAACGGTATGGCGCGCTCTTGTACCAGGTCGGGGGAAGTCCGAGGACCGGCCACGGATAGCAACTGCACAGCGTGCAGACGACGAGGTTGTGGCGCGACGGCGTGTTCTCGACGGCGATCATGTGCTCGCCCTGGCGGCCGGCGTATCCAAGCGAATCGATCGCCGCGGTGGCGTCGGTCATCAGCCAGTCGTGAAAGTTGGCGTCGACCCACGAACGGGCGACGACCCGCGCTCCGTTGCGTGGGCCGATCTTGGTCTGATACGTGTCGATCAGGACGTCGAGCGCAGCAGGATCGATGTAGCCCTTCTGCGTCAGCACCGTCTCGAGTGCCCGCACACGAACATCCATCCGGCCGAGTTCGCTGTGTTCCGGCTCGTCGTCGTGTGTGCCGAGGACATCCGCTGACATTGTCGAGACAGTAGCCCAACCCTTTCGACAGGACTGCCAGCGTTCGGTGCCGCTGCCGCAATTCCTCCGCGCTGCCGCAATTGATCGTGGCGGTGACCCCCGAGGAGATCGATGACGTGCTCGGCGCCCGCCAACTCGTCGAAGCACGTGCCGCTCTCTCGACTGCGAAGCATGCCGACGGGCGCAGTCGGCTCGTCGAGTGCCTCGCCAGACCGCAGCGGTGCATCACAGAAGACGACACGGAACTGTCGAGCCCGCGCTACGACCTGCGAGCAGACCCGGTGGCCGACGATGGAGTCGGTGCCCGGCGCGCATCACCGTCGTCGACCGCTGGATTCCCGCTCGGTGCCGGAGTCGCCGGTGCTCTCACCCAATGGGGACCGTGGCCTGCAGTACCGCCGTATCTCGCCCATATCGGGATTTCCATCCCGCTCGCTCTGTTGGTACTGGCGACACCGGAGACACGTCCACGCACGAACGTGATGACGTCGTTGCGCAGCGACCTGCGCGTGCCGCCGATCAGCCACCTGCGCTTCGTGCGGACGATCGTGCCCACTGCACCCTGGGTGTTCGGCTGCGCGGGTGTTGCTCACTCCGTCTTCCGGGACTCGTCACCAGTCGGGTCGGCGGGCTGCGGATCGCCTGCTCGGCGTCGGCGACGGTGGTGGCGCTCGGTTGTGGCGTGATGGTCCAGCCAATCGCCAGACGACTGGACCGTCCCCTCTTCGTCGCCGCCCGGTTCGTCGCTCGCGCTGACGATCGCCCTGATGATGACCGCTTTCGGGATGGCGCTGGCCGTCTTGCTGCCGACCGGCTTTCGGTGCCGCGCGTTCTGATCGCCGCAGCGTTGATCGGTTGCGCCTCTGCAGTAGTCGCAGTCGTCAGACGGAGGCGCGGACCTTTGCATTGGTGAAGGTCATCACGCCGTCGTCGACGGGCGACCTGCGGAACATCTTCTTGTCGCGTCCGTAGTTCTGCGGGTTGATCCACGGCTCGCGGTCACCCTGTCGCGGGAAGAGATGCATCACGCGCTGCATGTAGCCGGACGTGAAGTCGTCGATCCACGGACGTTCGGGCATCGACCTGTCGCTGGACCGCAGCCGTGGGGTGCACTGCGCTGTTCCCGATTGTTCCATATGGTTCAGCAGTCGACAGACGTACTCGCAGATGAGGTCGGACCGGAGCGTCCACGAGGCGTTGATATAGCCGAACGACGATGCCATGTTGGGGATGTCGGAGTAGGCAAAGCCTTTGTACGTCCAGGTCTTGGCGAAGTCCACCGACTCGCCATCGACGATGAAATCCATCTCGCCGAGCGTCACGAGCCGTAGGCCGGTCGCGGTGACGATGATGTCGGCCACGACAGACGTTCCTGACCGCAGCGTGATTCCGTGGTCGGTGAACCTGCTGATCTCGTCGGTGACGACAGACGCTTTGCCCGATCTGATCGCTTTGAACAGGTCGCTGTTCGGGACGAGGCACAGCCGCTGGTCCCACGGGTTGTAGCGCGGCGTGAAGTGTGTGTCGACGTCGTAATCGGGTCCGAGTTCCTTGCGCACCATGCCGAGCAACTTGGCCTTGACCTTCGCCGGCTGGGTGCGGGTCTTTTTATAGATGAACTGCTGCATCGTGACGTTCTTCCAGCGGGTCAACCCGTAGGCGACCCTCTCCGGCAGGATCCTCCGCAGCCGGTTGGCGAGGCGATCCGTGTCCGGCGCCGACACGACATACGTGGGGGAGCGCTGCAGCATCGTCACATGCGCTGCGGTGTCGGCGATAGCCGGAATGATCGTCATCGCTGTCGCACCGGAGCCGATGACGACGACGCGTTTGCCGCTGCAGTCGAGATCGTCCGGCCACGCCTGTGGATGCACGATCCGACCCTCGAAATCAGCGATCCCAGGGAACTCCGGTGTGTAGCCGCCCTGGTAGCTGTAGTAGCCCGAACACATGAACAGGAAACTGGCGCTGATCAGGACGGTTTCACCGGTGTCCTTGCGATGCGACTCGACGGTCCACCTGGCGTCGTCCGTCGACCATTCGGCCTTGGTGACGAGATGTCCGAAGCGGATGTGCTCGTCGATGCCGTACTCTGCGCTCGTGTCCCGCAGGTAGTGCAGGATCGAAGGGCCGTCGGCAATCGACTTCTCAGCGGTCCACGGCTTGAAGCTGTAGCCCAGCGTGTGCATGTCGCTGTCGGAACGCACGCCTGGATAGCGGAAAAGACTCCATGTGCCGCCGATGTCGTCTCGTCCTTCGAGAATCGTGTATGTGCGGTTCGGGCAGTTGGCCTGCAGGTGGTAGCCGGCACCGATACCGGAGATGCCCGCACCGATCACCACCACGTCGAAGTGTTCCACCGTCATTCGTGCTCCCCTGAGACCGTCCGCTGTTCTGTAGATCCAGTGTATTGAGCGGCAGGTGTCTCGATGCTGGCGATCTGCTGTCGTCTCACGTAGCCTGATGGTTCGCAACACGAATAGTTTGTGACACGTACGACATGCCTGTAGATCTTCCGACCTTGACGGTCGCCCGCCTCAGCCGTTTGCTGGAGAACAACGTAACGTCTACGTTGACGCTGCCGCAGTACCGCGTGCTCGGATTGCTGTCGACAGGAGACGAACGGGCCACGCAGCTCGCCAGCCGACTGGCGGTCACCAAGCCGACGTTGACGGCCCTCGTCGACAGCCTCTGCGAACGCGGCTACGTGACCCGGGAAACGCCTGCAGCCGATCGGCGGGCGGTGCGTCTGTCGATCACCGCCGAGGGCCGAACGGCGCTCGGCGAGGCTGCTGTGCAGTTCAGGGTCCTTCTCGACGATGTCGTCGGGCGCTGCAGACATCCTCATGCGGTACTCGCAGCGCTCGAGGAGCTCCGTGGGGCGCTCGATGCTCGGTGGGCTGAACGGACGGCGATTGCGGCAGCGCAATCTATCGAGGAGAAGGCGGCGCGATGAGCAGCGAACAGATGTCGACCGCAGCCCGTTCGGATGCCGCCTTTACGAGACCGGCACCGGCCGGTCCCGGCGTCGGCTGGCTGCGCCGCCTCGGCCCGTTCATCGTCCGCTACAAGCGGACGGTCATCGCCACACTCATCTTCTCGGTGATCGCCCAGACGCTGATCGCCCTCCTGCCGCTGATCCAGGAGATCATCGTCGATCACAGCATCATCGGCCACGATCGTGCCATCGGACCGCTGCTCGTCATTCTCGTACTGACGGGAATGTTCGGCTTCACGACGAACTTCGCCAGGAGATATCTCGGCGCCAAGATCAGTGTCGACATCCAGCACGACCTGCGTCTCGCCATCCACCGCCACCTCTACGAACTCGATTTCTCGCGCCACGACGAGTTGTCGGTCGGCGACGTGATGTCGCGGGCGACGGCCGATCTGACGCTCATCCAGCAGTTCTTCTTCGCCGTGCCGATGCTCGTCGCCAATATGACGCTGCTCGTCGTGGCGATCATCGTGATGTTCTTCCTCTCTCCGCTGCTCAGCGTCGTCGTCGTCATCTTCGTGCCGGTCTTCGCCTACGTCGCCGTCCGCTTTCGTGACCGCGTGTTCCCGGCGAGTTGGAACGATCAGCGACTGTCGGGTGCCGTTGCCGGTGTCGTCGACGAAGCGGTCACCGGCGTCCGTGTCGTCAAGGCGTTCGCCCAGGAGGATCGTGAGTTCGATCGCCTGACCGATCGTGCGCTCGAACTCTTCCAGTCGCGGATGCGAACCGCCCGGTTCAACGCCCGCTACTCCTCGACGTTGCAGGCGCTGCCGATGCTCGGCCAACTCGGCGTGCTGGCCTTCGGCGGTTGGCTCGCCTTCGACGGCCACATCACCCTCGGCGTGTTCCTCGCCTTCGCCAGTTATCTGGTGCAGATCATCACCCCCGTTCGTCTCGTGTCCAGCATGTTGGCGACGACACAGCAGGCCCGCGCCGGCGCTCAGCGGGTGTTCGAACTGCTCGACATGGAGCCGCGGGTCACCGACGCACCGGATGCCCGCCCCGTCGTCGATCCTCGTGGAGGGGTCGAACTCGATCACGTCAGTTTCGGATACGGCGATGCAGTCGAGTTGCTGCACGACATCTCACTGACGATCAAACCGGGCGAGCGGATCGGCCTCGTCGGAGCGTCCGGTTCGGGCAAGACGACGCTCGCCTTCCTCATCGCCCGGTTCTACGATCCGCGCAGCGGTGTCGTGCGTTTCGATGGGATCGACGAACGCGAGCTGCAGCTCGGCTCTCTGCGATCGGCCGTCAACGTCGTGTTCGAAGAGAGCTTCTTGTTCTCGGCGACGATCCGCGAGAACATCGCCTTCGGCCGTCCCGGTGCCAGCGACGACGATGTTCAGGCGGCAGCACGTGTCGCGCAGGCGCACGACTTCATCCTCGCGCTGTCGAACGGCTACGACACGACGGTCGGGGAACGCGGATTCACGCTGTCCGGCGGACAGCGCCAGCGCATCGCCCTCGCCCGTGCAGCGCTGGCCAACCCGCGGGTATTGATCCTCGATGACGCCACGTCGGCGATCGACGCCCGTACCGAGGAGGCGATACATCATTCGCTGGGCGAGGAACTCGGTGCCAGGACGACGGTGCTGATCGCCCACCGCTCCTCGACGCTTCGCCTTGCGGACCGGGTGATCGTGATCGACGACGGACGAATCGTCGCCGAGGGAACAAATGCCGAACTGTGGCGCGCGTCGGCGTTGTACCGGGAACTGCTCACGGGTCCAGAGCTCGACTCGACCGAGCCCGATCCGGAGATCGTCGATGTCGTCGATCCGCTGGCATGGCCGCGATCGGGTGAGGACGAAGACGGACGAGGTTTGCCGCGTGTCGATATGGCGACGCTGTTCGCCGGCATGGCGAGCGGGGGTGCCGTCGGCGCCATCGGCGCGCGCGCCGGGCTGGTCGCGGCAACGCCGGAACTGCTCGCTCAGGTCGCGGCACTACCACCGCTTGATGGTGACCCGGATGTCGATCTCGTCGACGCAACAGCCGAAGACGGCCCTTCGAGCCTCAGCCGTCTCGTCAGGCGCTTCCGCTGGGGTCTGCTCGGTGTCGCCGGCCTCGTCGTGATCGACGCCGGAACGACGCTCGTCGGACCGCTGCTGATCAGACGCGGTCTCGACACCGGTGTCGAAATGCATCGAGGTCGGGTGCTGCTGGCCATGTGTATTGCCTTCCTCGGCGTCCAGTTGCTCAGCTGGGGCAACCAGGTCGTCGAACTGCTGCACACCTCGCGCACCGCCGAGCGGATGCTCTTCACACTCCGGGCCAGGACGTTCTCCCATCTGCAGCGATTGTCGCTGGACTACTACGACAAGGAGATGGGCGGGCGCATCATGACCCGTATGACCACCGACGTCGAAGCACTTGCACAGCTGCTGCAACAGGGTCTGCTGTTGGCGATGACGAGCCTCGTCGGTTGCGCCGGCGTCGTCGCCATCCTGATGGCGCTCGACGTCCGCCTGGCCCTTGCGGCATTCATCGTGCTGCCCGTTCTCGGCGGTATCACCGTCTGGTTCCAACGTGCCTCGCGGCGTTCGTATCTGCGGGCGCGCGACGCCATTTCGACGGTCAATGCCGAACTCCAGGAGAGCGTCGCCGGGGTGCGCGTGACACAGTCACTCGGCCGTGACGACAACAATGCCGTGCGCTTCACTCACAGATCGGAGCAGTACCGCGACGCTCGATTGAAGTCGATGCAATTGATGTCGATCTTCTTCGCCGGTAGCCAATTGCTCAGCACCCTCGCCAAGGCGATCGTGCTGTGGTACGGCGCCCGTCTCATCGGTGAGCGCAGCCTGACATCGGGATTGCTGATCGCTTTCCTGCTGTACCTCGACCAGTTCTTCACGCCGATCCAGCAGTTGTCGGCTGTCTTCGATCAATGGATCCAGGCGCGGGTGTCGCTCGGGCGACTCGACGAACTCTTGAGTACGCCATCGTCGACGCCAGAGCCGGTCGAACCGATCGATCCAGGGAAATGGACCGGCAGGGTGCAACTGCAGGATGTGCGCTTCGCCTATTCCCCTGGCGCTCCTGAGGCGTTGCGCGGTGTCGACTTGACGATCAACCCTGGCGAGAGCGTCGCCCTCGTGGGGACGACCGGCGCCGGGAAATCGACGTTCGTCAAGCTCGTTGCGCGCTTCTATGATCCGACGGCCGGACGGGTGCTCGTCGACGGTATCGATCTGCGTGATCTCGACCTGCATGTCTTCCGGCGCCACATCGGCTACGTCCCTCAGGAGCCGTTCCTGTTCTCCGGCACGATCCGTTCCAACATCGCCTATGGCCGGCCCGAAGCTTCCGATCTCGATATCGAGCGGGCGGCCAGAGCCGTCGGCGCCCACGAGCTGGTCGTGTCGATGCGGGACGGCTATCTGACCGCGGTCGCCGAAGCGGGTCGTTCGCTGTCCGCAGGGCAGCGGCAGCTGCTGTGCCTGGCACGGGCACAGTTGATCGATCCGAAAATCCTCATCCTCGACGAGGCGACGTCGAACCTCGACCTGGCGACCGAGTCGGTCGTCCAGCGGGCGATGAACCTGGCGTCCAAGGGTCGCACGACTCTGCTGATCGCCCACCGTCTGCAGACGGCTCGAAACGCCTCACGGATCATCGTCGTCGACGATGGCAAGCTGATCGAGGATGGCAGCCACGACGAACTCGTCGCCGCAGGTGGGCGTTACGCTGCATTGTGGGACGCCTTCGATCACGCCACAGCGTCACCCGTCGCCTGAACGCCCCGGCCCGGATAGGTAGTCGCAATGCTTGAACCAGATGATTCACTTGCCGCTGAGCTCCGAACAGAACTGGGCGGAACGGGAGTGGTCGACGACCCTGATCTGCTGACTCGATATGAGACGGATTGGATGGGGAGGCGAACCAGTAGCGCTCGCTGTGTCGTCAGGCCGATGACCACCGACGAGGTCGCTGCAGTTGTTGCGACCTGCAATCGGATGCACGTGTCGGTCGTGCCGCAGGGAGGCAATACCGGCCTCGTCGGAGGTGGTGTTCCACGCGCCAACGAGGTCGTGCTCAGCACGGAGCGCCTCGATGTCATCGGCGCTGTCGACGCCATCGGTCGCACGATCCGTTGCGGTGCCGGCGTGACGCTGTCACGTTTGCGATCGGCGGCGATGGAGGATGGTTTCGATCTGCCGTTGGATCTGGCGTCGCGCGATGTTGCCACTGTCGGCGGGATGGTGGCGACGAACGCCGGAGGCCTGCAGGTCTTCCGATACGGACACATGCGCAGCCAACTTGCGGGCGTCTCCGCGGTGTTGGGTGACGGAACCGTGGTCGAACGAATGAGCGGACTGCGCAAGGACACGGCGGGGTACGACCTTGCGGGGATGCTGTGCGGGAGCGAGGGCACACTCGCCGTCGTGACCGAAGTGCTGCTCAAACTCGTACCGATCGCCAGATCGAGGCTGACGCTGGTCGTTGGACTGTCAGGCGTGCAGCAGGCGCTGGAGTTGGTCGCGGCGGTGCGGACGTTGACCCACACGTTGCAGTCGGCGGAAATCGTGTTTGCCGACGGGGTCCGCCTGGCGGAGGAGCTGTTCGGCACACGGTCGGTGCTGAGGCGCCCATACCCGTGCGAGTTGCTGCTCGAACTCGTCAGCGACAGTGCGCACGACCCGCTGATCGAGATCGCCGGTGTCGCCCTCGCTCAGTTCGGTGTCGAAGACAATGCAGCCGTGTCCGACAACGAGTCGACCCGCGCCGAGTTCTGGGCGATGCGTGAACGGCATCCGGAACTCGTCGTGCGGCTGGGTGGTCCGCGGAAACTCGATGTCTCCGTTCCTCTACGCGCCGTCCCGCAGCTCGAGTCGCTGGTCAGGACGGCCATCGGCCGCGTTCCCGGGCTGGTCGCCGTGCTGTACGGTCACGTCGGGGACGGATCGCTCCACGTCAACATCAGCGTCGCCGACGGGGTCGCAGCGTCCGTCGAAGACATCGTCTTCCCGATCGTCGCCGAGCTCGGCGGCTCGATCAGCGCAGAACATGGCATCGGCGTCGACAAGCGTGCGTGGCTCGGCCTCATTCGTTCGTCCGCCGACGTGCAGATGATGAGGCGGATCAAGCAGGCTTTCGACCCGCAGGAGATCATGAATCCTGGGGTGATTTTCTCGGACTGACGTCCCCCGTCAGCAGCGACATGGCGAGGCTGGGGAACAAGAGTACCGACAGCATGCCGGCACCGACGAGCGCCGCAGCGTTGCCAGGTTTCATCCGCCCGCTGTCCACGCCGATCGTCGTGATCACGACGATCAACGGAAGACCGGCGCTCGACATCAACGCCAGAGCTCGACGGTTGGCGGCGTCCAGCGCGCTGCGGTAGAGGACCAGGATCGGGACACCGCGGACGACGAGCAGCAGCACCAGGAACAACGGGAGTTTGGCGATCGCACCGGCATCGCTCGTCAAGGCGTGCAGGTCGAACTTCATCCCGCTGACGACGAAGAAGAACGGGATGAGGAACCCGAATCCGACGGCATCGAGCTTGCTCTCGATCACATGCAGTTGCTCGTGGTCATGGGCCGTTTGGCTGAACCCGCGGAAGACGACACCGGCGACGAACGCGCCGAGGAGGATGTCGAGTTCGAGCTTCGCGGCCCACCACACGAGCGCGGCGATCATCAGGATGGCGATGCGGATCGGCAATTGCCCACTGGTGGTCAGCGTTGTCCGAGCCAGCCGGGAGAGCCGCTCGGGTGGCGTTCGGAGCGACAGCCAGACGGCGGCGATGGCGACGACCACGAAGGCGAACAGCGTGGCCGTCGCCCGTCCTGGATCCTTGCCGCCGAGAACAACGGCGATGGCGATGATCGGCCCGAATTCGGCAGCTGCGCCGTTCGCCAGAACATGCACGCCGAACGGCGTTACCAACCGGCCGGAGTCCCGCAGTATCGGGAGCAGCGTGCCGAGTGCCGTCGACGTCAAGGCCAGACCGACGACGATCCCGGACAGTGCCAGGCCGCTCCAGGCGATGACGAACCCGGCAACGAGTCCGAGCACGAGCGAGCATCCCCACGCCGACGACGCCAGTTTCAGCGGTGTACCGCGCAACGCCTCGAAGTCGATCTCGAATCCGGCGAGGAAGATGAGCAAGGCGAGACCGAATTCGGCGAGGATGTCGACGATCTCGTCTCGCTTGGCCCAGTCGAGTACATGCGAGCCGACGATGATGCCGAGCACCAGCTCGAGTACGACCGCCGGGATCCGCAGGTGCTTCGGGAAGTCGGCGACAATCGGTGTGATCGTCGTGATGGTGAAGATGATCAGCAGCGTTGGCAGCGTCGAGCTATGCACTCCGCCATGAGACCACAGCAGCACCCTGGCGGGCGAGATCAGGTGTCGGGGGGTTGATCACCTAGGTGACTGGTGCTTTACGGGGTTTGCTGAGCGGGTAATTCCGGGGAACGCTCGCTCGTGAGGGCGCTGTTGGCGTGCTGGCGGGCGGTCGGGATCGGTGAGTTGATCTTCGGAAACGGTCACGTTCGAGGTCGTGAC
>JANXUF010000153.1 GCA_025356335.1 Actinomycetes bacterium
CACCCGTCTCACGTAACGACGGCGCCTGCTCGGCCGCCTTGGCGCCCTCGCCTCGACGACGCCATCGTCATGCTCGCCCAACAGCACTGAAGGCCGATCCGTGTCGACGCTCAACAACGGCTCCCCCGCCACCATCCAACGCTCCCCTGACAACCCGAGACGATCTTCGTCAGACACCACCAACCTCAGTGTGCGCCAAAAACGATCGCGAACACCCGGCCACCACGTAAAAAATCGGAGAGAAACGAGCACCGACTTCTCCCTGATCTCATCGAATCGTCGATCACGGAACCCACCAAAAAACGCTGGACGGCCGGGCCGAGGTATTGCCCGTGACGATTCGGGGTCTTGACGGCATGCTGTGCCGCTTGTGCGTTCCGTTCACCAGATCCCGCTCGGCACCGTCATGTGCTCCGATGCAGGATCGTTACCTTTGACCCCGCCCGACTCCAGCCTCAACGAAAGTCAGGGCGGCGTCACTGCGTCCCTGCACTTCATCGGCACCGCAGACGTCCCGCCGTGGCAGTGTTACGGATCGGGTTCATGAGCGACCCAGAACCTGAACCGAGTACCGACGAGACGACTGCTGGACTCAACCTGCTGGACGAGCTGTTCGCGGATTGCCTCACCTTGACGCAAACGGCTCGGCGATCGTGATCAAGACGAGGCGAGGCGAGCCCACTCCGACCGTTGCTCATGACGGTCACGCAAGCAGCCGAGATACTCAGCATCGGCAGAACCCACGTCTAACAGCTTTTCTGGGACGGAGAACTGACCCCGATACACATCGGCCGCAACGTCCGAATATCTATGGAACAGTTGAAAGCATTCGTCGACGAGCGCCTCGGTCAAGCGGGCCCGACCCGTACTGGGTGACCGGTGTCTTACGGGGTCTGTTGAGCGGTGTGGGCGTGCTGGTCGCTCGCTTCTTGGCGCACTGGCGGACGTTCGGGATCGGGTGATCGATCCGAGCACCGCAACACGAAAACGCCCCATCGAAATGGTCTACAACGCCGACCGCGCGGCATGACCCACGTTCAACCAGCTTTTGCGCGGCAGCACCAGCCGTGCCCATCCGTCCCCACGTACCACTTCCGACGCGAACCGGTTCGTCTTGAACTCGGTGGGACTAAGGTTTTGCTGTGACGGTAGGGCACCGGACAACTAGAACGATTTTGCCGAGGCTGAGCCTCGAGCATTTGGTCAGGGGTAAACAGGTCGTCCTCCTGGAGGGTCCTGGGGGCTTCGGCAAGACAACGTTCGGCGAACAGTTGTTGATTTCTGCCGAGTTGGCTGCGGTTCGAGTCCGCTTGGCTCGTCCGACCGATGGCGCTGGGCTTCTCGACGCCATCGTGCGAGCCTGTCGGCGGTCGGGTCTCAATGATTTGGGGAACGCCGTGGAGACGTCTAGGAACGACGGAGTCGATTGCCTGCTCGGGGCTATGGCTCAACGCGTCGATCCGGTCATCGTGATGATCGACGACGCCCAGTTGCTCACCGTTGACGGGCAGGACACTCTCGCCGATGTTGCGGGTGATCTGCCACCTCGTTGTCGGCTGGTGATCGCCGGGCGTCGACTTCCCCACGACCGCTACGGTCGCGCTGGTAATACGGTGACGCTCGACGCGACAGCGTTGCGATTCGATGTTGACGACGTCGCCGTGCTGCTTGGCACGGCAGTGACGGATCCCTTGGTCGTCAACGTCATCAGGGTCACCGACCGTTGGCCGGCAGCCGTTGCGTTGGCGGCCGCCAACTTCGAAAGCGATCCAGACTGGTCACCGGAAGGAGCGTCTGATGGAAGGCGAACTGTCGTTGCGCTCGTCGATCAGCTGCTGTCCGGGCTCAGCCCGCAACGCCGCAAATCGCTGCAGATCCTGTCGCGGTTGCCGCTGCTGGACGACGCCGTTGTCGAACACGTCGAAGGGCTCGGCCCGTCAACCGAATTGCTCGAGATTGGCCTGCCGTTACAACAAATTGGACGGTGGTCGGTCATCCCAGATGCAATTCGGGACGCGCTGCGAACACCCGTGGGCGCTGCCAAGGGGATCGTCCGTTGGGCCGCCTTTCACTATGCCGAGTCGGGGGAGTTTGCTGCGGCAACCTCGTTGCTTGTCAGCGAAGGCGACTTCGCGACGCTCGCCGAGTTGCTTGCTGACTGCCATTGGAGTGACCTCGAATCATTGGGTTTCGGTACAGTGCGGGCCCTCACCGAGCTGGTCGGCGACCATCTCGGTGACCATCCCCAAGCGTTGCTCAACGCTGTGTGGGTTGCGGATCGCCGCGATCCGGCGCTGAAAATGGCGTGGATCTCGACCGGATTGCAGACGATCCCCGATGGCCCTGCGCGCCGCGGGCTCGAGGCGGAAGCGGCGATCGAGACCGCCCGCCAGGGCGACATGAACACAGCCGAACAGCGGGCCACCGAGCTGCTCCTGCGCACCCCTGTGGCCGAGCGGGTGACCCGAGGGCGTGCGCTCGTCGCCAAGGGCATGGCTCACGCCTTTCGTTCGACCCCACCGGAACTCCGTCGAGCCGAGGCCGCGTTCGAGGACGCGCTTGGAAATTTGAGGCTCAGCGGCGAAGTTCGCTGGGAGGCGTATGCGCTGGAACGGTGTGCCTATCTCGTCGCTTTCAAACGCGGCGCATTCGCCAGAGCGGCGGAGCAACTCGAAGCATCGATCACCCTATGCAGAACCGAGAGCAGAGACCGCCTCACCGCAATGACGTCTTACTCTGAAGTGCTCTGCATA
>JANXUF010000022.1 GCA_025356335.1 Actinomycetes bacterium
GGCGACGGGTCAGGTGGTGGAGACGATGGAGCAGTTGACGGATGCGAGTCGTCAGGTGTCGGCGACGGCGCAGCAGATTGCTGCGGCTGCCGGCAATTTGGCTGATCTTGCCGGCAACCTCGAAACCACCGCCGCCGCCGCAGGTCGTTCGGCAGTCGACGTCTGATGTCGGGCAGCGCGCTCGTCTTCCCGGTCGGAATGGATCAGTACGCGATCCCGGCTGGCCTCGTACGGGAAGTCGTGACGAACGTGCGCCCGACCCGCCTGCCCACCGCGCCGGACGTGTTGATCGGCGTGTTCAACCTCCGCGGAGAAGTCGTGCCGATGTTCGACACTGCGGCGATGCTCGGCTTCGGGATGCTGCAGGGAGCCGATGTCGCCATCGTCGTGACGCTGCAGGCCGGACCAGCAGGTTTCATGGTCGGTGCACTCCCGAGCATCCATATGCTTGGCCAGTCGATCGGACCCTCGGAACTTCGCGGCACGCTCGGTACCTATGACAGTCGCGACGGCATCGCCGTGCTGCTGGACGTCGAGCAGTTGATCCTGCCGCACACCAATCTGACGATGGCGCACAGCCACGACAGCGTGAGCGTCCAATGACGGCCATGACGCTCGAGAAGATCAGGATGCTGTTCGCTCAGGAGGCCGAGCAGCGCCTGGCCAGGCTCGGTCAGCTGGCACTCGATCTCGACCCGGATTCGTTGCACGCTTCGGCTGACGTGATCGTCGAAATCTTCCGCGAGGTCCATACCATCAAAGGCTCGGCGGCGGTGTCCGGGTTCGAAGGCGTCGGACGGTATGCGCACGCAGTCGAGGAGCGATTGGGGCAACTACGCTCTGGGGACGTGAAGCCGTCGGCGCCGATCGTCGACGCCCTGCTGATCGCCATCGACCGACTCGGTTCGCTGATCGCCGAGACCATCGAGGCCGCAGACGACATCGCCGACAGCGAGGCAAATCAGCACGCACTTGCCCAGCTCGACGCAGCATTCGAATCTCCGACGCTGCTCGACGCCTCCGACGCTGTGTCCACGGCGGTGGCACTGCCGGTGACGGCCGATTCCGTTGCTCCGGTGGTGCCAGTGGTGCTGGTGTTGCCGGTGATGCCGGTGCTGCCGGGAATGCCGGTGCTGCCGGTGCTGCCGGGAATGCCGGGAATGCCGGTGTTGCCCGTGTTGCCGTCTCGGAGTGCACCGCTCCCGAAGCCGCTCCGTGTCGACAACCGCCAGGGAGCGTCCTCGATGGCTCCGCCCTCCCGAGAGAGCGCTTCGACCGTGATGGTGCCGGTCGAACGGCTCGACGAGCTCGTCAGGATGGTCGGAGAAGCGGCGTCTGCCCATCTTCGTGTCGGCCGCATCATCGGTGAACAACTCGGGCTCGAAGCGTCGAGCGTTCCCGAGTTCGGCGAACTTTCCAAGGTACTCAACGAACTGCAGGAACGAGCGATGCGCACCCGGATGGTGCCGGTCTCGACGATCACGGATCCGCTGAAACGGGCGGTCCGCGATGCCGCCCGGGCACTCGGCAAGAACGTTCGGTGGGAGGTGAGGGGCGACGAGACGGAACTCGATCGCGGGGTCCTGCATCAGCTGTCCGATGCATTGCTGCACCTGGTGCGCAACGCCGTCGATCACGGTATCGACAGTGCGGAGCGCCGGGCTGCTGCCGGCAAGCCGGCAGAGGGCACGATCCGCCTGCATGCGATGCAGCTCGGTTCCGAGGTCATCATCGCCGTCACCGACGACGGCGACGGTATCGACCTCGATCGGTTGCGTGAGCATGCCAGTCGGTTGGGCATCGACACGGACGCACTGACCGACGATGAGACGATGCAGATCATCTTTCGGCCGGGCTTCTCGACGGCCACGTCGGTGTCGGACATCTCCGGGCGAGGAGTCGGTCTCGATGCGGTACGTGCAAGCGTCGAAGGTGCGAGGGGTCGCGTCGAGGTCAGGTCGACCAAGGGCAAGGGAAGTGAGTTCCGGATCGTCGTACCCATCACGCTTGCAGTGCTGCGTTGTCTTCTCGTCGAGGCGAGCGGTCAACGATTTGCGCTGCCGCTGCACCGCATCGCGCTCGCTTTGGCCGATGACAGCGACACGGTGTTGCAGGTGGAAGGGCGGCGCGTGATTCGACTCGACGGGCAACCGGTTCCGGTGTGCGAGTTGGCGACCGTGCTCGGCACCGCACCGACCAGGACCGGTCCGGGGACGCTCGTCGTCGTGAACGGCACCATCGGCAAGCTCGCTTTCGTCGTCGATGCGTTGCTCGGTCAACGCGACGTCGTCGTCAAGGGACTGAGCAAACTCGTCCCCCGTCTCGGTGTCGTCGCCGGAGCGAGTGTCGAACCTGACGGTTCGATTCTGCTGGTACTCGATCCGCCTGGCCTGCTCGAACGGGCGAAGGGATATACGCGGCGGACGCTCGTCGATGACGTCGACATTGCCGCTCCGACTGCGCATCACGGGCACATCCTTGTCGTCGATGACGCACTGACCGTTCGCGAGCTACAACGCTCGATCCTCGAACGCGCCGGGTTCGCGGTGACGGTGGCGTGCGACGGCATCGAGGCGCTGCAGCAACTCGACGGGCATGTTTTCGATCTCGTCATCACCGATGTCGAGATGCCGAGAATGGACGGCTTCGGATTGACGGAGCAGATTCGCGCCACGCCGAGGATCTGCAACCTCGCTGTCCTGATGCTGACGTCGCGCGGGAGCGACAGCGACCGTCAGCGCGGTATGGACGCCGGCGCAGACGGCTACATCGTGAAGGACGCGTTCGACGAGCACGGTCTCATCGAAGCCGTCGATCGTCTGCTCGGAGCCCGGCTGTGACGCCAACCCCCCGAGCAGCGTGTCGCGTCGTCGTCGTCGAGGATTCACTGGTCCAGCGCGCCCATCTCGTGGCGTTGCTGGAATCTGCCGGTGACATCGTCGTCATCGGCGAGGCCTCGACTGCAACGGAGGCGATCGAACTCGTGGACCGCCTCCGTCCCGACGTCGTCACGCTCGACCTGCAAATTCCCGGCGGAGGCGGCCAGCACGCGATCGAGCACATCATGGCGTATTCGCCGACCCCTGTCGTGGTGTTGTCGTCGACGGTCCAGAGTGACCGGTCGGCGCCGGCGATCGCAGCGCTTGTCGCCGGAGCGCTGATGGCGGTACCGAAACCGTTCCGCTGGACCATCGAACTCGAGAACGAATTCCGCGCGAATGTTCGGATCGCGCGCACGATCCCGGTGATCCGGCACCTCAAAGGACGCCTCCGGGGGACATCGCCGAACAGCCCGCCGGCGAAGGCGGGATTCGCCAAACGCGAACACGCATCCCTCTCGACGTCGCCCGCTGGGCCGACGATCGCGGGCGGGTCGACGACTGCGGGCGGGTCGACGACTTCGCCACCAAGTCCGACGACTGCGGGCGTGTCGACACAGCCGAATCCGCCGATCGTGGCAATCGCCGCGTCGACCGGGGGCCCGCCGGCGCTCGCCACCGTGTTGAGCGGCCTGACCGGTCTGAGAGCACCGATCCTCGTCGTTCAACATCTCCACCCTGATTTCGTGCAGGGCCTCGTCGATTGGATGGCACGGGTGTCGCCGCTCACCGTGGTCATCGCCCAACACGGCGATGTCGTTCGGGCGGGTGTCGTCTATGTCGGTCCAGGCGGGATGCACTTGCGGATCGGTCCGGGATCGCGTATCGAACTCGGTGAACAGCCGCTGACGATCCATCGTCCATCTGCGGACGAGCTCTTCACATCCATCGCCAAGGTGGTCGGCCAGCACGCGATCGGTGTCGTGCTGACGGGAATGGGCGAGGACGGAGCGACGGGTCTGACATCGATGCACAATCGTGGTGCACATACGATTGGTCAGGACGAGGCGACGAGTGCGGTCTATGGCATGCCACGTGCGGCGAAACGACGCGGCGCACTCGACCAAGTGCTCCCGTTGGGCGATATCGCCGGAGCGATCACCCGTGCTGTACTGAGTAGGACGGGCGTGAACGGTTGAAGTTGTCTGCACAGAGTCTGCAGTCGGCAGCAATGCTGCTCGAGGAACGGATCGGATTGCGACCCGACCCATCGTTCCGTCCCAGACTCGAGCGCGCCGTGTGCGATGTCGCTGTCGACCTTCAGACGGATCCCGACGAGGTCATCGACGGCCTTGCAGCCGATTCAGCGACGTTCGAACAGTTGGTCGATCGGATAACGGTGCAGGAGTCGGCCTTCTTCCGTCATCCGGAACAATTCGAAACGCTCGCTCGCGAGCTCCTGCCGGAAGTCGGCACGCCTGTGCATACATGGAGTGCAGCGTGCGCCAACGGCCAGGAGGCTTACAGCCTGGCGATGTTGATACAGGATCGCGGAGGCAACGGGTCGGTACTGGGGACTGATATCAGCGAACACGCGTTGGAACGATCCCGTCGGGCGGTGTACACGGACCGCGAAATGGTTGGGGTCTCCGAGCTCAACCGGCAGCGGTATTTCCAGCGCCAGACGGAGTGCTGGCAGGCAGTGCCGAGCGTGCGCCAACTGGTGACGATTCGCCATCACAATCTGCTGGACCCGATTCCACCGGAGGTCGAACGATGTCAGGTCGTCTTCTGCCGAAACGTGCTCATCTACTTCGGTCAGCGCCACGCCAAACGGTTTCTCAGCAAGCTTGCCGACGTCATGCAGCCCTCGGCATTCCTCTTCCTCGGCTCGTCGGAAACACTGTGGCACATCGATGAACGCTTCGAGGCGCTGCGGACCGGCCGTGGCTACGTGTATCGGGTGACACCGAAGGCATCGTCCCGCGCGATGAAATCGTCGCCTCGTCCGACGAGCACCCGCTCGGGAACAGTCCGGCAAACCGTCCGCTCCCCAACGGTGCCGGGGCGCAGTTCCCCGCCCGAACGCCGACCTCCACCTGTCACTCGGCCGGACGATGCCGCCGAGCGGACCCCTGAGCCGAGTGTCGTCGATGGCCAGCGGCGCGGAGAGGAGCTCATGCGGGCCGGAAGAGTTGCTGAGGCAATCGTTGAATTCCGCAAGTGGGTCTACCGATCGTCGGAGGAGCCGATGTCGCACTTCCACCTCGGCACGGCGTTGGAAGCAGCGGGTGACCGCACCGCAGCGAGACGTTCCTATCAGTCGGCGCTCGCAGCTACCAACCGTTGCGATCAGGACCAACTCGCCACGCAGCTCGATGGCTACGGCCCCGAGGACCTCCGCCACATGCTCCATCACCGTGCTCAGCAGGTGCTCCCCGAGGATCCGGCACTTCCCATATCGACGACCGCACGGAGGACCGACGAGTGAAGTCAATGGTGTGCTTTCGGACCGATCAAGGAAAATTCGCCGTACCCGTGGCGGCGGCACGGGCTGTTCGGCTCGCCAGTGGATTGGTCACGATCCCGGAGCAGCGCTCCGAAATCGCCGGGGTACTGCCGGGCAACCCCCCGCTGACCGTACTGGCGGTGCTCGGTGACGGTGGCGAGCATGTCCTCGTCCTCGAGTCGCACGACATACAGTTCGGTCTCCAGGTCCGTGAGGTCTACGGCGTCACCCGCGTGCAGGACGACGAGATCAGACCAGGACGGGTCGGCGGAGACACATCGCTCTTCGTCGGAACGTTGCAGGACCCTGACGCCCTTGTCCTGATCGTCGACGCTGACGAGATGGCGACGAGACTATGAGCGATACAGCAGCCGGAACGGTTGCCGGTAGTTCCGGCCGGATTCTCGTCGCCGAGGATTCACTCGTCATCCGCACGGTGGTCAGCGAGCAACTGATGGACGCAGGCTACGACGTCGTTCAGGCAATCGATGGCGAGGCCGCGCTGGCACAGTGTGCAGCAACACGGCCGGATGCGATCCTGCTGGATATAGAAATGCCAGGTCTCGACGGCCACCAGGTGCTGGCGAGACTGAAGCAGGACGAGGGGTTGCGTGACATCCCCGTCGTGTTCCTCACCGGTCGGACCGGGACCGATGAGATGGTGGCCGGCCTGCGCGAAGGCGCTCACGACTATCTGCGGAAACCGTTCGAACCGGCGGAGCTGTTGGCAAGGATCGGCGGTGCGGTGCGCATCAAGCGACTGCAGGACGAACTACGTGAACGCAACGAAGAACTCAAGTATCTCAGCGAGACGGACGGGCTCACAGGAGCGACCAATCGGCGTCACATCGACGGTGTGCTCGATCGCTTCTCCGGCACGTCGAGACGGCACCAAGAACCGTACGCGCTCGTGATGTTCGATATCGACCATTTCAAATCCGTCAACGACACGGAAGGGCACCCGGGAGGGGACCAGGTACTGCGGGAACTGGTGGTGCGGCTGAGGTCGATAGCCCGCGACGATGATGTGGTCGGACGCTGGGGTGGCGAGGAGTTCGTGATCATCGCCCCGCGCACGACGATCGAAGGCGCAGCTGTGCTTGCCGAGCGTGCGCGCCTCGTGGTTGCCGAACGGTCGTTCGCAATCGGCGACCATGACATTGCCGTCACCGTCAGCGCCGGCTGCGCATCAGGAATCGGCGAGTATCCGGCGTCCCTCGTCAGACGCGCCGATCAGGCCCTGTACGAGTCGAAATTACAAGGACGTAACCGTGTCACGTGTAGTTCCCCGCACGACGTGATCGGTCACTCTTCCCCGCAGATGATGCAGTAACTCGGGCCGACCATCGGCGTACGGCGACGATGACGAATCGTCATCTGACAACGATTCGATGTCGATTATGTTGCATTTCCATGACGGATGGACTAGACAGTCACTCCAACACCGCACTGCGAGTTCGTGCGAGGGGCGAGGATGACACCCTCTGATTGCCCAATGGCCGGATCCATTCCGCCCAGCAGGTCATGAAAAGGACGGAAATGTACGACGAAGAACCCCGGTACATCACAGGGCCGAATCGAAAACGCTCGACACGGGATCCGTTCGTCGCCCGTATCGGGCTGATCGTCGTCGGTTTCGTGATGCTGCTGCCCGTCGCCATCTTCCTGCGCCCGGATTCCGGCGCAACGGTCAAGACCTCCGGACTGCCTGGTGCCGTCGCTGTCCTCCAGCCGGCGGTAGCCGTCGCCAGTGTCGATACCGCGCCGATCTCGAACGACGGGACGACAGGCTCGGGGACCGCAACAGATCTTTCGCAGACGTCGCCATCTGACGCAGCGTCGCCCGCCGAGGCGTTGCCGGCCTCCCCGACGCTGCCGGCCGCCGAGACATTGCCGCCAGCGGAGACGCTCCCCGCTGCGCAGACACTCCCTCCGGCGGCGACGCAAGCCGATTCCACGGCGTTGTCCGGCGGCAGCGCTACGACGAAGCGAACGTCTGCAAACGCCACGACGGCGGAGGCACCTGCGACAACGAAGTCGGCCAGGACGACGACCACCACGGTGGCGCCGACGACCACCGCCGCTCCGGCGAAGGTGACGGTTCCGGCACAGGCCACGAAGGTGCCACCCGCCACTTCGGCCGCCAAGGCGCCGGTCACAACGGCGACAAAGACCGTACAGACCACCACGGCACCGAAGCAGACGACCAAGCCGGCACCGACCACGACCACGACCACGACCGTCGCACCGAAGAACTACAGCGCCGCCGAGGTCCAGGCGATCATCGTTTCGATCTGGCCGGCCGATCAGCAGACACAGGCCTTGGCCATCGCGTGGCGGGAAAGCAACGACAAGCCGACGGCGCAGAACTTCTGCTGTTACGGTTTGTTCCAGATCCACTACCAAGCGAACCAGGCGTGGCTGAACTCGGTCGGCATCTCCAACCCGGCACAACTTTTCGACCCGAAGACCAACGCCTACATCGCCCTGCTGATGTACCAGCGTTCCGGCTGGGCTCCGTGGAACGCCTGAACCACGCGACCTGATTTCCGGTTGGACAGCGGCGAAGCGTGCCGTAGTATGGCGAGTCGGTTGATTTGCGCCCGTAGCTCAATGGATAGAGCGTTTGACTACGGATCAAAAGGTTCGGGGTTCGAGTCCCTGCGGGCGCGCCAATTGAATACCGCTTCTGACCAGGAGTGATACGACACGAAGGCCTCGCTGACAGCGAGGCCTTCGCCGATTTTCCGCCGATGGATCGGAAATGTCTCGAATCGGAGGTCGTCATGACCTGGAGACCGACAGGGTCACCGACCGTGCGCAAGCAGCGCGATCGCTGGACCGTGCGCACCGACGTGGCCTCGAACACCAAGGTCCAGAACGAGTGGGCTGCCGGCCATATTTGGATCCTTCGCGAAGTCGAGAAGTCGCGTGATCTCGTGTTCTCGCACTTCGTCCCGGAGCTGCTCGATGGCTGGCTCGACCTTCGTGCTCCAGAGTTCAGACACCTGCTGCTCGCAGTCGGAAAATACGGCAAGTAGCCCATCAGGCCTGCGGCAGTTGTTGCCGCAGCAGTGCTCTTCGCTCCAAACGCGGCCGGGGTCGATAGCCCAAGTCGGCTGAGTACTGCGCCAAGCGGTGACAGAACGCTCACGAAACGGTGTCGATCATTGTTTGGCTGTTGACGCAGTCGAGGACATCGACCAGGTGAGCGAGTTATTGCCCGACAGAGAACGCGGCGCCGTGGTGTGTCGCAGATTGGAGAACCACCTCGGTACCTGGCAGCTCGGCTGCGACTGTGGCTGGTGCTCCTGCTCGCTCAGTTGACGTCGGACCGTCGTCGCCGGTATCCGCGCGACAGCGGGCCGAACGGTCAGCGCACGAGCGACTCGCCGACGCAGATGGCGCGACCGCAAACAGGCACCAGACATTCTGGCGGCGGCGACCGAATCGATCTTGCCGCCGGTGGCGCCGTGCCCAAGCGACTCACCGACGCGGCGGTGCAAGCATCCGATGTCGTCATCACGATGGGCTGTGGCGACGCCTGCCCGTTCTACCCGGGCAAGCGCTACCTCGACTGGAGCATCGACGACCCCGCAGGGCAAGGCCTCGACGCCGTCCGCGTGATCCGTGACCGGATCGACCATCTCGTTCGGGGTCTGGTCGAGGAACTGCTCGGCCACCCCGTCAACGAAGGAGACCGTTCATGACATCGCGCTACATCGACGACCTACCACTGGTGGAACAGAATCTGATTCTTGGTGTCACCCGCACCTTGAGGAACGAGTTCGCCGGCACGTTCGGCCCGGAGACGATCGAACGGTTCGTCGCCGATTCCCTCGACCAACTCGTGCCGTCGGCGAAGATCACGACGTTCCTGCCGTTGTTCACCGAGCGATTTGCCCGTGAACGTCTGCAAGCACTGGCGAAGGTCGAAGGGCATCTCGGCACCGGTGAACCGACGGTGTTGTTCCTCTGCGTCCCCAACGCCGGTCGTTCACAAATGGCGGCCGGTTGGCTCCGCCACCTCGCTGGCGGGCGAGCCACCGTCTATTCCGGGGGCTCGGAGCCGGCGTCGAACGTCAACATCGCCGCCATCGAAGCGATGGCTGAAGTCGGTATCGACATCACTGCCGAATTCCCGAAACCGTGGACCGAAGAAGTCGTCCGTGCCGCTGACGTGGTCATCACGATGGGCTGTGGAGATGCCTGTCCGCTCTACCCGGGGAAACGCTACGAGGACTGGGAACTCGACGACCCCGATGGCCAAAACGTCGCCGCAGTCAGAGTCATTCGCGACGAGATCCGCCAACGCGTCGAACAATTGATGGAGTCCCTCGCGATCACCGCCGGATAGCCGTCACCATGGTCGCTCAGCGGTTTGCTCTTCGAGGCAACACCGTGAGCATCTCGCTCCCCATCTGTTCGCTGCCACAGTGTCGACCGATACGTCGGCATCCCGGCCACCGCTGGCTGCGACGAGGAGGTGGGGAGCGACACGCCGATACCCATCCGGACACGATGTCCTGCAGTTCGGGGCCGGTCGCCGACGGCACTCCCGGACGGCAGGTCATTTCGACCCTCGGGTCGTTCGGCTCTAGCGAATCTCCCGGCGACGGAGCACCCTGAAAGCATGACCGATCGGTTTTCGACCGAACCCGCCACCACGCCGACTCGGCGGCGCTCGATCCCGGTCCCGGCGGCGAGGTGCGACGAAATGGTCGCCTCGGAGCGCCACGATGCGAACGGTGAATGGAGCGGATCGGCGATGAAATCGGTCGCGCTTCACATCAGGGGTGCCGACGAGTGGATGAGTCGATGACGATGACTCAGGTGCCTCCGGTGTCTGAGCCTGATGTGCTCCATCGGCTTTCGGTGCTGAACCGGTTCCTGCCGGGGTGGATCGGTGCTGCGATGGTGTCGGGTGTCGTCCTGGGGCGGCTGTTCCCCGGCTTGGGTTCCTGGCTGGACACGATCAAGATCGGAAGCGTCTCGTTACCGATCGCCCTTGGGCTGCTGGTGATGATGTATCCGGTGCTCGCCAAGGTCAAGTACAGCCGTATCGGCGAAGCGCTGTCGGACCGCCGCTCGATGGGTCTGGCGATGCTGTTCAACTGGGTGATCGGACGGATGGTGATGTTCGCGCTGGCGTGGCTGATGCTGCCGGATCTGCCGGCGTATCGGACCGGGCTGATCATCGTCGGACTCGCCCCGTGCATTGCGATGGTGTTGATATGGAACGATCTCGCCGGCGGAGACCGCGAACTCGCCGCCGTACTCGTCGCAATCGACGCGGTCATCCAAGTCTTCGCATACGCGCTGCTTGCTTGGTTCTACCTCGAGGTTCTGCCAGGCTGGCTCGGGCTGGGGACCACGCATCTCGACGTCACCGTGTGGGAGATCGCCAAGGTGGTGCTGGTGTTCCTCGGCGTGCCGCTCGTCGCCGGGTTTGCCACCCCGGACGATCGGTGAACGGGCCAAGGGAACCGACTGGTACGACAACACCTTCCTGCCACGAATCGGGCCGGTCGCCCTCTACGGATTGCTGTTCACCGTCGTCGTCCTGTTCGCATTGCAGGGACACACGATCAGCGACCGACCGTGGGACGTGGCCCGCATCGCGCTGCCGCTCCTCGCGTTCTTCGCCATCATGTGGTTCGCAGCCTTCTTCCTCGCCCGGCGAATGGGGTTCGACTACCAACGCACCACCACGATCGCGTTCACTGCGGCGAGCAACAACTTCGAGCTCGCGATCGCCGTCGCGATCGGCGTCTTCGGAGTCACCTCCGGCGAGGCACTGGCCGGGGTCGTCGGTCCGTTGATCGAAGTCCCCGTCCTGGTCGGTCTCGTCTACGTCGCCTTGTGGGCGCGCAGACATTTCCCCGACGACTCGCCCGCGCCAATCGATCAGGAGGCCAGATCATGAACTGCTTCGACTGCGACCACGCCGGTGACGTCGCAACCGCGATCGCGATCTGTAGCGACTGCGGTGCCGGTGTGTGCGCCGACCACGCCGTCGTCCGCCCGCATCACCTCACGCGCACGGCGACGATCAACAGGATCATCGTGGTCGAACCCCCGGCACGACTGATTCGCTGCGTCGCGTGTGCAACAGCCCACGACGCTGCCGATCATCCGGTCGAACCACACCATGAACTGTTTCGTCGCCACGCCACGCTCGGCGCTGCCGGTCATGGAAACTTTGTGATGTGAACTGGACGGGTTGGGGAACCAGATTCGTGCTGTTCACCGCCAAGGGTGGCGTCGGCAAGACCACGATCTCGTCAGCGGCTGCCGTAGATGTCGCTGATGCGGGGCGTCGGGTCCTGCTCGTGTCGACCGATCCGGCATCGAACCTCGCCGACATGTCCAGATGACCACCCGCCGAGCACCCACAACACCTCCCTCACGTCCGTGGTCTCGACATCATGGACCTCGACCCGCAACCTGGCGGCCGACGACGACCTGGTCGGCGTAGAAGCACTCCGGCACCCTCTGGCGCCCTCCGGTCCCGACGCCGAGCCAAGTGTTGGCGCACGGAACTCCGCACCCGGCAGCGACGGCCACTGGGACCGATGGCATCGAGGCACACGTCGACGACCTCGAACATGTGGGCCACGGTGTCATCCTCGTCACCGGCAAAGGCGGTGTTGGCAAGACGACCGTCGCCGGTTTCGTCGTCGCCGGGCTCGCGCACCGGGGGCTGGCACGCGAATGGGCGATCGCAACGCGGGCGGCGACGTCAGTAGACGATGTCCAATGCGTAGCGCAGCGCACGATCGAGATCCGAGCCCCTGACCTCATCGAGCACTCCGACAGGCGATCGGTCGAGATCCTCGACGGGAACGGTGATGATGTTGTCGCAGCTGATCACGCCGTCCTCTGGAAGTCCCTTGCGCTGCGCCGACCGGGACTTCCGACCGGATGCCTCTGATTGTTCGCGTGATCGGCGCACATGTCACCGCAGTGAGCACCGCCGCGGCTGCCAACTCCTTGTCGGCACCCGCAGCCTCTTGGGCGGCGATCACCGCGTGAGCGCACGACGCAACGGCTCCGACCGGTTCGTCAGAGTCAGAATGAAACGGAGAGTATGTCCGTTCACGACGGATCAACTCTCCACCGTAGGACGGACGATGTCCCAGCCGATCTCCCGAGCGCCCGCGAGACGGGCCGACGCCGCCCGCAACCGCGACAAGATACTTGCCGCAGCGCGCATCGCATTTGCCGAACCTGACATCGCGATGTCGATGGCCGAGATCTCGCGTCGCGCCGGAGTCGGCATGGCGACGCTCTACCGCAACTTTCCCGGACGCCGCGAGTTGCTCGAGGCCCTTTACGTCGACGAGGTCGAGGCGATCGTCGCCGCCGCAGCCGCCCCCGACGGGAAGACGCCAGGCGAGATTCTCACGGCTTGGCTACACCGGTTCCTCGCCTTCTCGACCAGCAAGCGCCACATCGCCTCCGAACTGCTCACGCATGTGGACAGCAGCAACCCTGTGTTCAACGACAACCGCGACCGGGTGCTCGCCGCCGGGCGCCCACTGCTCGTCGCCGCGCAACAGTCTCATGAAGTACGCGACGACCTCACGCTCGAGCAGATCCTCGACATGATCATCGCCATCGCCACGATCCACGGCGATCCCGGGTACCTCGCGCCGATCCTGCAGACCACGTTCGACGGCCTTCGCCCGCCGCTGAAGTCCAAGCCACGTCGACCCGCCGGATCGGCCAACGGCTGAGGGCTTGCTGATCGCCGAATCGCCGAATCGCCGAATCGCCGAACATCCGGCACCGCCGAACATCCGGCACCGCTGGCATCCAGCCGGAGTGCTACCAGCCGGAGTGCGATCGCAATGTGGCGATGAGCTCCTCGGCGACCCACTGGGCGACGTGCGCGGGGTACGGCGATGACAGCCCGAGGACGATGTGCTGGAAGCCGGCATCGATCGCTGTGCCGATTGCCTCGCGCGTCCGGTCAGGCTGTTCGTAGGAAACCGGCAGGTGCATCGAACGGGTGATCGACGCTGGGTTGCGGCCGATCTCGTTGCAATAGCGGTCCAGCAGCGCGCTGCGGCTGGTGGCATCGTCGATGTCGCCACCGGGGATGTTCCACATATCGGCGTGCTCGGCAACCAACCGCAGGACCGGAGCTGAGCGGCCGCCGACGATGATCGGTGGATGGGGGCGTTGCATCGGTTTGGGACTACAGAGTGCTGCTGTGAGGTGGATGTAGTCGCCATCGAAATCGAACGGTTCGGTCTCGGTCCACAGACGCCGGATGACCGTGCACGCTTCGGCGAGGCTGCCCACGGAGTGGGCGAAGTCGTCGAAAGGCAGCCCGTGGGCCTCGTATTCGCGGCGAGCCACAGGATGGCTGGGTCGTGAGCCTGCGCCGATCCCGAAGTCGAGCCGTCCGCCGGAGACGATGTCGACCGTCGCCGCAATCTTCGCAAGCAGTGCAGGCGGTCGGAAGCGGTTGCTGGTCACGAGCAGGCCAATGCGCAGTCGCTGCGTCTGTGCTGCGAGGGCCGAAAGCAGTGTCCAGCCTTCGAAGGTCGGTCCGTTTGGGTCACCTCCCAGCGGCATGAGGTGATCGAACAGCCAGGCGTGCTCGATCTCCGGGATTACATCCGCCTCGTGCCATACCCGCAGGATGTCGTGATAGCCGACGTGCATTGGGGGGGTCATGATCCCGAAACTCGGCTGTGGTGTGTGCTGCATGGACTGCTGCCTTTCAGAGGGTCGGGATCCGCAAAACGGATAGCATCTCCGTTTAATGGTAACGGACAGCCTTTCCATTTCGGTCCGGCGTCGAAATTTCACCGACATCGGCGCGCATCACTCATCGACACTGAGCGTCGGCCTGAACAATCTTCGGCACGGGTGACACTCGCCGGGGTTCACTGGCAGGTGCTGAAATGCACCAGTTGGACCGGCAACACGACGCGCTGACCTGGTCTTTCTCTGTGAGATTTGCGAGCCGGGACACAATTTCAGCACCCTGCTAGGTTCGAGGAACCGAAAGACCGGAGGACAGCGTGTCCGAAACTGTGCGCAAGACCACCATTGCCCGTCTGCATCACAACGCCTGGATCACTCGCGACCAGGAGGCGACGCGACGGTTCTACGAAGACCTCATCGGGTTGCCGCTCGTCGCCACATGGAGCGAGACGGACGAACTGTTCGGGGCCGAGCGCGTGTACTGCCACACGTTCTTCGGCCTCGCCGACGGCAGCGCGTTGGCCTTCTTCCAGTTCGCCAACGAGGAGGACCAGGCGCTGTTCGGCCCGACCATGCCGGAGACGCCGTTCTCGCATATCGCCCTGAAGGTCGACCATGACACCCAGGACGAGGTATCGAAGCGGCTGGCCGACGCCGGATACACGGAGCCGGCGACGTTCGTCCTCGAGCACGGCTATTGCCGCTCACTGTATGTTCGGGATCCCAACGGCCTGCTGATCGAGCTCACCGCCGATCATCCGGACGCAGAGGCCATCTCGGTGACGAGGGCTGCGACCGCCCACGATGAACTCGCCAGATGGTTGCAGGGCGACCACACGAGCAACAACACCTACCGCTGATGGACCTCGGCCCACCTGCAGTTGGCCGATCGGCCACCGCGCTACCGATGATCCCGACGACCGTCATCGGGAGCTATCCGCAGCCGTCGTGGCTCGTCGACCAGTCGTTGCTGGTCGACAAGGGCGTGCCGCGGACCCGGGCGGCAGACGTCTGGAGGATCCCGGCCGCTGACCTCGACGATGCTCTCGACGCGGCGACGTTGCAGGCGATACATGATCAGGCTCGCGCTGGGATCGACATCATCACCGACGGCGAAATACGTCGCGAAAGCTATTTCAACCACTTCGCCAATGCTCTCGACGGGGTCGATCGCGAACGTATCGGCGAGAGTCTCAATCGGGTCGGTGGACGCTCCACGGTTCCAGTGGTGACCGGGCCGATCCGTCGAACAGCACCTGTAGAACTGGCGGCAGCCGAGTTTCTGCGTTCGGCCACCGACAGGGCCACGAAGGTCACCGTGCCTGGCCCGTTCACGCTCAGCCAGTTGGCCCAGAATGAGCACTACGAGGATCAGCGTTCTCTCGCTCTCGCCTACGCCGAGGCGATCAACGAGGAGCTCACAGACCTCGTGGCCGCCGGCATCGACGTGGTGCAGATCGACGAGCCGTACCTCCAGGCAAACGCCGATGCAGCGCGGGTTTTCGCCGTCGAGGCGATCGACCGAGCGCTCGCCGGCATCAACACAACGACCGTCCTGCATACGTGCTACGGGTATGCGATCTACGTGTCGGACAAACGTGGTGGATATCCGTTCCTTTCCGAGCTTGCCGAGTGCGCCGCCGACCAACTGGCAATCGAGTTCGCCCAGCCGCGGCTGGATCCGAGCGTGCTTGCGTCACTGGGCTCGAAGATCGTCGTGCTCGGAGTGATCGACCTGTCGACGGAACGGGTGGAGACGCCGGAGGTCGTCGCCGATCGATTGCGGGCAGCGCTTGACGTCGTTTCGCCGGAACGCCTGATCGCCGCGCCGGACTGCGGGATGAAGTTCCTGCCTCGATCCGTGGCCTTCGCCAAGCTTGGCGCCCTCGCCGAGGGTGCTGCGCTTGTTCGAGCGGAAATAGGCAGTCGCAGCGCTCGCTGACCTCAGCAACGCTGGCACGGCTGCCCTGTCGATATGTCGACGATCGCGGCCGATGTCGACGACAACGATGTTTCTACGTCCGCCGGACAGCGCTCTGCCGGAGCGGATTTGCCTGGCGCTGCTGGCCGTGTGTCAGTTCCGCCCACGGCACCGGAGCGGGTGTCGGGTCGAGATGTTGTGGGAGCGCGACGTTGACACCGATGATGATCTGCGGCTTCGCTGCCGGATCGATCCATGTCAGGATCGTCTGCAGATTCGTCGAGTTCAATGTGATGCAACCGAGCGTCGCGCTCGTGCCGGAGTGGAGAAAGATCGCACTGTCGCCACCGGGGATGACCGGCTGCTGATTGAAGTCGAACGCTGCCGCCAGGCGATAGTTCGAGAGCGTCTCCGCCGAGCTCCAACGGCCGTTCGCCGGTCCGGTCTGCCATGTGTTGTACACCGCCGACGTCGGGTCGTCGACCCAGTGATCGTTCGATGTCGTGCGCCGGTACGGGAACAGTGTGCCGGGATCGGGCTCCGATCCGAAGACCGTCGTGATGTTGTATTGACCGATCGGCGTGAAGTAGTCGGACTCCGACGGATTGTCAGTCAGACCGTTCGCACCGAGCGAGGCGTCCATCGGCGCGAACGCCTGCCTCCACGTCGTGCCGTCCCACTGGTAGGCGGTCAAGGTTGCCGTGGTGGTACTCATCCGTGAGGCGCTGACCATCAGGAGCTGGCTCGACGATGTCGGTCTGAACGGGTGAATTGCAGCATTGGCAGCGTCGGCAGGACTCGCCGCAGGGATGCACGCAAGCACGCCGACGGCAAGTGGAAGGACCGACCGCACGAATCGCATGGTCGCACTCTGACAAAGCCAGCTGAAGATTGGTTGAGTGATGCCGACGATCCGCCATTGGTTGGGCGAGCCTCTAGGACTCTGTCGAACCCGGGCGACAGCCGTAGGGCTCGCTGTGAAGCGCCGAAATACTCCAGCTGAAACCGATGCTCAAGCGTTCCCAAAGGTCGTTTGAGGTGAAATAATAAAGGGTCGTTCATCGTCTGCTGAGTGAACGTTTCCTGTGAGCGATCAGTGGCACAATGAGCGCTGATGCTGGTCGCCGATGTTTCGTTGCTGCAGGGTTTCTTCCCGGAAACCCTGTCCGTCCTGGCACTTTTGTCGTTGGCGATCGCCAGTGTCCGAATGGGATGGCGGTGGTGGGTTCAGCGGGTGCTGCCGATCATCGCCGTATCGCTCTTGGCGGCGATCGTCATCAACTGGGCAGTGGATCTGCAGGCTCAGTTCGACGAGGCCATCCCGTTCAAGTTCCTGGTGTGGGCGGCGATGCCGTTGACTGCCATCGGGCTGGTGATCGCCGGCTGGCGGTACCACCCGCGCTGGCAGCGAGCAGTCGCCGTCGCCGCTGTCCCGTTGGCGCTGCTCTACGCAGCGAACCTCGTCAATCAGTTCTACGGATACGAACCGACGCTCGGAGATCTCTTCGGGGCCGACTTGAATCATCAGGTGGATGCCGGGCAACTCGGTCTCGATCCGGTGCGGCCGGATGGAGCACCCACCGAACTGGGCAGCAGGACAACGGCAGTCGATGCTCATGGCCCGTCCGCTTCAACGGGGAAAGCAGTCGACACCGTGCCAGGGCGGACTCCGGTGGCCGATGGCGCCGTGTCCTCCGTGCCTGCGCCCGCCGTCCAGTCGCCGCCGACGAACGCTTCGGGCCAGGTTGTACTGCATGGAACGATCTCTGAAATCGCCATTCCCGGGACCGAGTCGAAATTCAATGCCAGAACGGCATACGTGTGGGTCCCAGCAGCCTTCTTCCACACCCCTCGCCCTGCGCTGCCGGTCGTGGTGATGCTCGCAGGTGTTCCCGGACAGCCGGACAACATGATTCGCGCCGCTGGGGCCGACAAGACGGCCAATGCCTATGCCTCGGCGCACGGCGGGGTTGCCCCGATCCTCATCTTCGCCGACGGAAACGGGTCGTTTGCGGGCGACACCGAATGTGTCGACGGCGCCCACGGCAATGCCGAGACCTACCTGACGAAGGATGTTCCGGCCTTCGTGACCCAAGCGTTCGGCACGCTGACGGGTCCGGCACACTGGGGGATCGAGGGATATAGCGAGGGAGGTACATGTGCGATGGATCTTGCGCTCGCGCACCCCGACGTCTACGGCACCTTTGTCGACATCGCCGGCGACCAGTTCCCGAACCTCGGTACGCAGGGCGACGCCAAGGCAACGGCAATCGCCAATCTCTATGGCGGCAATCCAGCGCTGTTCGACGCCCATGATCCGATGTTGCTGATCAACCGTCCGCAGGACAAGTCCGTCGGCGGCTGGTTCGAAGTCGGGACGAAGGATCATCGCAAAGGTGATGTCGCCTCCGTGCTCGACGCCGCCATGCGCCAAGCAGGGCTGCAGAGTCAGTTCAGGCAGGCGCCGGGCGGGCACGATTTCCCGATGGCGACGATCGCAGTGGCCGACAGCTTCTCGTGGCTCGCCAGTCGGGTCGGGGCCTGATGGACACCGATGATCTCGTGCTCGCCGGCGTGCCGGTGGCATCTGCCGTGCCGGACGTACATCTGGTCTCGTCGCCCGTCGGTCGAGCAGACACGGCCACGATGCCAGAACCGCCGACGCCAGAACCGGCGACCCCAGAACCGGCGACCCCAGAACCGGCTGCCGGTCAGATGCAACCATTGGTGTTGGCGATGGGACGCGGATCGCAGGTGCTCGTCGTGAGCGACCTCCACCTTCGCGCCTTGTCGGACGACGACAGTGAATCGATCACCTCGGACCTCGCACGGCGCATCGAGTCCTCGGTCGGTCCTGGCGCCATCATCTTCGCCGGCGACACGTTCGAACTCGTCGAGGAGCCGAAAAACTCCCCGCAACGCGCGCTCACCGCCCATCCGCGGTTGGCCGATGCCTTGCGCCGCTTCGTCACCGAGCCAGATCGCCAGCTCGTCGTGTTGGCAGGCGAGAGCGACGCCAGACTCGCCGCCAACGAGAGTGACGGGCGCGAACTCGGTGCACTCGGGGCCAGCGTCGGCACCGCGTGTGACCTCGCCATCGACACTGGTGCCGGGTTCGAGAAGATCCGTGTCGAGCACGGCCATCATGTCCTCGACGGCGAACGACACGAACGAGCGACGAATGAGGCCGCAGAGGCCGTCGAGCAGTCACGGCGGTTCTATGCCCGCCTCCGCCGGATCTGGTGGATTCCGCTCGTTACGCCGATGCTGGTGTTGCTCGTCGGTGTGATCGTGCGTGTCAGCCTCGCCGGGCCGAACGACGCAATCCACGACATCTCACCGCTGAGGTGGCTGTACTTCGTCTGTTCGATGATCAGTGCGCAGGTGCTGCTGGGCGGACTGACGCTCGCCCTGCTGACGCTGCGCGGGAATCGCCGAGTCGCCATCGAGGATGACCCGAATGCCAGCTCCAGGGCTGTCGGCGCCCAGCTCTCCGACTCAGGCTTCGACGGCTCGATCGGCACGGGCAGCCATCGACCCGAACTCGTCGATCTGGGAGGATCGTGGTACGCCAACAGCGGATGCGCGCTCCACCGACTGACCCGACGTGAGGCACGGTTCGGTTTGCCTGCTGTATTCGCGCCGTCCAATGAACTGTCCTGGTTGGAGATCGAAGCCGGCGCCACGCTGCACGTGACGCTCGTCGCCTCACGACGCGATGAACTGCCTGGTTCACTCATCGAGCGACTCGTGAGCAAATCTCGCATCGATATCCCCCCGGTGCCGACACCCGTTGCCACGCTCGGCGCAGCGACGGTCTGGCCGACCCCGCCGCCTCCCGGTCGACGAACGGACCGCACACGACGTCGAGGAGCGCTCGGGATGCTCGCCGTCGGAGCAGTCGACGTGATCTCGGCACTGACACCGCCCCTTCGCGGTCGCCTGCAGGTCGTCAGACGGATCATTCCAATGGGCACTCCATCGGTTGCTGCCGGCCTCGTGGTTGCTGCCGGCCTCGGATTGCTGATGTTGGCGGCCGGGCTTCGCCGGGGCCGCAAGCTGGCGTGGCAACTCGGCATGGTGCTGTTGGTCGTCTCTGGGATCGGCAACCTGCTCAAGGGTTTCGACGTCGAGGAAACACTGCTCGCCGTGCTGTTTGCTGTGTGGCTGGGCGCCCACCGTGCGTCGTTCACCGCTCCCTCGGACAATGGGCCATTCCGGCGCGCAGCAATTGCCGCCGGGGTCGGCGTCGCCAGTGTCGGGCTGGCGGCGACGGGGTGGATCTGGATCGGTGGTCATCGCTCGCTCGGCAGAAGTTTCAAGATGGCCTTCGGCAGGATGACCGGGCTGTCCACCGCACCATTGCCGCGTCATGAGAAGCTGCTGTCGAGCACACTGCCGGCCGTCATGGTGACGGGTGTGCTCGTCGTGGGATGGTATCTCCTGCGGTCCCGCCGGGCACCGGCAGACGATGACGCCACCGTCGCCAGGACATGGGAACTCGTTCGCCGCCATGGACGCGGCACGCTCGACTATTTCGCGCTCCGTGACGACAAGCGGCACTTCATCAGCGGCGACACGGTCATTGCCTACACGGTCGCCAACGCAACCGCTGTCGTGTCACCGGATCCGGTGGGTCCTGCGGATCAACGTCATCGGGCGTGGTCGGACTTCCGACGTTTCGCCACCACCAACGGATGGCACGTTGCAGTGCTTGCGGCGGGTGCCGGTTGGCTTCCCGTCTACCGCGCCAGCGGTATGTGGGCGATGTATATCGGTGACGAGTCGATCGTCGACGTTCAACGATTCAGCCTCGACGGCGGCCGCAACAAATCGTTGCGTAAGGCGGTGAACAGGGTGGCGAAGGCGGGCTACACGATCGAGTTCCACGACCCGGCGAAAATCCCGGCCGAGCTTGCGGACCAGCTCCGCCGGTTGGCAACCCAAAGCCGCCAGGGCAGTGTCGAGCGCGGCTACTCGATGACGCTGTCGAGATTGTTCGATCAGCGGGACCAGGGCTTGCTGTTGGCGCTCGCCCGGGACGTCGACGGAACCCCCGCAGCTTTCTGCCAATTCGTGCCGGCGCCAGGCATCGACGGATACTCCCTCGACCTCATGCGTCGCGGAGACGCCGCACGAGCAGACGGAGCCGGCGCAAAAGGAACAAGTGAATCGGATGGTACACGAGCAACACAGCATCCGAACGGGTTGACGGAGTTCGTCATCGCCCGGACTATCGAACACCTTCGCGCCACCGGCCGGCACGGCCTTGGTCTGCATTTTGCAACGATGCGTGCCGTGCTCGCCGGCCAGACGGGTTCACGCGTCTGGCATCGCACGCTTGCCGAGGTGATGCACCGGATGAGCGACGACATGCAGATCGAGAGTCTGTGGAGATTCAACTCGAAATTCGATCCGACGTGGCTCCCTCGATACGTCGTTCTCGACACGCCAGCCTCGACAATTTTCGCCGGGCTGGCAATCGCCAAGGTCGAATCGCTGTGGGAGCTTCCGTTCATCGGGCGGTTCATGAAGCCGGCGGCGGACGCATTCGTGTCGACGGACTCCCGGGCCGACTAACGCTCGAACACGGCGATGAAATCGCGGGTGTCCTCCGTGAGATAGCGATCGTCTGAATGTTGCATCGCCGCCAACAGGCGTTTGCCGTGAACCGCCCCTGTGGTATCCGTGCCGTAGGTGTTGAACTGCACCCACTCGTGATTGATGTCGAGTTGCATACCGCGAACCGCTCCTGCGCGGACGAGCGTGTTGGCGAGTGAGACGATACTCAGTCCATCGCCGCCGACCCAGACAACGGCGCCGTCGGCGGTCACGCCGACCCCGGACCGCCAGACCGCATCGTTGTTCGCCGGTCCGGTGAAACCCCATGCACGGTTCGGGTCCGTTGCCAATGTCGGCACAGCGGAACCCTGGTCGACGATCAGATCGAGGTTCTGGCGAGCAGAATCGAGGGAGTCGGTGGTGGTGAAGTCGCGCCCCCACAATCCGACGTCAGGGACACCGTTCTTGTCGATCACGAATGTCGCTCCGCCGGACCGCAACGGCTTGAGGAGCTTCGAGCCGAGGAACATCCCGCCGTTCGAATCGGCAAGACGAAAGCCTCCCTCGAATGCAGCGAGCAGGGATGCCTGGTGTTCGGGCTCGACGAAGTCCGGTCGATCCCATGGTGCTCCAGGAATCTTCTGTCCTGGGTATTGGCGAAAGCTCAGCAGCGCAGGGTCGATCCACACGACGGCGTCGAGTACCGACGTGTGCACGGCGTCCGGTCTGATGAGCGTGGCGTAGGCGCCGTGGCGCCCGCCGACGAGCGGTCCGATCGGACTCCATGTCCCCTCGTTCGCAAGCGGTGCGTTCGTCGGGCTCGACAACCGAGGCGGAGGCCGGCGCTCCGCTGACGTCGGGGTGCCCACGGCCGGCGTCGTAGTCGCTGCCGTCGTCTCTGCGGCGGCGGTGGGCGGCGGCGGCTCTGTCTCCACTGCCGGAATCGTCGTCGGGCCCCCTGGCTGGCTCGGCGGCGGACTCGGTGTCGGCGTGGCCGCCGTACCTGGTGACGGTTCGAGCGACGTCTCGGCTGATGGGTTGCTCTGGGAACGAGTGGACGCAGTGGTCGCCTCCGCAGCCGCCGGTGCACCTGCGGCGACGGTGATGCCATTGACGGCCTGGCTGACCGAGATGGCTGGTGCAACAGATTCCGTCGAGATGTTGAGTTGGTCGGCCCCAGCATTCGGTGTTCCGCCGACAGGAGCCTGATGGTGGGCATACCAGTAGTGCTCGACCCGGTCGACGAGCCCTCCGAGATGGTTCTCGCGCGCCCACTCGACGCTGCGGGCCTGCAGGCTGTCGTTGCCGGGTCCGGTCAACGCGCGTACGTAGGAGATCACGACGGGAATGAGCAACACCATGACGACGAGCAGCCCTCGCTTGACCCACCTGCGTATGCGGCGCCTCGGTTTGACCTCAGCGGTGGGGCCAGTGGTCGACTCGGTGGTCGACTCATTGGTCGAGTCATTGGTCGAGTCCGTTGCATCTGGTTCACCGTCTGCCGCAAGGCCGCCCTCGATCACGAGTTGCATCTTCTACCCGCTGGGGCGGCGCGTGTTGGCATTGCCATTCAGGTACTGCTCAGGATCGCCGCCGGGCTCGAAGGGTGCGCGAGGATCGGGCGATGACACTGGGGTCCGTTCGATACGACATACGCATCAACCGCTCCGCTGCCGACGTGTGGAGGCTCGCCGGTGATCCGGCGCGACTGGCCGACTGGTTCCCCGGCATCACGTCGTGTCGGGTCGACGGAACTGTCCGGACCATCACACTGGGTTCCGGGATGGTGATGCCAGAGGAGATCCTCGTCCACGACGCGCATCAGCGGCGGTTCCAATACCGCATCACCGCATCGATCTTCGAATACCATCGCGGCACCATCGATGTCATCGACCTCGGCGATGACACTTGCCTGGTCGCCTATGCAACCGAGGCGGACCCGCGCGCGATGGCGCTGACGATCGCCGGAGGAACCGCCGGGGCACTCGACGAATTGAAACGTCAGATGGAAACACCGATGGAAACACCGGTCGAAACGGTGACGGAACCCCCAGCGGCTGCGGCATCTGCAACGAATCGAGCGAATTGATGGGACGCAAGATCCTCTTCGTCACCACCGATCAACAGCGCTATGACACACTCGGCTGTAACGGCGGCATCCTCGCCAGGACACCGGTGATCGACGCCATCGCCGAGAGCGGCCATCGCTACGAACGGGCGGTTCCGCAGTCGGTCGTCTGCATGCCGTCGCGTTCGACGATGATCACCGGGCAGCACCCGAGCACCCATGGCGTGTGGATGAATGGCGTTGCCTTGCCGCTCGACGCCCCTTCGGTGGCTTCCGTGCTGCACGCAGCGGGATACCACACAGCGTTGATCGGCAAGCCGCATTTCGAGCCGTTCCTCGACCCCTTCGCCCGGTTCCCCGAAAATCGCTTTGCCAGGGATGGTCTCGTCGGTTTGCATCGCGGTTTCGAACATTTCGAGGCGGCGACACATGGTGGAGCCGGGCCGCTGCACTATGCCCGCTGGCTCGCCAACAACCATCCGGAGGCAGTCAACCTCTTCTATCCCGTGCTTGATGCCCGGTTGGAAGTCAACGATCTCGGAGGTGGAGCAACCGGTGCGCCGCAGGTGTGGGACAACGCCATCCCGCGAGAGTGGTACCACACCGACTGGGTTGCTGATCGGACGATCAACTGGCTGCAGACGCTTGATACCGGCGACGACTGGTTCTGCTGGATGAGTTTCCCTGATCCCCATCATCCTTGGGATCCACCCGCTTGCGAGCTGGGCAGGATCGACTGGCGCGAGGTGCCGCTCCCCGACGGATACATCGAAGGCGCAGTCGAGCGTGAGGCGGTGCTCGATACCAAGCCCCGCCATTGGAAGGCGTGGTACGACGGCTCGCTCGTGACGAACTTCGAGGCGCCGAACTCGTGGGTGCCGGCAACATTGACGCCGGACCATGTGCGCGAGGTCAATGCCCGCAACGCGATCGAGTGCGAACTCATCGACGAGGCCTTGGGACGGGTGATGACGGCGATCAGCGGCCGTGGTTGGGAAGACGACGTCGATGTGATCTTCACCACGGATCACGGTGAACTCCAAGGCGATTTCGGGCTGCTGTTCAAGGGCCCGTATCACGTCGACGGTCTGATGCGGCTCCCGCTGATCTGGCGACAGGCACGATCAGCCCACGCTGCTCCGTCGACGGTGACCCGACCGGTCGGACTCGTGGACCTCGCGCCGACGTTCTGCACGATCGCCGGACTCGCGGTGCCGCCGTTCATGGAGGGTTCACCGCTGCCAGTCAGCGACACGGATGCTGATGCGCGTGGATTCGAGCGCGTACTGACGGAGTGGGACAGCGAAGTGTTCGGCGTCGGCGTACACCTGCGTACCATCACCCGTGATGGCTGGGTCTGCACGACCTACCAACCCGGCACGGTCCACGACGGCACGGAGGGCGAGTTGTACGACCTGCATGATGATCCGTTTCAGCAGGTCAACCGCTGGAACGATCCGTCTCTGGTCTCCCTGCAGGACGATCTGGTCGCCGACCTGTGGGATCACCAACCAGCACAGCGAACGCCACTACGCCGTGTCGAGGCTCCCGTCTGACACGTCATTCTCCTCTCCAATACGCTCGGAGCGGGAATGATCGGGCGTCGCCGGAGGTTCGACCAACGACCTCCATCGGAAGGAAACCCAGATGCGTGCAGTGTGGAACAACACCGTGATTGCCGAGAGCGACGAGACGGTCGTGGTCGAAGGAAATCACTATTTTCCGCCGTCGTCGGTCCATCAGGAACTGCTGACTTCCAGTTCGAAACGTACGCACTGCCCGTGGAAGGGCGACGCCAGCTACTACACCCTCGTCGTCGACGGCACCGACAATCCCGATGCCGCCTGGTATTACCCGAGCCCCTCCGATGCGGCCGCCAACATCAAGGACTACGTGGCGTTCTGGCGCGGGGTCAAGGTGGAATCGTCGGAGAGCTGAAACCCAGACGCCCGAGCGGCGAAGCTATCGCCGCTCGAGGATGCCCCGCGCATAGGTGGCCTGACCTGCATGCTGGATGTCGTCGTCGGCGACGCTGATCAACCGCACGCCGAGTGTCACAGGAGGATCCCACCGTTCGTCGACGACACGGTCGAGGTCAGCGGCAGTGATTCGTTCGAGCAGCGTCCTGGTCCGGGCGGCGACGGCGTCGTAGTAGTCGATCAATGCCTGTGCGTTCTCCGGTCGGATCTTCGATGCGTCGGCGACGCTGTGGCCGTATCCGGTGTTGTCGGGATCGCCGGGCATACCGAAGCGTGCCGCCCAGTCGCCTGATTGCCAGAGTTGGTCGTCGTCGAGCAGCGCACTGATGTGATGATCCTGCACTCGTGTCAGATGCCAGACGAGCCAACCGATGCTGTTCGTGCCCTGCTCGATCGTTGTCGTCAACATCTCGGCACTGAGACCGTCGACGGCCTCGTGTACGTGTTCGTCGATCCGTCCGAAGAGGTCGATCAGCAGCTCGTTCCGTTCCATACCGAGAGCTTGCCCACGACGCGAGGCAATGACACGCCGGAAGCAGAACTGGTGACTGCTCGGGCCTGTAGCCGGTGGTGACGGTACTGTATGGCGATGGCCTCATCGGATCGTTCCGGCTCTGCAGCTCGCGCCCTCGGCGCGCTCACGGCGACCGGCTGGAAGGCGAAGGCCAAGCAGGCGGCGGCGACGCTCAAGGCGGAGTACGAGGCCGGCAAGCACGGCGACACCACCGCCGCCACGCCGATCTGGTCGACGCCCAAGGAACAGCTCGACGCCCTGCTCGCACTGCTGCGCTCGTCGAAGGCGACGTCGGAGTCCGGCTCCGGAACGGACACCGAGACTGCGGGGGAGCCTGCAGTCAAGGACGAGCCTGGTCGTGTGCCCGAGTCAGATCCGGTCACCACCCCGGACGGAGCGGCGCCTGCGGAGGAGATGACGGCCGAAGCTGACGAGGTGACCAGGGCACTGCGTGGCGTCGACTGGGCCGGGGTGCGGTCGGCAACAGCCGAACGCACGAGTGAGGCGACGAAGGCGATGCGCGAGATGGCCGAGCAGGTCGACTGGGCACGCGTCCAGCCGGTGGCGGCGCGCCTGTCCAGCGCCTTGATCGCCGCCGTCGCAAGCGGTCAGGTCCCGATCGGCGGGCGGCTCGGATCGACCGTCGCCAGGGCCATCGCCGACCAGTCGGGACTCGGCCAGCGCGTTGCCCAGAACCTCACCGACGCCAACGTGCCGTTGCCACCCGATTTCCGCGGGGCGATCGAAGCCACCAGCCGCGAAGTCTGAAGCACACGCCGGAAGGCGTGCGGCTCCTACAGTGCGACGTGATCGATCGCCATCAGCTCGCCGACCTTGGAAAACAGGCTGGCGTTGTGGCCGACGGACATTGCACAGTGGTGCGTCGGCGCCTCGGCGAACCACCGTGACATGTAGTCGTCAGGGTGTTGGCGGAAGCGGATCGGCGTCTGCGTATTGCCGATGCGCATCGTCGGACCGTCCGTCGAACGCCCTTCGCTGCTGATCAGTTTCAATCGACCGTCGGCCGTCTGGGTGACGTTGAGCGTGGTCACCGGCCCTGTCCGGACCTTCGCCTCCACGGACACACCGGTGCCCTGCTTGCCGTGGTAGAGGCCGAGCCCGCGCAGCACCGGCCTTCCTTCGGCGATCGCCATGTGGAACGGTCCGTCGTGTCCGAGCAGGATCGTCTCGTCCTCGTAGTCGACGACGACGATTTCGGTGAAGCTGCCGCCGACACCGAGAATGTCGCACATCTTCATCGCCACGGCCGTCTTGAGATCGCCCTCGCCGGCGCACGGGATACCTCGCGCTGTCAGCAGCGAATGACCGACGATGAAACCGGCCTGCAGGCGCTCCTCCTTGGTGTCAGGCGCCCCGTGGTAGTAGTACGCCAGGGCGTCGAGGTCGAACTCGCGGACCAGCCTCTCCTGAGCGGCGGCGACGCGGCATGACCAGTCCATCTGCTCGTCCGTCGGACGCCTGGCGATCGGGTCGGACGCCGAATCGCTGCTGATCTCGAACATCGCCATGACCTCGGAGCGCTTGGCCTCGACGTCGCTACTGCCGACGCCGTCGACGAGCTGTTGCAGATCACCGATCTCCAGCACCTCGACGTGGAGTCCGGTCTGTGCCTGGATCATCGTCGGGTCGCTGTACAGATCGAGCATTCCACCGTAGGTGTTGCCGAGGAATCCGAAACGCGCGTGTTTGAACGTCCTGGCGACTGATGCCGCTCTCGCCCAGGATTCGATCTCCGTCCAGGCACGCACCGCTTCGGGCCGCGTCGCTGTTACCTCGTCGGCGAGCGAGATCGCCGGGGTCTCCTCCAATCCGAGCAGCCCGTTGACGACACGGAACGGGATGCGCGCTCGATTCATTGCATTTGCATATTCCGGGACAGGGCAGGCGCCACAGTGGGCGAGCCACTCGCCGGTCGTCGTGCGGTCGTAGTCGAGTCGGGCGGCAGGCTGCAGGTTGAGGAAGACCACCGGGGCGTCACACAGTTGGTGAACCGGCAGGACCATCGAAGCCGTGGCATAGGTGGCGGCATGGCAGAAGACGATGTCGACGTTCTTCGATTGCAGCCACTCACCGGCCGCCCGACCTGATGCCTCGGTGTCGACGAGCCCGACGTTGAAGACGTCACCCCACACGGACAGCCGTCGCTCGATGAACCTGCCGTAGTCCGCGAGCCGATCGCGCAGCCCGGGAAACTGGTTCCAGTAGGCCTGCAAGCCTGCCGAATACAGCCCGATACGGGCACGCTTGGCCTGCTTGATCGGCTCGAACAGTTCACTCGTTGCAGTTCGGGTCATCGTGCTCGTCATGGCTTCCTCTGATGTGTGCGGATGGTTCGGTCAGGGTGCGGAGTTGGATCCGGGGACGTGTTCGACAATGATCACGACGAGATGGCGTGGTCCATGGACACCCTCGACCCGCTTGAGTTCGATATCGCTGGTGGCGCTGGGTCCGCTGATCCACGTCAACGGGCGCCGCGGATCGAGCCGGCGAAAGGCATCTGGCACGGCACCGACAACCTGCTCCGGGAGCACGATGCAGATGTGGTGGTCGGGGACGAGGGTCAGCAGCCGGCGGCCCTGGCCCGGCCCGCCGTCGAGCACGATCGTGCCCGTTTCGCAGATCGCCACGCTGCACGTCGTGATCACGCCGACGTCGTTCCCATCGAGATCGGTCGCCGTCAGCGTCCCGTCATCGATGCTCACGTGGCGATCGGACGGTTGCCACGCCGGATCGAGTCCTGGAGGAGCGAACAGCCGATCGATGCCCGCAGCATCGGCCGCTTCGATGATCGCACCGGCGATGCCCGCTGGAGCGCACCGATGGACGATCGCCCGATAGTCGACGAGACGGTCGACCAGCAATTCGACGTCAGCAGCCGCGCCGGCACGATAGTCGCGGGGAACATCGGGCGACACGGCCGTCACGATCGCGCTGCGGATCCTGGCGAGTACTTCGTCGCGCGCCGAGATGGTCACGACGGATCCTCGTGCTCGGTCGCCCACCATTGACGGAAGGTCTGCACCGGCGGCTTCGCCAGATCCCGACTGGCGGTCCAGCGCGACAGCGGCCACGGCAGCCTGCGGATCGTGGTCCGGCGGGTCGAATGGCGCAGAACACCAGCACCGCGTTGAGCCAATTGCCAGCGCTTCTCGCCGGCCATCGCCCAGCCGACGCCGGCCATCGCCAGGCGCTCGCCACTCGGGATCCGACTGGCGGCCTTGGCTGCTTCGACATGGCGGGCACGCAGATCCACGAGGATCGAAGGGATGTCGATGCGCACCGGGCAGACATCGAAGCATGCACCGCACAACGTCGAGGCATAGGGGAGCGAGTCGTTCACGCCGTCGCCAGTGAGGCCGGTGAGCTGCGGGCTGAGAATCGCACCGATCGGACCGGGGTAGGTCGAGCCGTATGCGTGCCCGCCGGTGCGTTCGTACACCGGGCAGACATTGAGGCACGCCGAACAGCGGATGCAGTGCAGTGCCTGCCGGCCGACCTCATCGGCGAGCGTCGCCGTGCGGCCGTTGTCGAGCAGTACGAGATGGAACGACTGCGGCCCGTCGCCTGGTGTCACCCCGGTCCACGTCGACGTGTAGGGGTTCATCCGCTCGCCGGTCGACGAACGTGGCAGCAGTTGGAAGAAGACCTCGAGGTCGGTCCAGGTCGGTACCAATTTCTCGATGCCCATCACCGTGATCAGCGTGTCGGGAAGCGTCAGACACATGCGCCCGTTGCCCTCCGATTCGACAACCGTCAGCGTGCCGGTGTCGGCAACGGCGAAGTTGGCACCGGAAATCGCGACCTTCGTCTCGAGGAACTTCTTGCGCAGGTAGCGTCGTGCCTCCCCGGCGAGCACTGCAGGCTCGTCGCTGATCGAACGATCGACACCGGGCATCTCCTGCAGGAAGATCTCACGGATCTGGGCACGGTTGCGGTGGATCGCCGGGACGAGGATGTGGCTCGGCTCGTCGTGACCGAGTTGGATGATCAGTTCGGCGAGGTCGGTCTCGAACGCCTCGATACCGGCAGCGGCGAGCGCCTCGTTGAGGCCGATCTCCTGCGTGACCATCGACTTCACTTTGACGACCTGCTTGGCGCCGGTGGCCTGCACGAGTCCGGTGACGATGCGGTTCGCCTCTGCGGCGTCGCGCGCCCAGTGGACGGCGCCGCCGTTGGCGACGACGTTGCGTTCCAATTCGATCAACAGCGTGTCGAGGCTGGCCATCGTGCTCGCCTTGATCGCCTCACCCGCTCGTCGCAACTCCTCCCAATCGGCGACCTCGCCGACGACGTTCGCCCGCTTCGCTCGGATCGTCGCCGTCGCCGAGCGCAGGTTGCTGCGCAGTTGGCCGTCGGCAAGGGCGATCTTGGCGGCGGCAGGGAATGTGCGGTCACCTTGTAGACGGCCGACGCCGAGGGGGGCGTACACGGGAAGGTTCGTCCTGTCAGACATCGTTGCCGCTTCCAGGGTTCGAAGTCTGCCGGGAGGGTCTGACGCTGACGCCGTGCGTCTCGCCTGATTCGGTCGACGCGAGAATTTCGGCGAGGTGCATCGTGCGGACCCCTGACGTCAGGCGGCTGAGCCCGCCGCCGATGTGCATCAGGCACGAGGCGTCCGCGGCCGAACAGATCTCCGCCTTCGTACCGAGGACGTTGGCCATCTTGTCGGCGAGCATCGCTGTCGATGTGTCGGCGTTCTTCACCGCGAACGTTCCACCGAATCCGCAGCACTGGTCAGCCGCTGGCAGTTCGATCAACTCGATGCCTCTGACCGCCCGAAGCAGCCGGAGCGGTTTGTCGCCGACATGCAGCATCCTCAACGAGTGGCACGTCGGGTGGTACGTCACGCGATGGGGGAAGTAGGCATCGACGTCGGTCACCTTCAGGACGTCGGTGAGGAACTCGCTGAACTCTCTCGTCCGCCGCGCAATCGCATCCGCCCTGGCGGCGAGGGCTGGTTTGCCGAGACGGCGGGCGACCATCCCGTGCTGATGGCGGATCGAACCGGCGCAGGATGCGGACGGCAGGACGATGTGCTCGTACTGCTCGAAGGTCTCGACGAAATGCTCGATCAACGCCAGCGCGTCTCGCTGATAGCCGCTGTTGATGTGCATCTGCCCGCAGCACGTCTGTGCCTGCGGGAACTCGACCCTGACCCCGAGCCGCTCCAACACCGTGACGGTCGCCTTGGCGACATCGGGGAACATCGTGTCGGCGAGACAGGTGGCGAACAGTGCTGCCGTGATCCGTGGAGCAGTCACCTCGTTGTGGTCGAGTTGAGTCATCGTGTGGTCCCAGGGAGCGGTGTGCGGGAGAGGCGGGTGGCGAGCGCTTCCCAGTTGAGCATCTTCTGCGGCTCGATGCGCGTCGGGGGGATCGTCCGCTCGACCAGCTCACGACCGTGGGCGAGGTCGGTCAACCGTCCGTCGGCGATCGCCTGCACCAATGCGTTGCCGACGACGGTCGCCTCGACCGGCCCGGCGAGCACCGGCCGTCCGCATGCGCTGGCGCACAACTGACCGAGGAGGACGTTCGCCGCACCGCCCCCGACGAGGTGGATGACCTCTGCCTCGGTGCCGGCGACGTGCTCGATCGTCGTGACCGTCCGTCTCCAGGCGAGGGCGAGCGAGTCGAGGATCACGCGGGTGATCTCCCCTGGCGTCTCCGGAATCGGCTGCCCACTCGCACGGCACGCTTCGATGATTCGAGCCGTCATGTCGCCCGGGGAGGCGAAGATCGGATCGTCGACATCGATGACACTGCGCCCGCCTGGCACCTCGGCAGCCGTCGCCACGAGCGCGATGACGTCTGTCGGCAGTCCCCGGGCGGCCCAGCTGCGGCGGGATTCCTCGAGGAGCCACAGCCCGCCGACGTTCTTCAACAGCCGTGTCGTGTCGTCGACGCCGAGCTCGTTGGTGACATTGGCCGACAGCGCCTCGGCGGACGTGACCGGCGCAGTCAGTTCACAACCGACGAGCGACCAGGTTCCACACGAGATGTAGATCCCCTGGCGATCAGCGCGGAGCGGTGTACCGGCGATCGCGCTGGCGGTGTCGTGGCTGGCAACTGCGACGACATCGAGTCCGTCGACGCGTCCGCCGACACCGTCGACCGTCCCGAGGTGGGTGCCGGGGCGATGGAGCTGGGGCATGATCTCGCGCCGCAGACCGAGGCGATCGATCAGCTCGTCGCTCCACTGATGGCTCCTCGTGTCCAGGAGCTGTGTCGTGCTCGCCGTGGTGATCTCGTTGGTCGTACTGCCACACAGTTCGTGGTTCAACAGATCCGGCACCATCAACAACGTCGCCGCTTGGCGATACTGCTCGGAGTCGGCGTCGGCGGAGAGTTGGTAGATCGTGTTGAACGCCAGGAACTGGATCCCGGTGATGTCGTAGATCGCTGCATCGCCGAGTTCCGAGCGGACCGCATCCATGACACCATCGGTGCGTGCCGAGCGGTAGGCGTGCACCGGCCCGATGAGCCGGCCCTCGCCATCGAGCAGTCCGTAGTCGACGGCCCATGAATCGATGGCCACCGAGCGGAGCACGCCGCGATCTGCTGCCATCGTGAGGCCGTCGCTGACATGGCTGAGCAGGCCCTCGAAATCCCACGTCAGCGCACCGTTCAATCCACTGATCGGAGTGTTGGCGAATCGCGCGACCTGTTCGAGGACGATCCCGTCGTTGTCGAGGTGGACGTCCACGACCCGCCCGCTCGTCGCCCCGAGATCGACGGCGACATAGGTGGGCACGGCGACGGAGCGATCTTCAGCGTAGGAAGGCAGCGGCGACGCCGGCGTCGACGGGGATGTGCAGACCGGTGGTCAGTGACAAATCGCCGGCCGTCAGGACGAAAACGGCGGCGGCGACATGCTCCGGCAACACCTCCCGCTTCAAGAGCGTGCGCTGGGCGTAGAACGCTCCGAGGTCCTCCTCGGCGACGCCGTAGACAGCGGCCCGCTGTGCTCCCCAGCCCTTGGCGAAGATGCCGGAGCCGCGAACGACGCCGTCCGGGTTGATGCCGTTGACACGGATCGAGTGTTCACCGAGTTCTGCGGCCAGCAGTCTGACCTGGTGCGCCTGGTCCGCTTTCGCCGCGCCGTAGGCGACGTTGTTCGGACCGGCGAAGAAAGCGTTCTTACTGGAGATGTAGATGATGTCACCGCCCATCCGCTGACCGATCATCGCCCGTGCCGCTTCTCGGGCGACGAGGAACGAACCCTTGGCCATGACATCGTGCTGCAGGTCCCAGTCGTGTTCGGTCGTGTCGAGCAATGGCTTGGAGATCGACAGCCCGGCATTGTTGACGACGAGGTCGATCCCACCGAACGCCAGAATGCCGGCAGCGAGCGCAGTAGCCACCTGCTTCTCGTCGGTGACGTCGACCGTGACGGCGACAGCGACATCGGTCGAACCGATCTCGGCGGCGACGGTTGCAGCGGACTCGGCATTCAGATCGGCAACGACGACACAGGCACCCTCTGCCGCAAGCCGGTGAGCGATTGCCCGCCCGATGCCGGACCCGGCACCGGTGACGAAAGCGATGCGCGTCGCCAACGGCTTGGCCTTCGGCATGCGCTGCAGTTTGGCTTCCTCCAGGCCCCAGTATTCGATGCGGAACTTCTCTGCTTCAGCGATCGGCGAATACGTCGAAACGGCCTCTGCGCCGCGCATCACGTTGATCGCATTGATATAGAACTCGCTGGCAACCCGTGCCGTCTGCTTGTTCGCCCCGAAGGAGAACATACCGACACCGGGGACGAGCACGATCGCCGGATCGGCACCGCGCATCGCCGGGCTGTCCGGTTTGGCGTTGCGCTCGTAGTACCCGCGGTAGTCGTCGCGGTAGGCGACGTGCAGTTCCTTCAGTCGGGCGACGACGTCGTCGATCGGGGTCGCGGCAGGGAGGTCGACGATCATCGGCCGGACCTTCGTCCGCAGGAAGTGATCGGGGCATGACGTACCGAGTCCACCGAGTCGTTCGAGTTTTTCGCTCGCCAGGAACTCGAGCACGACAGGGGCATCGGTGAAGTGTCCAACCTGAGCACGGTCCGTCGATGCCAGCCCGCGGATGATCGGTGCGAGCACGGCGGCGCGCGCCAGACGCTCAGCAGCCGGCAGCGCCTCGAACCCTGCCACGGTTGAACCGAATGGTTCAGATGCGCCGTGCTCGATCAGAAACGCTTCGGCGGTGCGGATGATCTCCAACGAGTTTGCCTCACACGCATCGCTCGTGTCGCCCCATGCCGTGATCCCGTGGCCGCCGAGGATGCAGCCGATCGCCTGTGGGTTCGCTTGCTTGATCGCTGCGATGTCGAGGCCGAGTTGGAAGCCGGGTCGACGCCACGGCACCCAGACCACGCGGTCACCGAAGCACTCCATGGTCAAGGCCTCGCCGTCGGTGGCCGTCGCCAGCGAGATACCGGAGTCCGGATGCAGATGGTCGACGTGCGCTGCATCGACGAGCCCGTGCATGGCTGTATCGATCGAAGGGGCAGCACCTCCCCGTCCGTGGAGGCAGAAGTCGAACGCAGCAACCATCTCGTCTTCACGCTCGACACCTGGATACACACCTGCCAGCGCCAGTAGGCGGTCCATGCGCAGTACTGCAAGGCCGGAGGGGGTCAGCGTTCCGAGGTCTCCGCCGGAACCCTTGACCCACAACAGTTCGACTGGTCCGCCGGTGACAGGATCCGTTTCGGTGCCCTTCGCCGACGTGTTGCCACCGGCATAGTTCGTATTGCGGGCGTCGGCGCCGAGGCGGTTCGAGCGGGCGATCAGTTGCTGGACAGTGGTCTGCGGGGTGGAGGTGTTCACCGTGGTCGGTTCGACGGAGTTGGCCATCGGCCTCACGCCCCCCAGCCGGCAGCGGCGCCGCCGACGCGCTCGGCGACGATCCGCTCGAAGTAGCCGGAACGCTGATAGGCGGCCATCGGATTGACATCGAGGCCCATTTCCTCGCGCAGTTCGACGAGCAGCGGGCGGACGTCGGTGTTGAAGGCGTCCATCAGCACAGCGTTGGCACCGAGCACATCGCCGGCTGCCTGTGCGGCGTGGAGCGCATCGAGATCGATGATCAATGCCTTGGCGGTGGCCTCCTGGACATTCATGACCGAGCGGATCTGACCGGCGATCTTCGGTTCGATGTTGTGGCACTGATCGAGCATGAAGGCAACGCCCAATGCGGGCTCCAACCCTCCGCCGGTGCGCACCTCGGTCATGATGCGGAACAATTGGAACGGGTCGGCGGCCCCGACCATCAGGTCGTCGTCCGCGTAGAAACGTGAGTTGAAATCGAACCCGCCGAGCTTGCCGGCGCGCAGCAGCAGGGCGACGATGAACTCGATGTTCGTGCCGGGGGCGTGATGGCCGGTGTCGACGACGACCTGCGCTTTCGGGCCGAGTGGAAGGCAGTGCATGAAGGCGGTTCCCCAGTCGGGGACATCCATCGTGTAGAACGACGGTTCGAAGAACTTGTACTCCAGCAGGAAACGTTGGTCGTCGCCGAGCCGTTCGTAGACCTCGGCAAGGGCGACGGCGAGGCGCTCCTGGCGGGCGGCGATGTCGTCCTGGCCCGGATAGTTCGTGCCGTCGGAGAACCACAGTTTGAGGTCCTTGGAACCGGTCGCGTCCATGATGTCGATACAGGCGAGCAGATGATCGGTGGCCTTGCGGCGGACACGCGGGTCCGGGTTGGTGACGGAGCCGAGCTTGTAGTCGTCGTCCTGGAAGACGTTCGAGTTGATCGCCCCGAGGCGAATACCGAGGTCGGCAGCGTGCTTGGCAAGATCGGCGAAGTCGTCCACCTTGTCCCACGGGATGTGCAGCGACACGCTGGGCGCCACGCCGGTGAAGAGGTTGACCTGCGCGGCGTCGGCAAGTTTCTCATACGGGTTGCGTGGCACGCCCGGCTGGGCGAAAACCTTGAAACGGGTTCCGGAGTTGCCGAACGCCCACGAGGGCAGCTCGATCTGCTGATGACGAAGTGCAGCTTTGACAGCGCGGAAATCGGTCATGGTCTGTCCTGTCTCTGTGTGTGGGGGTCGGTCGAGTGTCTGGGGTCGGTCGAGAGTGTGCGTGGAGGAGTGAACGGAGCGAGGGGGTGAGTGCAGTTCGAGGTATGGGTCAGTCGAGGTGGAAGATCTCGGTGATCGGCCGGATGCCTTCGTCAGGGGCCGCATCGCCGAGGTCGAGGAAGAAGCGGCCCATTTCGGCCTGCCATCTGCTGTTCACATCGGTCGCCGCCATCGCCTGTTGGGCTGCGGGTAGGTCGTCGCATTCGAAGTAGCCGGTGAGCGTGCCGTCAGGGAGCAGGAACAGCGAATAGTTGCGCCATCCGGCGGCGGTGAGTGCCGCCCGCATCTCCGGCCAGACGGCCGCGTGACGTTCTGTGTACTCATCGAGCAGTTCTGGTCGGACTCGGAGTTGGAAGCACACTCGCTGGCTCATGTCGTCTCGATCGGGTGCAGAGCTGGGACTGATGGCGTTGGTCGACTGCAGCTGACGTGTGCCGGGACGGGCGAGGGAGGGGCACCCATCCCGGACACATCTGTCATCGACTAGAAGTTGAACTGGTCGATGTTGGAAGCGTCGAACACGGTCGGCGGGCCGAGGATGACCGAAGGCGTCGCGCCTGCGGGAGCGGCGATCGTGTACTCCTTGAGCTTGCCGGCGGTGAACTTCGAGCCATCCTTGAGATTGGTCGTGCCAGACGCCAGATTGGCTGCGGCATAACCGGCGAGGTAGCCGAGGTCCGACGGATTCCACAGCATGAAGCCCTTGACAGTGCCGTCCTTGATGTACGGCTTCATCTGCGATGGCAGGCCGAGACCGGTCAACTTGACCTTGGCAGCGATGTCCTTGTGCGTCGACAGGTACTGGGCTGCGGTCGAGATGCCGACGGTTGTCGGCGAGATGATGCCGACGAGGTTCGGGTGAGCCGACAGCAGGCCGGTGAGGGCCGTCAACGACTTGGCCGGATCGTCGTCGCCGTAGACGACGTCGACGAGCTTCATGTTCGGGTACTTGGCAGCCAACTGCTGCTTCATGAAGCCGATCCAGGCGTTCTGGTTCGTGGCCGTGGCGGCCGCCGACAGGATGGCGATCTCGCCGGTGCTGTTGACAAGGGTCGCCATGTAGTCGACTTCGGCGGTGCCGATGGTTGCGGTATCTGCCTGGTTGATGAACAGGTGGTCCGGGCAGTTGTTGTCGGAGTCGAAGGCGACGACCTTGATGCCGGCGGCGACTGCCTGGGCGATCGACGGGCACAGCGCATCGGGATCGTTGGCAGCGATGACGATGGCGTTGGCCTTGGCGGCGATTGCAGCCTGGATCGACGGAATCTGTGCGGCGGCGGTGTCTTCCGTGCCGCTGCTGACGACGACCTTGCCGCCGAGTTCTGTCAGTGCGGCTTCGCCGCCCTTGTCAGCCAGTACCTCGTACGGGTTCTGCGTGTCCTTCGGGATGTAGTACACCGTCAGGCCGGACTTGATGCCCGTCGCTCCGCCAGCGGCGGCCGTCCCGGCAGCAGTGGTTGTACCGGCGGCAGTGGTTGTACCGGCGGCAGTGGTTGCTCCGGCGGCTGTGGTTGCCGCGCCCGGGGTGGTTGCCGAACTGCTGCTCTTGGTCGATGAGCCACAGGCGGTGACGCCGATCGCCAGGCAGATGGAGGCGAGAGCGGCACCGCCCCGGCGACGTGAATGATGGGTGATGGTCATGCTCGTTGTCCTTCGGTTGTTGTTGTTGTTGGTTGATGAAGATCGGGAGCCCGATGGGCGAGGCGGTCGCGGTTACGCAGTCGACGGCGCTCACGAAGGCGATGTATGCCGGTGGCGATGTTCGGCAGTACGACACTGATGAGCAGCAAGACGCCAGTGACGATGTTGCGCACCTGCGCATCGACGTTGCGCAACGTCAATGCCTGTTGGATGCAGGCCATCACCGCCGTGGCGAGCACGACACCAACGATCGACCCGCGGCCGCCGAAGATCGAGATGCCGCCGAACAGCACGATGGCGACGACGTTGAGTTCGAGGCCTGTCCCGGCGTCGTAGCGGGATGTCGCGAAGCGCATGGTCCACAGCACCCCGGCGAACGAGCAGACTGTTCCGGACAGCACGTACAGCATCAGCTTGATGCGCTTGACGCGGATACCGGAGAAGTGCGCGGCTTCTGGCTGCAGGCCGATGGCGAAGATCGAACGACCGACGGGCATGGCGTGCAGCACGACGCCGTAGATGATCGCCAGCACGACGAAGCAACCGACCGAGTAGGCGATCTGCGTGTGGGGGATCGGAATGACGCCGATCTTCGTCAGCGTCGCCGGAAATTTGCCGACCGATTTCGCTCCGAGGATGATCTCGGCGAGGCCGCGGAACAGCGTGAGCGTGCCGATGGTGACGGCGATCGAAGGCAGGCCCAGTCTGGTCACGAGGACGCCGTTCAGCGCTCCGCCGATCGCGCCGACGACGAGCACAGCGACGATGGCGAAACCGATCGGCCAACCGTGGAGATACAGATAGCCGAGCAGCGTGCTCGACAACCCGAGCATCGAAGCGACTGACAGATCGATCTCTCCGGTGATGACGATCAGCGTGAGCGGCAGCGCCATGATGGCGATCTCACCGATGTTCAGACCGATGTAGAAGAAATTGGTGGCGTTCCAGAAGTTCGTCGTTCGGTGGCCGTAGATCAGTGCACCGGCGAGGGCCACGACGAGCGCCGATTCCCAGCGGAGCAGTCCACGCCAGGACGATTCGTTCGTCTGAGGGTTCCGTCTGGTGGGTGGGACCTGCACTGCACCGGAGGCCGCGGTCTGGGGAGGGGTCGTTTCAGACAACATGGCGCTCCCCCCGTCCCGATTCGAGGCGTTCGACACGCAACGACAGCCAGCGATCGAAGGCGATCGCCGCCAGCAGCAGCGCGCCGGCGACGGCCTGGTTCCAGAAGGCCGAGACCTTGGCGGCGACGAGCGCCTGGTTGATCGTGTTGAGCAGCAGTGCGCCGAGCGCTGCGCCGAAGACGGTGCCGCTGCCACCGAAGATCGCCACCCCACCGACCACGACGGCGGCCACGACGTTCAACTCGTATCCGGAACCGCCCGTCGCGTTGACCGTGGCGAACTGGGCGAGGAACAAGGCTCCGCCGAGCCCGGCGAGGCCACCGCTGACCACGAAAGCGGTGAACACCCGACGCCCACTCGGTACACCGGCGAGGGTGGCGGCGTCAGGATTCGAGCCGATGGCGTACAGGTCCCGACCGGCGCGGAACGACCGCATGTAGAAGCCGACGGCGATGACGATGACGGTGACGATGATCGCCAGCCACGGAATTCCGAAGATGTGCTCGTACCCGACGACCTGGAACGAGTGGGGGATCAACGTCGGGTCGATCTGCTTGGCGTTGACGATCTCGGCGTCGACGCCGCGGACGATGTACAGCATTGCCAGCGTCACCACCAGGCTCGGCACGCGTGTGACCGTGGTGATGATCCCGTTGATTGCGCCGATCAGCACTCCGACGCCGATGCCGACGAGGAAGGCCAGCGCGATCGGTGCGTTCGGGTGGGCGCGGAACAGCGTGCCGACGAGGTAGGCGGACAACCCGAGAACGGAACCGACAGACAGGTCGACGTTGCGGGTGACGACGACGAGTGTCTGCCCGACGGCGAGCAGGGCGACGAGCGAGGCTCCGGACAGCAACTGGCGGATGCTGGCTGCGTTGGCGAATTCATGGTTCTTCAGCGTCGTGAATCCGAAGACGATCAGCAACGCCAGCACGATGCTCAGCTCGCGGGCGCGGAGCAGCAACTCGGAGCGTCTGACGCCCCCAGGGCGGCTGATCGGCGCGACCGTCAGGCTCATGCGGCAGCTCCGACCGTCTGACCGGTCGCTGCGCGCATGATCGACGCTTCGTCGGCGTCTTTGCGGGCGAATTCGCCGACGAGACGCCCTTCGTGGACGACGAGCACCCGGTCGGCCATGCCGAGCACCTCGGGCAGTTCGGATGAGATCATCAGCACGGCGATGCCTTGCGAAACCAGTTGATCGAGTAGGCGGTGGACTTCGGCCTTGGTGCCGACGTCGATGCCGCGTGTCGGTTCGTCGATGATCAGGACGGAAGGATGCCTGGCGAGCCACTTGGCGAGCACGACCTTCTGCTGGTTTCCGCCGGACAGCGTTGACACGGCATTCTTCATCCTGCCGAACTTCAGTTGCAGGCGCGAGGCCCAGTCGATGGCGAGATTTCGTTCGTCCGAGCGATGAATCAGCCCGTTTCGGCTCAGCCGTGACAGCGAGGCGAGCGCCACATTGTGGTCGATGCCGAGATCCATCACCAGGCCCTGCTGGCGTCTGTCTTCCGGAACGAAGCCGATGCCGGCAGCCATCGCCGCCAACGGTGAGCCGTTCGGCAACGGCTTGCCCTCCATGCGGACCGTTCCGGCGTCGTGACGGTCGATGCCGAAGATCGCCCTGGCGATCTCGCTGCGTCCCGCCCCGACGAGCCCGGCCAGTGCAACGATCTCACCACGTCGAACGTCGAAGGAGACATCGGTGAAGACGCCCTCGCGGGTGAGTCGCTCGACCGATAACGCAACGTCGCCGGGGACCGTCGCCGTCTTTGGAAACAACGACTCGAGGTCCCGGCCGACCATCGATCGAATGATGCTGTCGATCGATTCGTCCTCGATCAGGGAGGTGCGTACGAAGCGTCCGTCGCGCATGATCGTCATTCGCTGACAGAGCGCGAAGACCTCCTCGAGGCGGTGGGACACGAACAGCACGGCAGCACTCTCGGCCTGTAAGGCACGTACGACCTCGAACAGACGGTCCACTTCGACGGATGTCAGCGCCGCCGTCGGTTCGTCCATCACGATGACCTTGGCGTCGAAGGAGATCGCCTTGGCGATCTCGACGATCTGCTGGTCGGCGACCGACAGGCCGCGCGCCGGCCGCGACGGATCGAGTACGACTCCGAGTCGACGGAAGACCGCTTCGGCCTGACGTCGCATTTCCACCTTGTCGATACGGCGGAACGAGCTGAGCGGCTGACGTCCCATGAAGATGTTCTCAGCGACGCTGAGATCCGGGAACAGCGTCGGTTCCTGGTAGATCACCGAAATGCCGACGGCGCGCGACGCTGCCGGACCGTTGAGGACGAGCGTGCGGCCGGCGACGATCAGTTCGCCGGCGTCGGGCTGGTGGACCCCGGCGAGGATCTTGACGAGCGTCGACTTGCCGGCGCCGTTCTCGCCGAGCAACGCATGCGCTTCGCCCGGATAGAGGGTGATCGAACCGTCTTCGAGGGCGCGGACCGAGCCGAACGACTTCGTCGCCTGACGCAGTACGAGCAGTGGTTCCGGTGTATCGGCAGCTGCGGATGCGTGCCCGTCGAGGGGCTCGTCTCGATTCTCGGTTGACACGTCGATCCCCCCTGGGTCGTCGTCGGCCCCGGAGGGCATGAACGGCGTTGAATCGATTGAAACGATTCAATTTCGGAGAACGATAAACCCCAACAGGGAGGCTGTCAAGTAGTTTCTGTGTTGTGACGCGGCAGCCGGACATTCGAGATGTCGCAGACCATGCAGGTGTTTCGGTCGGAACGGTGTCGAATGTCCTGAACCGACCTGACCTCGTCGCTGCCGGAACAAGGCAGCGTGTCGAGGATGCCGTGACCGCTCTTCGGTACGTTCGCAACGAATCGGCGCGGCAACTTCGCAGAGGTCAGAGCCGCACGATCGGGCTCATCGTTCCGGATATCGGCAACCCGTTCTTCACCGACGTCGCCCGCGGGATCGAGGACGTCACCAGTGCCGCCGACGCCCTGCTGATCGTCTGCGACAGCGACAATGGCGCCGACAAGGAGGAGCGATACCTGACGATGCTCGCCGAGCAACAGGTCCTCGGCGTGCTCCACGTTCCTGTTGGTTCGCCTGCCGGGGCAATCACCCGTCTCCGTGAACGGGGGATCCCACTCGTCCTGCTGGACTACAAGGGGGCCTCTCGCAAACAGTGCTCCGTGTCGGTCAATGACGTGGCGGGAGGCGAGATGGCCGTCAGGCATCTGCTCGACATCGGCCACAAACGGGTCGGCTTCGTCGGTGCCGAGAGCAAGCCGGTGCCACAGGTGGTCGACCGACTCGCAGGGGCCCGCAAGGCGATGGCCGACCGCAAGCGCCCTGCGGGCGCGTTGGTGATTCTGCCGACCCCCTCGCTGAACGTCGCTGGTGGCATCGCTGCGGCACGCTCGCTGCTCGACATCGCACCGCTGCGGCGGCCGACGGCAGTCTCGTGCGTCAACGACCTGTTGGCGATCGGCATGATGCAGGAACTGCTGAGCAGGGGGATGCGGATTCCCGGGGATGTCGCCGTGGTCGGTTACGACGACATCGGTTTCGCCGAGGCACTCGCCGTCCCGCTCTCCTCGGTCCGTCAGCCGCGACACCAGCTCGGTCGGCGCGCCGCTGAACTGCTGATCGACGAAGCGACGAATGAAGATCACCGGCACGAGCGCGTCGTCTTCGAGCCGGAGCTGATCGTCCGCGAATCCAGCAACGGATGAGCCGAGCTGTCAGCAGCCCGGCTCGCAGGTGCTGACCGAAGCAGCGGTGAGAGGATGACCGCTGCGTGCGAGCCCATCGGCCGTAATCTTGCCGGGTGAACACGACGCTGAGCAACCTCGATGCCGTGCTCCGGCTGCTCGTCGCAGCCGGCCTCGGATCGGTGATCGGCTGGGAGCGGCAATTCCGCGGGCACCCGGTCGGTGACCGGACGTTCTCGCTCGTCTGTGTCGGAGCTGCCGCGTTCACGATTGCGGCGATCCCATTTCCGGCTGACGCCGGCAAGGTGATCGCCGGCATCGTCACTGGCGTCGGATTCATCGGCGGTGGTCTCGTCTTTCGCCAGCCGATCACGACCGACGTACACGGGACGGCAACCGAGGTCCACGGAATGACGACTGCAGTCGGTATGTGGGCGATGGTGGCAGTCGGGGTGCTCTCCGGTATCGGCAGAATGCTGCTCGCTTCGCTCACAGCCGTACTGGTCCTGTTCATCCTCGAACTCCGACACCTGCCAGGCGTGAGCCGGCTCGACGCACGTCGCTTCATGTCCGGCCACCGTCAGGATGACGATCCGCCCAAGGGAATGGGACCTGACTGGAGGGAAACAGGATTGTGAGCGACACGGAGGTGAGGCCGCTCGCCTCGGTCGCCGGCGCGTGTGCGGTGTTGTTCGTACTGTTGGCCTTTGCCGCTCACCATGCCGGAAACCTGCCGTTCGACCGGGCGATCGACTCTGCGCTGTACCGGGTCCAGGGAACGCGCGGGCACAAGGTGGCGACGGCCGCCACATTCTTCGGTTCAGCCCCAGGCGTCGCGCTCGTCGGTATTTCCGTCGCCATCTGGCTGAGTCTCCGCCGGAGGGTGATCGTCGCCGTGTTCGTCATCGCCGCACCGATCGTTGCGGCAGTCGCCGAGACGCTCGCCAAGAAGGCGGTCGACCGCTTCGCCGAACCCACGGGTATCGGCGATCAGTTCCGCAACCAGCACTTTCCATCGGGGCACGTCGCCGGATTCACGGCGCTCGCCGTCGCCGTCGTCCTCGTCGCCTCGCTGCAGGCGCTTGGTGGCGCGAGTGCGCGGCTCGGCCTGCTGTCGGCCGCTGCGTTCGCCGGCGTCGTGCTGGTGGCAGTCTCGCGTATCAGCCTCGGCGCACATTTCTTCACCGACACGGTCGGGGGTTTCTTGCTGGGCACGGGAATCAGTTGTTCCCTCGCCGCTGCGTTGATTCGTTTCAGCCCGCCGTCGCACCCCGGCGTTCGCTTGTGAGTACGCCTGCGCGCATGCCGTCACCGTCGATCGGTGTGTGGTCCAGGGGGAGGCGAATGACCATCCGGGCGCCGGTCATCGGGGCGATCGTGCCGTCCGTGGCGGCGATCGTTCCGCCGTGCATCGAAATGATGTCACGCACGATGGCCAGTCCGAGCCCGCTCCCTCCGTCATCGGTCGCCCGAGCGTCGTCCAGTCGGGTGAAACGTTCGAAGACGTACTCCCGCTTGTCCACCGGAATGCCGCTTCCGTCATCCACGACCTCGATCACCGCCTGGTCGTGATCGACGTGCAGTGAGACATCGACCCGCCCGACAGCATGGCGGTCTGCATTGTCGACGAGGTTTCCCACAGCCCGGGTGAGATGGTCGGCAACGCCGACGACGATGACCGGCGAGGTCGGAACGTCGACGCGATGGACGACCTGGGCGTTCGAGCGCCGCTGGCTCATCGCCTTGCGGACCGAGCCCGAGAGGTCGAACGCCATGACGACCGTCGCTCTGGCGTCGATCCTCGCCATGCCGAGCAGGTCTCGGACGAGGTGGTCGAGGCGATCGAGTTCGGCGAGCAGGTCCGGCTCGGCCTCGCGCATCGTCACACCCGCCGGATCGGTCGAGGCGACTTCGATCTGCGTCCTCAGCGATGTCAGCGGACTGCGCAGTTCGTGGGACGCATCGGCGACGAAACGACGTTGGCGGGACATCGCCTGCTCGACTCTGGCGAGCATCGCGTTCATCGTCGTCGCCAGTTCGCCGATCTCGTCATCGACGGCGGCAGCCGGCACTCGACGGCTGAGATCCGACTCGCCGATCGACGAGACCTGCGCCGTGATCTGGTGCACTGGACGCAGGGCGCGCTTGGTCGTCCTCCAGGCAATCAGGCCGACGAGTCCGACCAAAAACGGTAGGGCGATCAGCAGGTCCCGCGTGACTGCCGAGACCGTGCTGTCCGTCGGTTTCAACGATTCGCCGGCAAAGACGAATACCGCCTCGCCCGAAATCGTGGCGCTGACGGCTGCCACACGGAACGGCTCGGATGCGCCGTTTCCGAGCCGGCCGACCGTGAATACCTGCACCTGCGGCGTCGCCTTCTGCAGTGAGACCGCCGGGCTGTCCTCGGCGTTCTCGGTTCGCGACAGCACGGTGCCGGTCGTCGAGACCACCTGGATGAAGGTGTCGGTATCGCCAGGGAAACTCAATGACTGCGGGATGTTCTGCAGTGCGACCACGTCGTTGACGCGGTTGATCGCAGTTTGATCGACGGCGTCGGTCAGGCGCGTCCGCAGGATCGACACGAATGCCGCTGCGCCGAAGCCGAAGGCACCAGCGACAACCAGCATCGCGACCGCAGTGGTGCGGGCACGTACCGACCGAGGAAGGAGGAATCGTGGCTTATGCGGCATCCGCGACGAGACGGTAGCCGGAGCCACGTACCGTGCGGAGGCTGTTCCGCTCGAAGTCCTTGTCGATCTTGCGGCGCAGATTGGAGATATGGACTTCGACGTTGTTCGGGGCGCCGTCGAAAGCGAAATCCCAGGCGTGAGCCAGCAGGTCCGACTTCGAGACGACCTCGGACTGACGGCGGGCGAGATACTCCAGAATCGAGAACTCCTTGGCCGTCAATTCGATCTCCCGGCCGTCACGTCGCACCGAGCGAGTCGCCGGATCGATCTGGATATCGCCGACGCTGAGCACGCTCGGACGCTCGCGGCTCCCCCGGCGGAGCAGGGCCCGAAGCCTGGCTTCGAGAACGACGAAGGAGAACGGCTTCGACAGGAAGTCGTCGGCTCCTGTGTCGAGCGCCTCTGCCTCGTCGAGTTCGCCGTCCTTGGCGGTCAGCATCAGGATCGGCGTCCAATTGCCCTTTTCGCGGAGCTCGGCGCACACCTGGAAGCCGTTGACACCCGGCAGCATGATGTCGAGGACAATGGCGTCATAGGGGTGTTCGCCGGCGAGCCACAGCGCCTGCTTGCCGTCCATGGCGATGTCGACCGCAAACCCGGCAAGCTCCAAACCACGGCGCAATGCGGCGGCGAGGCGCTTTTCATCTTCAACAACGAGCAGTCTCATGCCACGAGTTTGCTCCCGATGGACTGAAGTGATCCTGAAGATTACCCCATTTTCCTGAAGGGATGCTGAGCTGAGCAGATCGTCAGCCCGGCGACGGTCGGTGCCAGGGCTCCACCGCGGAGTCCTGCGGATGGTCACAGGGTCGTTGACGTGCCATGCTCCATCGGTGAGCAATGACACAGAGCCCCCGATCAGCGACGATCAAACCGGCGCCCGTCTGACCGCATCGTCGCCCCGCAGCATCGTCGAACGCATCAAAATCGACATCCTCTCCGTGTGGGCATGGTTCATCCTCGGGCTCGTCGTGGCGCTCTGGCTCCCGATGGTGGCCGTGATCCGCCTGGTTACTGCACCGTTCGACAAGGGCAGGTACTACGCAGGTTTCATGTTCCGCAAGCTCGCGGTCGCCCACCAGATGTTGAATCCGCTGTGGAAGTTCGAGGTCACCGGCACGCCGCCGAAGGATCCCCGGCATCCCTATGTCGTCTGCTCGAACCATGAATCGTTCGTCGACATCCTGCTACTGAGCCATCTTCCATTCGAGATGAAGTGGCTCTCGAAGGTCGAGATCACCCGTATCCCGGTGCTTGGCTGGATGATGAAGATGGCCGGCGATATCCCGTTGACCCGCGGGGTCGGGTCCAGCGCGATGGACGCCATGGCACAATGCGCAGATCGCCTGGACAAGCATGTGTCGGTGATGATCTTCCCGGAAGGGACGAGGTCGTTCACCGGCGAACTCGGCAAATTCAAGAACGGTGCCTTTCGTCTGGCGATCGAGAAGCAGGTGCCGATCCTTCCTGTCGCCGTATGCGGCACGCACACAGCGTTGCGCAAACACAACTGGCGTTTCGGAGAATGCCATGCAGAAGCACGGATGCTTGCCCCGATCTCGACCGTCGGGATGACCCAGAAGGACTATCCACAGCTGCGTGATCAGGTCCGATCGATCATCGCAGCCGAACTGGAGACGATGAAATCGTCCCGATGCCGATGAAAACCATCCGGACCACGACCGAACGATCCGCGTCGCGGCGTCGGGCCCTCGACGAAACCGGGTGACGATTTCGGCGTCAGCCATAGCGAGTGGGTAGTGTCAAGTGCCGAAACCAGCCCCGATCATTCGCTCGGGCGGCGCGACGCGTCGTCACGGAGCGAGAGGATACGCATGACGACAATCGACACGCGAACAGAAGCACTCGCAGCGACAGAACCATCGGCGGCAGCGCGCTCCCTGTCCGACATCGCTGCATGGATCACGACCACCGACCACAAACGAATCGGGCGGATGTTCGTCGGTGTCTCGCTGTTGCTGATGCTGGGCGTCGGCGTCATCGGCGGGCTGATCGGCCTCGAGCGCATCAACCCGAACGGCTACGTGCTCGACAGCGGGGCATTCCAACAACTCTTTTCGCTGCTCAGGGTCGGATTGGCATTCTTCGTCGTGCTGCCACTCACCATCGGCCTGGCAATGGCGATCGTCCCGCTGCAGGTCGGCGCCCGTTCGATCGCCTTTCCGCGGGCGGCCCTCCTCGGTTTCTGGAGCTGGCTGTTCGGGAGTGGCCTGATCATTTTCTCGCTCGCCGGCAACGGTGGACCTGGCGGTGGCAAGCCGCACCTCGTCGACCTCTACCTCGGCGGGGTCGTGCTGGCGATTGCCGGGCTCGTCATCGCCGCCTCGACGATCGCTGCGACCGTGCTCACCACGAGGGCACCAGGTCTGACGCTCAAACGGGTGCCACTGTTTTCCTACTCGGCGCTCGTCGGCTGCGTCGCCATCGCGCTGACGCTTCCAGTGCTGGCGGCAGCGACCGTGCTCGTCCTCGTGGACCATCTCTACGCACGATCGACCTTCGGTGGCAACGCCGGCGTGCTGCAGTGGACCGGATGGGGACTCAGCGCACCGGCGATGCTCGTCTATTCGCTGCCGCTCCTCGGGGCGATCCCCGACTCCATCTCCACGCTCGCCCGCCGCCATCTGTTGCAGCGGCCGATCCTGCGGATCGGCGTCGGCCTTGCTGCCGTTTCGGCTGCCGCTGCGGTGACGCAGACGGCACTGACCCTGCCCGCCAGACGACACTCGTTCAAGACCTGGGAGAACTTCCTCGGGGCGATGGTCCGCTATATCAAGGACACGACCCCGTGGTTGCTGTTCGGGGCACTTCCGATCCTCGGGGTATTGATCGTCGTCGGCCTGACTGGCAAGACGATGGCCACGCCGAAGCTCAGCGTCAAGGTACTGCTCAGCGCAGCAACCCAGTTCAACCTCATCGGCGGCGCGCTGCTGATGGCCGGATTCGCCTTGCACGCTGTCGGTGACATCGCTCCGATCAAGCTCGCCGGCACCGTCTACGAGGAGGGCGTCAGCATTCTCGTCGGCTACTCCGTCGTCCTGCTGGCGCTCGGCGCACTGACGTTCTGGGGACCGAAGCTCTGGGGTCGCAGGATCGACGACAAGAAAGCGTTGCCATTGGTGCTGCTCGGTGCCGGCGGTACCGTCCTGGCCTCGGTCCCGATGATCATCCTCGGGTTCATGAAGCAGCCCGGCTACTCCGCAGGCGGCTTCGACAAGCAATCCGCAACAGGCGTGCTCAACGCCCTGAGCATGGCCGGCCACGCGCTGATGCTGGCGACGGTGGGGTTGTTCGTGCTCGTGGCGCTGATGTCGTTCACCAAGGGTGAGCTCGCCGGTGACGATCCCTACGACGGCCAGACGTTCGAGTGGATGACATCCTCGCCGCCGCCGGTCGAGAACTTCGCCGTGGCCCCGACCGCTTCGTCCTCGCACCCGCTGACGGATTTGAAGCCTGACGGATTGAACGCACCGGCCAGGACACAGACTGCCAAGCCCGCACAGACAGGGGCGCTCAGATGATCGCACTCCCCGCCGCTCCGGCGCCGGCCCCCAAGCGCCAACTCTTCGTCGGCACTGCGCTGATCAGCGCGGCGATCGCCATGTTCTTCGGCGGCATGCTGGCGATCTTCCTGAAGTTGCGCGACGCCTCCCCGCTCGCGCCGAACGTCACCAAGCGTCCGAGCCACGTCTGGCTGCCGAAGGGCGTCGAGATCCCACAGGTGCCGTCCAACATCATGCTGATCACGCTGGCCTTTGCCTGTGTGCTCATCACGGGGGCGATCGTCTCCGCAAAGCAGGACAACCACACGAGTACGGCGCTGATGCTGTTCCTCTGCGCGATCATGGCGATTGCCACCATCAATGCCCAGGCGCTGGTCTACAAACGGATGGCGATGTCGCTGCGCGGCGGTACCTACGAGGTGCTCTTCTACACGATCACCGGCGCGTTCCTCGTTTGTCTCATCGGTGCACTCGCATACAGCCTGACGACGGCCTTTCGATATCTCGGGGGCAGAACCAAGGACCATGATGTCCTGATTTCACTGGCAACATACTGGTACGTGATCACCGCCGTGTTCACGGTGATCTGGTTCGTGATCTACGTGACGAAGTAGGGACAGATGCTGACGCAAGGAACGAAACTCTTCGGCGGACTCTCCGCCGCCGCCCTCATCGGACTGCTCGTCTACGGGTTCACGCGCAACTTCACGGACATCGGCGGCATCAGCCTGTGGTTCCTGCTTGGCGTGCTCGTGTTGTTCACCGCTGTCTCAGCGCTGACCCATGACGCCAACATCTCGGCAATGGACGACGCCGCGGTTCGTACGGCCCCGAACACACTCGCGCCGGCCTCGCCGAGCATGTGGCCGGTCGTTGCTGCGGCCGGTGGCGCACTGGTTACCGTCGGCGTCGTGACCGACAAGCGATACTTCATCGCCGGGATCATCGTTGTCGCCGTCGCCCTGTTCGAATGGACCGTCGCAGCGTGGGCCGACAGGGCATCAGCCGACACAGCGTTCAACGGCGCCGTGCGTGCCGAGCTCCTCAACCCGCTCGAGTTCCCGTTCGGCGCCGCGCTCGGCCTCGGCGTGCTGGTGTTCAGCTTCAGTCGCTTGATGCTGACGTCCAACAGCAATGTGGCGCCGGTCTTCTTCGGCCTCTTCGGAGCAGTGATCCTCTTCGGTGGCCTGGTGATCGCACTCATGCCGAATCTGCGCAAGGGCGCAGTCGTCGGGGTGCTCAGCGTTGCCTCGCTCGGCGTTGCCGGCGTTGGCGTGTGGGCTGCCGGCAACGGGCAGAACGCAAAATTAACCGCCGATCACACCGAGGCGCTTGCCTACAAGAAGGACGGCCCGAGCTGCGGACCGACCGAGGACAAGGCCAAGGACGAGAAGCCGGACGGCGCTGTCGCTGCCAAGTCGAGCACGACCGGAACGTTCACCTACAACGCCGACGGCACGCTGACGCTCCATCAGTTCAGCGGGACTCTGCCGGACTCCGCATTGACCGTCGATCGCGGTAACACGACGAACGTCCTGTTCAAGAATGATCATCCTGGTGCGTACAGGCTGCGGATCTACGGCGGTCTCGAACCGGTCGCCCCGGAGCAGAAGGATGCCGCCGGCAACGTGCTCAAGAAAGCGGTGCAGTTCTGCACGTCGCTGATCCCCGCCGGCAAGACGCAGTTGCTGACATTCAAGCTGAACCACCTGCCGCTGTACGCCAACGACAACTTCTACGCCGAGGTCCCCGGAGCATCACCGGCCGCCAAGGTCGAAGTCGTGGTCCCGTGACGCGCCAACTTTCCGCAGCTCAGCGCACTGGTGTCCAGCGTCACCCCGATCGCATTCTGACAAATCGTCAGGAGGGCAGTACCGTTCAGTCCGTGCTCGAAAACTCGGGAGAATCAATGACCCGTCCAGCGTCAGCGCATCGGCTCCGCCGTCTCGGCACGCCATTGGCGATTGTCGCCGGAACGGTGCTGATGGCTGGATGCGCGAAGAACGAAACGCAGTCGATCTTCACACCGAAGGGCGACAACGCTCGCAAGATCAACGATCTGCAACGCTTCCCGATGGTCGCTGCGTGCGTCGTCGGAGTCGTCGTTTTCGCCCTCCTCGGGTTTGCGGTGTACAAGTTCAAGGATCGTGGCCAGCCGATCCCCGGCCAGGGTCACGGCAACAGCATGATCGAAATCGGCACCGTCGTCGTTTCGGCGGTGCTACTCGGCGTCATCGCCGTGCCGACGACACAGACGATCTTCAAGCTTGCCAAGACGAACGACTGCAAGACCGTCGTCAACGTCACCGGCCAGCGGTGGTGGTGGGAGTATTCCTACCCCGTGCAGGCCGGCATCCCCAAGCCGATCGTCACGTCCGGCGAACTCGTCATACCGACAGGACAGTGCGTGCTGTTGCGGGTCATGAGCCGCGACGTCATCCACTCGTACTGGATCCCGGCGCTGAACGGCAAGAAGGACGCAGTCCCAGGCCGAGTCCAGCCGCTACGTCTCGAGGCCGACCATCCCGGCATCTACGACGGCCAGTGCACTGAGTTCTGTGGGCTCTCGCACGCCAACATGAAGATGGAAGCCGTCGCCCTCGACGCCGCCGATTTCGCCACGTGGGTCACGAAGCAGACGACCGACGCAGCACCGACCGCTGCCAAGGTCGACACATCGATGGACAAAGCTGCCGCTGACGGCTTCACCACCTTCTCCCAATGCAGCCGGTGCCACCAGGTCAGCGGTCGCGTCGATGCGGACGGCAATCCCGTGATCGCCAGAGCCGACCAGAACCTCGTTCCAGGCGCAGCACCAAACCTCACGCACCTGATGAGCCGCTCGACCTTCGCCGGCGCAACCTTCGATCTGCTGACACCGGACTGCCGGGCAAATCTGCGCACTGCTTCGCCGGAAGCGTTCGGTGCGCTCTACCTGAAGGGCGTGACGCCGGAATGCCTGAATCGCGACACGCTCGAGGCGTGGCTCAGGGACCCGGTTGCATTGAAGCCGATGATGCCGGCGGCAACGGGCCTCGGCCAGGGAATGCCGAACCTCAAGCTGTCCGAGAATGCGATCGATCAGTTGATCGCCTATCTCGAGACGTTGAAGTGACCGGGTGCTGCGGCGCATGGGGCTCTTTGTGACGGCGACGAGATTGCAGGCGGAAGCCATGAGAAAGGACTGAGATGGCAATCATCGAACGACCAATTGCCACGCCCGCCCTGGCGCGCGCTGGTGGAATTACCACCCCTGTTGGTCCGAAGCAGGCACTCGGCGTCTTCAGGCGCCCGGTTTCCAGCAACGGATGGCGGTCATGGTTCTTCACCGTCGACCACAAGCAACTCGGCATCATGTATGGCGTCGTCTCCTTGACGTTTTTCGTGGTCGGCGGTCTCGAAGCGCTGCTGATCCGCCTGCAGTTGGCGCAACCGAATGGCAAGATCCTCAGCGCGGACCTCTACAACCAGATGTTCACGATGCACGCCACGACGATGATCTTCCTCTTCGTGATGCCAATGGCGGCAGCGTTCGCCAACTATCTCGTGCCGTTGCAGATCGGTGCCCGCGACGTTGCCTTCCCCCGGCTGAATGCCTTCGGTTTCTGGTGTTTCCTCGCCGGTGGCGTCTTCCTCAACACCTCATGGGTGTTCGGCGGCGCGGCGCAGGGGGGCTGGTTCATGTATGCACCGAACTCCAGCCGGCTCTTCTCGCCAGGCCACGGAGTCGATTTCTGGGCCTTCGGCCTCCAGGTCACCGGTATCGCCTCGTTGACCGGGGCGATCAACCTGATTGTGACGATCCTCAACATGCGAGCCCCCGGCATGAAAATGATGAAGATGCCGATCTTCACGTGGATGGTACTGATCACGCAGTTCCTGCTGTTGTTCGCCATCCCGGTCATCACCGTTGCGCTGTTCCTGCTGTCGTTCCAGCGCACCTTCGGTGCCACCTTCTTCGACGTCAGAGCAGGCGCTGACCCGCTGCTGTGGCAACACCTGTTCTGGATCTTCGGGCATCCGGAGGTGTACATCCTCGTCTTACCCAGTTTCGGCATCGTCTCCGAAGTCCTCCCGGTCTTCGCTCGCAAGCCGCTGTTCGGATATCCACTCGTCGTCTTCTCCGGTGCTGCCATCGGTTTCGTCGGATGGGGTGTGTGGGCTCACCACATGTTTGCGTCCGGACTCGGCCCGGTGTCGGTTGCCGTCTTCTCGTTCTCGACGATGGCCATCGCCATCCCGACCGGCGTCAAGATCATCAACTGGCTGATGACCCTGTGGGGCGGCAAGTTGCGCTTCACCACGGCAATGCTGTTCGCCACGGGTCTCATCTTCGAGTTCACGATTGGCGGCCTGTCAGGCGTCACCCACGCCGTCGCCCCGTCGGATACGCAGCAGACCGACACGTACTACATCGTCGCTCACTTCCACTACGTACTGTTCGGTGGCGCCGTCTTCGGTCTGTTCGCCGGCTTCTACTACTGGTGGCCGAAGGCGTTCGGCACGATGCTCAACGAGACGCTCGGCAAGATCAACTTCTGGTTGATGGTCATCGGCATGAACCTGACGTTCGGGCCGATGCACATCCTCGGTCTGCAGGGTCAGCCGCGGCGTATGTACCGGTACGACACCAGCCGGGTCGGCTCGGGCTTCTTCAACCTGACGTTCTGGAACCTCGTCGCCACCATCGGCTCGTTCATCCTCGCCGTCGGCGTCTTATTCTTCATCATCAACATCTTCTACACCTACAAGCGCCGCCAGTTGGCGAAGGCCCCGCTCGATCCGTGGGATGCCCGCAGTGTCGAATGGATGACCTCCAGCCCGCCGAAGGCCCACAACTTCGACGTCATCCCGACGATCACCAACCTGGACGAGTTCTTCCACCGCAAGTATGCGGCAGATGCCGAAACCGGCGAACTCAGGCCGGTGGCGACTGCCGAGGAGCTGATGGCCATTCAGGAGGCCAACGCCGACAAGAACATCCACTTGCCAGGACCGTCGTACTGGCCGATCATCCTGGCGATCGGACTGCCGATCATCGGCTACGGCATCATCTTCAGTCACATCTTGATCGCCATCGGCGCAACCGTCATCTTCTTCGCCATCTTCGGCTGGTCGATGGAGCCGTCGGTACCGGATCCGTCCGACTACGACCCACCGTCTGGCAACGACGGCGGCGGCACGAAGGAGCTGGCCACCGTTGGCTGACGTGACCCTCCCCCTCGCCGACGTCGGCCATGACGCCCATGACACTCACGTCGCGGACCACTCCGCTGACCACGGTGGTGCTCATGCGACGTCGCTCGGCCTGTCGAACAACAAGCTCGGCATGTGGCTGTTCCTCGGCTCGGAGTGCCTGCTCTTCGGTGGTCTGATCTCCGTGTACATGCTGTACCGAGGCCGTCTCGGAAACGGCCCGACACCGGAGCAGGTCTACAACGTCCCGTTCACGTCGGTCAGCTCGTTCGTGCTGCTGATGAGTTCACTGACGATGGTGCTGGCCGTGACGGCAGCGGCGCGCAAGGACCTCAAGGCGCTCGACACCTGGCTGGCGGTCACGGCGCTGCTGGGTGCCACGTTCGTCGGCGGTCAGGTCTTCGAATTCACCGAGTTCTACAAGCACGGTCTCGGTTTCACGACCAGCCTCTTCGGGTCGAGCTTCTACACCCTGACCGGTTTCCACGGCGTCCACGTGACCGTCGGCATCATCATGCTGATGGCCGTGCGCAGGATGATCAAGAAGGAACGGGTACCAGGCGACAAGGCGGAGGTCGTCGAAATCGTCGGCCTCTACTGGCACTTCGTCGACATCATCTGGATCGTCATCTTCACCCTCGTCTACCTGATCCCGGCCTGAGGCACTCATGAGCATCGCGACAGACGCACACGACACGGCATCCCACGACGACGGCACGGTACAGACCGAGCATGTCGGCGGCGAGTTCGACCACGCTCACAAGGCGGACATCTACTACGTCAAGATCGCCATCTTCCTGGCGGTGCTGACCGGCATGGAAGTCGGTCTGAAGTACATCGACATCGGTGCTCTGTTCCTGCCCGTGCTGTTCATCCTGATGGCAATCAAGTTCGTGACGGTCGTGCTGTTCTTCATGCATCTGCGGTTCGACAGCAAGTGGTTCAACATGGCCTTCTGGCTCGGCCTCGGCCTCGCCGTGCTGGTCTACAGCGGTGCGTTGGCGACCTTCAAGTTCTGGAGTCGCTGAGGTCCCGCCGTGGTCGCCGCTCTCGACGGTTACCCGAATCCGTGGCGTTTCGTCCCACACCCGGAGGTGTGGCTGCTCGTAGCGTTCCTGATCGGGTCGTACGTCTATCTCGTGCGTGTTGTCGGGCCGCAGGTCGTGAAGCCCGGCGAAGCGGTACAGACGAAGCGGCAGCGCAACTGTTTCATCGGGGCGATCGCCATCCTGTGGGTCGCTTCCGACTGGCCGATGCACGACATCGGCGAGCAGTACCTGTTCTCCGTGCACATGGTGCAGCACATGATCTTGAGCTACTTCCTGCCGCCGTTGGCGCTGCTGGCGACGCCGGAATGGCTTGCCAGACTGCTGCTCGGCCGGGACAGGGCATACAGAATCGTCCGCTGGCTGTGCAAGCCCGTCGTCGCCGCCGTGTTGTTCAACGGCGTCGTCATGATCAGCCACACGCCGATCGTCGTCGACCACATCGCCTCGGCCCCCGGCGTGTTGCACTACTCGATGCACTCGGCACTCGTACTGACGGCGTTGATGTTGTGGATGTCGATCTGCGGCCCGCTGCAGGAATTCCACCTCAAGCCGATGGGCAAGATGATCGCCCTGTTCCTCACCTCGGTCGTTCCGACGATCCCTGCGGGCTGGCTGACGATGGCGGACGGTGTGGTCTACAAGAGCTACGACATTCCCGTGCGTGTTTTCGGGATGTCGGTGACGTCGGACCAGCAAACGGCCGGCGCGATCATGAAACTCGGCGGCAGCGCCTACCTGTGGACGATCATCACACTGATGTTCGCCAAACACTTCCGGCACACGTTCAACAGCGACAACAGTCAAGAGTCCTACATTCGTCCGATTCCCCCTACGACGTCGCCGTCCGCCGATCTCGCCGATCTGGCGGTCGACTCGTCAGACGAATCGCCGTTGACGTACGAGTCGGTCCAGGCGGCCTTCGACTCCTCACCGCCAGCCCCGGAACCGAACCACCCCGTCAGCTGATACCCGGAGCTATTCCCAGCGGAACAGGCTGGCGGCCAGCGGAGGTGCGACGACGGCCCAGACTGCCAGCACGATCCACGAGCCTGCAGGTGTCGACTGGCCGCTGAGGGCGTGATGGAGTACATCGGCGAGCGCACCTGATGGCAGCAGATGGGCGATGGCCCGCAGCACAGTCGGCAGCTTGGCGAAGGAGATGACCATGCCTCCGAGCAACAGCAGTACGAGGTACAGACCGTTCTGGGCAGCAAGGTTGATCTCCGCCCTCAGCCGGCCGGCGAGCACGAGGCCGACGCCGGCAAAGGCGATGGTGCCGACGACGACGCCAGCGACGGCGAGCAGCCAGTCGGCGCCGTGCGGACGCCAGCCAAGAGCGTAGGCGACGGGAATGAGGATGGCGAACTGCACGACTTCGGTGACGACGACCGCAGCTGTCTTGGCGGCAACGAGCCGTGGGCGCCCCAACGGCGTCGCTCCGAGCCGCTTGAGCACCTTGTACGAACGCTCGAAACCGGTGGCGATGCCGAGTGCGACCATCGCCGACGACATCACTGCGAGCGCGAGGATGCCGGGTGCGAGAAAGTCGATCGGATGCTTCGTTCCCGTCGGCAGCACATCGACCTTGCTGAAGAAACACAGCAGGATCAGCGGGATGCCCAGTGTCAGCAGCAGTTGCTCCCCATTGCGCAACATCACCTGCAACTCCGAACGCAACTGGGCGACGAACGGCTTCATGGCGTTGCTGCCGTCGTCAATCGGCCGAGGCGAACTGCAGTCGAGTGGTTCACGGCTTGGCTGCCGTCAGCCGCAGGAAGACCTCTTCGAGCCTGGCAGGGCCGGCGCGCAGGTCGAGCGACTCGATGTGCTGTTCGGACAGCCAAGCGGTCAGTCGAGCGATCAACGCGCCGTCCGACGCTCCACCAACGACATACTCCGTGTTCTCGGGGGTCGAAGACGTGACCTCGCGGACTGGTCGGTCGAGATGGATCGACAGATCGACGGCGTTCAGCGGGCGGGCAACCTGAAAGCGAATCGACTGTTCGGTGCCGCGAACCTCGGTGAGGGTGCCGTCGGCGAGCACCTTCCCCCTGTTGAAGATGACGACACGGTCGGCGATGCGCTCGGCCTCGTCCAGCTCGTGTGTCGCCAGCACGACGCAACAGCCGTCGTTCGCCAAGCCACGCACGAGCGTGCGGATGATCGCCCTGCCACCGACATCGACTCCGGACGTCGCCTCGTCGAGGAAGACGATCTCCGGCTTACCCGACAGCGCCAACGCGAGCGACAGGCGCTGCTTCTCGCCGCCGGAGAGCCGTCGCCACGTCGCGTTGCGCCGCTCGGTGAGCCCGACCTGTTCGAGCAACTCGTCCGGGACCGCCCGATCGCCGTTGATCGAGCAGAACAGTGTGGCGACGTCGATGACACGGGCGCTCGGATAGACGCCGCCTTCCTGCAGCATCACGCCCATCTGCTCAGCCAGCTTTCGCTGATCAGCTGCTGGATCCATCCCCAGCACCCGCACGGATCCGGTCGTCGGGGAGCGGTAGCCCTCGCACGCCTCGATCGTCGACGTCTTCCCGGCACCGTTCGGGCCCAGTACCGCAGTGATCACGCCATGATCTGCCCCGAAAGACACACCGTCGACCGCCACCAGATCGCCATAGCGCATCACCAAGTCACAGACCTCGACCGCACGCACGCAGCCAGGCTACGTTTCGACCTCACTCGCTCCTCGCTCGCGTTGGTTGTGTCTCGTCGCCGACCGGGTCTCGCAGTAGGCGAGGTTTCCTCGGCGTCCTACCCACGAACCGTCCTTCCCGCTCTCCGCCGCTCGGGCGGCTCACTTCGTTGTCATGAGCCGCCCGATCTGCACACGTCGCGACGGGTCTGTTCCGAGTAACGTCGAAGCCCTGGGTAGCCTGCGTGGGTGATCGATATCCGACTCCTGCGCAACGATCCCGAAGCGGTTCGAGCTGCCATGGCGCGCCGTGGCAAGCCAGAACTGCTCGACCAGTTGACTGCCGCGGCGTCCTTCGATTCCCAGCTCAGGGAGATCGCCCTCGAGCGAGATGCCAACCGCAACAAGATCAACGAACTGTCGAAACAGGTCGGCCAACTCCGCCGAGCAGGCAGCACGATCGAGGCCGAGGCAGCGATGGCCGAGAGCCGCGAACGGGGTGACGCCGAGAAGCGACTCGCCGGTCGAGCCGACGAGATGCAGGCTCGTCTGTACGATCTGTTGCTGCGCATCCCGAATGTTCCGCACCCCGACGCGCCAGATGGTGCAGGCGAGGATGACAATCCGGTCGTCAAGGGCCCGATTGCCATGCCGATCGCGTTCGCCGACTACCAGCAGGTCCCGCACTGGGAGACGGGGTCGGCGCTCGGCATCCTCGACAACGAGCGTGCCGTCAAGATCAGCGGTTCGATGTTCACGATGATGCGTGGCCTCGGGGCGACGATGAGCAGGGCGTTGTGCCAGTTCGCACTCGACGCGAATGCCGACGAATTCGAGGAGATCCGCCCGCCGTCACTCGTCACCACGGCGACGCTGACGGCGACCGGCCAGCTCCCGAAGTTCGCCGACGACGCCTATGCGATCGAACGTGACGACCTGTGGTGTATCCCGACCGCTGAAGTTCCGCTGACCTCGCTCGCCGCTGGCGAGATCCTCGAAGAGGCTGACCTGCCGATGAAGTTCATGGCCTTCTCGCCGTGCTATCGGCGAGAGGCCGGTTCGGCCGGACGTGACACCCGCGGGATGTTGCGGACCCACGAATTCGACAAGGTCGAGATCCTCAGCTACGCGACGGCCGAGCAGGCACCGGCACTGTTGCAGATGATGGTCGGGCGCGCCGAGGCACTACTCGCCAAGCTCGAACTGCCGTATCGCATCATCGAGATCTGTACCGGTGACATGGGCCAGAGTCACCATCGCAGCTTCGACCTCGAGGTCTTCGCGCCAGGTTCTGACCGCTGGCTGGAAGTCAGCTCGGTCAGCTGGTTCAGTGACTACCAGGGTCGCCGCGCAGACATGCGGTATCGGCCAACGGGGGAGAAGGGCACCAGGATCGCCCATACGCTCAACGGTTCGGCACTGGCGGTGCCCCGCGTCTGGGCTGCCATCGTCGAGAATTATCGCCAAGCCGACGGGTCTGTGCGGATACCCGACGCGCTGCTGCCGTACATGCGTGGCGCCACCGAAATCCGCTCGAAATGAGCGAACAGCCGAAATGAGTGAACAGCCGAAATGAGCGAGCCGTCCGAAATGAGCGAACCAGCCCCAGCCCCGCCAGCGCACGGAGAGCTTGCCGCCAGGCGAACGCAGTACGAGACGGCAGGGCTCGATATCGGTGACGTCGTTGGCGACCCGATCGAGCAGTGGTGGGCCTGGTTCAACGAGGCCGTTGCTGCCGGCTGTACCGAACCAGAGGCGTTCATCGTCTCGACGGTCGATCAGGACGGCCCGGACTCGCGGTGTGTGCTGGCGAGAGGGGTGGATGAGCGCGGGTTTGCGTTCTACACCAACTACGAGTCAGCCAAGAGCCTGCAGATCGACGGGAGTGGTCGCGCGGCGATGCTCTTTCCCTGGTTGCAACTGCACCGCCAGGTCCGTGTGCGTGGCAGCGTCGAACGAGTAGCGGATGCAGAGAGCGACGCCTACTTCGCCAACCGCCCCCGTGGCAGCCAGACCGGCGCGTGGGCGTCGCCGCAATCGCAGGTGATCGCCGACCGAGCGCAACTGGAACAGCGCGTCGCGGCGTTCGAAGCAACGTTCGAAGGGACCGACATCGTTCGCCCGGTGTTTTGGGGTGGATGGCGGATCGTCCCGGACGCCATCGAGTTCTGGCAGGGTCGCCCGAGCCGTCTCCACGACCGTCTCCGTTACCGCCGCTCTGACAGTGCAGGGGCATGGATCATCGAACGCCTCGCTCCGTAGGAGGGCGGCTGGCGGAGCCGACGCCGGCGCTCCAGATCGCATCTGCTGCGATAGCGGGCGCCGGCGTCAGCACGACTCCGCTACTGCCGGCGGGCAGGAAGCTTCCAGTGCGGCCGGACGAAGTGGCAGGTGTAACCACCCGGGTAGTGCTGCAGGTAGTCCTGGTGCTCCGGCTCTGCCTGCCAGAACGGGCCCGCCTGGGCGACTTCCGTCACGACGTTGCCGGGCCACAGTCCTGATGCGTCGACGTCGGCGATCGTGTCTTCGGCGATGACCTTCTGTTCATCGTTCACGTAGAAGATCGCCGACCGGTAGCTGAGGCCGCGGTCGTTGCCCTGGCGGTTTTTCGTCGATGGGTCGTGGACCTGGAAGAAGAACTCGAGCAGGTCCCGGTACGACGTGACCGTCGGGTCGAAGACGATCTCGATCGCCTCGGCATGGGTGCCGTGATGGCGGTACGTCGCGTTGGCTACGTCGCCTCCGGAGTAGCCGACGCGTGTGCTGATGATGCCGGGGAGCCGACGGATGAGGTCCTGCATGCCCCAGAAGCAGCCGCCGGCCAAAATCGCCGTTTCGGTCGACTCGCTCATGACCATGTCCTGCGGTGTCGTGACCGGGTGATCGCCCGTGGCTTCGTGTGATCGTCTGAATAGGTTCATGCGACTCTGATCCTCTTTTCGAGAGTGTGTTGTTTCAGTCGGTCGAGAAGCATCGATCGTTACGTGCTTTACAGTGAAACGCAAGACGGGGATCTCACCGTTCCCCGACGTCCGTGAAAGGGATGCCAGAGCATGTCGATCGAAGTTGGCGTCGGCCGGCCCCTGGCACCCTTGCCGCTCGCCGAGCTCGAAATGACCCTGGCACCGTTCGGTCATTCGCGGATGTTGCCGCGAGGTGCCTATGTCGATCAGGCGGTGCTCGATTGGGAGCGCACCAACTTGTTCGATGGCGGTTGGGTGTGCGCCGGTCGAGTGGAGGAGATACCGGAGCCAAGGACGCAGAAAGCGGTCGCTCTCGGTGCCACCAGCGTGCTGCTGAGCCGCGATGCCGATGGGCAGCTCTTCGCGTTTGCAAATATCTGCCGCCACCGCGGCCACGAACTGTTGCCATGTGGTTCGTCGGCGGCACGCAACTCCATCATCTGTCCGTACCACGCATGGGGATACGCACTCGACGGAACGCTGCGCAACACTCCTCATGTCGGTGAGATGGCGAACATCGTCCCGGACGAACTCGGGTTGATCCGGTTGGCCGTCACCGAGTGGGCCGGTTGGGTGTTCGTGAACGTCGATCGTCAGGCGGGGGCATTTGCCGACTACCTCGGCGGGTTTGCGGACATCGCCGCCAATTGGCAGTGCGAGCGGCTCGTCGTCGGTGCAACGCACCACTATCAGCTGCAGGCCAACTGGAAGGTGGCCGTCGAGAACTATCACGAGTGCTACCACTGCCCGTTGATCCATCCTGAGTTGTGTCGCGTGTCGCCGCACGACAGTGGCGACAACGTCGACGACCTCCCGGGGGCGTTCATCGGCGGCTCGATGATCCTCGCCGAACACGCAGAGACGATGAGCCTCGACGGACATTCTGGTGGCATCAACTTTCCGTCGCTCACCGACGAACAGCGTCGCCAGGTGCTGTACATCAATGTCTTCCCGAACATGTTGATCAGTCTCCATCCCGACTTCGTGATGACCCATCGGATCCAACCGGTGACGCCGACGACGTCCGCCGTCGAATGCCAGTGGCTTTTCGACCCGGCAGCCGTCGCCAGGCCAGATTTCGATCCGTCGTACGCCGTCGACTTCTGGGACCTGACGAACCGTCAGGACTGGACGGCGGTCGAGAGTGTGCAGCGTGGGTTGAATTCACCGCAGTTCGTGCCGGGGGTCTTCGCCCACCACGAGGACGCCGTCTACCACTTCGCAACGATGATCGCCTCGGCCTATGCCGGCCGGCCGCTCGCGCGCAACTCGATCGCCCTCGCGCAGTGAGGTCTCGCTGACTATCGGGTCGTCGGCCAGGCGTTGACGGCATCGACGAGCGCATCGATCAGGCTGACGGTGTGCGGGACGAGACCTGGACCTTTCCAGTCGGCCCAGATCGGGCTCGAGCCGCGGATCCTCGGTGGCAGCTCCAACTGCACGCCGGCGTTGGCGACGACGTTGACGGGGTTGTTGACGTGCATGCCGCGCAGTTCCAGCGGGATCTCGTCGATCTCGGTGATCGACTCGTAACCCGGCAGCGCAGACCGGAGATGGGTCGCCATGTGTTCGGCAAGCACCCGGTTCTGTCCTCCCAGCAGCAGCTTCGTCCAGAATTTGTCACGCCCGTACCCGTGAACGGTGATGACGGTGTCGACGTGGGCGACGAACTCGGCGAGAACAGGCGAGTCGTCCGGCGTGAAGCAGGTCGACGGGATGTGGCGCTGATGGTCGTGCGGCATGTGCACGCCGTAGTACGACGCGTCGCAGCGTTCGGCGGCGGCACGGGCGATGACGTCCGTCATCGCTTCGAGCGCGCCGCCGTGGAAGGCCATGAACCCGAACGTCCCGCGCAGTTCGAGGATCTCCTCGACGCCCGGAAATTCGAGCAGTTCGGCGAAGGGTCCCATTCACCCCATTCTGACGTCGTTCGGCTGGAACCGCCAGTGCGCCAGTCGACCGACGGGCACGACGCCGCACAGCGCGGTGAATCTGACGGACGGTGTCAGTCGCTACGGCGCGGCGGGCGTGCGCCGATCGCGCCTGACGAGGACGAAGACGATGGCAGCGACGGTGACGCCGCCGAGGGCGATCAGCAGCGTCGACGTGCCGAATCCGTTCACCCAGCCCTGGAGCCGGACCTGGATCGCCTCGACCCTGTCGACGGCGCGGTTCGGTTCCAGCGTCAGCGCGTAGCGCCCGTAGAGGATCAGGTACAGCCCGGCGGCGATCAGGAAGATCGCACCCACCAGGTCGATGTAGCGCATGCCCCTGCGAAGCAGATCGAGCAGACCGGTTCTGGCGACGGCCAATGACACGGTGAGAGCGGTCAGCATCAGCCCCATGCCGAGGCCGTACGCGCCAATGGTGATGACTCCGGAGGCGATGCCGTGTTGCGAAATCGACAGCAGCGCCGGTGTGAACAGCGGCAGTGCACAGCCGATCGAGGCAACCGCGTAGGAGATGCCGTAGAGGAACATCGAACCGACCGAGCCGTCCGTACCGCCGCTGTTGAATTTCGGGAGGCGCAATGATGGCCGCCAACCGAACAGCATGGCGATGCCGACCATCGTCATCCCGACGCCGATGACGATGCTCAGCCAGCCGGCGTGGTCTGAAAACCAGGTGAAACCGGCTTGGAAGAGTGCCCCGATGAGGATGAAGACGGCCATGAATCCTGCGGCGACGGCGACGCTGACCTGCAGGGCGCGGGCAATGCTGGCGCGTTGGGTGCCTGGCCGGTTGCCCTCGACCCCGAGGAAGAACATCAGGTAGGTCGGCAGCAACGCGAATCCACACGGATTCATCGTCGCCAGCGCGCCGCGCAGGAAGTTCAGCGAGAAGTCGCCCTGCAGCGCGATCATGCCGGCAGCAGTTCCTGGTGGATACGCGCCAGGAGCGTGCCCTCGGTCATCGCTCCTGACTGGATCGAGGTGATGTGTCCATCGGCGGCGACGAACAGCGTTGTCGGCGCAACGCTGAGCTTGAGGACGTTCACCGCCGTCTGCCCCGGATCGGTGTACAGCTCGTAGTGCACGCCGAGGGAATCGGCGAACTTCTTGACGTCCGCAGGTGACCCCTGCGTCGAGAGGCCGACGAAGCGAACCGTTTGTCCGACCTGCGCCTGCGCTTTGACGAACTCCGGCATCTCCGCCTTGCAGGGGGGGCACGTTGGGTACCAGAGGTTGATGACCATCGGGCTGCCGATGAGGCTGCGAAGGCTGACCTCGTCACCGTGGAGATTGGCGATCGTGAGGTTCGGCAGCTGCGTGTTGTCGAGGTCCGGGTTCGTCCCGATCGTCGGGTCCTGCACCGTGACGCCGACGCCCGGCAGTGTCGATACGGCGTCGCTGCTCGATGAACCGGAATCACGTGTCGTCAGCCATCCGATGAGCACCGAGAGAACGAGCACAGATCCGAAGATCACCGATCGGGTGCGCCACGAGATCACACGGTCGGCCACGCCCCCAACGCTACCGAATCGGCTGCGGAGTTGTCTGGCGGCCGTCGCCTGAGGCGAGATGCCTCAGGCGACAGAGGTCTCAGGCGACAGAGTAGGAGTCCGGCACCTCGTCGACCACCAGTTCCGGGCGGGCGATTTTGGGCGGACGACCACGGGGGCGCTTGTTGACGACGACGTGCCCGTTGGAGACGAGCTCGCCTCCCCAGACGCCCCACGGCTCGAGACGCTCGACAGCCCCTTCGAGGCATACTTCGGTGAGGCTGCACTTGCCGCAGATCGCCTTGGCGCGGGCGATCGACATTGCCTCGTCGCTGAAGAAGAGGTGCGTCAGGGTGCCGTTGCCGTCCCGGCAGCGGGCGCGTGCCCACGGGTTGGCAGTACTGATCAGCGGCTTGGCTTGGTAGTCGTCGTGATATTCGGTGATTTGCAGGGCGAACATGGCAGGTGTTCCTTGTCGTTTCAGCGTTCGGTTGTTCGTGTCGTCTTCGATGTGGGTGTCGTACTGTCCTGTGGTCTTCTCGAGTGGTCGGAACGTGTGCCGAAAATCAAAAAGGCCGCCGGGACGAAGTCCCGACGGCCTGGTGGCGAGGCTTGACTTTGCTAAGTCAGCGCTCTGGAGAGCCGTCGGGTGGGTCGCTTCGTATTGGCCTCGACGGTCGGGAAACCATCGGTACCAACCGTGCCTGCAGCGAGCCATGCATATCCGTGGTCGATGACACACGGGCGCGGGAAGCTGTCGGCCGAGATGGTCAGCTGCTGAGCGGTGGTCATCGATGTCATCAGAATGCTGTCCCTTCTCGTAGAGCGCACAGATGTGCTGCGTGCACTAGCGAACCACGTCGCACCCCTCGGCGTCAATCGATTATTCAGTTTTCTTTCAAGTCAGCCGAATCATCCGCAACGAGGACACGGTGGGCTTGGCACGGGCCGGTTCGAGACACCGGGAGTACAGTTTGTGGCGTGACCAGCGGGCTGACGGAGAACGCCGCGGCGCCGTCGACGCCGGGTCGCGTGTTCACCAGTTCGCGGCGCGTACGCCTCGGCGATGTATCGCCTGGTGGCCGATTGCGCCTCGATGCGATCCTGCGCTACCTGCAAGATGTCGCAGACGACGACACGATCGATGCCGGCCTGGTCGATGCCGTCGGCTGGGTGGTGCGTCGAACCGTGCTGTCAGTCATCCGGTTCCCGATCTATCAGGAGCCGTTGGCCATTGCCACGTGGTGTTCCGGTCTCGGCGGACGGTGGGCAGAGCGCTCGACCAGCCTCGTCGGTGAACACGGCGGACGTGTCGACTCGGCAACCATCTGGGTGCACATCGATCCGCAGACGTTCAGGGCAATTCCGCTGCCGGACTCGTTTGCGCGTATCTACGCCACGTCGGCTGCTGGTCGCAAGGTCAGTGCGAAACTTTTCCACGGCGGTGTTCCTGTTGGCGCAATGTCGATCGATTGGGCGCTGCGCTTCGCCGACTACGACGTGATGGGCCATGTCAACAATGCCGTCGTCGCCGAACTGGTCGAGGAACAACTGTCGCGCCTGCGCCTGTTACGGGCACCGATGACCGCCACCTTCGAGTACCGCTCCGAGGTCCCCCCGATGGCATCCGTCCGTGCGACGGTCCTCGACCGTTTCGCTGTGGCGGACCGTGGCGGTTGCGGGTTGTGGCTGAGCGACGCTGAAGGGAAGGTCCTCGCCAGCGCCGATGTATCGAACAACACCCCGACCAGCGATGATGTGCAGACGTGACGGAGACCGTGACCCCCGACGACATCGAAGCCGCCTACCGACGCATCGGCGGCTACACCCGGCGGACTCCCGTGATGGCGATTGCCGGAGGCGATGTCGGATCGCCGGTCGATCTGACGCTCAAGCTGGAGTTGCTGCAACATGCCGGCTCGTTCAAGCCCCGTGGCGCATTCAACCGAGTGCTGACCGCCGGGCTGTTGCCGGATTCGGGGCTCATCGCCGCCAGTGGAGGTAACCACGGCGCGGCCGTCGCCTATGTCGCCATGACGCTCGGAGTCAGCGCCGAGATCTTCGTCCCATCGACCAGCCCGGACATCAAGCGGCGCAACATCGAACGTTTCGGTGCCACCGTCAACATCGTCGAGGGGATGTACGACGATGCGCAGCGTGAAGCGAACCTCCGTCAGGCGTGCAGCGCTGCGCTGATGGTGCATCCCTTCGATCACCCGACGACCATCGCCGGTCAGGGCACGATGTCGCTCGAACTCGAACAGCAACTCGGCTCCGACGGTTTCGAGACGCTCATCGTCGCGAGCGGTGGCGGCGGGTTCACCGCCGGCCAGGCGGCGTGGTTCAGGGATCGCCGCAAGATCGTCAGTGTCGAGCCGGAAACCTCACAGTGTCTTCGCCAGGCATTGCTCGCCGGCAAACCCGTCAGCGTCGAGGTCAGTGGTGTGGCCGCCGACGCACTCGGCGCTCGACAGATCGGCGAGACACCCTGGAACATCGTCAAGGAGTTCGTCGATCTCGCAGTCGTCGTGCCGGACGAGGAGATCCGAGCGGCCCAACGCTTTCTGTGGAACGCACTGCGGCTCGTCGTCGAGCCAGGCGGTGCGGCTGCGCTGGCAGCGATCCGCTGTGGTGCCTATGTGCCCGAACCCCGGGAGCGGGTCGTCGTGGTCGTCTGCGGAGCGAACTGCGAACCGGACACGGTCACCGCCTGACCGACGGTCAGCCTCTCGGTCACCGCCTGACCGACGAACGCACGATTCTCCGTCAACGGTGGCGTCGCGGCCATGTCCTCACCGAGATGCCGCTCAGAACGTGACCGCGCCGGGCCGTCGCTGTATGTCTGCACTTCCGCATGTCTGCTCTGTCGTGTGACCTGGCGGGTTGTCGACCCGCGGTGTTCTTCATTGCGGTTGGTGGCAGCATGATCGTCGTGCATCGCACATCTCGGGCTCCCTTTCTCATTTCCGCGCTCATCGTCGGGTCGATGGCGTTGACGGGTTGCTCGACTAGCAGCGTGTCATCGACCTCCCCTGCGGCTCGACCTGCCGCAGTGTCGACGATCGCCGCCAGTACGGCGGCCCCGTCGATTCCGACGACTGCGCCTGCGTCGACAGCCGGCCGCTCGTCAGGTGTGTCGACCGCCGTTTCATCCGCCGTCATCTCGTCGATGGTCCCTTCGAGCAGCTCGACGGCGGTGTCGACCACTGTGACCGCTGTGACCACTGCGACCGCTGTGACCACCGCGACCGCCGAGACCACCGCGACGAGTGCGGCCACGGGCGGCCTGCCGACGTTGGCGAGTGCGAGCAGTTCGGGGTCGGCCGCCTCGGGAGCGCCCCAGGGTTCGCCGCAGACCTCAGTGCCGAAGACCCCATCGGCGACGCCCATACAGGTCGGGAGTCCTGGCGCAACCGCGAGGTTCTCGGCGACGACCAACTGGACGTCGTTCGACCGTGCGTTGGTCCAAGGCCTACTGACTCGGGGGGCGATCACCGTGTCGGTCGCTGTCGCTGATCACGGCACCATCGTGCATACGGCTGCCGCTGGACCGATCGACCAGGACACCGGCGTCGCCGCGACACCGGCTGCGCGCTTCCGGATCGCCAGCAACTCCAAGATGCTGACCGGCACGGTGGTCATGGAACTCGTCGAGCAGAACAAGCTGCGGCTCGACGAAAACGTACTGCCGCTCGTCGCCAAGCAACTCGGCGTACGACTGGGTGATCCACGGATGGCGTCGATCACCCTGAAGCAACTGCTCAGTCATACGAGCGGCTTCGGAGTCTTCAGGCCGCAGTTCTTCGACGGCGCTGCGTCGAGCTGCGCGGATGCTGCACGCCAGGGACTCGGGCATGCGCTGCTGCACGACCCCGGTGCCAACTACCAGTACAGCAACATGAACTTCTGCATCCTCGGACAGCTGATCGAATTGGTCACGGGGACGCCGTATGCGCAGGCCATCCAGGATCGACTGCTGAAGCCGCTCGGTATCACCGATATGCGCATGGCGGGCACCTACGACGTGCGGCCAGGGGACGTCCACCATCCATCGCGACCGGGACGTGACTTCATGGAAGCACTCGGACCGGCGGGCGCCTGGATCGGCTCGGCGAGCGATCTCGTGCGCATCGTCGACGCCCTCGACGACACAGTGCCAGGTTTTCATCCGTTGCAACCGGCAACGGTCGTGCTGATGCGTACGGCGCTACCGATCGCCTACCTCAGGCCGGGTGACGCCTACGGCCTGGCGTTACGGCTGTGGTCCGACGGCACGTGGGGGCACACCGGCACGGTCGAGGCCGCACATTCGATGGTCATCGATCGCCCCGACGGCATCACCTGGGCAGTCCTGATCAACGGCGAAGTCCCTTCCGACACCGACAAGATCCGCACGTTCGTCGACGCCGCGTTCGCAACGATGAACGTGCCGCCGCCAGTCGCCGATCCGACGATCTACACCGTCCCGGCACCGACCGTGCCGCCTGGCGGTGCGACGTCGACGGCAGCAGCTGACACTGGCTGATTGCGCCGCCGGGCCGGGATTGAGCGGCCAACTGCGCTGCCAGAAAGTTCTCGATCGTGACCGCCTCAACGGACGACGTAGTGCAGCAGTCCGTCGACGCGTTCGACGTCTGCCTCGCCGAGGAGGCGGAGGTGTTCGAGATGGGCGTAGGTCTCGCTGTCAGCCATTGGGCCCTGCGCTCGTGGCGAGAACAGATGCGTTGACATCTCCATCACCGAAGCCGGTCGGCCAAGTGCGTGAGAGGCTTCCCGAAGTACGCCGAGCCGCTCGACATGGTGCCGTTTGATCGCTTCTGCACGCCCGGCGATGTCGCTGAAGACGTCGCCATGTGCCGGCAGCACGACGGTTGTCTGATCGCCGTAGGTGGCGACCTTGTCGAGCGAATCGAAGAACTCCTTGAGTGGGTCGGCGGGCCCGCGGGTGTCGCCGATATGCGGGGTGATCGTCGGCAGTACGTGATCGCCGCTGAACATCACGCCGTGCTCCGGATCGAACAGGCACAGGCAATCGGCCGTGTGTCCAGGCGTGTGAATCGCGACCCAGTCGCGGCGGGCGAGGGAAATGACATCTGCCTCATCGAGGCGCTCGGTCGGGCGCATGAACATCGGGCTGTGAGCCATCGCGCGCATCTCCAACATCCGCTCGGCAGGCGGCGCAGGGCTCTCGCCGCCCCACGGCGTCGCCGCGCCGGCCCACGTACCCTCGGAATCGGGCTCAGGGAAGCGGTCCTCGATGTCGCGATCGTCGCCGTCGTGGTTCTGCAGCCAGCGGACGGCGAACTTGCGATGACTGACGATGCGCGCTCCGGTCTCGGCACGCAGCTGGCTGGCACCGCCGAAATGATCCGGATGGCTGTGGGTGACGATGACCGTGTGGATTCTCGCCAGCGGAATGCCGGCGGCACGCAGCCGGGTCGTGAGGTTCTGCCACGACGCTGGACCCGGCAGACCCGGATCGATCAGCGCAAAACCGTTGGCGTCCTCCATCGCGTAACAATTGACGTGGCCGAGCCCTGGCATGTCGATGACGAGTTGCATCCGCACGACGCCCGGCGCGACCTCGTCGATCTCCTCGCGGGCGGGGAGCTGTTCTTGTTTCGGAGGCCGAACGAGTGCCGTCATCCGCTCGACCGTACCGAACGTCGTCCGGAACGCTCGGGTTGAAGTCACCGGCCGGTTACGAACGAGCCGGTGCGTTTGTCACATCGGTGCAGGATGGATACTCGGAATGAATGCCCGTTCGCGGTAGTACCGCAACTCTTCGACACTGGCGCGTATGTCATCGAGCGCCCGGTGAGCTCCGGCCTTGTGGGGTCGCTTGGAGGTGATGTCGGGGTACCAGCGTTTGACGAGTTCCTTGACGCTGGAGACGTCGATCGATCGATAGTGCAACCAGTCCTCGATGTCCGGAAGGTAGGCCGTGAGGAAGCGGCGGTCCATCCCGATCGAGTTGCCGCAGAGCGGCGTCGACTTGGCCGTCGGCACGAAGGACTTGATGAACTCGAGCGTCGCCTGGCCGGCAGCTTCGAGTGTGATCGTCGATGCGGAGATCGCTGGGAGCAGACCCGAACGGGTGTGCATGTCGAAGACGAACGGGTCCATGATCGCCAACGCCTCTGCCGATTGATGCACGACGAGATCGGGTCCCTCGGCGACGATCTCCAGCTCGTCATCGGTGACGAGCGTGGCGATCTCGACGATCACGTCCTTCGCTGGGTCGAGTCCTGTCATTTCGAGGTCCATCCACACGAGCACGGCTGCACAACATACGCCCTGCAAAGCCGGAAATGCGCCACCTGGGCCCAGCGGCCGGCGTGGCTCGGCAGAATCCGCGTTGCGACCGATCGCTCGCAGCGGGAAACCAACAATCGCACTGGATCCGGCATCTGGTGCCTGAAGGTCAGCGGTGTCGCGCCTGGCGCCGGTCTTGCGTTGCTGCCGAGGTGCAATAGCCTGCGCCGATGCTCGATATCAGCATCGTCCAGCTCGACCGCGAACTTGCGATTCCGACGTATGCGCGGTCTGGTGATGCAGGTGTCGACCTCGTCGCCCGTGTCGGTGCTGCCGTTCAGCCTGGCGGGGGACGGATGCTCGTCCCGACGGGCATCGCCATCGCCATCCCGGCGGGGTACGCAGGTTTCGTCGTGCCTCGCAGTGGTTTGGCATTGCACCACGGCATCACCGTCGTCAACGCCCCAGGGCTCATCGATTGCGCGTACCGGGACGAGATCAAGGTCATCGTGCTCAATACCGATCCCGTGTTGGCGTACCAGATCCACCGCGGTGATCGCATCGCCCAACTCGTCATCCAGCGCGTCGAGGAGATCAAGTGGCAGCAGGTCGAGTCGTTCGACGACGAGGGGCGCGGCGGAGGCTTCGGCCACAGCGGCCGCTGACATCGCTGACGGGGCGCTCACGGGTTGCTGTCATCTGCGAGGCCGAGGAAGGCTGCGTGTCTGACGAGACCGTCGTTCGTCCATTCTGCGATCTCGATACGAGCGTGCAGTTCCGGCGTGATCCAGGTTGCACCCTTGCGGTATTCGCTCGGGGGAAGCGGGGTGAATGGGCAGTGCTTCGTCGCCAGCACCGACATCGAAGTGAAGAGCGAGTCGATCGTCAACTGGCTGAAACCGCTGCCGACGCCCCCCGCAAAACGCAGCGTGCCATCGGCTTGCGCCACGCCGACCAACAGCGCTCCGAACGTCGCAGAACGCGAACCGCTTCCGGTGGTGAATCCGCCGATGACGACCGTCTCCTTTCGTCGGTTCTTCACCTTGCGCCACGCTTTCGATCGCTTGCCGGGAACGTAGATCGAGTTGATCCGTTTGGCCATCACGCCTTCGAGCCCACCGGTCATCGTCGCCTCGAGCAATGCGGCGCCACCGCCGATGCGATGCGTCGGAACGAGAAAGTTCGAACCTGCCTCGACAACGCCTTCGAGCAGATTGCGGCGCTGTAGGTAGTCCAATCCGATGGTGTCGTGTCCGTCGATGTGCAGGATGTCGAAGGGGTAGAAGACGGCTTCGCTCTGATGGCGTTGAATCCCTTCGAAACTCGGTCTGGCCTGCTCGTCGAGCACCACCAACTCGCCGTCGAGGATCGCCGCTGCGGCATTCGTCGACGCCGGCAGACCGCCGATCTCCGGATACTTCGACGTCACGTCGATCCCGTTCGAACTCTGCAGCCGGAGCCGTGAGCCGTCGACATAGGCGATCGTCCGGTACCCGTCCCACTTGATCTCGTAGGCCCACTCGTCATCGTCGCTGTCCGGCGGCAACTGGGCGAGGACCGCCTTCATCGGCTCGACGGGAAATCTCAGCCCCGGCACGGCTGTTCAGCCGGGGGCGAGATGGCGCAGTGCGACACCGGCGTGCACTGCGATACCGGACCGCATGCAGTCCTCGTCGAAGTACACGCGGTTCGAATGGTTCGGCGCCGCCTTGTCCAACGCCACGTCGAGTGGTGTCGCTCCGAGGAACATCATCGCGCCGGGGAGGCGTTGCAGGACGTAGCTGAAGTCCTCGGCACCCATCACCGGATTCGGCAACCGGAATGCATGGTCGGCGCCGAGCAGTCCACCCGCAGTGTCGAGGGCGAAGTCGGCAAAGTTCGTGTCGTTCTTGGTGACCGGATAGTTGATCCGCAGTTCGACCTCGACCTGCGCATCGTGCGCCGACGCAATCCCCTCTGCGACCCGTCTGACTCCGTCGTGGACCTTCTTGCGCGTGGCTTCGCTGACGGCCCGCATCGTGCCTTCGATCGTCGCCGTCTCCGGAATGACGTTCGTCGTCGTACCGGCGATGATGCGGGCGACCGTCACGACAGCCGGATCGAAGACGTCGATTCGGCGCGTCACCATCAATTGCAGCGCCTGGACGATCTCGCAGGCGATCGGGATCGGATCGATCGTCTTCGATGGATCCGAGGCGTGGCCGCCCTTGCCGGTCACGGTGATCTTCAGTTCGTCGGAGGACGCCATGATCGATCCGCCGCGTGTGCTGACGAATCCGGTCGGCAGTGCACTGGTGGTGTGCAGCGCGAACGCAGCGGTGACCGGTGACGGTGTGCCGTCGGCGAGCGCCGGAACGTCGAGCAGGCCCTCGTCGAGCATGTATTCGGCACCGCCGTAGCCCTCCTCCCCGGGTTGGAACATGAACAGCACCCGTCCGGCGATCTCGTCGCGGTGGTTGGCGAGCAGCTTGGCGGCACCGACGAGCATGGCGACGTGGGTGTCGTGACCGCAGGCGTGCATCGTGTTGGTGACGGTGCTCGCAAAATCGAGTCCGGTGTCCTCCGGCATCGGCAGTGCATCGGTGTCGGCGCGCAGCAGGATCGTCGGGCCCGGCTTCGAGCCGGTGAACAGCGCACTGACGCCGCTGGTCTGCTGATGGCGGGTGATCGCCAGGTCGACCCCTTCGAGCGATTCCAGCAGTGCGTCGGTCGTGATCGGATTGTGGATGCCGATCTCAGGTCGCTGATGCAACCGGCGGCGCAACGCGACGGCCGCACTCAACTGATCCTGAGCTTCGGCGACGAGGGTGTCCAGCGATTGATTCGAGGTCATAGCTCATGGTAGGCACGTTGCTCATGGGATCTGTTGACGAGCTGGTCGATCACGTCGATGACGACGACAACGTGATCGAGGTCGTGCCGCGTTCGCGGGTGCGACGCGAGAATCTGCTGCACCGCAGTGTCGGGATCGTGGTGCTCAACAGTGCTGGGGAGATCCTCATCCATCGACGGGCGGAGGACAAGGATGTCTGGCCGGGACAGTGGGACATGGCGGCCGGCGGGGTCGTAGCGTCTGGCGAGAGCTACGAGGATGCTGCGAGACGTGAGTTGTCGGAGGAGGTCGGCATCTCCGGCGTACCGCTCGTGCACGTCCGTGACGGACGGTTCGCCGACGATCGGGTCAAGGCGATGGTCCGCTTCTTCCTGGCGAGGTGGGACGGGCAGGTGCACTTCGACGACGGCGAGGTCGTCGAGGCGATGTGGGTCACCGTCGAAGAGCTCCGTGCCAGACTCGACCGCGACACGTTCGTTCCGGACAGCCGCACCGTCGCCAGTGAGTTTCTCGACGGCCTGTAGCGGCGAGTTGCAGCGGCGAGTTGCAGCCGCCGATTACCTTGGCGATTTCCGATTCGCTCCCGGCCATGCACACATCGGTGGTGCCATCGGGCGACACGAAAGGAATCCACCATGAGCGGAATGTATGGGGCAGACCCAGAACACCTCAGCCAACTCGGCTCGACATTGCAGCGACAGATCGAAGCGATCGGCCAGGTCACCACGACGGTGTCAGCGGCACTGTCCGGCACGACCTGGGTCGGCCCGGCACGCGAGAGGTTCGAGACGGATTGGAACGGCACGTTCAAATCTGCGCTCAGCAGACTCAACGAGGCGTTCGAGGCAGCAGGAACCGATTGTGCCAACCGTTCCCAGGAGTTGGCGCGGGTCATGGGCAGCTGATCGTCAGCTCAGCGCGACTTTCGTCCGATGTCCCCACCCAGCAGCAGCGGCCGGACAGGTGACTGCCCGGCCGTTGCGCGGCCTACGATCTCGTTGATGCAGCACGTACGGATCGAGTTCACGATCGAGCCCTTCGTCGACGCCCATCCCGGCGCGCACGTCCTCGCTGCGTGGAACGTGGTCGAGTCGGCGGGTTTCGAGCTGGTCAACGGCCCGTTCAGCTCTGTCGTCGTCGTCGAAAGCGAGAGCGCAGAGGACCTCGTCGCCGAGCTACTGAGGCAATCGTTGGCCGCAGGTGCCAGCCGGGTCGCAGTACAGGTCGAACGGATCGAGCCGTGAGCGCGCAGAAGCATCCACTGATCGTCGCCATCAAGCCGATGGTCGAAGCACTCGGCGCCTCGCTGGTCGAACCTGCCGACGTCGAGCCGTCGGATGTGCTACTCGAATGGGATGGTGTGGTGGTTGCCGCTGTACGGCTGCCGGTGCTGCACGGCGCACTCGACCGTCTCATCGAGAGCGTCGAGCGAGATCTCGGGGGCCGCCTCGCAGACCTCAGTCGCGAGGATCAACAATTGGCGATCCGCCGGCTCGACGAGCGTGGCGCGTTCATTCTGCGCCGGGCAGTCGAAGACGTGGCCGACGTGATGGGCGTCTCGCGGACGACGCTCTACAACCATCTCAATGCGCTGCATCGATGAGTCGTACCGACGGTTCGGGCCAGATGATCGAAGTGATCGGGCTCGACGCCGACGACACGTTGTGGCATTGTGAGGACGGATTCGAACGGGCGATCGACGAGTTCGTCGACCTGCTGCTGCCGAACGCTGAAGGCTTCGACCGAGCAGCCGTGCGAGCAGCACTGGAGCGCACGGAACGGGCGAACCTCCCGCTGCTCGGCTATGGAGTCAAGGCGTTCACGATTGCCATGGTCGAAGCGGCGGTGATGCTCGCAGGGGAGCGGCTGTCGCCGCTGGCCGTCGAACAGGTCGTGCAGATCGGCAAGCGGCTTTTCGCCGAGCCGGTGATCCTGATCGAAGGTGTCGGTGACGTCGTGCCATTGCTCGCTCAGGACTATCGGCTGGTGATGATCACCAAAGGCGACCTGCTGCACCAGGAACGCAAGATCGTCGACTCCGGGCTGGCGGCACACTTCGACGCCATCGAGGTGATCAGCGAGAAGGACGTGCCGACCTATCGGCGGGTGCTGCGTGAGTTGCGAATCGACCCGTCGAGTTTCGTGATGGTCGGAAATTCGGTGCGCTCCGACGTGCTTCCGGTGCTCGCCCTCGGCGCCAGCGCCGTCCACATTCCCTACGAGATCGTCTGGTCCCACGAGATCGCCATGCACGACGGCTCGGTTCCGGAACTCGCCTCGATCCGTGAACTCCCCGGTTGGCTCGCAACCCGTCGTGGCGTCGGTCGCTCGGCGCACTGTTAGCAGGATGCTGAAATTGGTATCTCGGCAGGCGCACATCGCCGCAAATGCCCAGGTCATCGAGGCGCTCAGCCGAGCCGACTGGTGTATTTCAGCATCCTGTTAGAGCTTTCGTAACCACACATCCGTGATGCGGTGGTCAGCACCCTTTTTGAGGATCAGCGAGGCTCTGCCACGTGTCGGTTCGATGTTCTCCCGAAGATTCTTGCCGTTGATCTCGACCCAGAACTGGTGAGCGGTGGCGATCGCCTCCTCCTGTGACAGCGCAGCGAAGTGTTGGAAGAACGAGTTCGGATCCCTGAAGACCGACTTGCGCAACGCCAGGAAGCGATCGGTGAAAAACCGTTCGATGTCCGCCTCGTCGGCGTCGACGTAGATCGAGAAGTCGAAGTAGTCACTGACGAATTCGGTGGCGTCTGCACCGGTCTGCAGGACGTTCAGCCCCTCGACGATCAGGATGTCCGGGCGGCGGATGACGACCTCCTCGTCGGGAACGATGTCATACACGACGTGGCTGTAGACCGGAGCGGTGGTCTCCGGCTGGCCACTCTTCAGCTCGCGCAGGAACGTCAACAGCCGGCGCGTGTCGTAGCTCTCCGGGAACCCTTTGCGGTCCATCAAGCCGCGACGTTCCAGTTCTGCATTGGGATAGAGAAAGCCGTCCGTCGTCACGAGCTGCACTTGCGGATGATCGGGCCAACGACTGAGCAACGCCTGCAGGATGCGGGCGAACGTGCTTTTCCCGACGGCGACACTGCCGGCGATACCGATGACGTACGGCACCTTCGGCGCGAGTTTGCCGAGGAACGTCGCCGACACCTTGTGGAGATTCTGGGTCGCACTGACGTACAGATTGAGGAGGCGGGTGAGTGGCAGGTAGATCGCAGCGACCTCGTCGAGATCGATGTGGTCGTTGATGCCGCGCAGGTCGATCAGGTCGTGCTCGCGCAGCGTCATCGGTGTCGCCGCACGGAGCACGGACCAGTGAGAGCGATCGAACGTGAGAAACCGACTCGGGGTCTGCAGGGCGGGAGCCATCACGACTCACGCTACGCACACGACACCACCGACGACGATCCTGAACGCCACCGCATCAGAGCGATCGCGCAAGTCGTGTCTATTTCGGGTAACCATATGCCGTGCCCGAGCTGCCAGCCTCCGCCTTTCCAGAGGTGGACAACGCACGACGCAAGCAGATCGGTGCCTGGTACACGCCCGCCTGGCTCGTCGAGTACGTCGTCGATCAGGTACTGGCCAGGGTGTCGTCCGGGGCGGCGACCGCTCGTGAGGCGCCGATCACCGTCGTCGACCCGGCATGTGGCGACGGGCGATTCCTTGCCGCCGTCCGCCGGCGCCTCGGCGACCGGGTTGTCGTCACGGGCGTCGATATCGATCCCGGTGCGCTCGCTGCCGCTCGGACACATCTCGGTGATGGTGCCGAACTGATCCTTGCAGACGCGCTCGCCTACGACTGGGCCGACCGGCGGTTCGATGTCGTCATCGGCAATCCGCCGTACCTCAGCCAGATGGCAGCGAAGACGACGCGTAACCGTCGCAGCGATCATGGGGGCGGACTGTATGCCGACGCTGCAGTCGAGTTCCTGGCGCTGTCCCTGCGCCTCGCAACATCCGCCGGTTCGCAGTCGGCACTCGTCCTGCCGGCATCGATGCTGTCGACGCGCGATGCTGCCCCGATCCGACGCCGCGCTGCGGAAACCGGTTCGCTGGAATGGTTCTGGTGGTCGCCGTCACTGGAATTTGCAGATGCAAATATTCGGACATGCGTCTTCGGGTGGGTGTCCGGCTCCCGATCGAGACACGTTGCACGTGCGATCGGTTCGACATTGCGGAAGACCGTCGACGTGCCGGCCACAGCGTTGCAGTCAGCGACGTGGGCGTTGCTGATCGCCGACCAACTCGGCATACCGGCGCTGCCGGAGGCATGGCGATCGACACGGCTCGTCGCCGACATCGGCGTCGCCAACGCCAATTTCCGTGACGAATACTACGGGCTGATCGGGGCCGTCGCCGAGGCGCCGTCGGGTTCGACACTCGACGGACCTCCGGCTGCGCTTGACGGACCTCCCGGTCGGTCGGATGGTGTCGGTCAACTCGATCTCGGGCTGGGGACGGGGGCCGCCGCCGGCCCGTTCGCCCCGCTGGTCACGTCGGGTCTGATCGATCCTGGTCGGTGCGCGTGGGGTCTGCAGCCGGTGCGCTTCAACAAGGTGCCGTACCGCGCGCCGGTCGTCGACCTGACCAGACTGACGCCGAAAATGCGCCGTTGGGCCGATCGCAAGCGCGTTCCGAAAGTCCTGCTCGCCAACCAGACACGGGTGATCGAGGCCGTTGTCGATACCTCGGGCCAGTGGTTGCCGTCGGTCCCGGTGATCAATGTCCGCCCCGTCGATCAGCGCCATCTGTGGCATCTCGCCGCCGCGCTGTCGAACCCGGTGTCGTCGGCGATCGCTGCGCTCCAGGGTCTCGGTGCCGGTCTGTCGGCATCGGCGATCCGCCTCAGCGCCCCGAAGGTCGCCCACTTGCCGATCCCCGACGGCGATCCGCACGCGCCGTCGTCGTCGTGGTCAGCTGCCGCCACCCAGTTCGCCGACGGCGATGTCGTCGCTGCCGGGCTGACGATGCTCGACGCCTACGAGATCGACGCACCAGAGGTCGCCGCCTGGTGGATCACCGAGATCACCCGCAGAACCGCGCCGGCGACCGATTGATCGATCCGGTCAGCGAGTCCACGGTGCTGAGGGGCTGACCGCACCTGGCGCCGTCAGCACGTCGTGGCCGTCATCGGTCACGAGGATCGTGTGCTCGTACTGCGCGGTGCGCTTGCCGTCGGCAGTGACAGCGGTCCAATGGTCCGGCCACGTCTTGTTCTGCCAGCCGCCGAGGCTGATCATCGGCTCGATCGTGAACGTCATCCCCGGCCGCATGACCGTTGTTGCCCGAGGATCGAAATAGTGGGCGATCTGCAGATCCGTGTGGAACTGCTCGCCGATGCCGTGGCCGACGAACGAGCGGATGACTCCGTAGCGGAACTTCTTGGCGTGCGTCTCGATCGCCTTGCCGATGTCGCTGAACGGCCTGCCTGGCTTGACGGATTCGATGCCGAGCCACATGCATTCCTCGGTCACCTTGACGAGTTGGCGGCTGGCGGGATCGACGTTGCCGACGAGGAACGTGGCGTTGGTGTCACCGTGCACGCCGTTGATGAAGCAGGTGACGTCGAGGTTGATGATGTCACCGTCGAGCAGCGCCCTGGAATCGGGGATGCCGTGGCAGATGACCTCGTTGACGCTCGTGCACACGCTCTTCGGGAAATGGCCGTAGTTGAGCGGGCTCGGGTAGGCATCGGCGTCGATCGTCAGCTGGTGGACGTACTCGTCGATCTCCTCCGTCGTGACCCCTGGGGCGACTTTCTCACCGGCTTTGCGGAGAATCTCGGCAGCGAGGATGCCGGCAAAACGCATCTTCTCGATGATCTCCGGCGACTTGATACGCGGTTCGTCCCAGCGGACGGGGATACCGGTCTCGGCATAGGGAGGACGCGGGATGTGGGCAGGCACCGGACGGTACGGGCTGACTTCGCCGGCGACGATGCGTCCTTCGAGGTGCTTGTGGCAGCGCTTGTACTTTCGGCCGCTTCCGCACCAGCACGGGTCGTTGGCACTGAGTGACGCGGGGGGAGCGATCGTCGAACTCGTCATATGTGAAGGGTACCGTTCACCGGCAATGACAGGACGTCGAGTGACGGTTGCGGCTTCGTTCGCCGGCGCATGCCTGTCGGCCGCGGTGACGTGGTCGTTGCCGTGGTGGATCGTGACGGGATGGATCGGCGTCGGCGCGGCGGCCGGAGCCGGAGCGGCGATCGACACGATGACGGGCCACATTCCGAACCGCTGCTCGTTCGCCGGGTTCGTCGCCGTCGTCGCCGCCGGAGTCTGTGGAGCGATCGACGACAGGTTCGCTGTCGTGTGGCACGTGCTCATCGGCATGGCGATCGCGTCAGCGCTGTTCCTGGTGTTGTTCCTGTTGGAGCAGATGGGTGGAGGCGACGTCAAGCTCGCCGCCGTGCTCGGAGGCGCTGCAGGTTTGATGTCGACGTCGGCATCGCTGGTCGTTACCCTTGCTATCTGCATCGCCGTGTCGTGGGCCGGCATGGTCGTCGTCGTGCGTCACGGCCGAAAGGCATCGATTCGGCTCGGACCCTCCCTCGTCGTCGGCGCCCTCGCCGGAGTCGTTGCCTACCGTCACGGCCTTTTCGCGATCTGACGGCTCCGAGCGCCCTGCGAGCAATCTCGCAGAGGACAGTCTGGCTGTGTTTCCGATTCGCCGTCCGCCAGGCACACATCAGAGCGGTCGCAGGCAACTGCCGGCGACGGCGATCTCGCTGAAAGGAAACAATGGTGACGCAATGTGGTGGGTCAACCGCGTCGACAGTGATTCAGCAGACACAGCCCTCCCCCCACGCTGATGCATCGCCGTGCCGTGTTGCGCCGCGGCCGAGGTGGGTTAGGGTCTGCTTGATACAAGGCGGAGGATATATGCAGCTGATCACCAGTGATCGTTTGAGCTTTTCAATAGAAATCGATCAGCTGGGGGAATCCAGGCGCCCCGTCACGTGGTGCTACCGATCGCCGTCCTGCGACCGTCTCTTGGCGTCTCGACTGATGGCCATCCCCCCGAGCGGTACCTGATGGCAACCGTGCTGCGCCGAAGGCCCACAATTCGCAGCGAGCCGTCGTCCGTATCGGGCAGCTCTCAGCGACAGGCGACTGCAGCGCCGCCCCGATCGTTGTTCCGTCCGCGCTCCCGGTCGCGGGTCCGTCTGCTTGCCGGCGTCGCCCTCCTCGCCGCTGCCGTCGTCGTGAACCTGGCGGTCTACCGACGACTCGACGAGCGCGTCCCGGTGTTGCAGGTGACGCGAGATGTTCCTGCAGGTGAGCAGATCGTCGAGTCCGACATCCGCGAAGTCGAGGCATCGACCTCCAGCGACATCAACGTCGTGTCCGCTGCGGAACTGACCAGCATCGTCGGTCAGACGGCCATCGTCCGTCTCGTCGCCGGATCGCTCCTGGTGCATCAGGCGCTGAGCACGGGGCCACTCGTCGCCGCCGGCTCGTCGGTCGTTGCGCTGACCTTCCCGACGGGCGGGTTGCCTGCCGGTCTGAGGGAACGATCGCAGGTCGTGCTCGTGATGATCGACGCCCAGGGTGTCGCGACTCCGACGTCGTCCGTGTCCGCTCGGGTCGTGACCCTGCCGGCTCCTGTCAGCGGTCAGACGGATCGCCTCGGCCTGTCCTTCGAGGTGTCGGCGACTGATGCCCCCCACGTCGTAGCCGCAGAGACCGTTCGCGTGATTCTCGTCGATCCTGGTAGCGATCCGGCCTACTCCACGACGCAGCAGCAGCCTGCTCCGATTTCGACCGGTCTACCGACGGCATCGTCAGCTTCCGTGCCACCGTCGACGTCCGCTTCGGCTACGCCAGCGGACGGCGGAACGGGATGAGCATCATCGCCGTCGTCGGAGACGGTGCCACCACCACAGCGGTCGCGCTGACGGCTGCCTGGCCTGCGGATCAGTTGGCGGTCTGCCTCGAGGCCGACCCCCGTGGTGGGGTCCTCGCCGCCTGGCTCGATCTGACGCGGTCAGGCGGCGGGCTGTCCCAAGCAGCAGCACTCCCGTCGCCGACGTGGCCGCAGATCGAGCTGCTGATCCAGACGTCGCCGACTGGCGTTCGCGCCCTGACAGCGCCCGTTCGAGCGATCGAAGCTGCGGCCTCGATCGGTGAGGTCAGCCATCGCGTCGTACCGATTCTCTCGATGCTCCATTCCCCGGTCTTCCTTGCAGACTGCGGGCGGGCACACCTCGGAGCCGGCCTGCCGGCGGTCGTGACCCAAGCGTCGATCGCCGTCGTGCCGGTGCTGCAACATCAGCGTTCGGCTCGGGCCGCAGCGGTACATGTCGAACGCCTCGCCGAATTGTGCGATGCGCTGGCCGCGAGAGCGATTCCGATCGTGCTGGCGGTGATCGGGGCGCGGCCGTACTCAGCAGATGAAATCGCCTCCTTCGTTGCCGGACGTGGTGAGCATGTGGCGACGGTGGACCTTGCCGTCGACGATTGGTCGGCGGCGGTACTCGCCGGGCGCACCGGTTCTTCGCGGCGATTGAAGCGCGCCGCACTGATGCGTTCGGCCGCCGGAGCTTCGGCGCTGCTATCGGCCACGCTCGTGTCGATCCAGCGGCCGGCACCCGTCTGGGGCGCCCCACGATGAACGGTCACCACCCTCCGGCGATCGATCGGCATACCCGCCACCGACCGGACACCCATCATCTTCGTCTCCTCGGCCCATTACGTGAGGAGATCGTGACCCACCTGTCGCTCCGCCTCTCCGATGTGCTGGCGACCGAAGCCGCACGCCGTGAGGAGCAGGTGAGTTCGCACACCCGCGGGGCGTTGATCCTCGACCGAGATCTGCAACGCAGCATGGTCGGCGGCTGGATCCAGGAGGAGATCGCCACGATCGGCCAGCGTCGACTGGCCAAGGGCGAGCGCCCGCTCGACGTCGACGAAGTCAACGAACTACGCCACCAGGTGCTTGCGCAGATGTTCGGCCACGGTCCGCTCGAGCAGTGGATGCAGGACGACATGGTCGAGGAGATCGATGTCAACTCGCACGCGTCGACCTGGGTGACATTCACAGACGGCCGCAAGGAGAACGTCGGGCAACTGTGGGACTCGCCGGAGACGCTCACCGCGTATCAAAAAGGTCTCGTGCTGCGCATGGGAACGGCCGGCGAAAGCCGCCTGGACACGAGTTCGCCAATGGTCACGTTGCAGGCTGACGACGGATCGCGTGTCGTGATGGTCCTGGGTGGCGCGTCCGAGCACGGCGTGTCGACACACCCTCGCATCGCCATCCGGCGCTTTACCGTCCGCCAGGTCGGCCTCGGCGGACTTGCCGATCGCGGCCTGTTTCCGCCGTGGATCATCCCGCAACTGACAGCGTTGGTACGGACCGGTTTCACGATCCTCGTGTCCGGCGGTCCCGGTGCCGGCAAGACGACGTTGTTGACCGAACTCCTCGGCGTCGTGTCGCCACTGGAACGCATCGTGACCGTCGAGAAGTCGTTGCTCGAACTGCGTCTCGAAGACGACCCGCGCCATCCGGACGCGCCAGCGTTGTTTACGCGGCAGGCCAATGCCGAACAGCGCGGCGAAGTCACGACCAGATCGCTCGTCGAATTGACACGCAGGCTCAATCCCGATCGCGTCGTTGTCGGCGAACTCGTCGAGGACGA
>JANXUF010000125.1 GCA_025356335.1 Actinomycetes bacterium
TCATCCTCATCCTGCTGGCTGCAGGCGGTTCGATCGCCTTCGGCATCTCGAGCTATGTCAGCACCGCCGCACGGATGCATGCCGAGATCGACCAATCGCTCGACGATGCATCGCACCACGAACTCGGCGAACTGCAGGCCGACGCGACCGACAACGACTCGACTGGTGTCGTCTCCGCCCCTGCCGTGATCGACGACGATGACAACGCAGCTTCCGGTGGCGCACGGCCACGCAGCTTCGATCAGATCCTCGTCCAATGGCTGGATTCCAACGGAGCGGTGACGTCGCAGACATCGGCGTACCGCCTTCCGATCAGTCAGCCAGCCAAGGACATCGCCAGCGGAGCAGCCACGCAGGAGCAGTACAGCACCGTCCGCCTCGACGATGAGCCCTATCGGCTCCTGACCTCACCGACCGGAACATCCGATGGAGGCGCCGTCCAGGCCGGTCGCAGTCTCGCCGAAACGAATCGCTTGCTCGACGCGCTGCGCAATCGAACCATCGTCATCATGCTGCTGGTGACATCGGCAGCCGGGATCATCGGCTGGCTGCTCGCCCATCGAGTGACGAAGCGCATCGAACACTTGACCGTTACCGCCGAAGCGGTCGCAAAAACCGGCCGTCTCGACATCGCCGTCTCCGAAACGGGTCGTGACGAGACGGCGCGGCTCGCGGGCGCGTTCAATCAGATGCTCGCCAAGCTCGCCAGTTCGAAAGACGCGCAGCAAAGACTGGTACAGGACGCAAGCCACGAACTGCGTACGCCGCTGACGAGCGTTCGCACCAACCTGTCCATCCTGCGCCGGTTCGACGAACTCGACGCAACGCAGCGCCGTCAGGTGTTGGACGATTTGGACAGCGAGTCCCGCGAACTGACGCTGCTCGTCGACGAACTCGTGGAATTGGCGACGGACCAACGCGACACCGAAGCTGAGGAAGAACTGCCGCTCGGAGATCTCACCGAACGGGTTGCCGAGCGGGCGCGCCGACGCACCGGTAGAACGATCACCGTCACGACCGACGACGCGCTGATCCGCTGCCGCCCGCAAGCCGTCGAACGTGCGCTGTCGAACCTGCTCGACAACGCCGCCAAGTTCACCGATGACGACAGCGTCATCGACGTAGTGGAGCGTCAGGGAACCGTCGAAGTGCGCGATCGCGGGCCGGGATTCCCTGAACCCGATATCGATCTCGTCTTCGATCGCTTCTACCGCGCCGTCGACATGCGCAGCCGGCCAGGATCTGGCCTCGGCTTGGCAATCGTCCGCGAAATTGCCGACGCGCACGGAGGTCGCGTCTATGCGCGCAATCGGCCTGGCGGAGGAGCAATCGTCGGCATCTCGATCCCCGTCGCCACCGAGATCAGGCAGAGTTCACCGACGATGCCGAGGACGCATTCGCAAGTCGGTTGACCAAAAAATTACCAGTCTCTCACTGTGCTCTCATTCAAGTGTCCAACGGCTGCAACCTAACGGACGCACGATCATGGTGATGATCGACGACGTGCACCTCACCGCGCTCCCCAGCGAGCACCCAGCTGCGACCAGCCCGAAAGGAGCCGTGAGCGGCGAACCGTTGGTCCCTGGGCTCGACGAGTGCGCTTCGAGCGATGACGGTGAGGAAGGAATCGCTTCCGTCGTGCCGGCCAAGCCGCGTCGCCGGCGGCGGTATGCCAAGCGGGCATTGCTCGTGGTCGTCGTGCTCTTCATTCCTGTCGGCTATTCCTATGTCCGTGCACTGACCGGTCCCGGCAACGACAGCCTGCAGGCACGCACCGTCGAATGGGCGAGGGACAACCACCTCGGCGGCGTCGTCGATCGAGTCGAGAAATACTGGTATGCCCATCACCAGGCGAAGGTCGGGGGCGCGCCGACAGCGAACGCCGACGCGCTGGGCATTCAGCCCGTGGGAGTTGCGGCCACATCCGTCGGCGGGACTCCCGCGACGGCAACTTCGGTTGCTGTTCCAGGTGTCGGTGTTGCTCAGAAGTCCCCAAATGCTGGCGGTTCGGTCGGTACTGCGACAACCGCTTCTTCGTCGTCGAGCCCCGCGTCCTCCAATTCTGCGGCAGGCCAGACCGGTGCAGGACCGTCAGCCGCTCCGACCAATGCGGCGACGCCGGCCCCGGCGATTGCCGTTGCGCCGGCCGGCGGCCCGAATCTTCCGGCTCCGCTCATCAGCCCTGCGCCGGATCCTGTTGCGAACGAAGGAACCTGGAGCGGCATCGGTGCACAGGTCGGCGGCAGATACGGTGCCTACGCAACGCTTATACGCCCCGACGCCGTCCACACGTCGATCCTCGATGCCGTCGTGTGGATGGATCCGTCCGTCCTCAGCCTCCGCCATTACCCGGGCACGAAGATTCCTGGTGCACCATGGGATCGACCAGACTTCGTCGAACCACAACGCCAGTCGACGCTCGTCGCCGCCTTCGCAGGGGGATTTCGGCTGCAGGACTCGCACGGCGGGATGTTCCTCGGCGGCAACCAATTGAAGCCGATGCGCGACGGTGGGGCTACCTTCGTGATCAATGCCGACGGTGTGCCGAACATCGGCATCTGGGGCCGTGACTTCACGACGACGGACGGGCTCGACTCCGCCCGCCAGAACCTCGATCTGATCGTCGACGGCGGAGTCGTTTCGCCACAGCTGGCGACGGACGCCAACCGCACATGGGGTTTCACCGGACCTGCGAACAAGGACGCCGTCTGGCGATCCGGTGCCGGAATCACCGCGACCGGGGCGCTGGTCTGGGTCGGCGGGGACGGACTGAGCATCGTCTCGCTCGCCAACACACTGGTGCGCGCAGGCGCAGTCCGCGGCATGCAACTCGATATCAACCACGAGTGGGTGCAGTTCAACACCTATTCGATCGCTTCGTCCGGCGTCGTCCACGGCCAAAAGTTGCTCGGCGCGATGCAACACTCCGGCGACCGCTTCCTGTCGGAGGACACGAGGGATTTCGTCGCTGTGTTCGAGCGGAAACGCTGAACCCGCCACTTGCGGATGACCGACAGAAGGCAGAGGATGACGCCCATGACAAGCACTCATGAGGTCGTCGACAACACCGCTGCCACCCGCTTCGAGATCAGAATGGACGGCCACATCGCCGTGCTCGTGTACGAATTGGTCGGCAGGCAGTTCCGGATCATCCACACGATCGTTCCCGAAGCCCTCGGCGGCCACGGTCTTGCCGGCACGCTCGTGCAGGCCGCCATCGCCAGGGCGACGGCAGAGGGACTGACGATCATCCCGGATTGTCCGTTCGCCCGCGGTTGGCTGGAGAAACATCCCGGTGTCGCCGCCACCGTGTCGATCGATTGGTGAGCTCGCGGTGTCGGTGGTCGCGCCGAGCCTGTGTGGAGTGTTCGACGAACCGACGGGTGCGCCGAAACACTCCGCGACACGTGCCGACCGGGATGCGCAGCGGAATTCAGACGACCAGGTCGTCGTGATCCATCTCGGCGACGCCGATCACCGTCGACGCGCCGCCTGCCGGCTTCGACCGATGCCACACACGACGCACGACTTCGATGACGACTGTTGCTGAGAGGCCGACGAAGATCGCCGCGACAAAGGCCGTCGAGCGGTGGCGCTCGAAGGCCCTGCCACCGACGTAGCCGATGATCGCTCCGTAGCCAGCCCAGATGAGCGAGGCGATGCCGATCCACTTCATGAACCATCTTCGGGGTTGACGGGTCGTCCCCGAGGCGAGCGTCAACGCAGTCCGACCGCCCGGCAGAAACCGGGCGGTGATCATCAACACGCCACCGCGCCGGTGGATCTGTTCCGTCGCCCAGTCCAGCCGACGGCGCGTCTTCGGACGCCTGAGGGACCGTCGATCGAACCACGGCGCTGCAAAGAGGCCGAGCTGATACGAGAGGTTGTCGCCGACGAACGCAGCGACAGCAGAGACGAGCACGACCCACACGAGGCTGTAGTGGCCGGCTGCGGATGCGACGCCGCCAATGATGACCGTCGTTTCGCCTGGCAGGATCGGGATCACCGAATCAATTGCGGCGATACCTGCAATGATCGCCAGAAACCACCAGTGGCCGGAGACTCGGTCGAGCCAACGGGTCGATGCATGCAGCCAATGGAACGTTTCACCAGCGGCGACCCGGACGATCCGGTGCGGCAACGTGTTCACGTTTCCCAACAGTTCCGCCGTTCTGCACCCGTCCGATACGGCCACAGGCTACCAACCGACCTGACGCAGCGCCGGGCAGAACACGGTTCCACAATGGCGGAACGCGTGTTAGCGGCGAACAGCACCGGGCGGCGCGTGTTCGAGTCGAAGGGCCAGCACCGGGCACGCAGCGATCGCCCGTTTGGCGTGCGACATCAGCGAGCCGTCGATCGGCGTTGCATCGATGATCGGAAAACCCCAATCATCCAGATCGATTCGCTCCGGAAAGAGTTCGGCACAGATGCCCCGCCCATCGCAGGCGATCGGATCGACCTTCAGCAGATACCTCATCGCCACACGACCTCTTCCCGTTTTGGAAGCCGTAACACCGGACGGGCCATCGCACTGGAGCACGAGCGGTGACGCAGATGGAGTGTGATGTCACCAGCGAAGACCTGGAGGGCGCTGCGCAACAAGCGAGCGGCACCGTCCGGAAAGCTGCATGCCCCCCGTTTGTCGATCAATCCTGCCCAACGATGCAGATCGTCCAACATGCCAGGACGGATCTGCCCCGCTGCCAGCGCTGTCAGCGTCGACGACAGGGCACCGAGCCCATGGACACACGGCCCGCATTGCCCGGCGGACTCGGTGCTCATCCACGTCAATACGCGAGCTGTCTCTCGAAGCCCACAGGCACCAGCAGGAAGCACCACGACAGCACCACAGCCCAGCCCGCTGTCTCTGGAACGGAGATCGGCATTGCTCATCGTGGCAGCGGCGGCGTCGGCGGCGCCCAACCACGTCCCGTAGTAGCCGCCGATGAGCACCGCTTGGATCGGACTGTTCGTACCGCCGGCATTGCCGATGGCGTCCGTCAGCGGCGTGCCGATCGCCATCTCGCACACACCCGGTCGCGTGACATCACCCGAGACCGTCGCCAACATCGTCCCAGGTTCGGCATCGGTGCCGAGCTGACGAAACCAGCTCGGCCCCCACTGTGTGATCTGGGCGAGATGCGCAAACGTTTCGACGTTCGACAGGAACGTCGGGCGTCCCTTGACACCCTTCTGATAGACGCGTGGCGGCACCCTGGTCGGTTTCGCTTCGCCACCGTTGAGAAAATGCACGAGCGCACTCTCCTCGCCCGCCACGAAACGCGGCGGAATGGCGACGATACGAATCGGGACGAAGCGCTCACGAGCCTGCACGCGCTCGCCGACCGCGACCTCCAAGGCGTTCAATGCTTTGATCGATGTCCGTTCGGCACAGATGATCACTTCGTTGGCGCCAACCGCCGCCGCACCGATCAGTGCGCCGTCGATCACCAGGTGAGGCATGCGAGCCATCAACATCCGGTCCTTGGAACTCGCCGGTTCACCTTCTGCGCCGTTGACCACGAGGATCGGCGATCGGCCTCCTTCGGTGACGGCACGCATCTTCGTCGCCGTCGGGAACGCCCCACCGCCACGACCGCGCAGTCCGGCCGCATCGACTGCGTCGATCAGATCGAATCGGGGGCGGCGCTGGGGCAGCGGTGGGATCTGCATCGTCGACCGATGGGTACGCAGATCGACGGCATGAGCGTGATTGCGCGAACTGGCGAGCAGCCGCGGCAGGCCATGAGGAGCTGCGCCGACGCGACTCTCAGTCGCCGGAATCTGTTGCATCACGGGACGGTCGTTTCTGCCGTTGCGTCCTGCGTCGTCGCCGGGGTCGCAGCCTTGTGGGTTTTGCCCCAGTCGGCCTGCATCGGCCCGGCGAACAGCCAGATGGCGATTGCCAGCGGGACCGCAACCACGGCGGCGACTGTGGCGGTACGGCGCCGGGGGTCCTGCATCGGCCTCACGGCAAGTCGCCAGGCAATCGAACCGAGCACGAGTGCCGCGCACACTGCGTCGAGCAGTTGCATCCAGCCGTATCGGGTATCAGTGCCGGTGCCGAGTCCGTGAACGATGGCGATCGGCCAGCAGGCATAGGCCAACCAATGAACTCGCTTCCACAACGCGAAGCTGACACGTGGTCGCAGAAGGCTTGTCACGATGACGGCAATCAGGCAATCAGCAGCGAGTGCGCCGAGTCCGAGCCAGATCGGTCGGTACGTGCCGCCGAACGGCACGAGGGCGTCGATCCAACTGATCGACACGAAGGAATCGAGCACCGAGGTGGCGATATGGATCAAGAGGAAGACGATGACCAGCAGAGAAACGTTGCGGTGCATCAGTTGCACGACGAGCCGCGGGACTCGCGGCGTGCCCCACGACAGCAATGTTGGAATGCCGAGCACGAATGAAACCGTCAACAGCACAAGGCTGACGGCGCCACTCCCGCGCGACAGGTACCAGGTCGCCTGTCCTGCAGCGATCATCGAGCGCTCCGCAATCCGCTGACGGTGTCGGGTTCTGGCCATCCGTTGATGCGCACGACCTCGCCGTCGTGACCGACCAGTCGTGCTGGGTCGCCGTGTTCGCCGAGCATGCCGAGCGCATCATCACCGGACACGATGGCGGCAGTGGTCCAGATGTTCGCCTCGACACATGACGATGCCGCCACGCTCACCGTCCGCCATGGCGTCACTGCCGAGGAACCGGTCGAGGGATCGACGAGGTGGTGCAGCTTCGCTCCGCTGCGGGTCCATTGGCGAACCGTCGTCGACGAGGTCGCCAACCCACCGGACCACACGCAGACGGCTTCGTCGGCATCCGCGAACGGGGTCCGATGGGAATCGGCGACGCCGACGAGCCAGCCGTCTTCGGGTGGCTCGCCGCTGACGGCGATATCTCCGCCGAGGCTGACGAGTACGCCGGCGCAGATCGTTGCCGAGGCGCGGGCCGCAGCAAGGTCGGCGGCGAATGCCTTTGCAGTCGCACCGAGGTCGAGACTTACGGTGCTCGGGATCTTGACGCGGGAGCGCCGGACGTCGATCTCGACCGCCTGCCAACCCGGCACTCTGATGGCGCTCACGACAGCGGGTCCCGTCAGGGCGATCTCGGCGAACGTGCGGTCGTAGCCGAGAATCCGGATGGCATTGCCGATGGTCGGGTCGACGAGGCCGTTGGTTCTCCCCGCCGCATCGATCGCAACCTGCAGTGCTTCGATGAAGAGCGCGCTCACGTCGAGTGCTGTACCGGCTGCGGCGTTCACCCTCGACAGATCGCTATCGAGACGAAACCGGCTGCACGCCTGATCGATTTCGGAAACGACCTCGCGAACGATGTCAAGGGCGGTGTCGATGCCGGATTTCGCGGAGGTGGCGACGTAACACGTCGTTCCCAGCGCCCCGAACAGCGCACTGGACAGCTCGTCGTCCTCGCCGTCGTGGTGAACCTGCGCCATCGGGTACGAACGTGATGTCGTCGGAACGACGCTCACGAGCCACCGGACACGGGGGGGTTTGTTGTCCTCGGGCGCTTCGGCGCCGTCACGACAGCTGGCGGTTTCGTCGTGGTCACCTTGGGTATCGCAACGGTGGCGGTGGCGGTGGCGGTGGGTACGGTCGTCTTGGACTTCGAAGCGGGCTTCGAGCCGGCAGTGACGGTTGCGGCAGCAGGCGGCGTAGTGGCGGTGGTCGTGGCAGGAGCCGGCTGCTTCGCCGGCGCAGCGGTCGCCGCTTCGGTGGCGTCGCCGGCTGCGGCCGGATCGACCTCCGAGGAACCGGTTGCTGCATCAGTTGCGGTATTCGTCGCCGAGTCATCGACGGGAACGCTCGTCTTTTTCGAGGAGCCAGAATATGCGTGAGCTGCGACGGCCGAGAATCCGCCGGTCAGCAAGAGTCCGCCGATCAGCGTTGCTGAAGTGAGCCGGTTGACGCGACGAAGTCCGCTATCTCTCGTCGATCGTCCGTAGGTCGGTCGTCCGTGGCTTGGCATAGGGGTTTCCTCACTACTTTCGGGGGCAAAAGTCGGTTCGAGTGGTTCCCAGTGTCGGTGTCAGCGGAAAGACTTTGATGTGCCTGCCGTATGAATCCGGTAAAAACCTCACAGCCGTTCGTTGAGGACGATCGCTGCAATCAGCCTTTGGCTGCCGACCAGGCTCGTCCCCATGACACGTTGACCTCCAACGGAACGCTGAGGTCCGCAGCATGGTGCATCGCCGACAGCGTCAGTTTTCCGACGCTCTCGACCTCGTCCGGGGGCACCTCGACGATGATCTCGTCGTGCACCTGGAGAATGATGCGGCTGGTGTACCCGTCGCGTTCGAGATCCTCGTCGAGTTGCACGAGCGCAACCTTGAAGATATCGGCGGCGAGACCCTGGATGCCGGCATTCATCGCCTGGCGTTCTCCTGCTTGCTTGATCCGGAAATTCGGGTTCGACAGTTCAGGGATCGGGCGGCGACGCCCGAAGAGCGTCTCGGTGTAGCCGCGAGCGCGAGCTTCTCTGACGGTGCCCTCCATGTAGGCCTTGACGCTCGGAAAGGCCTGGAAGTAGGCGTCGAGGATGACCTGCGCCTCGCCGGTCGGGATGTTCAGCCGCTGGCCGAGGCCGTAGGCCTCCATGCCGTACGCCAATCCGTATGAAACCATCTTCGCCTTCGAGCGCATCTCCAGCGTGACGTCGGCCGGTTCGACACCGAAGACCCTCGAGGCCGTCGCGTTGTGGATGTCCTGGCCGCTACTGAAGGCGGAGATCAGACCCGGGTCCTGGGCAAGATGGGCGATACAGCGCAATTCGATCTGGTTGTAGTCGGCGATCAACAGAGTGTTCGGCTCGGAGGCGACGAACGCCTTGCGGAACTGTCGGCCCTCCTCCGAGCGCACCGGGATGTTGTGCAGGTTCGGCTGATCAGAACTCAGACGACCGGTGCGGGCGACGGTCTGGTTGAACGTGGCGTGGATCCGGCCGTCGGCGTTGACCTCGTTGAGCAGCCCCTCGCCGTATGTCGAACGGAGCTTGTCGATCTCGCGGAACTGCATGAGCGGCTCGATGAATTCCGGCCACTGTTCAGCGAGTCGTTCGAGCGTTGCAGCGTCGGTCGAAAAGCCGGTCTTCGTCTTCTTCTGCGGTGCCAGGCCGCGCTCCTTGTAGAGGATCTCGCGCAGTTGGATCGGTGAGTTGACGTTGAACGGCCGTCCGGCGACGCCGTGCAGTACCTCCGTCAGCCGCTTTGCCTCGGCATTGAGCTTGTCGCTGAGCGCCTTCAGTTCCGGGCTGTCGACACCGATGCCGACGTACTCCATGCGCGCCAGGACCCGTACGAGGGGGTTTTCGATCTTGGCGTACAGATCGGCCATTCCCTGAGCCAGCAGCGCCTTCTCGATGGCCGGTGATAGACGGCTGACGGCCAACGCCTCGCGGCCGGCGCGGCGAGATTCGTCGAGGCCGGAATCACCGAAGTCGAGTTGCCCGACCGTTGTCGGATCGTCCGTCGGCATCGAGAACGGCGTGTACTTGTTGAGCAGGTCACCGATCGCGTAACGCGTTTCGGCCGGGTCGATGAGGTATGCGGCGATCGCCGTATCGAGGCCGAGTCCGCGCAGGTCGATGCCGAGGCCGAACAGCGAACGCATCAACGGCTTGGCGTTGTGGGCCCGAACCCTGACAGCGGCGAGCGCGACTGAGAGGGCGGGATCGGAAAGCATTCCGGCCGGGATCCAGGTGACACCGGCCGCATCGGGGTCGGTGACGACGGCAACACCGAGCAGTTCTGTCCTGCCTGGCTCTCCGACCCAGGACCCGGCGACGTCGGCGACATCCATGCGCTGCACGATCGAGGCGATGTCCGCCGCCGAGGTTGCAGGGGAAACCTCGGCTTCGAGCGTCTCGCCGCTGGATGGGAGCGATCCCGCCGATGAAACGGCACCCGTCGATTTGAGGGCCTCGCTGAGACGATCGAAGAGGCTACGGAACTCGAGGAACTCGAACAGCCGTTTGACCTCCGCCATATCCGGAGTGAACTCGGCGATCCTTTCGTCGAACTCGATCGGGGCATCGTCGTGCAGCACCATCAGCTCGAAGTTCTTCCGGGCGAGCGCCTCGTTCTCGATCAGCGAAGCCCTCAGTTTCGGTGTCTGCTTGTCGACGTTGGCAAAGATTCCGTCGAGGCCGCCGAAGGCATTGATCAGCTTCGCAGCGGTCTTCTCGCCGACGCCAGGGACACCCGGGAGGTTGTCGCTGGTATCGCCGCGCAGTGCCGCATACTGCGGATACATCGCCGGCGTCACCCCGGTCTTTTCGAGGATGCCGGCTTCGTCGTAGAGCGCATAGTCGCTGACGCCACGACGGTTGTAGAGCACGCGGACATGCGGGTCGCTCACCAACTGGTAGCTGTCGCGGTCACCCGTCACGATGATCACGTCGTCACCGCGGGCCACAACCTGCTTCGTCAGCGTGGCGATCAGATCGTCGGCCTCCCAACCGGACAGGTCGAGCGACGACATACCGAACGCCGTGAGCACCTCGCGGACGAGACCCATCTGCTGGCGTAGGATGTCCGGAGCGGCCTCGCGCTGCGCTTTGTATTCAGCGTGGGCGAGATGGCGGAACGTCGGCTCCGGACGGTCGAAGGCGACGATGATGCCGTCCGGCTGATGCTCTTTGAGCATGTAGATCAGCATCGACGTGAACCCGAAGACGGCGTTCGTGACCTGTCCACCGGCTGTCGCCATGTCCGTCGGCAACGCGAAGAAGGCGCGATACGTCAACGAGTTGCCGTCGAGGATCATGATCTTCTTCGGGTTGGTCGACGTGGCGTCGACCGGTACCGCAATCGCCCCGCTCATCGCTTCGGCAACGGCTTCGGTGGCGTCGTCCTGCAGTTCGTCGTCGAGCAGTTCCGCCGGATCGACAGCATCCTCGGAACTCAAGACGGCCTCAACTCGCCGTCGAGGACGCGCTGCGCAACATCCCGCATCGTCGTGCGCTCGCTCATCGCCGTGCGCTGGATGAACGAGAACGCCTCCTGCTCTTTGAGCCCTGCGTTGTCGATCAGCAGGCCTTTGGCGCGATCGATGATCTTGCGCGTCTCGAGTTGGCGTTCCAGGTGGTCGACCTCTCCGGTCAGATTCTGCAACTCGCGGAAACGGCCGATGGCGACTTCGATCGCCGGGATCAGATCACTTTTCTGGAACGGCTTGACGAGAAAGGCGAGTGCACCGGCGTCACGCGCCTGTTCGACGACCTCGCGTTGGCTGAAGGCAGTGAGGATCAGGACACCGCAGAGCCGTTCCTCGTTCACCAGTCTGGCGACTTCGAGACCGTCCATGCCGGGCATCTTGATATCGAGGATCGCCAGGTCTGGACGCAGTTGACGGATCATCTCGATCGCCTTGTCGCCACGGCCTGTTTCTCCGACGACGTCGTATTCCTCTTCCTCGAGGGTCTCTTTGAGGTCCAGGCGAATGATCGCCTCGTCTTCGGCGATGACAACACGGATGCTCATTGGCGTCCCTTCTCGGTTCAGTTGGAGGGGCGGCTTTTGGCAGCCAGTTGGTCCAGCAGTTCGTCCTGGCGTCGTTCGACGTCAGCAATCATTTCGATGATCTTCGCGCGGTGGCCCGCCAACGAGTTGGCGTGGCGGTCGGAGTCGCGAGAATCCATTCGATCAGCCGGCGAATCCGAGACGATAGCCCGCAGTCGGTGGTCGTTCGCTTCGTCGCTCATCTGCTCGAGTTGGGCATCGGCGATCGCCAGTTCCGACCGCAGCGATCGCAGCTTGTCGGTCGTCGCAGAGAGGCGGCGTTCGATCAACCAGGACATCCTGCCAGTGTAAAGCGCACCCGGTCTGGCACATCACCTCGGTCACACCACTGCGCTCAGGGAAAGTGTGCCGTGTCGGTGTCATTCCTCGATGCTGGCTGACACACTTCGCGGGTGACTGCAGAGCAACGGGGAGTTGATGCGTGGGGCATCAGCGACGGCTATTTCGATATCGAGGGGATCTGGCACGAGACGCGCGACGACGTTCGCCATGCGCTCCGCCACGCAATGGGTGACCCAGCGTTGCTCGGCGGGAACGACACGCGGAACCTGTGGTTCGTCGTCGAGGGCGAACGGCATGCACTGTGGAACTCGTGCAGGATCGTGCTCGACGACGGCACCGACTGGGGTCCCCACGATCATCTGCCGGAGACCCTCCCGGTCGGATATCACGCACTCGAACCCGTCGACGGCAGTTCGCCGACATACCTGTTCGTGCGGCCGGCGCAAATGCCGCGGCCGCCAGAGCGGGCGTGGGGCGTTGCCGCCCAGTTCTACGCAATGATGTCGGAACAGAGTCAAGGCATCGGCGATCTCGCCGACCTGGCGGAGTTGGCGGTACTCGTCCAGCATCACGGTGGGACGATCATCGTCGTCAACCCACTGCATGCGCCCTCGCCGGAGACGCCCCAGCAGAACAGCCCGTACTACGCCAGTTCTCGGTTGTGGCGAAATCCGCTGTTCCTGCGTGTCGCCGGGCTCGCGCCGTCGCGTCCCGCGCTCATCGATCGCGATCAGGTGTGGGCGGCGAAGCGTCCCGAGCTGTGGACAGAATTCTCGAACGATGCCTATGACGTCGAGAAATACGAGCTGTGGAAGCAGCACGAAGGCGCCGATCTCCAGCGCTACGCCTCCTGGGTCGCCGCCAGGGACGATCCGTCGATCGCCGACAACGCCGACTTCCACAGCTGGCTGCAGTGGAAGGTCCTCGCCCAATTGGCGATGGTGTCGACGGCAGCACCGAATGTGCGCCTGATCGGCGATCTGGCCATCGGTTTCGATCCCGGCGGAGCGGACGCCCATGAATTCGCCGAACTGCTGGCGACGGGCTGTCGCATCGGCTCGCCTCCCGATGCCTTCAACGCGTTCGGGCAGGACTGGGGATTGCCGCCGTTCATCCCGTGGCGTCTGCGAAGGGCAGCGTACGAGCCGCTGATCCGTACGTTCCGGTCGGCGTTCACCGGCTTCCACGGCCTGCGCATCGACCATGTCATGGGTCTATTCCGCCAGTTCTGGCTCACCCCGATCGAATCTGGCGTGCTCGGCGGGGCCTATGTGCACTTCCCGCACGACGAGATGCTGGCCATCCTGGCAATCGAAGCGTCCAGGGCCAACGCCTTCGTGATCGGGGAGGATCTCGGCACCGTGCAACCCGTTGTCTGGGAGGCGATGAGCCGCGACGGTCTGCTCGGCACGACGGTCACATGGTTCTCCCCGGAACAGCCGATCGACTATCGCCGCGCCTCGCTCGCAGCGATCAGTACCCACGACCTGCCGACCATTGCCGGGGTGTGGAACGGCGAAGACGGCGACGAGTCGATGGTCGAACGGGTCCGGCTGTTGACGGGCCTCGCTCCCGGCGCTCCGCTCGAGCAGGTCGTACTGGCAATGCACACCGCGCTCGCCGTCGCTCCGTCACAGATCATCGTCGCGACCGTCGACGATCTGTGTCTTGCCGTCGACCGCCCCAACCTGCCAGGGACGATGGATTTCGAGCGGGCCAACTGGCGCATTCCACTGCCGATGACGCTCGAACAGTTGGCGGCGTCGACGCTGTTCACCCAGGTCGCCAGCATCCTCAACGAGGCAACGGGTTCCGGCGCACAGCAGACCTGACAGCCACAATCAACTGTCGGCGAACAGTGTGTCGGCCGACAGTATGTCGGCGAAGGCGGGTCCGAGACCCTCACCAGCAGATCCTCCATCGGCGATCCTCGGCCGGCGGATCAGCGGGTTGCGCCGCCGGCTTCCTTCGCGGCGGTCTTGGCGGCGAGTTGGGAGCGCTTACGGGCCAACGCCAGCTGTGCATCGCGGACACTGACTCGGCGCAGACCCTCGGTACGTTTTGCTCGTTCACGGGCGCTGCGACGGCGGTCGATCTCGATCTTCGAACGATCGTTCGGGTCGTACCGCACCGGCAGGATGTCACCGGCCTTCGGCCACCCGAGGGCAGTTGCGTTCTCGTTACGGATCACGGTCGTCTTCGATCCGTCATCGAAATGGACCTGCAGCCGGTAGTCGGTGCTGCGCGCCGGCCGGCTATGCGGATGGCGGAGGGTTGCCTCGATGATGATGCTCTCCGCGGGGGCACCGTCGCGCATCAACCGCCTGTAACGCGGCAGTTGGCGGGTAACGACATTGCTCACATCTCAAGACTGGCCGAATCAGCGTCGAGAATCAACCCGCGCGATGCACTGTCGTGGTCCCTCCGACACATCTCGCCGTCCTGCTCTCGTTTACGCGGACATCAACGGCAGTTCGCCGTGACTGGCGATCGTGTCGAAGTCGCGATCGAACTGCAGCAGTCCGAGTCCGGCGCGTATGGCAACGACCGCGATCAGGCAGTCGTTCAGTGCTCTGACAGTCCCGGTTGATCGAGTAGGAACACGCCCTACGCTGCGGAGCTACTACTCGGATGGGGCGCAGTGTCAGGGCGCGCCGGCGCCGGAGACGGCGTGCGAGGACGTCTTGTAGCCGAGGTGGGACTCGAACCCACACGCCCTTGCGAGCAGAGGATTTTGAGTCCTCCGTGTCTGCCATTCCACCACTCGGCCGTAGCGGGTACTGAGCGTATCCCGCGTCGAACGCACCCGACACGTACTTTCGCCGCTCACCTGCATCACGTCCTGTGTGACGCAGCCAGCGGATCTGGGGCGGAGGCGAGATCGGCAGACAGCGTCAGGAGAATTGCTCGTGAGACCGGGCATTCGCGACGAGTAGGTGCGGGAGCGTGCCACAAAGGGTCTAACGTGTGGGCCGACACGGGGACCACGCCGCCACTACATCTCTTCAGGGAGCCACCGAGCAGGATGCTTGCCTTCACCTTCCCCGGCCAGGGATCACAACGACCGGGAATGGGACGCCCATGGGCGGACCACGAGAGCTGGGAACTTGTCGAGGAGGCGTCGGAATATGCCGAACGCGACGTCGCCAAGCTGTTGCTCGATGCCGACGCCGACGAACTCAAGGATACCCGCAACGCGCAGTTGACGACGTTCGTGTCGAGCCTGATGGTGCTCGACGCAGCGGAACGCATCGGCCTCGAGCCGGACTTCTGTGCAGGTCACAGCCTCGGCGAGTACACCGCGCTGGCAGCAACCGGGGCACTGAGCTTCGGCGAGGGAATCCGCCTCGTCGCCGAACGCTCTGACGCGATGCACGAGGCCAGTCTGACGTACCCGGGAACGATGGCAGCAGTGCTCGGCCTCGACGACGACCTCGTCGAGATCGCCTGCCGCCGCGCCGACGAGGACGTGTGGGTCGCCAATTTCAATGCCCCTGGCCAGGTCGTCATCGCCGGTTCGGTTGCCGGGGTGGCCGCCGCCAGCGTCATCGCCAAGGAACTCGGGGCCAAGAAGTGCATGCCGCTGCCGGTGTCCGGCGCCTTTCACACGCCGTTCATGGCATCTGCTCGCGACCGTCTGCGCAAGGCGATCGCCCAGGCGAACCCACGCGACACCGAGGTTCCGGTCGTCTCGAACGTCGATGCAGCTCCGCACGACACCGGCAAGGACTGGTCTAGCCTGCTGTCGGCACAGCTCACCAGTCCGGTCCGCTGGAAGCACTGCCTGCTGAATCTCGAAGCTGCCGGGGTGACGGATTACGTCGAACTCGGTCCTGGCGGCGTGTTGACGGGCATGGCCAAGCGAACGGTCGACGCCGCCCGCACGATCTCCGTGTCGACGCCGGAAGACCTCAACAAACTCCTCGACTTCGTCTCCGCCACCAAGCCGCACGCGCCTGCTCTCCACGAGGGTGAGCACCTGTTCGCCGTCGAGCGCGTCGTCGTCAGCCCGACTGCCGGGTTGTTCAGCCCTGCGCCGAATATCGGCAACGGGACACTGATCTCCGTCGGCACCATTCTCGGCACGATCGCCGGCACCGAAGTACGCTCACCGTTTGCCGGTGTCATCCAGAGCTACATTGCCGTCGAAGGTGAGCGAGTCACCTTGCGCCAGCCGATCGCCTGGCTGCGCACCAGCTGAAGGGACCACACGATGCCTGCTGTACCTGCCGGGGTAACCGGAGCCGTCATCACCGGCTGGGGAACGTCGCTGCCCGAGAAGGTGCTCACCAACGCCGACCTTGCCACGACGATGGACACGAGTGACGAGTGGATCCGCGAGCGAACGGGTATCCACGAGCGTCACGTCGGTGGAGTCACATCGCAACTGTCGATCGAGTCTGGCGCCAAGGCGATGGCGATGGCGGGGATCGATCCGTCGGAGATCGACGCCATCATCCTTGCGACGACGACCCCGGATCGCGCCGTGCCCGGAACGTCATCGACGGTGGCCCTCGGCCTCGGCCTGAGTTGCGGCGCCTTCGATGTCAACGCAGCATGCAGCGGCTTCGTCTACGGCCTCAGCGTCGCCCACGGGTTGATCGCCATGGGCTCGAAGAAGATCCTGCTGATCGGGACGGATTGCCTGTCGAAGATCACTGATTGGACCGATCGCAACACGGCCATCCTGTTCGCCGACGGCTCGGGTGCCGTGGTCATCGAGGCGGTCGAGAACGGCAATCAGTTGTTGGCGTGGGACATCGACGCAGATGGTGCCGCCGAGAAGTTCCTCTATGCCGAGGTCGGCGGATTCGTCAAGATGGAGGGCAAGGAGGTCTTCCGCCGCGCCGTTCGCATCATGGTCGATTCCGCCCAGAAGTCGATGACCGCCGCCGGGATCACCGCAGAGGACCTCGCCTTCGTGGTCCCCCACCAGGCCAACATCCGCATCATCGAGGCTGCATGCTCGCGCCTCGGCGTGCCGATGGAAAAGGCTGCCACCGTGCTGCACCGGACCGGGAACACGTCGTCTGCGTCGATCCCGCTGGCGCTGATCGATTCGCTGGAACAGGGCAAGATCAAAGACGGCGATCTCATCCTGCTCGTCGGGTTCGGTGCCGGGATGACCGCCGCGTCTGCGGTGCTCCGCTGGGGTGGCGGGCTGTGACGACGTCGCTCGGACGGCCGGCCGCAGCGCCGACCGGATCCGGTGGACGATGAGTCGCACGGTCCTGGTCACCGGAGGTTCGCGCGGCATCGGCCTCGCCGTTGCGCGTCGCTTTGCCGCTGACGGAGACAATGTCGCCGTCACCTACCACACGTCCCCCCCGCCGGACGGGCTGTTCGGCGTGCAGTGCGACGTCACCTCGAGCGAACAGGTCGACGCTGCCTTCACGGCGATCGAAGCACAGTACGGACCGGTCAATGTGCTGGTGTCGAACGCCGGCATCACCAAGGACATGCTGCTGTTGCGTATGGGTGAGGCCGATTTCGCCAGCGTCGTCGACGCCAATCTGACCGGCGCATTCCGCGTCGCCAAGCGGGCAACGCAGGGCATGTTGCGCGCCAGGGCCGGCCGCATCATCTTCGTCTCTTCCGTCGTCGCACTCTACGGATCCGCCGGCCAGGCGAACTACGCGGCCTCGAAAGCAGGGCTCGTCGGCCTCGCCCGATCGCTCGCTCGTGAACTCGGCTCGCGTTCGATCACCGTCAACGTCGTCGCACCCGGTCCTGTCGACACCGATATGACAGCGGCGCTGAGTGAGAAGCGACGTGCTGAGTTGACCAGTGCCGTTCCGCTCGCGAGGATGGCCAAGCCGGAAGAGATCGCCGGCACCGTCGCCTTTCTCGCCTCGCCCGACGCGGCCTACATCACCGGTGCCGTGATTCCCGTCGACGGTGGACTCGGCATGGGACACTGATGACATTCGAACCGATCCGAGTCGAACCGATCCGAGTCGAACCGATGCGAGTCGAACCAATGACAATCGAACACACACACAAAAAGGAGTTCTCAGATGAGCGAGGTTGATCCGGAGCTGTTTGCCCGTTTCAAGAAGGTGGCCGTCGACGTGCTGAGCGTCGAGCCCGACAAGGTCGTCCCTGAAGCCAAGTTCGCCGACGATCTGGACGCTGACAGCCTCGACCTCGTCGAACTGGTCATGGGTCTCGAGGAAGAATTCGATGTCGTCGTTCCCGAGGAAGAACTCGAGGGAGTGGAGACGGTCGGCCAGGCATACGACCTGGTGGCCGGCAAGCTGTAATGCGTGGTAACGGCCGCAGGGTCGTCATCACCGGCTTCGGCGTGGTGGCCCCCTGCGGTATCGGCCGCCAGCAGTTCTGGCAGGGATTGCAGGGTCCGAACGTCACCGGCGGTAACACGACGACGATCCCTGATTGGGATCCACAACCGTATTTCGAGAGCCCGAAGGACGCCAGGCGCGCCGATCGAGTGCAACAGTTCGCGCTCGCGGCTGCTGCTGAGGCGGTCGAACAGGCAGGTGACTTCATCGGTGACCCTGCGCGCGCCGGCACGATTTTCGCAACCGGCATCGGTGGCCTCGAATCCACCCAGGAACAGATCAAGGTGCTGGTCGAAAAGGGCCCTCGTCGTGTCTCTCCGTTTCTCGTGCCGATGATGATGCCGAACGCGTCGGGGGCTTCGATCTCGATGCGATACGGCCTCAAAGGGCCGAACGAGACGATCTGTACAGCCTGCGCCGCTTCGACACATGCCCTCGGTTATGCCGCCAGGACGATCGCCTGGGACCTCGCCGACGTCGTCGTCAGTGGTGGCTCGGAGGCGTCGGCCGTCGAGATCGGTATCGCCAGTTTCGGCAACATGACGGCGTTGACGACGTCCGGCCGGTCGATCCCCTTCGACGCTGATCGTGACGGTTTCGTACTCGGAGAAGGTGCAGCCGTGTTCGTCTTGGAGGAACGCGAGCGGGCGATCGCCCGCGGCGCAACGATCTACGGCGAGATCGTCGGTGCCGCCAGCAATGCCGACGCCCACCACATCACGGCTCCTTCACCGGGGGGCGTCGGTGCAGTCGCCTGTATGGAGTTGGCGCTCGCCGACGCCGGCCTGACGGCTGCAGACATCAAGCAGATCAACGCTCATGGCACATCGACACCGTTGAACGACGCTGCTGAGGCCGAGGCCGTTGCCAAGGTCTTCGGCGCCAACGGGCCGCCGGTTGTTTCGACGAAGGGTGTGACCGGACACGCCCTCGGCGCCGCAGGTGCGCTGGAGGCCGCCGCCGTGCTGTTGTCGTTCGAGCACCGGCTCATTCCCCGCACGGCCGGCACGAGCACACTGAGCCCCGACATGACGATCGACCTGGTGATCGGTGAGCCACGCAGTTGGGAGCCAGGTCCGACGATCTCCAACAACTTCGGCTTCGGTGGACACAACGGCTCGATCATCATCATCCCCGCCTGACGCTCGATACCCCCTCCCCCGGAACTGAGTCCACGTGGCCGCCACATATGGCGGCAAACGGGCCGAGGAATGTGCAAGTCGGAGCAAATTCCCACCTGACTCCAAGAACAATGTCACACCCCTGTGAGACAGTACGGACATGCTCATCCATGAATTGTTCGTCGACGTCCTCAATCCCCACATCGTCCATTCGTCTGCGCTCTGCGAAGCAAACACCGGGCTCACCGACATCGTCGAGAGTCACCTCGACATCCGTGTCACCGATCTCGATCAGCTCGTCGAAGGCGCAGACCGCCTCGGCTATCTGATCCCGACATGGGCGGCGCGGGCGATGCAGCCCTGCCCGCACTGCACGTTGATCGTCACTGCCAACTGGGCAATGGCTGCCTGACACGGTTGTCGTCGAATGCCTGTCAGGCGTCGACGACGACGAACAGCAGCTCGCATTGGCACGCGAGTTGGCCGTTCAACATCGCCTTGCCGACACCCTTGCCGGCGCGTGCCGACATCCGGCCCAGCTCGACACTCAGTTCGAGCGTGTCACCGGGGCCGACCTGACGACGGAAACGAGCACCGTCGAGGCCACCGAACAACGGCAGTTTGCCGGCATAACGCGAGTCGAGCAACAGAGCGATCGCCCCGACCTGGGCGATCGCCTCACACATCAGCACGCCCGGCAACGTCGGCCGGCCGGGGAAGTGACCGGCGAAGAACCATTCGTCGCCGGTCAGATGCCAACGTCCGGCGGCAGAAACTCCAGGGTTGAGATCGACGATCTCGTCGACGAAGAGGAACGGCGGCCGGTGCGGCAGAATGTCGGCGGGAGCCGGAAAGTTCGACATCGTTTCTGGCGCAGTTTCTGGCGCAGTTTCGGGCACGGTATCCGGCTCGACTTACTTGCCGAGCGCTTCGAGCAGCTTGACCGGAGTGTCCTTCGGACTGATCTTGTACCAGACCTCGGTGAGCATGCCCTTGGCGTCGATCAGGAACGCCGAGCGGACGATCCCCATGTAGACCTTGCCGTAGTTCTTCTTCTCCTGCCACACGTCGAACGCCTCGGCGACGGAATGCTCGATGTCCGACAACAGCGTGAAGCCGAGATGGTACTTCTCCTTGAACTTGGCAAGTGCCGACGGCTTGTCGGGACTGATCCCGATGATCACCGCATCGCCGACCTCCCCGAGAATGTCGCGCAAACCACATGCCTGCGTGGTACAGCCCGGCGTATCAGCGCGGGGGTAGAAGTACACGAGCACGTTCTTTCCCTTGGCGCTTTTCAACGAGAACGGGGCTCCGTCCTGGTCGAGCAGATCGATCGTGGGGGCTTGGTCTCCGATTTTCAACACAGCCCTACGGTACTCGCCTCGCCGTCGCGCCGCCGAAGAATGCGCCGCGCCGACGGGCGTGAGCGTGGTAGTGATCGGGGATATTGCGCATGTTGTCGTCGACGTAGTACTCCCATCCGAAACGCTCGACGACAACGTCAGCCAGATGCCCGTGCAACAACGCCTTGATCTCCTCGGACGGCGCCGGATCGTGGACCTTCCAGACGACCATCGGCACGGCGCAGAACTCGCACTCGGCGATCCAGCAGACGTCGTCCTCGAAGTACCACTCGGTCATCTTGGCCGCCTCGCACAGATCGCAGACCGCCGGATCGAACGCCACCATCGGCCCCGTCAGGCCGTGATGACAGCAACAGGAGCGGCAGACGCAACCGCGTCGATCGCCACACGTACTTCGGCGACATAGTCACCCACGGCATCTGCCCCGCCATCCATCAGACGCCGGACGACGGACGCACCCTGCACGACGCCATCAGCAACCGCACAAACCTGCGCGGCCTGGGCGGCGTTGGACACGCCGACGCCGACGATCACCGGCACGTCGGTGATCTTCTTCAGCCGGGCGGCGAGCGTGGTCGCCGTTGACGCGAGCGTGTCACGCTCGCCGGTGACGCCGAGCAGGCCAACCGAATAGACGAAGCCGCGGGCCCGAGCACAAATGCGCGGCAGCCGCTCGTCGGGCGCCGTCGGCGCAGCCAACATGACCGTGTCGACGTCGCTGGCGTCCGCGGCACGCGTCCATTCGACCGACTCCTCCAAGGGGAGGTCCGGGACGATCGCCGCCGAAATCCCGGAAGCGATCAGCAGCTCAGCGAAACGCCGATGGCCGAAACGGAAGACGGTGTTGTAGTACAGCATCACCGCCAACGGAATGTCGACGTCGAGATCGCGGGCCTCTTCGAGGATGCTCACTGGCGTCGCTCCGGCGGTCAGCGCCCGCAACGACGCTTCCTGGATGACCGGTCCGTCCATCACCGGATCGGAGAACGGAATGCCGATCTCGATAGCATCGGCACCATTGGCAGCAGCGGCGCGGACAGCGTCCTGCCAGCCCGTCAACCCGCCGGTGACGTACGGCACCAGAAGTTTCCGTCCGGCGTCGCGTTTGGCGCGGAAGTCGGTGTCCAAGCGGCCCATCAGTGACCACCGGCTGCGAGTTCCGGCTCCAGGATGTCCATCATCTGGGCGACGTCCTTGTCGCCTCGTCCCGACAGGTTGATCAACGCCGTCTGACCCTGGAAGCGGCCGGCCTCACGGATCAGCCAGGCAATCGCGTGGGCACACTCCAGCGCAGAGATGATGCCCTCGGTCCTGGCGAGCACCTGGAACGCTTCGATGACTTCGGGATCGGTGACCGTCTCGTACTTCGCCCGACCGATCGAGGCGAGATACGAATGTTCCGGCCCGACACCCGGATAGTCGAGGCCGGCGGAGATCGACTGCGCTTCGAGGACCTGCCCGTACTCGTCCTGCATCAGATAGCTCTTCATGCCGTGCACGACGCCGGGAATGCCGCGTCCGACAGCAGCGCCGCCTGCCGGTTCGACACCGATCAGTGCGGTCTTCGGGCTGTCGACGAACCCGCTGAAGATCCCCATCGCATTCGAGCCGCCTCCGACGCAGGCGATCACGAGGTCGGGGTCGCCGCCGAGCAGGTCAGCACACTGCACCTTTGCCTCGTTGCCGATCACCCGGTGGAATTCGCGGACCATCCACGGGTACGGGTGCGGGCCCATCACCGAACCGAGGCAGTAGTGCGTCGATTCGACCGTGGCAACCCAGTCGCGCATCGCCTCGTTGACGGCATCCTTCAATGTCCTGCTACCCGAATGCACGGCTTCGACCTCGGAACCCAGCAGCTTCATCCGGAAGACGTTGAGCGCCTGACGCTCCACGTCCACGGCGCCCATGTACACCTTGCACTGCAGGCCGAGGAGCGCTGCAGCGGTCGCCGAGGCGACGCCATGCTGGCCTGCCCCGGTCTCGGCGACGATCCGCTTCTTCCCCATTCGTTGGGCAAGCAGCACCTGCCCGAGGACGTTGTTGATCTTGTGCGATCCCGTGTGGTTGAGGTCTTCGCGCTTGAGGATCACGCGTACCCCGAGCTGTGCCGACAGATTGTGGCACTCCGTCAGCATCGACGGCCGCCCGGCGTAGGAGCGTAAGAGTTCGTCGAGTTCGGCACGGAAGGCGGGATCGGACCACGCCTCGCGGAAGGCGGCCTCCAGTTCCATGCATGCCGGGATCAGCGTTTCGGGGACATATCGCCCTCCGAACTCGCCGAAGCGGCCTTCAGCAGTCGGTTCCGCCATCAATGACATTGACAGGTCTGCCCTTCTCGTCGGTCGGCAACAATCGGTTCTACGTCTCTCGTCGAACACCGTCTTCGGTGGTCCATACTCGCCACTGATCGCGTGAGAAGCAACTGGGTTTCAGTAGTCGTCGTCTGCCCAGTTGTACGGCAGCTCGTCCGGTCCAAGGTACGGCTTCGGCGCAGCGGCGCGGGCATTGGCGATGAATTGCTTGAGCTTGATCGGGTCCTTGCGGCCAGGTGACCGCTCGACCCCCGTCGACACGTCGACTCCCCACGGGTGCACCGTCTTGATCGCCGCTGCGACATTGTCTGGCGTCAAACCACCGGCAAGGATCACTCGGATCTCGTCCGGGATCTCGGCAACCATCGTCCAGTCGAAAACCTCACCGGAGCCGGGCGACGCTGCATCGATGAGCACTACGTCGAGCCCGAAATCCTTGACAGACCCAAGCCCTGCGGCACCGGCATTGAAGCCTTTGATCACCAATTGTGTACCGCGCTGCACCTCGGCGACCATCGCCGGGGTTTCGCGCCCGTGCAGTTGCGCCGCTTTGAGGTTTGCCTTGTCGACGATTTCCAACACGCGAGTGGGCAGCTCGTCACGGAAGACACCCACTGTCAGAATGTGCGCAGGCAGCCGGCGAGTGATGTCATAGACCTGCAGCGGCGACACCTGCCGGGTCGAGGGGGCGAAGACGAAGCCGAGCGCGTCAGCACCCATCGCTACAGCGAGGAGTGCATCGTCCTCATTCGTGATCCCGCAAATCTTGACGAACATTTCAGCCGCAACGTTAGCGCTGCGCTGCCGCTGAACCGGGGAGAGTTGTGCGAGCGCAGGCAGTGCCGTCAGACGCGGTTTCGCGCCCTGGCCTGTTGCTCGCGACGGTTGCGGGAGTCGACCTTGCGCTGTTCCTGCACGGCCTTGCGCTTGGCCTTGACATCGTCATCGGCTTTGCGAGCAGGCAACGCCGGGGCCGACTCGATCTCGACCTTCGGCAAGGCAAGCGTCTCGTCGTGCTTCAAGAGATACGTGAGCGTCGGCGCAGCCTTGGCTTCCCCGGCGATCGCCCCGGCGAGCATCAGCCGGACAGTGCCGAGGCCGTATTTCTCGATCAGCGCCGGGGTCACTTCGAGGATCTGTGCTTCGGTCGGGAAGTCGGCATGCTCGCCGAGCATCTCGATGCATTCCGCAAGGCTCGGGTCGGTCAACACGGTCGTGATCTTCTCCAGCTCGCCGTTCATCCGGCCGCGCGTCACGGCCGTGCGCATCGCCAGATTCCGCGTATCGGCGTCGGCGAATCCGTCGGTCGAGCCGCTCAGTTCGTCGATCGCCTTCTGGTGGTCCTCCGGCAGCGAAGCGAACAACGCCTCGAGTTCGGCGTCGGTGAGGGCGACGAACGCCCGATCGAGCAACGAGAGCGCCTGGAGGTGAGTCTTGACCTTATTCACGGGCGGCAACGCTATCGCCGCGAACTCGATGACCTGGCGGGACCGACCACATCGACGACGGGTTTTCGCACCTGACTCGTCAGGCGCGCGTGTCTGACACCTTGACTCGATTTCCTTGGTGTCGTCCCGACGAACCGTTCTTTCCGCTCTGCGCCGCTCGGGCGGCTCGCTCCGCTCGCTTGGCCCGCCCGGATCTACGATTGCGCCATGGCTTACACCGGGGGACGGATCATCCATGACGCCGACACGCACATCATGGAGCCGCCGAACTGGTTGATCGACCACGCTGACCCGGCATGGCGCAACCGCATGCCGAAGGTCTTCACAGAATCGCTCGCACCCGGTGAGGGTGAGGACCGATTCATCGCTCAAGCCCGACGCGACCACGGCGACGCCGCCTACCGGGCATCCGATGCCGGTCAGATCATGCTGCGCAAGAACTTCGCCGCCACAGGGTCGTTCCTGGCAGAGGATCGCTCCCGCGCCATCGACCTCATCGGTGTGCAGAGTCAGCTCATCTTCAACACCTTTACCAATGGGTTGCTCGCCAACGCCGAGCAGGGTGATCCGGCGTATGCAGCAGCGATGTCGCGGGCCCACAACCGGGCGATGATCGAGTTCTGCTCGGTCGACCGACGGATGTTGGCGGTCACCTATGTACCACTCGCGGACTTCAGCGATGCTGCAGTGATCGCCGGCGAGGCAGTCGAGGCAGGGGCGGCAGCGTTGATGATCGCCTCCGCCTGTCCTGCGAACCATTCCCCCAGCCACATCGCGCTGGACCCGGTCTGGGCGACGGCGCAGGATGCAGGGGTGCCGATCGTCTTCCACGTCGGCGGCGGCGGCAGCCTCCTCAGTCCCCGCTACTTCGACAACGGGCTGCCGCCTGTTCCCGACTTTCATGGCGGTGCCGAGAACTTTCGCTCGATCGACTACATGGCGATCCCTTATCCGCCAATGCAGACCCTGTCGACGTTGCTCTTCGATGGCGTCCTCGATCGCTTCCCGCGGCTGAAATTCGGCGTTATCGAACAGGGCGCTTCGTGGCTGCCAGGCTGGATGCGCAATCTCGATGCCGCCTGGACGGCGTTCCGCAAGAACGAGGAGCGGTTGCAGGCGCTGCGGGCGTCGCCGAGCGACATCGTCCGTCAACAGATCCGGGTGACGCCGTACCCCCACGAGGACGCCGGCTGGATCATCGCCCAATCCGGCCCCGGGACGTGCCTCTTCTCATCAGACTTCCCCCACGTCGAGGGGGGCCGCAACCCGCTGGCCCGGTTCGATGCCTCGCTCGGGTCCGTCGACGACGCCGGTCGTCGGGGGTTCTTCTTCGACAACTTCGTCGATCTGATGGGTGACGTCCTCGTTCGTCACGAACTACCCGTCTCGATTGCCGCCTGACGTGCTGACGGCCGTGGCGTGCGGCGGCCAAGCCAACCCCACCCGCGCCGCTGAGCGGCCCGCCGTCAGACCGGGGCGAGCGTCCGATCAGATCGGGTCGATCGCCTGATTGCCGCCTGTCGACACGTTCTCCGTCCAGCGATTGCCGTCCCAATAGCGCAACTCGTAGCGGCGCGACGGATCGGTCATCCAGCCAGGTGCCGCCATCGCCGCTGCCGGGCGCATCGGTGCCTGTGCCGGGTACGGTGCCGACGCCGGCTGGGAATAGGTGTACTGCGGTGGCGGGGTCGAGCCGAGCGGCATTCCGGGCATCACACCGGGTGTCGGCTGGTGCGGCTGGGCGAACTTCTGCTGGTCGGTCGGCATGCCGTAGTTGGGCTGATAGTGAACGACTGGGCGTGACGGCACCAGTGATCCAGCGGCGATCAGTACGAAACCGACGATGGCCACCCAGAAGGCTGCGGACACGTCGCCGAGTCCGACGTGCAGATCGTGGATCGCCCCGTAGGTCAGGCCGATCCCGACGAGACCGAGAACCACACCCAATGCCCGCCAATAGTTCTGGCTGCCGGACGGAACATTGGCGGCGATGGCGAAGAGTGCAGCCGCTGCCAGTGCAGCCCACGCGAGCCAACTGAAATACGCACCGCCGAGCCCGCCGGTGTTCGCCGCCGACAGCGCCGTGTGGATATCGCCGAACTTGGCGCTGTCGCCGCCGCCATCGTTCGCTGCCCATGGAAGGACGGTGAACGCCAGGATTCCGGCGATCGCACCGACGGCCAACACCACGAACCCCCCAACGGCAGTCTTGCTTTCGGGTGGTCTGGGTTGGCCGGGCATCGCCATACGGCGAACAGTAGCACCGACGACGCAACCGGATCAGAACGAATCTCGGTCCGGAGCGGCTGGATTCAGCCCAACTTCAGTGGATGCCGCGCAGTGCGAGCACTGCCGATCGCGGGTCGGTAGCCGTCACGAGAGTTTCCCCGACGAGGACCGCCTGATATCCGGCGTCATAGAGGCGTCGAGCGTCGTCGCCGTCCCGTACGCCGCTCTCGGCCACCTTGACGGCTGAGTCGGGGATCAGCGTTGCCAGCCGCTCGGCTCGCTCGCGGTCGACCTGGAAGGTGACGAGATCACGCTGATTGACCCCGATCAACGTCGCCCCGGCTGCCAGCGCTGCCTCCAGTTCGGATTCGTCGTGCACCTCGACGAGCACGTCGAGTCCGATGGCGACGGCGAGTCGGTGGAAGTCGAGGAGTTCGTCGCCCGAGAGGGCGGCGGCAATGAGCAGGACGCAATCAGCACCGATGATGCGGGTGTCGCACACGTCCTGGAGCGAGACGGTGAAGTCCTTGCGAATCACCGGCATCGTGCACGCCTCGCGAGCGTGCTGCAGATCGTCGATCGAGCCGCCGAAGAAGTCGACATCGGTGAGCACGCTCAGGCACGACGCCCCGCCAGACGCGTAGAGCGCTGCGAGCGCTGCCGCATCGAGGCTGATGTCCAGATCACCCTTCGACGGCGAGCGACGTTTGATCTCGCTGATGACCGCCAACCCGCTGGCGCTTGCCAGAGCGGCACGAAAGCCCCGGGTTGGCGGAGCCGCTGTCGCCTGGGCGATCAACGAGTCGACGGGGCGCCGATCTGACGCTGCCGCCCGGCGATGGGCGGCGAGAATGCGATCGAGGTAGGTCGTCACGGCAGTCAGCATGCCGGGAAATGCAGCGGACGCGGCGGGCAGCATTGTTCACAGCGACCCAGCAGGATCGTGGGAGTGCTGCCCGCTCCGTCGGCTTCGACGGGCCTGGCAGGCCCGATGCCGTCAGACGTTCTTGCCGCCGACGACGTTCAAGATCGTGATTTCCGGACGACCGGCGGCGATGGTCCTGAGTGACATCCCGACCGCCTTCATCGTGTCGGACGTGCCGTGAGCGTCGAAAGCGGCCTGATCGGCGTACTGCTCGTAGAACCACAGCAGCTCGGGGTTCGCCGGATCGGTGTGCAGAATGTAACGAACAGTTCCCGCCTCGTCCTCGACGGCCGCCAACAGCGGTTGGAACGCGGCGATCGCCTCCTCGCTCTTGCCTTCCTGGATGGTGATCTTGGCGACGATGCCGATGGTCATGGTGATCTCTCCTTGTTGGCCGTTTGCAGCCTGCGTGGCGGCGACAGTTCTTCGTGGAAGCACGGGTGACGTCGAACGTAGCGGCGATGATCGCCGGCGGGCGAGCCGTCGTGCAACGATGGGGGCGATGACACCACGCGCTCCGGTCGAGCAGACGATCGTCGTGATCGAAGACGACGGCCACATCGCCGATCTCGTCGGGCTGTATCTCCGTGAGGCCGGCTTTCGCGTGTTGCAGGCGCCCTCTGGCGAACGAGGGCTCGAACTCTTCGAACAACACCATCCGGTACTGGCGATCGTCGATGTCGGGCTGCCTGGCATCGACGGATTCGAGGTAGTTCGGCGCATCCGCCAGAGGTCGGCGACGCCTGTCCTCTTCTTGACCGCCCGCGACGGAGAGATCGATCGCGTACTGGGTCTCGAACTCGGCGCCGACGACTACGTCACGAAGCCGTTCAGCCCGCGTGAACTCGTCGCCAGGGTCAAAGCGATCCTGCGTCGTGGCCAGCCGGTTGCGAACGCCGCGTCGACGACGATCCTGATCGGCGAGGGGATCACCATCGACACGGCTCGACGAGAAGCACGCGCCGCCGACAGCGCAGTGGCGCTGGCGACCAAGGAATTCGACCTGCTCGCCCATTTCGCCAACAACATGGGTATCGCCCTGACCCGACAGCAGCTGCTCGACGCCGTGTGGGGGCTGGACTTCTTTGGCGATGATCGCACGGTCGACGTCCACGTCCGCCAGCTCCGCAAGAAGCTCGGTGACGGTCTGCCGCTGGCCACCGTATGGGGCATCGGCTACCGGCTCGGTTAGCTCACCAACGTGACTCGCAACCGTTCGAAGCGAACGCTCATCCCCAACCCTCGCCCGTGCGGTGGGTCCATCACAGATCCTTCACAACTCTCGACCAGGGTGAGCCGATGACGCGGCGGTTCATCATGGCGATGCTCGGCATCGTCGTGATCACCTTACTGATCGCCGGTGCCGGCACCATCGCCATCTCGCAGCTGCGCGCCAGGCGAACGACGGAGAAGATCCTCAGGCAGCAGACGATCTCCGTGCTCGCCGGCATCACCGACACCGCAGACCCGGCGAACCCCAGCGCGACCGATCCGACACCTGCTGCGACGGCACTGACGCAGAAGGTCAACAATCTGCGCAAAGTGAAGGACGCGCTGCATCTCGACGACATCGCCGTCGTGCTCGTCAATCGTAACAACGTCGCTACCGGCGATCCACTGCCTGCAAATTTGACCGTCGCCGAACTCCCGTTCAAACAGTTGCGCGCCGGCAAGATCGTCACCGGCGTCCGCACCGGGGTCGCCTACGCGATTGGTGCGGTGCCTCTCGGCATCGGCGGGCGCGGCCTGGCTGTCCTCATCACCACCCGCAGGATCGAGTCCGGTGCCGGTGCGGCCATCAGCTGGTTCCTGATCGCCAGTGTCATTGCTCTCGCCATCGCTGCATTGGTGGCATGGTGGCTCGGCAGTCGGCTGGCGAAACCGGTGCGCGACGCGAGCCTTGCCGCCCATCGGATCGCCTCCGGGGAATTCGACACCCGTCTGGCAGAGCCTCCGCCCCACGAAACCGATGAGGTCGCCGATCTCGCTCGGTCGGTGAACGCGATGGCAGCGGGACTGCAACGATCGAAGCGTCTCGAACAGCAATTTCTCCTTTCCGTGTCGCACGATCTGCGAACGCCGTTGACATCGATCCGCGGATATGCCGAAGCGATCAACGACGGAGCGGGTGACCCGAGAGCACACGCCGGAGTGATTCTCAGCGAGTCGAAACGACTCGAACGGCTCGTCGCCGACCTGCTGGATCTCGCCAAGTTGCAGGCCCACAGCTTCACGTTGGCATCCGAGCCCCTCGACCTCAGCAGCAGCGTCAGCACCAGCGCCGCCGGTTTCCTGCCAGACGCCGGCGAACGCGGCATCGAACTCGTCGTGATGGCGACGGCACCGGGGATGATCACCGCAGATCCGGATCGCTTGGCGCAGGTGATCGCCAACGTCATCGAAAACGCCCTCAAGTACGCCAGGACGAGGATCGTCGTCGGCACGGCGATGGCCGATCGATCCGCCACCCTCTTCGTCGATGACGACGGTCCGGGGATCGCCGCTGTCGACCTGCCGCACGTCTTCGAACGCCTCTACGTCGCACGCCACGAGCCGCCGCGAGCAGAGAACAGCTCGGGCCTCGGCCTGGCGATCGTGCGGGAGTTGGTGACCTCGATGGGGGGGAACGTCAGCGCCGGCTCGGCACCGGGCGGCGGGGCACGGATCGCCGTCACGTTCCCACGAGCAGTCTGACCGACCGACCTGCCAGACCCGCCAGACTGTCCGACCTGCCCGGCTGGCGGACCTGCCCGACCTGAGCGGCTGGCGGACCTGCCCGACCTGCCCGGCTGCCCGACCTGCCGGCGATCGCCTGCTGTGCGATCTGAACCGCCGGCGTCTGGGCTGGAAGTCAGGTGAAGTCGAGGGCCGCCCGGTTGGAGCGCTTGAGTTCGGACATCGAACTCGTCGTGGCAATGACCTCGATCGCCTCCCAGAGCTTGACGGCATCCTCGCCGCGTGGTGCTTTGGAGATGACAGGCCCGAAGAAGCTGTTCTCGCTCGCGTCGCCGGGGTGGAACGTCAGGATCGGCGTGCCGACATCTTTGCCCGTTCGTGCGAGAGCGAGATCGGTCTCCGAGCGCAGCAACGTGTCCCACGACTCGTCGTCGACGTTCTCGGCGAGACCGGTCGGCAACCGCGCCGCCGCCAATGCCTCTGCGGCGAACGCCGCCGGATCAGCGCGAGCCTCGTCGCGACGCCTATCGACATGCAGCCGGGTTCCGAGTTCGGTGTACAGACGGGCAACCGCATCGTTCCCATGTGCCGCCTGCACCGCCGCCATGACGCGTAGCTGCACGTGCGTCGACCTGTGGACTGCCCGATAGTCGGGCGTGTACGCCTCGTCGGTGCGATGCTCGTTGAGGAACGTCAGCGAGATGAAACGCCACGTGACGTCGTAGTTCCGCAGCCGGCAGACTTCGGCCACCCAACGCGATGTGATCCAGGCGAACGGGCAACCAGGGTCGAGGAAGAACTCGAGATCAGCCATCCACCGGACACTATCGGTACGACGGATGAAGCGCGTCGGCGCAGCTCACGGCACCGCCGCACGCTGCCCCGACGGGCCGTCGGATCAGACCCTGGCGATCTCGCGCTCTTCGAAGGTCTCGATGAGGTCGCCCTCTTTGAGATCCTGGAAGTCCGACAGGCCGATTCCGCACTCGAAACCCTCACGGACCTCACGGGCATCGTCCTTGAAGCGGCGCAACGATTGGATCGTGCCCTTCCAGATGATGGTGCCCTCACGGAGGAAGCGGACCTTGGAGTTGCGGGTGATGACACCGGATCGCACATAGCAACCGGCGATCCCACCGAGTTTGGGAACACGGAAGATCTCGCGGACCTCGGCCTCGCCGGTGACCACTTCCTCGTACTCCGGCTGCAACATGCCGAGCATCGCTTTTTCGATGTCTTCGAGCAGCTTGTAGATGATCTCGTACAGGCGGATTTCGACGTGCTCCGCCTCCGCCAGTTCCCGGACCTTGCGGTCAGGTCGGACGTTGAAGCCGAGGATCGTGGCGTTCGACGACGACGCCAGCATGACGTCGTTCTCGGTGATGCCACCGACGCCACGCTGGACGAATGCCAGCTTGACCTCGTCACGTTCGAGCTTGCGCAGGCTCTCGGTGACGGCTTCGAGCGAACCGTGGACGTCGGCCTTGAGGACCAGATTGAGCGTGGCGATCTCACCCTTCTGGATCTGTTCGAAGATCGATTCGAGCTTCACACCGTGCTGGACGCGGGCGTCCCCACGCTGGTGGGCGAGGCGCAGGCGTTGCTCACGAGCTTCAGCGACCGTACGCGCTGTCTTCTCGTTCGGGGCGACGCGGAACTCGTCACCTGACTGCGGTACCGCCGACAGACCGAGCACCTGGACCGGTGTGGAGGGGCCTGCCTCTTTGACTTGCTGGCCCTGATCGTTGATCAGGGCGCGGACCTTGCCCCACGCAGCTCCGGCGACGACCGGGTCACCGACGCGGAGCGTGCCCTTGTCGACGAGCACCGTCGCAACCGGACCACGACCCGTGTCGAGGTTCGATTCGAGGACGATGCCCTTGGCCCGGCCTTCGGGGTTGGCGGTCAGTTCTTCGAGTTCGGCAACAGCGACGAGCTGTTCGAGCAGGTCGTCGACGCCGAGGTTCTGCGCAGCTGACATCTCGACGACGATCGTGTCGCCGCCCCACGACTCGGGGACCAGCAACTGCTCGGCCAACTGCGCCATCACGCGCTGCGGGTCGGCGTTGTCCTTGTCGATCTTGTTGAGCGCCACGACGATCGGAACGTCGGCCGCCCGAGCGTGGTTGATCGCCTCGATCGTCTGTGGCATGACGCCGTCATCGGCGGCGACCATCAACACGACGATGTCCGTCACCTGCGCACCACGGGCACGCATCTTCGTGAAGGCGGCGTGGCCAGGGGTGTCGATGAAGGTCACTTCGCCACCGTTATCGGTCTTGACCTTGTAGGCACCGATGTGCTGCGTGATGCCACCAGCCTCACCGGAGACCACATTGGCATGACGGATCTTGTCGAGCAGCGTCGTTTTGCCATGGTCGACGTGACCCATGACGGTGATGACCGGTGGGCGGAACTGCTGCTTGTCCGGATCGTCGTCGTCATCGTCGTTGAACAGTGCCTGGAGCTCCATCTCTTCCTGCTGACCAGGCTCGACGAGGAGGATGTCGGCGCCGATTTCGAGGGCGAACAACTCCATCTGCTCGTCCGTCAGCGCAGCGGTCGCCGTGACCATTTCGCCGTTCTGGAACAGGAAACGGACGACGTCGGCAGCCGTTCGGTTCAGCTTCGGGGCGAACTCCTGCGAGGACGAACCCTTCTCGACGACGAGCGTGCCTTCGGGGACCGGAGCACCGGATGCCGAATAGTTCGAGTGCAGTGTCGGCTGCAGATCATCCATGTTGCGACGACGCCGACGACCACCCTTCTTCGGGGCGCGACGCTGGCCGTTCGGCCGGCCGCCACCGCCAGGACGGCCGCCACCACCGGGGCCACCGCCACCGGGCCCACCGGGACGGGCACCGCCGGGGCCGGCGCCAGGGCCACCGGGGCCACCGGGACGGGCACCGGCAAAACCGGGACGAGCGCCACCGGGACCACCAGGCCCACCGGGACGAGCACCGGCAAAACCGGGACGAGCGGCACCGGGACCGCCGGGACGGGCACCAGCGCCACCAGGCCCGGTGCGAGGGCCGCCAGGACCAGCCGGGCGGCCGGCTGGGCCACCGGCTCCGGCATATCCGCCGGGACGCGCCGGGGCACCACGGCCACCTGGGGGCGGCGGAATCGGGCGGCCGGAAGCCGACATCGGTCGAGCGGCACCGGGAGGAGGAGGGATCGGGCGGCCACCACTGGACGTCGCGCCCAACGGCGGCCGCTGCGCGCTTGCAGGCGGAGATGGGCGCGTCGAAGGTGCCTGCGGTGCAGACGCCGGCGGCGTCGTCGGGCGTGGGGTCAGGGCTCGGGCCGGCAGCGTCGGTGCAGGCCGTTGCTGCTCGGCGGACGGCGTCGGAGTCGGCGCGCTCCGGCTGGAGATGAAACGACTGTCACCCCCGCTGGGGGCGGTCGGTGCTGTCGGTCCACCGGCGGGTGTCGGCGCCGCAGCCGGCGCCGCTTCCTGCGCGGTGACCGGCCGTGTCGACGGAGCAACGGGTGGTCGCGGAAGGGGCGCCGGGGTCGAGGACGTGATCGTCGTTGGCGGCGTCGCCGTCGGCCGTTGCGACCCATCGCCGGACCGAGTTGCCGGTGGAGCCGGCGCGGCGGCAGGTGTCGACGTCGACGGAGCCGGCGCAACAGCAGCAGCCGACGGCGCAACGGCCGACGGCGCAACAGCAGCAGCCGACGGCGTCGGTGTGACCGCCGGATTGGATCTGATCGGCAGTGCCGGGGCAGACGATGCCGGGGTGACAGGCGATGCCGAAGTGACAGGCGATGCCGAAGTGACAGACGATGCCGAAGTGACGGACGATTCCGGGGGAACGGCCGTCCGGCTCGTGTCGGGTGCGACCCGAGCAGCGGCCGGTGCTGCTGGCACCTGGGCGACCACCGGTGCCGGCGTTTCGGCCGGACGGGTGTCGACGGCGGGGGCGGCCGCGAGCGGCGCCGGAGCAGCGGCCGCAGCTTCGGACGTCGCGGCCGGGTCGGTGGTGGCCTTCTTCGATGTGGTCTTCTTCGCTGCGCCGGCTTTGACCGGCTTCGGCTCTTCGGGCTGTTCCGCGCGGGTCAGCCCTTCTCGTTCCGCGCGGCGACGAACGCGGTCACCCTGTGCCTCCTGGATGCTGGAGGAATGGCTCTTCACATCGACGCCCATAGCAAGGGCGAGATCGAGCGTTTCTTTGTTCGTCATGCCGAGCTCTTTAGCGAGTTCGTGCAAGCGGATGTTTTTCGGCACCGAGCAGTTCAGCCTTTCATCGGTCTTCCATGCCTGGCTGCTACCCCTCGGCAGCAGCACTTGTGGCATACAAGTCTTTCATGTTCCTCTTCGACGCTACGAAAGCGCCGGTTCGTACGACACCCTGCGGTGTCAGATTGTTCCGGTCGGCGCAAGCGCTTCCCGGATGGCGGTGTGCAGCAGTTCGATCTGATCGCTCTCGAGCGATGCGCGCCAGGCTCGCTGGAGAGCTCGCCGCCGTACGGCTTCATCGAGACATCCGATCGAGGATCGACATATCCAGGCGCCCCTGCCGGCACTCCCACCATCGACGACCAGGTGGCCGTCGTGCTGAGTCAGCCGGACGAGTTGCGTGGCCGGCCGCTTGGCGCGACAGCCCACGCAGGTGCGCTCGGGTTCGTCAATCCTTGTCTTCGCCACCGTCCTCCTCTGTCTCTGGTACCTCTGGTGTTGCGGGTGATGGTGTGTCTGGAGGTGTGTCTGAAGGTGTGTCAGGTGTTGTGGCGGTGGTGTCCACTGCCGCTGCATCGCCTGCATCGCCTGCACCGACGTCGGCGGCGTCCTCGGGACCACCCTCCGCCCATTCGTGCTGGCTGAGGACCGAGCCGTCGGCAGCGTGCCATTCCATCTCCCCGGTCTCGGGGTTGGCAAGCCATTCGCCTTCTGCGTAGGCACCGCCGTCGGGGGCAACACCGTTTTCCTCGTCGTGCACCTGTGATTCACTCTTGATCTCGACGCGCAGACCGGTGAGGCGGGCGGCGAGGCGGGCGTTCTGGCCCTCCTTGCCGATCGCCAGCGACAACTGGAAGTCGGGGACGATGACGACGGCCGTGGCCTCCTCCTCGTAGATCCTGACTTCTTTGACCTTGGCCGGTGACAGCGCCTTGGCAACGAAATCGGCCAGATCCTCGCTGAACGGGACGATGTCGATCTTCTCGCCGCGCAACTCGTTGACGACCATGCGGACGCGTGCGCCGCGAGCACCGACACAGGCGCCGACGGGGTCGACGTTGTGGTCGTTGGACCACACGGCGATCTTCGTGCGGTGCCCTGGTTCACGGGCGCATGCCTTGATCTCGACGACACCGTCGGCGATCTCCGGGACCTCGAGCTCGAACAACCGCTTGATCAGGCCAGGGTGGGTGCGGGAGACGACGATCTGCGGGCCCTTGGCGGTCTTGCGGACTTCGACGATGTAGGCCTTGAGGCGGTCGCCAGGCTGTGGACGGTCGAAGCTGACCTGTTCCGCCTGCGGCAGCAGCGCCTCGACCTTGCCGAGATCGAGCAGCGTATAGCGGCTGTCTGTCTGCTGGATGATGCCGGTGACGATGTCGCCCTCGCGGTTGGCGTATTCCTCGAACTTGCGATCGCGTTCGGCCTCGCGGATGCGCTGGTTGAGCACCTGGCGGAACGTCTGGGCGGCGATGCGGCCCATGTCGTCAGGGGTGTCATCGCGTGCGTTGACCCAGTTGCCGTCTTCGTCGATGTCATAGGCGATGATGCGGATGTCCATCGTCCCGGCGTCGATCTGGACTTCTGCCTCGTCAGCAGCTCCAGAGCGGCGCTTGTAGGCGCTGACCAGGGCATCGGCGAGCACCTGGAGCAGCGTCTCGACCGAGATGCCCTTGTCAGCGGCGAGCATGCGTACCGCTTCGGCCATGTCGAGGTTGCTCATGTGGCCAACTCCTTTTCGTAGTTCATCTCGGAGTCCCCGGTGACGCGGGACTGCTCGGGGACAGGTTCTGGATCGATCTCGTCCGACGACCTGCTGTTCGGACGCGACGCGGCTCGACCGGCTGGTGTCCGATCTGCTGTGGCGGATTTCTTCTTGGACGTCTTTGCGCTCGTCGGCTTGCCGGGTTTCGGTGTCGGACCCCACACGAAGACGGTCTTGGCGCGTTCGATGAGGCCGTATCGAACCGTGCGACTGGCACCGTCGGTGTCGACCGTGATGGTGTCACCGTCAGCTGCACTTAGCGTGCCGTGGAGACGCCGGTCACCTTCAGCGCCGGCGATCAAGCGGATGGCGACGTCCTTGCCGATCGAACGCTGATAGTGCTGTGGCGTCCGCAGTGTCCGCTCGAGGCCAGGGCTGGTGACTTCGATGGCCACGTTCGGGAATTCCGGTTCCGCATGTTCGAGTTCACGGTTGATCAGACGAGTCGCCAGCGACAGTTCGTCGAGATTGACATTGCCTTCTCCGACCGGTTTGTCGAATGTGAAGCGAAGGACTCCACCGGCGAATTCGCAATCCCAGGTATCGAGATGCAGGTCGGCGAGGATCGAGGCGATCAACTTTGTGGCGCGCTCTGCCACGGGGCTGTCGGTCATCTCAACTCCTCTCGTCGACTTCGTACTCGGAAACACGGCACTCTGCCAGGAACTTCACTCGTAGAACAGAAATGGCGTGGGTCGTTCGACCCACGCCTTGTCGTACGGGTCGAACGTCAAAGTGCCCTGCGAGTATAGCGGGACCTCGTGACGCCCGGTCAGGGTGCTGCGGATCCGTCGGTTGTCGTCAGGACGAGCCCAACAGGGCGACGATCTCGGTGAGCAGGACGTCATTGCGTTCGCCTGTCAGCCGGTTGCGAAGCTCGACCTTCCCCTCGACGAGACCGCGGCCGACGACGACGATCGTCGGCATCCCGAGCAGCTCTGCGTCTTTGAATTTGACGCCGGCCTGGGCAGTGGTGCGGTCGTCGACGAGCACCGACACGCCGGCGGCTTCGAGCTCGTCGGCCAACTGCAGCGCTGCGGCAATGTGATCAGCCTTGCCGGCGGCGACGATGTGGACCTGGAACGGGGCGACTGAGGCGGGCCACCGCAGGCCGAGTTCGTCATGGGTCTGCTCAGCGATGACGGCGACGGCACGTGTGACACCGATGCCATAGGAACCCATCGTGATGCGGATCGGCTTACCGTCGGCCCCGAGTGCGTCGAGGCCGAAGGCATCGGCATATTTGCGGCCGAGTTGGAAGATGTGCCCGACTTCGACAGCACGGTCGAGGTGCATGGGTGACCCGCAGCGTGGACACGGGTCGCCGTCGGCGATGGTGGCGACGGACACGTACCGGTCGACGACGAAGTCACGGCCGACGACTGCATCGACGACGTGGTGTTCGTACTCGTTGGCACCAGTCACCCAGTTGCTGTTCGGCGCAACACGGGGATCCGCGAGCACGATCACGCCGGCTTCCTGCATCCCGAGCGCTGACACGTATCCCTTGACGAAATCGGGTCGGGCGGCAAAGTCTGCTTCGTCGAACGCAGTCACCTCACCAGGAGCGACGGCGCTGGCCAGGCGTTCCTCGTCGATTTCTCGGTCGCCGGGGACGAGCACCATGACCGGCTTGGCGTCGACCTTGAAGAGGATGTTCTTCAACAGCTTCGAGGCGTCCGTGTCCATCCCGTGGTCGCGGTTGAGCGTCTCGACGAGCGCGCCGATACCGGGCGAATCAGGTGTGTGCAGGTTGCGCATCGGCGGATGGGTGGCGTCGGGATCGGGTTGCTCGACGCGCACTTCGACCGCCTCGACGTTCGCCGCGTAGTCGCAGTTCGAACACGTCACGAACGTGTCCTCGCCGACCGGGGTCGGCGCGAGGAATTCCTCGCTCTGCGAGCCCCCCATCGCTCCGGAAATCGCCGCAACGATGCGGTAGTCGATGCCGAGGCGCTCGAACGTCTTGATGTATGCCTGGCGGTGCAGGTCGTAGCTGTGCTGCTGCCCGGCGTCGTCGAGATCGAACGAGTAGGAGTCCTTCATGACGAATTCGCGCCCGCGCATGATGCCTGACCGCGGCCGGGCCTCGTCGCGATACTTCGTCTGCACTTGATACAGCATCACGGGATAGTCGCGGTACGAGGCGTACTCCCCCTTGACGAGCAGCGTGAACATCTCCTCGTGCGTCGGCGCCAACAGATAGTCGTTCCCGCGCCGGTCCTTGAGGCGCATCAGCAGGTCGCCGTACTCGTCCCACCGTCCGGTCTGCTGGTACGGAGCGGCCGGCAGCAGCGCCGGGAAGAGGACCTCCTGGGAGCCGATGGCATTCATCTCCTCCCGGATGATGGTCGCCACGCGCTCGACGATCTTCACGCCGAGTGGCAACAGCGTGTAGATGCCCGGGGCTACGCGACGAACGTACCCGGCGCGCACGAGCAGCCGATGGCTCGGAACCTCGGCGTCGGCAGGGTCGTCGCGCAGCGTTCGCAGAAACATCGTCGACATCCGGGTCGGCAACATCGGCTCCTTCGGTTCGGTCCGCGCCGACCACGCAGTTCACGGCGAGGTCGGAGCGGCACAGTTCGGGTCAGATCTGGTGAGCGACGATCGTACCGCTTCGTCGTCGCTCGGCTCCCGAGGGTTTGTCGTGGGGCACGACGTGGGGCACGACGTGGGGCACGACGCGGGGCGAGCCGCTCGGGTCCGCAAGCACGCCATACTTTGAGCGATGTTGGAGATGCGCGGCGTTGTGCGGCACTACGAGTGGGGTTCGCCGACCGCCATCCCAGCGCTGCTCGGCGTCGAACCCGATGGCACTCCGTGGGCCGAACTGTGGTTCGGGGACCTTCCGTCCGCCCCGATGTCGGTGCGCCTCGGCGATCGGGGTTGGGTCCAACAGCGCGCAGGCACGCTGCCCTACCTCGCAAAACTGCTCGCCGCCGACAAGCCCCTCTCACTGCAGACGCATCCGACCACCGAACACGCCGAGGCCGGCTTCGCCCGTGAAAACGCCGCGGGCATCGGCATCGACGCGCCGGAACGCGTCTACCGCGATGCGTCTGCCAAGCCGGAGATCATGATCGCCACGTCGCCGTTCGAGGCGCTCTGCGGATTTCGTCCTGTCGAACAGACCATCTCGCTGCTCGAATCGTTCGGTGCGACCGGATTTGCCGGGCAACTACAGCGAGACGGTTTGCGTTCGACGTTCGAAGCCGTCATGCGTTCGCCCGTCGACCACTCCGTACTGTCGGCCTGTGCCGGGGCGTGGCGTCCCGAAGCGGCGTGGGCCGCACGGCTCGGTGAGCAGTATCCGGGTGACCCTGCGGCCGTCGCCACACTGCTGCTGAACTATGTCGAACTGCAGCCGGGAGAGGCCATCTATCTGGCCGCCGGCAACATCCACGCGTACCTCCGGGGAGTCGGCATCGAGGTCATGGGTCCGTCCGACAATGTCGTGCGATGCGGTCTGACCGCCAAGCACGTCGACATCGAAGAGATGATGTCGAACGTCGACTTCTCGCCGTTGGCCGACACACGTGTACCGCTGATCGACGGTGCGTTCCTGACCCCTGGTGCACCGTTCGCGGTCGGTCGACGGGCCGGCGACGCAACCACCGGTGCCCAGGCGACCCCATTCGAATCCTGGTTCATCCAACCGGACTGCATGCAGTTCGACCTCGACGGAACGGTCTACACCGTCTCACCTGCATGAGGTTGTAACGCGCCGACTGTCACAGCCCAGCGCCGTACCCCTTCAGAGGCGGGCTGCGGCCGCCAGTGCCAGCTCGAGGAGACGAACCCGTGCGCTCGGCTGCGTCTGCCAGTCTCGGTGATCCCACTCCTCGGCACTGACATCGTCCCCGGCATACAGCAGCTGCCCATAGACCGCATGGCGAAATGCGGCGACGGCGAACATTGCAGATGCCTCCATCTCGACGGTGATGCATCCCTGGGCGGCTCGTCTGGCGACTCGTGCAGGGGTCTCCCGGTAGTAGCCGTCCGTCGTCCACGTCGTCCCGTGATCGAACGGGATGCCGGCTTCGCCAAGAACTGCGCCGATTGCCTCCAACGCCAGTGGATGCGGCCCCACCGCGACGCCGGCAGGGACGTAGTGGTAGCTCGTTCCCTCGTCACGCACTGCGCCCGTCGGTACGATGACATGTCCGACGTCGAAACCGCTGCGGACGATGCCGGCACCTCCGCACCCGATGATCTTCGTGGCGCCGCAGGCGATCAGCGCCTCGAGTGCGCCGACCGCTGCTGGGGCACCGACGGGCGCAAGGACGAGCGCCATCTGACTGCCGGCGCGCTCGACGACGTAGATCGGGTGGTCGCCGTGCTCGTAGCCGACGTGATGAACCGGTTCGTGGTGCAGCGCCTGCTCAGCGACCAGCTCCCCGAACCACGTGATGACCGCCCTGTCGGGGAACGCGGCGAGCGAACGCGGCCGTCGAGGGTTGATCAGTGCATGCTCGTCTGCATCGAACTCGAGGAGGGGAATGTCGTTCGGAATCAGTCCGTCGCCGGTCACGAGGGCGATTTCAGCGTTCGTTGCGCCTGCGGATCTCGACGATCCGTTCCGTCGAATGATTGGCGTCTTCGCCCTTGTCGGACATCAACGCCTTACGGTCGCGTTCGGCCTCCCGTTCGGCGATCGCCGTGTCGACTCGGGCGACGGCAGCTTCTGAACCGTGTTCGTTGATGTATTCAGCCCACTCGACGAGCGCTTCGACCATGTCCGCCTCGGGGACGACGGCGACGCTGCGACCCTTGACGAACAGGTGCCCGCGCTTGTTACCGGCAGCGATACCGAGGTCGGCTTCGCGAGCCTCACCCGGTCCGTTGACGACACAGCCCATCACGGCGACCTGCAGCGGGATCTTGCGATCCCCGAAGGCCTTCATCGCCCGGTTGGCAACATCGATCACGTCGATCTCGGCGCGGCCGCAGCTCGGACAGGCGATGAGGTCGATGTTCTTGCGTTCGCGAAGACCGAGCGCTTCGAGCAGTTGCCGCCCCGCCTTGGCTTCCTCGACGGGGTCTGCCGTCAGCGAGTAGCGGATCGTGTCGCCGATGCCTTCGAGCAGCAGCGTGGCGATACCGGCTGTCGCCTTCAGCAGGCCGTTCGGCAGCGGGCCGGCCTCGGTGACGCCGAGGTGCAGCGGCACGTCCGTGACCTCGCTCAGTTGCCGGTACGCCTCGACCATCAGCGGAACGTTCGAGGCCTTGACGGAGATCTTCATCAGGTCGAAGTCGACCTCATGGAAGTAGGCCATCTCCCGTTGCGCCGACTCGACCATCGCCTCGGGGGTGATGCCTCCGTACTTCTTGTACAGCGCCGGGTCGAGCGAACCGCCGTTGACGCCGATGCGGATCGGGATCTGACGATCTCGTGCTTCGGAAGCGACCGCCTTGATGTGCTCAGGACTGCGGATGTTGCCGGGATTGAGCCGCAGGCCTTGGACGCCGGCCTCCATCGCCGCCAAGGCCATCTTGTACTGATGATGGATGTCAGCGATGATCGGGACGGGCGAGCGCGGCACGATCTGGGCGAGGCCTTCTGCCGCCTCGATCTCGTTACACGTGCAACGGACGATGTCGCAACCAGCAGCGGCGAGCGCGTAGATCTGCTGCAGGGTGCCTTCGACGTCGGCCGTCTTCGTGATCGTCATCGATTGCACGCTGATCGGCGCGCCACCGCCGATGAGCACCTTGCCCACAGAGATCTGGCGAGTAGGGCGGCGAACGGTCAGCGACGTCACACGATCAGGCTAGTGAGCCGTTTCGGCGTCACGCCGCCGAACCATCGTTTGTTCACTTCCGCGAGCGGGGTGTTAGCGCTTGATGTCCAGGAGAAAGCTCGACAGCACGACGAAGGCGACGACCGCCATCAACGGGGCGAAGAACGGCACGACCTTGGCAAAGTCGACGCGATACGGCTTGCCGCGCCGCGACCGCAGCCGTTCGTAGGTGGCGATGACGAAGTGGCCGCCGTCGAACGGGATGATCGGCAGCAGGTTGAACAGGCCGAGCGCGAGGTTGAGGGCACCGAACAGGTACAGCGAGTTCTCGAACCCGGTGCGGAACACCGTCGAGCTCTCCTTGCCGATACCAACGACACTGCTCGCTCGTTGTGTCGGATCGTCCTTGCGTTGTCCCGTGACGGTGTCGAACAATTTGACGATGCCGGACGGACTGAAGATGCGGCCGATGCCGAGGACCGTTTGCTTCGTTTCGTACCCGACTTCACCGAAGCCTCGACCGACAGCCTGGAGCGGGTTGCGTGCGATCTGCGTCTCGACTCCCCCAAAGGAGACGCCGAGGAAACCGACTGCCTCGCCGTTCGGATTGGTTGCCGCCAACGTCACCGGGACGGTCTGCGCAACGCCGTCGCGGACGACGCCGAGCGAGATCGTTGCTCCCGGGTGGGCCTTGATGTAGGCAACCATCTTCTCGATCGTTGTGAACGACTGTCCGTCGACGGTGACGATCTGATCGGTGGTGCGCAGGCCGGCAGCGACAGCGGGACCCGTCGTGCCGACAGTGACGGTCGGGGTGCCAGTGTCCTTGTAGACCTTTTCGTTGTAGAACATGAACAGCGCGCAGAACGACAGCAGCGCCAGCAGCAGGTTCGTGAACGGACCGGCGAGGATCATCCGTGCACGCCGGCCGTAGGACTGCGCCCGGAAGGTCCGTGATTCGAGTTCCGGCGGGATGTCGTCCTCGAGGTTCGTCATGCCCGGCGTCTTGACGTAGCCGCCGGCGAGGATCGCCTTGATGCCGAACTCGGTCTCGCCACGCTTGACGCTCCAGATGCGTGGACCGAAGCCGACGAAGAACTCCGAGGCGCGCATGCCGCCCTTGCGGGCCAGCAGGAAATGACCGAGTTCGTGCAGCACGACGGAGACCAGCAGCACGAAGATGAACGCCAGCCAACCCCAGTCGAGGAATCCGATGACCGCCAACACGGCGACGAGGATGCCGAGACGGACGAACGAGTCGCGCTTGGTCAACGGCGGCTCCTCGGCGAGCGGTGTTTCGGCTTCTCTGGCTTGCATCATCGCACCGACGGTCATCGGCTGCTCCGTTCTTTCGATCGACGGTTCAGGCAACGATGGGCGACCTCGCGGGCGGCGGCATCAGCGGCAAAAATGTCGTCTGCGGTTGTGGGTATCACACCATCATGGTGCTGTAGAGCGTCATCAAGTACGTCAGGTATCTCAATCCAACGTAAAGCCCCACTCAGGAAGGCGTCGACGGCGACTTCGTTCGCAGCACTGAGCCAGGCCGGAGCTGTACCGCCGACGCGGCCAGCGGCGTAGGCCAATGGTAGGCACCGGAATGTCACCGTGTCCGGCTCGTCGAAGTCGAGACGTTTCAGTGTCTTCCAGTCGATTGCGCCGAACGGCGTGGCGATGCGGCCGGGGTAACCGAGGGCGTAGCCGATCGGTAACCGCATGTCCGGCATCGACAACTGGGCGATCGTCGCCCCATCGGTGAAGGTCGCCATCGAATGCACGATCGACTGCTGGTGGACGACGACGTCGATCTGGTCGTAGGCAACACCGAAGAGTTCATGCGCCTCGATCACCTCGAGACCCTTGTTCATCAGCGTCGAAGAGTCCACCGTGATCTTCCGTCCCATCGACCATGTCGGATGAGCAAGCGCCTGTTCGACGGTGATTTCGGCCAGTGCCTCGGCGCTGCGGCCACGGAATGGGCCCCCACTGGCGGTGAGCACGAGGCTCGCCAGTTCCCGACCACCGTTGGGGAGCATCGACGCCCGCAGGCACTGGTGGATTGCGCAGTGTTCGGAATCGACCGGCACGATCTCGGCACCAACGGTCGAGCGGAGCGGCTGGACGATCGGGCCGGCGGCGATCAGGCTTTCCTTGTTGGCCAACGCCAGCCGCTTACCGGCACGCAGCGTTGCCAGTGTGACGGGAAGCCCGGCGAAGCCGACGACGCCGTTGACGACCACGTCGGCGAGATCGACGATGTCGGAGAAGGTGTCGACGAGACGAGCGAAGGGCAGCGCGGCGGCGACCTCCCGGCGCCTCGATTCGTCGGCGACCGCCACGACCTGCGGACGGAATTCGAGCGCCTGGGCGATCAGCGTCTCGACCGATGACCCGACGCCGAGGGCGACGATCTCGTAGGCGTCACCATCGGCCCGGCTGTTTTCGGCGCGAATGACGTCGAGCGTCTGCCTGCCGATCGAACCGGTCGAACCGGCAATGGCGACACGAACGGCACCCACTCGATCAGTCTACGAGCGAGCCGATGAGAGCAACCTGAGACGCTGCCCGGGTGCAACGCCCGATACCGGGCGATGGGTCAGCAGGTGGACGTGGTGTCCACGAAGTGACCCACGCTCGGCGTTTTCGGGGGATGGTGCGGTTCGCTATTTGTGCAGGTAGGGCTGCAGGATCTGCAACATGTAGTACGCCGCCGGTAGGGCGAAGAGGAAGCCATCGAAACGGTCGAGGATGCCGCCGTGACCTGGCAACAGAGTGCCGAAATCCTTGATGTCGAGATTGCGTTTGAACATCGATTCGGTCAGATCGCCGATCGGAGCGACGATGGCGATCACGACGGCGAAGATGATCAGGTCGCCGAGACCCTTCCACGTCTGCGTTTTGCTGTTCACCACATGGACGAGCACGAGCGCAAGGATCGTAAAGATGATCCCCCCGATCAGACCTTCGACGGTCTTGTTCGGGCTGATCCATCCGCGAAGCGGCGTGCGGCCGGCGAACGAGCCGATGACCAGCGCTCCGACGTCCGTCGCCACGACGGCGATCGCCACGTAGAGCAGCGTGTCTGTTCCGACGTGCTTGAGTCCGAAGAGGTGATTACCCTGCTGCAGGATCAGCGCGGCGTGCGAACCGAGCACACCGATCCAGACGACACCGAGCAGGGTGATCGCCGTATTCGGCAACGGCCCGCTCTGCACACTGTCGTTGGAAATCGCCGTCACCGCCGTGCCACCGAAGGCGAGCACGACGACGAGCATGATGCCGAGCGTTCCCTGCCAGTACGCGGCGAGCGGCATGACGGCACACGCGGCGATACCGACGACGCTGGCTGGTCGGTACCCCCGCTCGGTTGCCTTGTCGTAGAACTCGACGGCCGCAAGACCGAGTACGGCGACGATCAGGCCGAGCACGGCGACGGCGCGGATCCGCAACAGCAGGAAGAAAACTGCGGCCATGACGAGGCCTGCGAAGATCGCCGCCGGCATGTTTCGTCCGCCCACGCCGGGCTTCGGGCCATTCGGGCGCGCAACCGGCGCGCCAGGACGGCCGCCGAGTGAGCCGGGCGGGACGCTCTGGCCCGGTGGACGGCGGCGATTCCCGGGGCCCGCAGCGCGCTCGCTCGGGCGTTCCTCCGGCCTGCCGGAGGACCGACGTTGACGATCTCCGGGTGCGCCCTGACGGGGGATCGAGCCGGACGGCGACGTCGGGTCGGTGCCGATCTGGATCGGCTCACGGACTCGTGGCCCCGTTGGCGCCGACAGAGCCTCCGTCGGCGGCGCGAGCGGCAGAGCCGCCGCCGATCCAGCGCTGCCAGGAAACAGTGGCTCATCATCGAATGGCCGATCATGGGCACCGGTCACCTCTGGGGGGCCAGACGGCATCACCGGGGGTGCAGGCACGACGTCGTGAGGTCCGGTCGGAGCGGAACCGGCATCGTCTCGCCACACGGGGACCTGCTGCGAGAAACTCGACCAGATGTCGAGATCGTCGGTCGGATCCTTGCCAACGACGATGCGCGGCACCTCACCGGTCGGCGGGGCCGTCCAGTGAGGGAGCGGGCCGGTCTCGTCCGGTCCGAAGCGGAGCGGGCCGGAGCTCGGGTCACGGGCCGGCGTGGGGCGCGAGCCGTCCTTGGGCTCGAGGCTGGACCACTCGTCAAAGTCGTCCGAATCATCCTGGCGCTCTGGGCGCCACATGTTGTCGGTCATACCAATACCCCCTGGGTCTCAGACTTCGAGGAGCTCCTGCTCCTTGCGACCCACTGCTTTGTCAATGGCGTCAACGTGGTCATGGGTGATCTTCTCGAGTTCCTTCTCGGCTCGTTCCAGTTCGTCTGCCGAGATGTCCTTGAGCTTTTCAGAAGCTTCGAGGTCTTTGCGGGCATCTCGCCGAATATTGCGCACGGCAACTCGCCCGTCTTCTGCCATGTTCTTGACGACTTTGACGTATTCCTTGCGCCGTTCGGCGGTGAGCGGGGGGAGGTTGAGGCGAATCACGACACCGTCGTTGTTCGGGGAGACGCCGAGGTCGCTGTCGCGGATCGCCTTTTCGATGGCACCGAGCGTCGAACGGTCGTGCGGCTTGATGACGAGCTGGCGAGCCTCCGGCACCTGGAACGAGGCGAGCTGCTGCAACGGCACGTTTGCACCGTAGTAGCTGATCATCAACTGATCGACGAGGGCGGCATTCGCCCGGCCGGTCCGTACAGACGCGAACTGATTCTGCGTGTGCTCGATCGCCTTCTCCATCTTGTCGATGGCTTCGAGCAGGGTGTCTTCAGTCACCCAACAAGCGTACCGACGTGTTGACCTTCGAGTAGGGATCTCACATTGCCACCTGCAAGCAGGTCGAACACCACGATCGGAATATGCTGATCCATGCAGAAGGTGATGGCGGTCGAATCCATCACTTTGAGACCCTTGTTGATGACGTCGATATACGAGATGTGCTCGAATCGCGTCGCCGTCGGATCGAGCTTGGGATCAGCGGTGTAGATGCCGTCGACACCGGAATGGGTCCCCTTGAGGATCACGCCGGCTTCGAGTTCGGCCGCGCGCAGCGCCGCAGCGGTATCGGTCGTGAAGAACGGGTTGCCGGTACCGCCGGCGAGAATGACGACGCGACCCTTGCTGAGGTGGCGCAATGCGCGTCGGCGGATGTACGGCTCCGCGACCTTCGGCATTTCGACGGCGGTCATCACGCGGCTGTCCTGGCCGACACGCTCGAGCGCGTCCTGCAATGCCAGGCCGTTCATGACGGTGGCGATCATTCCCATATGGTCCGCTTGGGCCTGGTCCATGCCCTGGCCGGCACCTTTGACGCCACGCCAGAAGTTGCCGCCGCCGACGACGATCGAGATATCGACCTCGAACGTCGACTTGACATCACGCAGTTCCGTGGCGATCTGCTCCAACGTCTCGGTATTCAGACCGAAGCCCGACGGTTCGGCGAGCGCCTCGCCGGACAACTTGAGAACGACACGGGCCCAACGGGCCGATCGGCGCTGCTGGTCCGGCAAGGCGTCGGTCATGCTGTGGTCAGGCGCCGATCTCGACCTGGGCGAAACGGACGATCGTCGCCCCGTTGAGGAGCTGCTTGATCGACATCTTGTCGTCCTTGGCGTACGGCTGGTCGAGCAGGGCGACATCTTTGAAGAAGCCCTGGATACGGCCTTCGACGATCTTCGGGACCGCCGCTGCCGGCTTGCCCTCGTTGACGGTGATCGTCTCGAGCGTGGCGCGCTCTTTGGCGACGACATCCTCGGGGACGTCCTCGCGGGCGAGATATTTCGGACGGGCAAAAGCGATGTGTACGGCGATGTCGTGAGCGAGTTCGGACGAACCACCTGCGAGCTCGACAAGCGTGGCGTTGACGCCGCGGCCGCCCTGGACATGGATGTAGGACTCGAGGCTGTTGCCCTCTGCCGCTTCGAACCGGACGACTTCGCCGAGTTCGATGTTCTCCTTGAGGGTGATCTTCAGGTTGTCGAGGATCTCGGCGCGTTCCTTGACAGCGTCGGTGCCCTTGAGGGCGACGAGCGCAGCGAGGGTCTGTGCCTCGGCTTTGAAGTGCTCCGAACCGGCGACGAAGTCGGTTTCCGACTTCAGCTTGACGATCGCGCCGACCTTGCTGTCGACGACGAGGGCCACGGTGCCCTGCGCGTTCTCGCGATCCTCACGCTTCGCGGAGGCGGCAAGACCCTTCTCACGAAGCCACTGGGCTGCCGCTTCGGCGTTGCCGTCATTGGCTTCGAGGGCGCGCTTGGCGTCCATCATGCCAGCGCCTGTCGACTGGCGCAGGGCCTGTACATCTTTGGCAGTGAATGCCATTGTTCAGCTCTCCAGTGCTTCGAGGGTCTCGGAGGAATCGGCGACGGTTTCAGAGAGCGGCTCGGAGACGTCGATCAGGGTCGCAACGGAGCCGGCTTCGGCTGCTGTCTCCTCGCCGGCTTCGGCGCCATCGGCGCCATCGGCGCCATCGGCGACAGGGGCGGTCTTGGAACCGGCGAGGCGGGCCTCACGCTCCTGCTGGGCCTGCGCCGCCTGACGGCGGGCGTCGGTCTGCTGGGCGTAGAACACGGCTTCCTCGTCGGCGTTGCGCTTGGGCGTGACACCAGGGTGCTTCTTCGAGTAGATGAAGCGGCCCTCGTCGACGGCATCAGCGATGACGCGGCACAGCAGGCTCGTCGAGCGGATGGCGTCATCGTTGCCGGGAATCGGGAAGGTGACGACATCGGGATCGACATTCGTGTCGACGACGGCGATGACCGGGATGCCGAGCTTGTTCGACTCGGTGACCGCGATGTGCTCCTTCTTCGTGTCGAGGATGAACACCGCGTCCGGGCGCTTGGCAAGCCCGCGGATGCCTCCGAGGTTCTTCTGCAGCTTGGTGAGCTCACGGCTCAGCAGCAGGGCTTCCTTCTTCGGCATGGCGTCGAATTCGCCGCTCGTCTTCATGCGCTCGTATTCCTGCATTTTCGAGACCCGCTTGGCGATCGTCTCGAAGTTCGTCAGCATCCCGCCGAGCCAACGCTCGTTGATGTACGGCATGCCGGACTTCTCGGCGAAGCTGCGTACCGGGTCCTGCGCTGAGTTCTTCGTACCGATGAACAGGATCGTGCCGCCCTCGGCGACGAGATCGCGCACGTAGGCGTAGGCGTCGTTGATACGCGTCAGCGTCTGGTTGAGATCGATGATGTAGATACCGTTGCGCTCGCCAAAAATGAATCGCTTCATCTTCGGGTTCCAACGGCGGGTCTGATGTCCGAAATGGACGCCGGCTTCGAGCAGCTGGCGCATGGTGACTACGGCCATGACAATGATCTCCTCTCCTGTGGTTGATTGAGCGACACCGTCCAGCGCCCGTTCGGGCGACCACAGGGGGACGGCGCACTGGTCTAACATGTGCACTGTGACAACGGATCCCACGCGGGAAACCGGGGACGGATTGTACCGGCGGAGCGAGGATTCGGTCGAGTTTTCCGGTCAGTCAGTCGATTTCGGATGAAGTGTCAGCGGCAGACGAGCCTCGCCGTTGAGGGGGCATGCCGGTTGGCACCGTCGAGCGGCACGAGGTACGGGCGGACAACGATGCGGCCGAGCAGAGGTGCCGGGTCGAGGTAGTCGTCACGAAGGCGAAGGCCGAAGAACAGACGGTCGGTGGTCACTCCGACGAGCTGACCGGAATTGATCATTTCGCCCCGACGAACGCTGGTGCTGGCGAGCCGGCCATAGGTCGTGCGATACCCGTCGAGGTGTTCGACCACGACGTACAGCGTGCCGGCGACCGCACCCGCAAATGAGACGGTGCCGGCAGCCGCTGATGTCACTGCTGTACCGGCGGGCGGTTCGTACTCGATCCCCCGATTGCCGGGACAGTACGAGCACCCGGGTTGGCGAAAGGGATCGACGACCGCCGCACGTACAGGCGGTACCAGACAGGGCGTGGCACCGACCAGCATGCTGAAGAACAATGACGACAACATTCGATGCTGCTTCCTCCGGAATCGTTTGGCAACGGACCGGTCAGGCCCGGGGGTGCGTCCGCTCGTAGACGGAGCGCAGGCGTTCCTTACTGACGTGCGTATATCGCTGGGTCGTGGCGACGTCGCTGTGGCCGAGCAGTTCCTGGACGACCCGCAGGTCGGCACCGCCGTCGAGCAGGTGGGTTGCGAAGGTATGCCGCAATGCATGTGGGTGGGTCGGATCGCCCGCCCGGTCGTCGATGATCCGGCGCACATCCCGCGGCGTCAGACGCTTGTTCCGGCGGTTGTAAAACAGTGCCACTGGGTCGTCCGGAACACTCCCCACGCTTGTCGTACGCACCCCGAGCCACGCCCGCAGGGCGGCGACGGACGGTTCGGACAGCGGAATGCGGCGCTGTTTCGATCCCTTTCCCCAGACCACTGCCGCACCGGCGCCGAGGTCGAGGTCATCGACGTTCAGACCGCACAACTCCGAAACGCGGACACCGCTGCCGTACAACACCTCGAGGACCGAGTCGTCACGAAGACGGATCCACTGTGGAGTGTCGAACTGGAGAGGGTCAGCGGTGTCCGGCTCGAGCAGGTGTTGCAGTTCCGCCCGATCGAGGATGCGCGGTAACCGCCCGGTGCCGCCCTGGGTATGGATGGAAACCGACGGATCGCTGGGGATCAGCCCTCGACGCCGGCACCAGCTGAAATAGCGTCGCAACGCAGCCGTCTTCCTGGTCACCGACCGTCTTGCGTACTGCTGCGTTGTCAGGTCAGCCAGATAGCGCCGGATGACCTGCTTGTCGACATCGACCGGATTGTCGATCCCGGACGCCGCCACCCACTCGACGAATGCTGCGAGATCGGATCGATAGGCGGCGATGGTGTTGTCCGACAATGCAACGAGCGAGTTGGCGAAGTCGTCCTGATACCAGCTCACCTGTTGCAAGGTACCGCCGACACCCTGTGCGGATGCTGCACCCTCGCCCACCCGCGCCGTGCCGGCATCGGGATTCCTCGATCGGCGGGCTGGCATCAGACCTCGAGCCGGTCGATCGCCAACGTGTTGACGCCCATCGGTTCGAACCAGCCTCCGTTGGCGACGATCCAACCGTTGGCTTCGAGCCGGCCGAGGGCCATCGCCACGTCGGCGAGCGACAGCGCAGCCCGGTCGACGATCTCGTCGAGGCACAGCGCGTCACCGCCGAAGGCTTCGAAGATCCGTTGGTCGCCCTCCGATGGGATCGGACGCGGGTCGAAGACGAGTTGACCCTGTCGTTTCGTCGACAGGCCGAGGGCGACCAGCACGTCGTCCGTATCGCAGACCGGCCTGGCACCGTCGGCGATGATCTGGTTCGTTCCCTCAGCTGCCTTGTTCAGCGGCGATCCTGGAACTGCGAGCACATCGATCTGGCGTCGCATGGCTTCTCGGACGGTGATCATCGACCCTCCCTTGGCGCGGGATTCGACAACGATCAACGCCTCGCTCAACGCTGCAAGAATGCGGTTCCGGGCTGGGAAGAACTCGGCGTACGGCGGTGAACCCGGCGGGTGCTCGGAGATCAGGGCACCACGCTCGATGACCTGTGCCCAGAGCCGGGCGTGGTCCGATGGGAACGGAACGTCAGGGCCAGATGCGACGACAGCGACGGGCGGGACCCCGTCACCATCGATCACGCCACGGTGTGCTGCGCCGTCGATGCCGCGCGCCAGGCCGGAGATGACGACCACGCCGGCCTGCGACAACTCGCGGCCGAGGCGGTATGCCAGCCGGCGGCCGCCCTCGGTCGCGTTGCGCGTGCCGATGATGCCGGCTCGACGGTGTCCCAGTATCGAGAGGTCGCCGCGGACGAAAATGACGCTCGGAGCGGCATAGTCGGCAGCGAGCAGCGCTGGGTAGTCGCTGTGCCCGATGATCAGCACCACCGTGTTCGTCCGAACGCATCGGTCCCAGACGAGCGCTGGATGACGTTCAGCGCCACTCGACCGGAATTTGTCGATCACGTCGCGCTTGGCGAGCAGCGGGGCGACCGCCGGATGGGGTGTCGATCTACCGTTGATGACGCTCCATGCCTCTGCCGGACCGTGGTGCGCAATCAGCAACCTCAACCGTGCCGGTGTCATCGCCGACAGCCCGGCAAGTGCTGCTGCGTACGCTTCTGCGGGCAACGATTCGGTCACGCGACCCGCTCCAGATGGGAACGATCGATATCGACACGCAGGCTCAGTGCGGCGGCGACGTGGCCGACTTCGACCATCTCGAAGTCGCCTTCGAGATCGGCGATCGTCCGGGCGACACGGCGGATTCGATGCAGTCCCCGACCCGACAGCCTGCCTTTTTCGAGCTCGGATCGCAGCAGTTCGCGCGCTGCGTCCCGCAGCGGGGCGACGTCGTCCAACATCGCCACTTCGAGTTCGCCGTTCAGGCCGTATCCCCGCTGCAGCATTCGCTCTCGGGCAATCGTGACCCGCGCTCTGACCTGTTCGGTGGATTCGCCGCCGGCGAGCGACAATAACGTCTCGGTCGTCGGCCTGGCGACGGTGACACGGAGATCGAAGCGGTCGAGCAGCGGACCGGAGAGCCTTCGTAGATATCGCTCCTTTGCGGTCTGCCGGCAGGTGCACCCGCCGGGGCGCGCCTCCCCGCAGGGGCACGGATTCGTCGCCGCCACCAGCGTGACGTTCGCTGGAATAGTGACGGCTTCGCGGGCACGTGAGATGCGCACGACCCCCTCCTCCAACGGTTGGCGGAGCCCGTCGAGCACGACGGGGGAGAACTCCGCCATCTCGTCGAGGAACAACACGCCATTGTTGGCCAGGCTGACCTCCCCTGGCCGGATGTAACTGGAACCACCACCGACCATCGCCACGGTCGATGAGGTCTGGTGCGGCGAGCGGAACGGCGGGAAGCGGATCAGGCCACCAGCCGGCAGCGTGACGCCCGCAGCCGAATGGATGACGGTGGTCTCGAACGACTGGGCATGCGTCAACGGCGGCAGCAGGCCTGTCAGTCGTTTGGCGAGCATCGTCTTGCCGGCACCCGGCGGGCCGACGAGCAGCACGTGGTGGTGCCCGGCGGCGGCGATCTCCAGCGCCCGTCTGGCGTGCGGCTGACCTCGTACGTCACTGAGATCGGGAGGCGGCAACGGTTCTTCGAGCCAATCGACGAGTGGGAGCGGTGGCCACGGCTCGTCGTCGCGGAGCACGGTCAAGAGTTCCGCAAGTGTGGCGACGGCGTGCACCGTCCTGGTGGTCGCGATCCGCGCCGACGGCACGTCTCGGCGGGCGACGACGGGGTCGACGTCTCCGAGCGCAGCGACAAGGGGGACAGCACCGGTCACGGCGCGGACACTGCCGTCGAGTCCCAATTCGCCGACGAACCCGAGCGCTTCGATGCGCCCCGCCGGGATGACGCCGTCGGCGACGAGAATGCCCACGGCGAGCGGGAGGTCGAGCCCGACGCCGTTCTTGCGCAGCGAACCCGGCGCCAGGTTGACGGTGATGCGGTGAGCCGGCCACGAATGTCCACTCGACAGGATGGCGGCGCGCACCCGATCGTGTGATTCACGACATGCGGCGTCGGGGAGCCCAACAATCGAGAATCCGGGAAGTCCGACACCGACGTGGACCTCGACAACGATCGGCTGACCGGTTGAACCGGTGACACAGGCAGAACGTACGGCGGCAAGCATGCTGACCTCCTGGATCCGGAGCCGCACGGGCGCCGGGACAGGTGAATATTCACGGAGGGAAGGCGGCAACACCCACGAGGTCGAGCTCTTCGGAGAGTATCGCCGTCTTCTCCGAATTCACCCCTGCCACCGATTCCCACCGAGATTTCGTTGGACGGTCCGCAGATTTCGTTGGACGGTCCGCAGACGTTCCGCAGACGGTCCGCACACGGTTCCCCCGCTGAACCACAGGACCGCCACGGTGACCGACGGTGGCGTCGACACCTGACCGTCGACGCCAGCCGGGGTGCAGGCAGCGGATGCCACTGCAACGCCGGCCCCATCGGCGACAATGGGCCGATGCATCTGCAACGGCTCAGGCGACGCGCCCTCACCTGGGCGATCGTGTGCGGTGCCGGCATGAGCGTGCTTGCCGGTTGCGACCGGGGTTCGCTCCACGACTCGCTGACATATTGCAACTATCTCGCTGCGCATCTGACCGACCTCGCCAAGACTCCGGCTACGCCTGCCGATGTCGACGCCGAGGTCACGCTGTACACCGCGATCAAGGCGAAGGCTCCCGTTGCTGTCGATCGGCAGTGGCAGCAGATTGCCTCCCTCGTGAGCGAAGCATCGAGGGTCGACGTCAACGACGCGGTCGCCAGGCAGAAGCTGACCGACGACACGTACATCGCCGAACGCTCGATGAAGGAGATCAGCGATCACGCCGGCGCCGTGTGCGGCCTTGTGCTGCCATCCGTTGGATCGGTGACCCCCTCGTCCCCGCTGCCGCCGCCTCCGTCGACGCCTACGCCGAAGTCGACCCCGACGAGCAAATCCCCGCCGGTGACCATCGACCCGAACGCGCCGACGTTCCCTCCGGCCGAGACGCTTCCTCCGCCTGGCGCCACACCTCCGACTGGCGCCACACCTCCGACTGATGCCACGACTCCGACTGACAACCTGCCTCCAGGTGGCACCCTGCCCGCCGGCAAAACCCTGCCGCCGGGAACCAGCGGCTAGACCGGACCCGAGACGCGACGCTGGCACCGCATATCGCGGTTGCTGCGAGATGCGATGCCAGCGTTGACAGCAGGGAGGGAAACGCGCCCGCCCATGCGAGCCGCGTTGCGGTCAGCGAATCTCGCCGCGACGCACGATGACCTGGTCGCAGAGGCCGTAGGCGGTGGCGGCCTCAGCGGTGAACCACCGGTCTCGCTCGGAGTCGATGGCGATCTGCTCGACCGTCTGGCCCGAGTGCTGGGAGATCAGTTCGGCCATGCGCTTCTTGGTGTAGGTGTGCTGCTCTGCCTGAATGGCAATGTCCGAAGCCTGGCCGCGCAGGCCGGCCGACGGCTGGTGCATCATGATGCGCGTGTTCGGCAGCGTGTAGCGCTTGCCCGGCGTGCCGGCGGTGAGCAGGAACTGACCCATCGAGGCTGCGAGTCCGAGGCAGACCGTGGCGACATCGCTGCCGACGAAGTTCATCGTGTCGTAGATCGCCATGCCGGCGGTCACCGATCCACCAGGGCTGTTGATGTACAGCCAGATGTCGGCACCGGGCTCTTCGGCATCGAGATAGAGCAGTTGTGCACAGATGTTGTTGGCGATGTCGTCGTCGACGGGAACACCGAGCATGACGACCCGACTCTTGAGCAGACGGGTGAAGATGTCGGAGCGGGGGTCGCCAGCCCCGTCGAGCGCGTTCGGAACCATGATTTCGGCCATGACACCGAGGCTAGCGGCGCGTTCCCACGCGCGTCCCGGCTCAGGCAGGTCCACAAATCACTCTGGGCGAGCGGGAAGGACCCTTGCCGGGTTGCCGACGACCGTGACGCCGGCAGGGACGTCGCTGATCACGACCGCACCGGCACCGATGATCGTGCCGTCTCCGATGCTGACGCCCGGGATCACGCTCGCGCCGACACCGACGAGCACGCCGGCACCGATGCGGACACCACCACAGATCGCCGCGCCAGGAGCGACGTGCACGCCCGCTCCGACGACACAGTCGTGATCGACCGAAGCGTTCGTGTTGACGATCACACCATCACCGAGCGTCGTCCCGGCGTTGACGACCGCACCCGCCATGACAGCGACGCCGTCCCCGAGCAAGACGGTCGGTGAGATCACGGCGTGCAGGCTGACGGCATTGACGAGGTTCAGACCGGCACGTCTGACGGCCGCACACCAGCGCAACCGGCCGGCGTTGTCGCCGATCGCAACGAAGGCCGCTGACACCGAAGCCGCGTCGATCACGGCGTGGAGTTCGTCGTCTCGACCGAGGACGTCGAGCCCGAGCCCTGGGACCGCCGATCCGTCTCTGCTGATACACCCGACGACATCGAACCCGAACTCGTCACGCAGCGCATCGAGGCACACGCGGGCATGACCTCCGGCTCCGACAACCAGCACGCGCGTAGGTTCCACGGCGTCAATCTCGCCCATACTCAGCGGAGATGCCAACTCGAACGATCGCCGTGGCGATCAATTCGCACGGCCACCGTCGGGCTCGATTTCGAACAGTGCCACTTGTCCGCTGAGTACGTGGACTTCGGCGACAATGTCCAGACAGGCGTCGAGCGGATCGAGGAGGAGGACGATCGATCCGATCGACACGCGAGCGGGTTCCGGACCCACGGCGACAAGCCCGAAGTCGACCGAGCCGGCGGCGCGGCGGATGACCGATGGTGTCGCAGATCGAGGGCCGTTCGGCTCGACGGCTCGGGCGTGTTGCCGGGCGGCGTCGGTGGCGACCCCGGCGATCGGGGACACGATGTCCATCCGACCCGTGACGTGCCCTCGGCGCGTCATCAGGTTGAGGTCCCGGACGGCCCCACTGACCAGCCGGGCCGACGTGCGCGCATCACCGGAAAACGCCAACGGTCGCATCGGCCAGAGGACCTGCTCGACTCCGTCGTTCAGCAGTGTCATACCGGCACCCTCGACCACGGCGATTCGACGGTCGATGCCGGGCAGCGGCGAGAACGGGCCATCCGTATCGACCGTCGCGATGGAGAGCCGCCAGTCCCACGGCTGCTCGGACGGACGAATTGCCACACCAGCGCTTGCGTGATCGTCTTCATCGTGATCGTCTTCATCGTGATCGTCGTGTTCGTCACGGAGGCGTCCCGTCGCGACCTCGAGGGTCTCCCCTGTGCCGTTGCCCCACGGCATGCTCCGATGCTCTGACAACCGTTGCACCCGCACTATGAGGTGCCCGGCCGCTCGACACCGCTGAAGACGACGGCGACGCGTTCGTCGGGGCCGATCTGCTCGATGATCGCCAGCAAGCCGGCCAACCCTGCGGTCCCCGTCGCGCTGACATCGATACCCGACTTCGAGCGGCCGAGCCCATACGCCGCAACGATTTCCGCCTCTGTCGCGGTGATCGGCCATCCGTTGGATCGCACCATCGCCTCGAAGACGCCGAGCCAGTCGTACGTCTCATCGTCGAGTATCCCATCGGCGACAGACTTCGGCTCGGTCCCCCACGGCCACATCAGCTCGGCCCAGTGCCAGGCAGCGGCATGCACATCGGCATCGGCAACCATTGCCAGCGCCCAGGCGCGGCTGAGCGGCGCGCAGCCCTCCGTCTGCACCATGTGGAATTTGTCCACCGGAGCGGATGCGCCGAGGCACGACGCCAACGCCCCACCGCCGACCTGCACGAACATCCGATCGATGCCGATGCCCAGGTGGCGTGCCTGCGACCCGATCTCCCAGCCGATTGTCCTACCGCCGTCGAGGCAGGTCACGTTCTCGGTGCCCTGGACGCTGAAGGGGATTGCGCCGCCGGCCACTGCCCGACGGAACTCCCGGATGCACGGATCTCCTGGCGGATCGCCCTCGAGCCGTTCGCAGCGGATGATGACAGCGTCGAGCGCCGACAACATGTCGACGACCGTGCCGCCGGCCCAGTGCGGCACGAAGACCTGGATCGGCCAGCGCGCCGCAGCGGCAATGGTCGCCGCTGCGATTGCAGCGTTGCCGCACGAGGCAATCGCCAACGCCGGCCGATTGGAGCGACCGCTCCACGGCGCAAGACTCAGCGATTCAGCGAGACGCAATTGCAACATCGTCGTGAACAGGTGACGGGCCTTGTGACTCCCCCCGACGTTGTTCGTCTCGTCCTTGATCCAGACGCCGCCTGTCTCGTTGAAGCCGAGGGCCGCCGAAACACCGTCGTTGCGGGCGAACGGCGTGAAGCGGAATCCACTGCCGGCAACTGCGGCGATGTCGTCGTCGAGTGCAGCGATCGCTTCGATCCTGCCTTCGGCCGTGACGCCGACCTGCTGGGCGAAGGCGTCCCACGTGAGCCGTTCGCGGAATGCGAGGAACGGGTTGTCGGATTCGGAATCGACGGATTCGGAATCGACGGATTCGGATTCGACGGATTCGGATTCGACGGATTCGCGCGATCCGATGACGGCGAGCGCATGATGGCGATCGAAGTTGTTGGCCCGCTGGCATCGCCACGGCAGCGGGGTGGCGATCGGCAACTCTGCGGCGCAGACACGGCAGCAGTACCGCTGCGATGCCGGTTTCCAGCTCTCGTTCACGATGCGATCATGTCTGCGTCGGCCGCTGTTCCATATTCCGGTTTCGCCGTCATTTCCACCGTCAGGAACCGGCGGCGACTCGGTCGTTGAACTCACCGATCATCTCGTCCCAGATCGGCAGGTAGCGGCGCAGACCCTTCCAGAACGTCTGCGAGCGGCGGGCTTCGAAGACATCGAACGGTGTCCCCTGCTGTTCGACCCACGTGTAGTAGCCGAGGTTGAAGATGCGGTTCTTGTCCTTCTCGGCCAATTCGATCGCCTCGACCTCCGGTACGCCCCCGAGGTGCTGGCCCCACACTGCAGCGGCGTCCATGTTGGTGAAGCCCCCCCCGAAGTCGCGGGCGATGATCTTCTCTCGCTCGCTCGGGTAGAGCGCAGCGCCGTCGGTCGCCACGGTGATGATCGCCTCGTCCGGGCCGAGGCCGAGGACATGGGCCGTCTTGATCGCCGCAAGGACGTTGCAGATACTCGAGAGCCCGAAATGCTGCAGCGTGGCGAGGACCGATTGCGGAACGAGGCGGCGGTCTGCGAGGTAGCCGAGGCCGTCCTTGGAGTTGAACATGACCTGCAACTGGTCGGTCGCCTTGTCGCTGACACCGACGACGAGATCCGTGTTCATCACATTGTGGATGAGCGGAATGTGCTTGTCGCCGATGCCCTGGATGTTGTGCTCCCCGAACCCGTTCTCCAGCATCGTCGGGCACTCGAGTGCTTCGACGGCAACGATCTTCGTACCGTACGTCTCCTTCAGACGGTCGCCTGCAGCGATCGTTCCGGCCGAGCCTGTGGCTGACGTGAACGCTGCAAGACGCAGGCCAGGGTTGGCCGCAGCGACGTGATCGAAGACGTCTGCGAGCGCCCGTCCTGTGACCTCGTAGTGGCCGAGATGGTTGCCGAGTTCGGCGAACTGGTTGAAGACGAAGTTCGTCGGGTCCTTGGCCAGCGCATTGCAGGCGTCGTAGATCTCCTTGACGTTGCTCTCGGTGCCGGCGGTCTTGATGACGTCCTCTGCCGGGTTGACACACCATTCATCGAGCCAGTCGAAGCGCTCCTGACTCATCCCTGCCGGCAGGATCGCCACCCCACGGCAATCCATCAGGCGGCTGATGGCGATGCCGCCACGCGCGTAGTTGCCCGTCGACGGCCAGATCGCCCGGTGGCGTGTCGGATCGAACTGCCCGGTGATCACGCGGGGGGCGAGGCAGGCATACGCAGCGAGCACCTTGTGGGCGGTGATCATCGGGAAGCGGTCGCCGAAAACGACGATGATCGGGCTGTCGACGCCGGTCAGTTGCTTCGGCAGCACGACGTGATCCGGGACGTCGACACGTTTGCCGGCGATGTCGTTGTACCAGTGGACGCGGAAAAGGTTGTGCGGATCGGGGGCGTTCTTGTCGATACCGTCGAGCAGTGTCTGGTCGATCGTCGACGGATCGGCGAGTTCGGCGAACGTCGGCAGCACGATCCGGCGATCGCGGAAACGTTCGACGCTTCGCGCCAGCGAATCGGCGTCGATGACCGTGTCGGCGAGTCCGAGCTGGTCGAGGTAGGCGGCGTCAACAACGGAAGTATTCACGCTGACACTTTGTCAAACTTCTGCCGGTTTCCACGCAACAACACCTGGATTCGGATGACGGCTCGATGAAATGTCCGCGGACGATCCGTGCTGGACAACTCGATCTCAGTCTGCGAACAGCTCCTCGCCACGACGTAGCCGTACGGCGGTGGCGTCGATATTCGACAGCTCGCGCCTGGTAGGGGTATGCGCCGCGAGGAAGCGCGTGACACCGACGAGGATTGCCGAGGATTCGTCGGAGTCGGCAGGCCACGACAACGCCTGGCGGACACCGGCTTCCAACGACTGGTACATGTGGAAGCCGGCATCCTCCCGCAACAACGCCTTCCCGAGCGCGGCGATCACCGCTGGCCGGTCCGACCGGGCGGATCCGGCGACGATCTCCGCCGCCTGCTCGATGGTGCCCTGGATATCCCAACACTCGTCGAGTTCGTCGAGGGCATCGAACCGCGCAGTCGGAAATCGGGCAGCCGGAACGTTGAGGAAACGGTCGAGGTAGACACGCATCGCCCCGTGGACGATGGCTCGCGTGGCCGGCGAATCGTGATGGCGGACGATGGCCTGGTGGACGGCGTTGGTGAACGTCAGGGTGTGGTGAACCGTATCCCAGTCACCCTGTTCGTTGTTGTGGTGGAACCGTACGAGACGCAGGGCGGCGGCGAGAGCCACCGCTCGTGCCAGTTGCTCCGAGCTGGCGCCGGCGTTGCGCGCGACGACGAGGGCGTCCGCAACGGCTTGCGGATCGTCGACGAGCAGCTCGTAGCCGAGTCGACCCATCGCCGGCTCGAAGTCGTCGGCGTCCACCGCCACCGAGGAGGCAGCGATCGCCGCCTGCGTCTCTGCTGCCAGGGAGACGAGATCGTGCGGATGGTTCCACTCGCTCGACTCCTCGGACCGCTCGGCACGACAGGTCTGGGCGACGAGCGAGGTCAGCAGCGTTGATGGATCGCCGCGGTGTTCGCCGATGGCCTCGAACGCCTTGTTGGTGTAGTCGAGCAGATGGCCGCCCTCGATGAACACGTGGTCGGTGACCGCGCCGAACAGCGCATCCTCCGCCGGTCCGCCGACGGCGATCAACGTCGCCATCGACCGTTCCGCGCCGTCGGCGCTACGCGTCTCGACGAACCGTCGGTACCAGCCGGCGAGGCGATCCGGCGATTGACCCACTGCGTCGAGACCACCCATCCGCACGCGACGCGGCTGCCCGGCGATGTCCCGGGCGACGAAGCGGATCGCATGGACGAGCGCAAGTGCCCGATCCTGGGGGCGCAGATGAGGCAGCAGGTTGGCCATGCACGTCAACACCGTGAGACCGCTCCCCCATCCCTCAGCTCGGTTCGCCTCTCCGAGTTCGTAGGCGACGCGGATCGCCTCCTGCTCGCCACCCGGCAGTTCCACGAGCGCATGGACCGCTTTGGCGATGACGAGCGTGAGGTTGAGCTCGATACCCTTGCGCAACCGTTCGACCGATCGTTCGAGCGAAGCCGCCGCACGGCGAGGAGAGACCATCACGTCATCTCCGACGAGTTCGACGGCGAAGCCGACAGCATCGTCAGCCCAGGGATCGAGGGTGCAGCCGCTGGCGAGGTCGAAGCGCGCATGGTGCCAGTGGCAGGTGATCATCCCTGACTCGATCGTCCCCTTGTGCAAGGGAAAGCCGAGGTGCGGGCATCGATCCTCGATGGCGAAGGCCTCCCCCTCGTGCCAGACGACGAGCACGGGTGTCGTCCCGACTTTCGTTGTCAGTCGACCCTCGCCCTGGAGAGCGGCAACCGATCCGACCTTCTGCGGTGTGGAATGGGTGTCAGTTTGCATGGTGTCCTGCCTCGTCGACCCGGCCGTGAATTTCGGAAGGGTTTACTTGTGTAAATCCCGTTCTACATCCTTCGAGTGCAATTGGTCAAGCGATCGCTTGCGAAAAGGCGGTAACCTGGCCTTTCATGACCACGGGAGTCGACGGATCGATCTCTGACGCCAAGCGTCGCATCATCGAGCACCTCAAGCGCGTCGAATCGACCACTGCGCCGGAGATCGCCCAGGCCGTCGACACGACCGACACAGCGGTCCGCCAGCACCTCGACGCCCTCGAACAGGCCGGTCTCGTCGAACGAATCGCTTCGCCCGTCTCCGGACGCGGCCGCCCGCCGCAGCACTGGAAACTCGCGGCGTTGTCGTCGGAGCTGTTCCCCGACCGCCATGGCGAACTCACCGTCGAACTGATCGCAGCAGTACGCGACGCACTCGGAGAAACGGGGCTGAAGGACGTCATCGCTGCGAGGTCGGCTCGCCAACTGGCCGCCTACCGCCTGGCCCTGCCAGACGACGCCTCCTCGGTCCGTGTTCGTGTCCGCCGACTTGCCGGCGTCCGCACGGCGGAGGGCTATCTCGCCGAGGCGGTCGATGACGGCGACGACACGCTGTTGATCGAACACCACTGTCCGATCTGTACTGCTGCGTCGTCGTGCCAGAATCTCTGCCGGGCCGAACTGGAATTGTTCCAGCAAGCACTCGGGCCGGATGCCAAGGTCGAACGCACGCAGCACCTGCTCAGCGGCGATACCCGATGCGCCTATCGCATCAGTACCGACGTCAGTCGCGTCTGAGCGATTCCGGCGCGCGGCCATCCGGCGTTCTACGATCGCTGACCTATGGCTGATCTGTTTCTCGGCGAAGACGTCGACTCGTCCCATGCGCGTAACGGCACCAAGGTGGTACTGCCATCCGGCGAGCTGACGACGCACGGCGTGATCGTCGGCATGACGGGTTCCGGCAAGACCGGACTCGGGATCGACCTCGTCGAGGAGTGCCTCTCGAACAACATCCCGACAGTGTTGATCGACCCGAAGGGCGACCTCGGCAACCTCTGCCTGACGTTCCCGAACCTCTCCCCCGCCGACTTCCAGCCGTGGGTCAATGCCGACGACGCTGCCAAGGCGGGCCTTTCGGTGGCGGATTTCTCCGCCGCCCAGGCCACGTCGTGGACGGATGGTCTGGCGGGCTGGGGCATCGGCGCCGACCGCATCGCCTCGCTGCGCCGGCACGCCGAGTTCACCATCTACACCCCTGGGTCGACTGCCGGCGTGCCACTGAACATCGTCGGTTCGCTGCAGGCACCTGCGAACGTCAGTGACCTCGAGATCATGCGTGACGAGATCGACGGCTACGTGTCCGGCCTGCTCGGTCTCGTCGGGATCGACGCTGATCCGCTGTCGAGCCGTGAGCACATCCTGCTGTCGAACCTCATCGAGACGGCGTGGACGGGCGGCAAGAGCCTCGATCTGGCGATCCTCGTCGGACAGGTGCAGAGCCCGCCGATCCGTAAGCTCGGCGTCTTCGACCTCGACACGTTCTACCCACCAAAGGACCGCATGGTCCTGGCGATGAAACTCAACGGCCTCCTCGCTTCGCCGTCGTTCGCCGCCTGGGCGCAGGGTCCGCCGATCGACATCGACACACTGCTCCGCACGGCTGACGGCCGCGCCAGGTGCGCCATCATCAGCATCGGCATGCTCGGCGACCAGGAACGGCAGTTCGTCGTGACGCTGGTGCTGTCGAAACTCGTCACCTGGATGCGCCGCCAGAGCGGCACGACCGACCTGCGAGCCCTGCTGTACATGGACGAGGTCGCCGGCTACGTTCCGCCGACCGCCAATCCACCGACGAAGCAGCCGATCATGACGTTGATGAAACAGGCCCGCGCCTTCGGGGTCGGCGTCGTGCTGTCGACGCAGAACCCGGTGGATCTCGACTACAAGGCGATCTCCAATGCCGGCACCTGGATGATCGGCCGCCTGCAGACCGATCAGGACAAGAACCGCCTGCTCGACGGGATGAACGCGGCGACCGGCGCCGTCGACGTCGCCAGCGTCGGCGACCAGATCGCCGGTCTCGGCAAGCGGGAATTCGTGCTGCGGCGAGCCGGTCGGGACAAGCCGGAGAGCTTCACGACGCGTTGGGCGATGAGCTACCTGCGCGGCCCGCTCACTCGCGATCAGATCCACGCGCTGATGGGCGCGCAGTCGGCCGACGCGGCAGCGGCAGCTCCCCGGCCGATGCCGACGTCGTTGCCCGTCAGCCCGCCCGCCGCCGCGAGCACCTCGGCACCGTCGCCCGCATCGTCGTTCGGCGCCCCGACCGGTCCGGCCGTCGATGCTCCGCTGTTTCACGATGCGCCCACAGACGCGCCGGCATCTGCGGCTCCGTCCGCAGCCGGCCCAGCGCTCGGGGCGAACGAGACCTCGGTGATGCCGGCCGTCGCCAGCGGGATCGCCGTCCGGTATGTCGACGTCGCCTCACCGTGGCTCGAATCGGTCGGTGGCGACACCCACGGCACGAAGCTCGGCGCAGCGATCATCGCCAGGGTCGTACTGCACTACGACGACACGAAGGCGGGTGTCGTGCAGGACGAGGAATACGAGGCCGTCATCTATCCTGTCGACGCACTGGTCAGCGCTACCAGGGCGGTCGCCGTCGACTACGACGACCGCGATCTGCAGCCCGGTGCCCCCTCGCCGGCGATCTACACGCTCACCGATGCCCCCTTGAAGGACAAGCCCTTCTGGACGAAGATCCAGAAGGATCTGATCGACACCCTGGTTCGCAGCCGGACACTGTCGGTCGGCGTCAACACCGATCTGAAGATGTACTCACGCCCCGGCGAGACGACCGAGCAGTTCGCCTTCCGATGCGGTCAGGCCGCCAGCACGGGAGCGAATGCCGACGCCGCCGCACTGCAGCAGAAGTACCAGGCGAGGATCGACAAGATCAACGATCAGGTGGCGACGGCACAGGACCGCGTCGATGTGGCGACCGATCAGAAGAACGCCAGGCGCAACACCGAGATCCTCGGCACTGCCGGTTCCGTGCTCGGCTCGATCCTCGGCGGGCGGGGCGGTCTCGGCAGCATCCTCGGCAAGCTCGGAACGGCGACGAGCCGCCAGGGGGCGACGAAGACGGCCGGCGCGCGTGCCGATGCGGCGCAGAACAAGGTCGAACAATTGCAGCAGAACGTTCAGGCACTCGAGGACGAACTGACGCAGGAACTGAAGCAGATCAACACCGAATGGATGACGAAGGCGCGCAACATCACCTCGACGGACATCCCGCTCGAACGCACCGACGTCTCGATCAGCCAGATCGTCCTCGGCTGGCTCCCCATCTCCTGACAATTGTCGAACTCCGCATGAACCGTCGACAGCTCGCGGTCACGCCCAATCCGCCACCACGGAATTCACGTGACCGCGCCGGGCGCAGGTTCCCGAGTCCGCACGGGTGGGTCCCGGGCGACGTGCCGTGACGTAACGTCGGCTGGATGATCACCGTCGATCGATTCCTGCGCTACGAAGAGCTGACCTCGTCCCTACACGAAGTCGCTGCCGCCTATCCGAACCTTGTCGCGGTGTCCTCGATCGGCAACTCCCACGAGGGTCGCGACATCTGGCTGACGACGATCACCGATTCGGCGACGGGTCCGCACGACGAGAAGCCTGCGCAGTGGATCGACGCCAACATCCACTCGGTCGAACTGACCGCCAGTGCGTCGGCGCTCAACCTCATCAACCGCTTGACCGCCGGTTTCGGCGAGGATCCGATCGTCACGACGGCGCTACGGACTCGAACGTTCTACATCGTCGCCAGGGTCAACCCCGACGGTGCCGAGTGGGCGATGGCCGACTCGCCACGATTCCGCCGGTCGAGCGTGCGTGCCTGGCCGTGGTCGGACGCACACCGCTCGCCGGGCCTCGATCGCATGGATCTCGATGGTGACGGGGCGATCCGCACGATGCGCATCGTCGACCCGAACGGCGGGTGGGTCTGCAACCCGGAAGAGCCTCGGCAGATGATCCTCGCCCCGATCGACGGCACCGATGCGCAGCGCTACCGGCTGCTCGACGAGGGCGTGGTGCAGGACTACGACGGCTTCACCGTCCCGACGCCGCGGCCGCCACAGGGCTTGGACATGAACCGCAACTACCCAGCCGGTTGGGGCACGAACGTCACCGGTTCCGGCGACTATCCCGGCAGCGAGCCGGAGATCGCCGCGCTGCTCAAGGCGATGCGCGCCCGTCCGAACATCTGCGGTTTCAACGCCTATCACACCAGCGGCGGCATTCTCCTTCGTCCCAGTTCGACGAAACCGGACAGCGCGTTGGCGCCGCTCGACCTGTGGACGTACGGCCAACTCGGCAAGCGCTGCACCGAGCTGAGCTCCTACCCTGTGCATTCGGTTTTCGAGGATTTCACGTGGGACAAGTCCGACACGATGGCCGGCGCCTCCGACGACTGGGCCTTCGAGCACCTCGGTGTCTACAGCTGGACCACCGAGTACTGGGACCTGATCCACGCGGCAACGGGTGAGCGCAGTTCGACCGACATCTGGTTCCTCGGACCGACTGCTGCCCAGGAGCTGGCATGCCTGCGATGGATCGATACCAACCATCCGGATCACTATGCGCCGTGGACACCATTCGAGCATCCGCAGCTCGGCCCGCTCGAAATCGGCGGCTGGGACTGGCTGTATACGTGGACGAATCCGCCATTGCCGTGTCTTGCCGCGGAGATCGCCCCGCATGCCGACTTCGCCATCTTCCAGGCGCTGGCCTCTCCGGCGATCGAAATCCTGCAGGCCAAAGCGACCCGTATCGGTGAGGATGCGTGGCTGGTCGAGACCGGTATCGCCAACACCGGCTGGCTGCCGACGACCGTCACCGAACATGCCCGCAAGCAGCACCTGGTGCTGCCGCTGGTTGCCGAGATCACCGGTGCCGACGTTGTCGGCGGAACGGCCCGCCGGGAACTCGGGCAGTTGAGCGGTCGCAGTGCGTTGCAGTTCTCGGGCACGTCGGACGGAACACCCGATCGCGTACTCGCCAGATGGACGGTTCGGGCAACACCGGGAACGTCGGTGGACGTGACCGCCCGCCACCCACGCGGCGGCGTCGCCATGGCAACGATCGAACTCGTCTGAGGCGAACGTGACCCCGCGGCCGAGGTTGAGCGTCTACCAGCAATGGATTCTGGTGTACTGACGATGCACGTCCTCGCCATCGATCAGGGCACCTCCTCGACGAAAGCGATGGTCGTCGACGACGCAGGAACGGTGTTGGCCATCGCCGAAGTATCCGTCGATGTCGTCGCCGGTGCCGGCGGCTCCGTCGAGGTCTCGCCGGACGATCTCCTCGAGTCGGTGCTCATCTCCGGTCGACAGGCGGTTGCGGCAGCGGGTGTCCGGATCGAGGCGATCGGCCTCGCCAACCAGGGCGAGACGATCCTCGCGTGGGATCGGGCGACCGGAGCGCCACGGTCCGCCGGCATCGTCTGGCAAGACCGGAGATCCGTCGACATCTGTGATCAGCTCGGCGCCGACGGGTTTGCAGGGCGCCTGAAGGCGATCACCGGCTTGGAGCTCGATCCGTATTTCATCGCCCCGAAAGTCGCCTGGTTGCGGCCACAGGTCGGCAACGATCCGGTGATCACGACGACGGACACATGGCTCCTCCACCATCTCACCGGCGCGTTCTGTACGGACGTGGCGACGGCTTCACGTTCTCTGCTCCTCGATCTCGACCACGCTGCCTGGAGCGACGAGGCGTGTGCGATGTTCCGCCTCGACCCTGGCAAACTGGCAACGATCGTCGCCAACGATCACGTGATCGGTGAAACGACGGCGTTCTCGCACGATCCGACCCCGATCTGTGGCACCTGCGTCGATCAACAGGCAGCCTTGTTCGCCGAGTCCTGCATCACCACGGGTGAAGCCAAGTGCACGTATGGGACCGGAGCGTTCCTCCTCGCCTCGACTGGCTCGAAGCCGACACGTTCGACGAACGGCCTCGTCGGTTGCGTCGCCTGGAAGGTCGGCGGAGTGACGACGTGGTGCCTCGACGGGCAGGTCTACACGGCTGGCTCCGCGGTGACATGGTTGCAACACGTCGGCCTGATCAATTCCGCCACCGACATCGACGGTCTCGTCGCCGCTGCCGAGCCAGGTGCGGAAACGTTCGTGCCTGGTCTCGCTGGACTTGCGGCACCGTTCTGGAAACCTTCTGCGAAGGGTGCCTTCACCGGATTGTCGCTCGCCACTGGCCGAGCAGAACTCGTTGCCGCCGTCATCGAAGGTCTGGCAGCGTCAGTCGCCTTCCTCGCCAGAGCTGCCGGTAGTGACCTCGGCTCGCCGTTGACCCGTCTGCGCGTCGATGGTGGCCTGACCCGATCGACGGCGCTGCTGCAGATGCAGGCAGACCTTGCACAGGTACCGATCGAGGTCTACCCGAGCCCCCATGCAACGGCGCACGGCGTCGCCGCCTTCGCCAGGCTCGGAGCGGGTGTCGACCCATTCCCCGCCTGGCGGCCCGCAGTCGTCGTCGAACCGTCGATCAGCGCCGATGAAGCCGATTCCCGGCTGTCGCGCTGGCATGCCGCCGCCTCCGCCACCCTCGCGCTGTGATCGACGATCGTCCCTACGACGTCGCCGTGATCGGTGCCGGTGTGGTCGGGTCGGCGGTCGCCCGGCTGCTCTCGCACCATCGGTTGCGGGTCGTGCTCGTCGACAGCGGGCCCGATGTCGGAGCAGGCACGAGCAAGGCCAATACGGCGATCCTGCACACCGGTTTCGACGCCACGCCTGGCACGATCGAGTCGCGTCTGGTCGCCCGTGGCTACGCGTTGCTGCACGCCTACGCCCCACAGGTCGGTATCGCCATCGAACAGACGGGGGCCGTGCTCGTCGCCTGGAACGACGAACAGCTGGCGGCGTTGCCACGATTGGCGAAGAAGGCGGCGGCAAACGGTTATGCCGGCACAGAGCTCCTCGACCGTGCCGCAGTGCGCGCACTCGAACCGAACCTCGGCGACGGCGTATGCGGCGGGCTGCTCGTGCCAGACGAACACCTCATCGACCCGTGGAGTACCCCGATCGCTTTCGCCACCGAGGCTGTGGCGAACGGCGTCGACGTCCGGCTGAACACTGCGATCGATCGTGTTTCGGTCGGAATCGACGTGCATGACCTCGGTCACGGGATCCGCACCAGATTCGTCGTCAACGCAGCCGGACTGCACGGCGACGAACTCCATCGAGCGTTCGGTTTCGACGGCTTCACGATCCGGCCGCGACGTGGTGAACTGATCGTCTTCGACAAGCTCGCCAGACCGCTGCTGACACGCACGATCCTTCCGGTCCCGACGTCGGCGACGAAAGGGGTACTGATCGCGCCGACGGTCTTCGGCAACGTGATGCTCGGCCCGACCGCCGACGACATCGACGACAGGTCGGGGACCGGTTCCACCTCGTCCGGCGTCGCCAGGCTGTTGGAACAGGGACGTCGGATCATGCCACGCCTGTTGGATGAGGAGGTGACGGCGGTCTACGCCGGTTTGAGAGCGGCGACAGAACACGGTGACTACCAGATCACGAGCGAACCATCTGCTCGGTACGTGTGCCTCGGCGGCATCCGTTCGACCGGCCTCACCTCGTCGATGGCGCTCGCCGAGGAGGCCGTCATCCGGCTCGGCCAGTGCGGGTTGGAGTTGGTCCCGAAGCCGGACGAAGCACTGGTGACGGTCAGGATGACGAACCTCGGTGAAGCGTTCACCCGTCCGTACCAGTCGTCTGGTCGAATCGTGTGCCACTGCGAACGGGTCACCGACGTCGAGATCGCTGCGGCATGTACCGGGCCGCTACCGGCCACCGACATCGACGGGCTCCGGCGACGCACCCGCTCCCTCGCCGGACGCTGTCAGGGTTTCTATTGCACCGCCGAGATCGTCACACTGGCGGCGCGGGCCAGCGGGAAGTCCACCGCCCACTGGATCGGAGCGAGCGGATGACCCGTTCGTGAACCGCGTCTCGAACAACGCCATCGACACCGCGTCGACCGACGTGCTGGTCGTCGGTGCCGGCCCAGCCGGCCTGGCGGCGGCGGTCGAACTTCGTCGGCTCGGCGTTCAACGCGTCGTCGTCGCCGAACGCCAGCTCGAACCAGGCGGGATCCCGCGCCACAGTCAGCACCTCGGGTATGGCATCCGCGACTTCCGTCGGCTGATGACGGGCCCGAGCTATGCCCGCCGCTATGCGAAGATGGCCGAGCGATCGGGTGTCGAGCTGAGACTGTCGACCACAGTTTTCGACGCCGCACCAGCCGCCAACGACGCACGGGCCGTCCTGCTGTCGACTGGCGTGCGCGAACGTCCGCGCGCCGCCCGCCTCGTCCCCGGCGCCAGACCGGCGGGCGTCTACACGACCGGATCGCTCCAGCAACTGGTCATGGCCGGTATTGCCGTCGGCAGCTGGGCGGTGATCGTCGGCGCCGAACACGTCAGTTACTCGGCGATCCCGACGTTGCTCCACGGCGGTTGCAGACCCGTGGCGATGGTGACCGACCGACCGGCACACCAGACGTATCGCCTGCTGGCTGCGGCGACGGCTGGGCGCAACGGTGTCGAACTCGTCGTTGGTCGGCGGGTCGTCGACATCGCCGGTCAGCGGCGTGTCGAGGCGGTCGTACTCGACGACGGGCGACGGATCGCCTGCGACACCGTGGTCTTCACGGGTGACTGGATCCCCGACCACGAACTCGCCCGCCACGGCGGGCTGGCGATCGACTGCGGCACGAACGGGCCAGCCGTCGACAGCTCGTTCCGTACATCCGTCGCAGGTGTGTTCGCCGCCGGCAATCTCCTCCACGGTGCAGAGACAGCTGACGTCTGCGCGCTCGAGGGCCGGCGGGCCGCAAGGTCGATCGCCGACTTCCTCTGCGGCACGGACCGATGGTGGCCGCCTTCGGGCCCCGACATGATCGTCGAGTCACCGCTGTTGTGGGTCAGCCCGAATCGGTTGTCAGCGCCGCGAGCAGCGATCGGCTCGCCGTCCAAGGCGACGGACCGCTGGCGGTTCACGCTCCGCACCGCACAGGACCTCGGCCGGAGGGCAATCGAGGTCCGTCAGCACGGCCTGCTGCTGTGGAGCGGCCGGCCCGTCGGGACAGCCTCGCCGAATCGTTCGTTCACCATCGCATCGACATGGCAGCGTGCCGCTGACCCCGACCCAGCGGCCCCGATCACCCTCACCGTCGTGAACTGAGTCCAATGACCCGCCAGTTCTGTCGGGTAACGGTCCGGAGAAAGCCGGAGATCGCTAGAGTTGGCTGCCGTCGCGGGTGTGGTGAAACTGGCATACACGCAGGACTTAGGATCCTGTTCCGCAAGGAGTGTGGGTTCGAGTCCCATCACCCGCACGACTCAGCCGGAGGTCGGCGCCGGCAGGTATTCCTGGCGCAACCGCATGCGATTCCTGCCCGCGAAGTCCTGCAGCAGCCGCACCCTGCGCCACGTCAGAGAACGACGACCGTCGTGCCGATGGTGGCGAAGTCCCACATGAATCTGGCGTCGGCGTTGGCCTGGCGCTGGCATCCGCCAGAGAGGCGTTGGCCGAGTTCGGCTTCGGTCATATACGGCGTGTCGTCGGCGACGTGGATCGGAATGCCGTGGAAACCAATCGCTCCGATGGCCGTCTTCTGGTAACGGACCATCAATGACAGCCAAGCCTTGCCGTTCCACGCGGTCGAGCGCTCGGACTTGCTGTACACCTGGTGGACACCCGGCTCCTCGTTGCCGTACTTGCTGCCGGCGACCAGCCACGACCGCACGACGGCGCCGGTCTTGTCGACAGCCCACACGCGCTGACCGAGGCGTGAATAGACGATCCGCCGGCCCGAACCGGAGTTCTCCGGCAGGGCAGGGGCATCCGCGCCGCTGGAAGAAACGGTCGACATCTTGTAGCCCAGCGGATCGACGGCACCAACTGGCGGGGCAGGTGTGTGGATGACGGATGACGACTCGTCCGGCCAGATGCCGAGCGACAACGCCGTCTCGCGACCGACGAGCCCATCGACGAACATGTCCTTGGATGTCTGCAGCCGGCGAACGGCGGCGGCCGTGGAGTCGTCAAACTGACCGGTCGCCGCTCCGGAGTAGAGACCGGCGGCGATCAAGGCGTTCTGGATGCAGATCACGCTGTCCCCCGTCGCTCCGGGCCGCACCGATTGTTGACCGATCGTGCAGGCGCCAACAGCGGAATCCTCGGTGCCCTCGACATCGCCCGTGGCCGCATCAGGCGTCGTGGGGGTGGTGGCGGCGAAATCCACGGATGCAGTAGTCGGTGGCGGCAGCGCGTCGGCCACCGATCCCGTGTTCTCGATCGCCGCCGACGCCGTGTCCGCACCACCGTCAGTCGTGGCGAAGGCGAAGAACAGACAGGCAAGGGTGGAGACGATGATTGCGAGTACAGCGATACGCCGTTCACCGTAGGTCACTCGGTCGAGGGTACCGGAAATCATCAGCTACTCATGATGTTTTCTTGATATCGGATCGGATCTTCAAGATTGACAGGACGAATATCCGCACTTCTGCCGAATGCCGAGCGCACGTCGTGGAAATTCGCCGGTCCGCACGTGTTGCGGGTGGGCAACACGACGTCTGCACTGCTAGAACCCGCTGGTGGACATTCACGATCTGTCAACCCCTGCCGTGATCATCGATGCGGCGGCGCTCGAACGGAACCTCTCGACGATGGCGGCGATGGTCCCCGGCCAGCGGCTGAGGCCACACGTCAAGGCCCACAAATGCACCGCCCTCGCCGCCCGCCAGGCCAGCCACGGTCACACCACGTTCACCTGCGCGACACCTCGCGAGGTGATGGGCATGGCTGATGCCGGGTTGGGCCAGGATCTGTTGTTGGCCAACGAAACGCTGGATCCACGGCGTCTGGGAGCAATGGCCTCACTTGCGGACGCAGCGATGGTGACGATCGCCGTCGACTCTGCCGAGACGGTGGCGGCGGCTGCGACTGCCGGCATCGTCAACGTGCTCATCGACGTCAACATCGGCCTCCCGAGATGCGGCGTCGATCCCGACAAGGCCGGCGCACTCGCCGATGCCGCCCGCAAACTGGGCCTCGTTGTTCGTGGCGTCATGGGCTACGAGGGTCACCTGATGATGGTTGCCGACGCCGACGAGAAGGCGCGGGAAGTGAACGCAGCAGTCGACCTGCTCCTCGCCGCCCATCGCGATGTCGGCGGCGACATCGTTTCCTCTGGCGGGACAGGGACGTATCAGTTGCAGACGCGTGTGACCGAGATCCAGGCCGGTTCGTATGCGTTGATGGACACGGCCTACGCGTCGCTCGGGCTGCCATTCGAGCAGGCGCTGCACGTACTCGGTACCGTCGTTTCGGTCAATCCGCAGTGGGCTGTCGCCGATGTCGGGCTGAAGGCATTGGGGATGGACCACGGCAATCCGTCGATCGACGGAGCGACCGTATGGTTCTGCTCCGATGAACACATCACCTTCGCCCCTGACCTTCCGGTGAAAGTCGGTGATCGGGTGCGCGTGACCCCGGCGCATGTCGATCCGACGATGTCACAACACGACGCGGCCTGGCTGTTGAGTGGCGACAACGTCGTCGACCGGTGGTCGATCGACCTCCGCGGTTGGTAGAGCCCGGCGGGTGGTCGAGCTCGGCGATGACACCGGGCACGGCTCAGCGGTTGCGGAGCGCTTCGAGCAACGCCGCAAAGGCGAGCCCTCGGTGCGACATCGCGTGCTTCTCCTCCTCGGTCATCTGCGCGAACGTCCGCCCGTCACCTCCGTCTGGGATGAAAAGCGGGTCGTAGCCCCAGCCTCGTCCACCTGACTCGGCCTCGGCGATCAGTCCGCGGCAGACGCCCTCGGCAGCGAGCTCACTTCCATCGGGCCACACGACGAGGGCCACGGTCCGGAATTGCGCGGAGCGCCGCGTCAGCGTAACCCCGTTGAGTGCCGCGAGCATCTTGGCACGGTTCTCTGCATAGGTCGCGTCTGGACCGGCGAAGTAGGCCGTCTCGACGCCGGGCTCGCCGTCGAGGGCATCGACGAACAGACCGGTGTCGTCGGCGACGGCCGCCATCCCTGTGGCTGCACACACCGCCATTGCCTTCAGACGGGCGTTGCCGAGCAGGGTTCCAGCGTCTTCGACGACGTCGGGCACGTCGGGCGGTCGAGGCAACAGGTCGACGACGTCCGACAAGATCGCCGAGATCTCGGCGATCTTGTCCGGGTTCGCCGACGCGCAAACGAGTTGCAGACGCTCAACCATGAGCGCTGCTCACCGCTTGTTCGTCGCACGCGGAGTCGGGGCGATGGCGATCATCTCCGTCTGCATCGCGGTGATCTCGGCGAGGCCGCTCTCCGCAAGACCCAGCAGCGAATCCAGCTCTGCCCGGCTGAATGCCTTACCCTCCGCCGTGCCCTGCACTTCGACGAAGCTGAGTTGGCCGCCACCGTGATCACCGAGCACGACGACGTTCATGTCGACCTCCGCCTTACTGTCTTCGACATACGGAAGGTCGAGTACAGGAACACCGTTGACGATGCCGACACTGATCGCGGCGCACAGCGAATGCAGCGGATGGCGAGCGATCTCCTTGCGCTGCAGAGCACGCGTCAGCGCGTCGTGCAGGGCGATATAGCCGCCACAGATCGACGCTGTCCGCGTGCCACCGTCTGCCTGCAGAACGTCACAGTCGACCATGACCTGTCGTTCCCCGAGCGCGACCATGTCGCACGAGGCGCGCAGCGAGCGGGCGATGAGCCGTTGGATCTCGACGGTCCTGCCACTCTGCTTGCCCTTTGCCGCCTCACGATCGATGCGTTCCGGCGACGCACCCGGCAGCATCGAATACTCGGCCGTCACCCAGCCCTTGCCCTTGCCCTTCATCCATCTCGGCACGTCGGAATCGACACTCGCGGTGCACAACACCTTGGTCCTGCCGAAGGTGACGAGGACGGATCCGTCGGCCATCTCCGTGTAGTCGCGCTCGAAACTGATCGGGCGAAGTTCGTCGGGCTGGCGGCCATCTGGGCGGGACATGGGTTCTCCGTTGAGCGGTGTTGCGGTCGGCGGGGTTGCCGTGATCGGCTGATCGACCGGTGAACAGCCCTCTACCTCTACCATGAAGGCGATGCCGGAAACGACAAGCCGCTATGACCGCGACACGTTTTCGGTCTTCAGGATCCTGCCGTGGACGCTCGATCAAACCACCAGAACTGTCACCCTGCGGTACGCCTTCGACGACATCCATCAGTTCGCGGAGCATGTCACGCTGGCGGCCTCACTGCCGGTCGGCGATGGCGGTGCCGAACTCGCCGGGCGCCTCGCCGGCGTCATCGATCTACTGGCGGTCGTCGCCGGTGTCAGCTATTTCAAAATCGGCGCCCCCCGCCGGATCGAGGTCGACTTCGCGCTCACTGCCGAATCGCTGACGATGATGCGGCGCGTCTATGACGATGGCCTCCGCGAGTTCGCCTACCGTGCCTCAGTTCCGATCCCGCTGCTGACGGAGATCGTCGCCGACACCTTCACCTCCGCCGGCGACATCCGATCGAGTAGGAACACACCTTTTGGTGCGCCGGAACTACTCGATCGGAACGCCGGTGTGGGAGTGGGCGCCGGCAACGTCGGTCCTCGGCCGTTGCTGCCGATGGGCGGAGGGCGCGACTCGGCGCTGTTGGCGTCGATGCTTGCGCCGTTCGACCCGATCCTGACGGTCCACGGCGACAATCGTTTCATCGACCGCCTCGGCGACGCGCTCGACAGGCAGGTGCATCGGGTGGAACGGACCATCGATCCGCTGCTCTTCGAACTGAACCGCGGTCCGGCGATCAATGGCCACGTTCCGGTGACGGCGATCAACTCGCTGATCGGCGTACTGACGGCCGTCCTCGTCGGGGCGACCGATGTGGTCATGGCGAACGAGCGGTCTGCATCTGCCGCCTCGCTGACGACCGACGACGGGTTCGCCGTGAACCATCAGTATTCGAAGAGCTTCGACTTCGAGGAGCTGCTCGGCAACGCCATCGTGTCGGTCGGCGGGCCTGGGTATTTCAGTGGACTACGGCCGTGGAACGAATTGGCGATCGCCAAGGCCTTCGCCGCTCGACCCTTCCTCCACCCGGCGATCATGAGCTGCAACCGGGCATTCATCCGCGATCCGGCGAAGCGCTCCGACGGCTGGTGCGGGCACTGCGACAAGTGCCGTTTCGTGTGGCTCACACTCAGTCCGTTCATGGAGCGGTCCGACCTGGTGGCGATGTTCGGTCGCGACCTGTTCCACATTCCCCCGAACCTCGCCGGCTTTGCCGAGTTACTGCGTGACGATCAACGCCCGTGGGACTGCGTCGGCGAGCCCTCCGAGGCGCGTCTCGCGCTCCGTCTGATCGCACCGACCAACCCAACGGCAGCGGGCATCCTCAGTGCCACCGGAACGTCGGTCGACGACACGTTGCTGGACCAGAGGCTGCAACAGTCGCTGGACGACTCGTTGCAGCCCTCGACCGAGGATCGGATTCCCGAGCCGTACCGATCGACGATTTTCGGGGCGATGAGGGCGGCTGTTCAGTCGTGACCGAGCCGCTGGATCTGCAGTCGGTCGCCGGCTCGAACGTTGTTGTCTGGGGTGCCGGTCTCGACGGTCGAGCGGCTGTCGAGGCACTTCGGGCGACATGTGCTGTTCGAGTCGTCATCGACGTGGATCCCGGATCACCAGTCGACCTGGATCAACTGGCACTGGAACTGGATTGCGACGTCAGCGTGCCGACTTCCGAAGTCCTCGATTGGGCGGACGTCATCGTCAGATCGCCGGTCATCAACCCGCGACGCGACGAACTCTTCGGTCGTCGAGTCACTTCGCTGACCGACCTCTGGCTGAACACGCAGCGAACCGCACCGGTCGTTGCCGTGACCGGCACCAAGGGCAAGAGCACGACGACCGTCGTCACCACCCGCCTGCTGGAAGCCGCAGGGTTGCGCGTCGGCATGGGCGGCAACATCGAGGTACCGGTGACCCGGCTGCTCGGTGAGTACGACGCCTACGTGATCGAGGTCTCGAGTTACATGGCAGCCGACCTGACCCGGTCCCCGGAGTTCGGAATCCTCACGAACCTGCGGGAGGATCATCTGCCGTGGCACGGAAGTGTCGAGCAGTACCGGCGGGACAAACTGAACCTTTTCGCCCACGGCCAACTTCGTAGGATGGCGGTCAACGGACTCGACAGCAATTCGATGTGGCTGACGATGTCTCGACCACGAACGCTTTTCGGCTCCACCGGCTACACGACGGTCGGTTCACTGGTCTCCCGCGACGGTGAAATCGTCGCCGACCTCGCCGGAACCGATCTCGCGCACGAGCATCTGGCGGTCGACGTCTGCGCTGCAGCGACGGGCGCTGAACTGCTGCTCGGGCGATCGGTCGCCGGCTACATCTCGTCGGTTGCCACCCGATACCGGTCACTCCCGAGCCGTATGGAACGAGTCGTCGATGTCGATGGTGTGCTGTTCGTCGACGACGCGTTGGCCAGCAACCCGACGGGCACGATGGCGTCGGTGCAGTCGTATGCCGACCGGCCCGTCGCCCTGATCCTCGGCGGCGCCGACCGCAACGTCGGCTTCGACGAGCTGTTCGTCGCCCTCGCCAAGCGAACCCCTCCGACCACCGTCGTACTGTTCTCCGACAACCGCGCCGAATTGTCGGCGGTCGCCTCGACCAGCAGGGTGCGATTCGTCGTCGTCGACAGCGACGACGTCGGAGTCGCCGCGCGTTCGGCGTTCAACGCCATCAGCCTGACCGGTGGTGTCGTACTGTTCTCACCTGCTTCAGCGACCCCTCGCCGCCAGGGCAACTACATCGACCGCAGCCGAGCATTCCAGGCTACGGCACGCGCGCTGGTCGGAATGTGAGCCCGGGACCCCTCGCCAGCGGGGCCGTTGATGCTTGAACCGACACTGCTGGCGCTCAGCGCAGCAGTGCTCCACGCCGGATGGAACCTGTCGGTCAAACAGGGTGGCGACCGTTTCGTCGCACTGTGGGGACAGTTCGCCCTCGCAGGGGTCGGCTGCGGACTCATCCTGCTCGTCATCGGCGGGCTGCCATGGCGGGCTGCGCTGTTCGCGCTGGCCTCTGCGACCGTCCACATCCCGTACTGCTGGTTTCTCGCCCGCGCCTACGACCACGGCGAGTTCTCGCTCGTCTATCCGATCGCCAGAGGCGGCGGTGCGGCGATCGCCGCAGTCGGAGGAATCGTCATCCTCGGCGACCACTTCCGACCGCTCGGGATCGTCGCTCTCATCGTGATCGTCCTCGGGCTCCTGCTGCTCAGCGGTCGCTCGAAGTGGTTGGACGTCGAGAGTGCCATCGCCGTCGCCATGACGATCGGCATCTATTCGGTCATCGATGCTCACGCCAGCCGAACCACCAGCGCCGAACGCTACGGCCTCGCGTTGTTCACCGGCACGCTCTTCACGATCACGACCTTCGGTCTGGCAACAGGACGAGGCGCAGCGATGAAGGCCGGTATCGCCGCCAATTGGCGTCGCTACTCGCTGGCCGGCATCGCCACTGCCTCGACGTACATGCTCGTGCTCGTCGCCTACCGCTTCGCACCGGTGGGCTACGTCAACGCGCTCCGGGAGTCGAGCGTGTTGATCGTCGCCGTCGTCGGCTGGCGGGTGTTACACGAGCGCGCAGGCCGCCGTCGCTTGATTGCCGCCTCGACCGTCGTCGCAGGACTCGTGCTGTTGATCGTCGGGCACTGACTCCGACCGAGCGCCGGTGCCCTCCGGGACGAGGTGACGCAGCGCTGCACCAATGCTCGATGAGCAGATGCCCGTGTCAGAAGTAGATAATCTTCTCTGCTGCCGCTTCTGCGAGGTCGAGGTCGTCCGTATAGGCACCCGTCGACAAGTACTTCCAACCGCCGTCGCAGACGATGAAGACGATGACGCCCTCGTCGATTTCACTGGCGACTTTCGCAGCACCGGCGAGCGCCGCGCCCGAGGAGATACCAGCGAACACGCCGACCTCGTTGACCAACCGACGGGTCCACTCCAGCGATTCACGCGGGCGCACCACGCGCTTGCGGTCGAGCAGGTCGTAGCCGTTCCACATCTCGAACAGCGGTGGAATGTAGCCCTCTCCGATATTGCGAAGCCCTTCGACTCGCTCACCGAGGGGCGGTTCGACGGCGATGATCTTGACCGACGGCTTCTGCTCCTTGAGGAACGTACCCGTGCCCATCAGCGTGCCGCTCGTGCCGAGGCCGGCGACGAAGTGGGTGATCTCCGGGCAGTCACGGAGGATCTCCGGGCCGGTGCCCTCGTAGTGCGCGCGGGCGTTGGCGTCGTTGGCGTACTGGTACGGCATGAACCATTCGGGGTGCTCTGCATGCAGTTCGAGCGCCCGCTTGACGGCACCGTTCGAGCCCTCTTCGCCTGGCGTGAGGATGATCTCGGCCCCGAATACCTCGAGCATCTGGCGGCGCTCGACGCTGACCGACGTCGGCATCATGATCTTGATCGGATACCCCTTGAGCCTGGCGATCGCCGCAAGGGCGATGCCGGTATTGCCAGAGGACGGTTCGAGGATCGTCTGACCGGGCGACAGCAGGCCGTTCTTCTCGCCGGCCTCGATCATCGCGTGGGCGATGCGGTCCTTGACAGAACCGAAAGGGTTCTGGCTCTCCAGCTTGGCGACGATGCGCACGTTCGGATTGGGTGACAACACGCTGACATCGATCATCGGCGTATTCCCGATGAGGTCGAGGACGGACTCCCTGATCACCACGTCTGGTCCTTTCCGACAAAGCCGATGATATACGTAGCGAATCGTACCGCCTGGCCAGCTCAGACGTACGAGCGATCCCGGGGCTGACGACGGAATCCGAAGACGTGCAGTCCAAGCGAGTACGTGCAGTCCAAGCGAGTACGTGCAGTCCAAGCGAGTACGTGCAGTCCAAGCGAGTACGTGCAGTCCAAGCGAGTACGTGCAGTCCAAGCGAGTACGTGCAGTCCAAGCGAGTACGTTGTCGCTCGCCAGCA
>JANXUF010000136.1 GCA_025356335.1 Actinomycetes bacterium
CGCATCGCCTCGATGACGAAGAGCTTTACCTGCGCAGCATTGCTGACGTTGCGCGACGAGGGCCGCATCGCGCTCGACGAACCCGTTGGCACCTATGCGCCCGAATTCGTCGGGCTCCGCTGGCCGACCGATGATTCTCCGCCGATCACGATCCGTCACCTGATGACGATGAGTTCCGGTCTGGCGACCGACGACGCCTGGGCGGATCGACACCTCGACATGACCGACGCCGAACTCGACGACCACATCGACGGCGGGCTGGTCTTTGCCGCTGTGCCAGGAACGACGTTCGAATACTCCAACCTCGGCTACGCGATTCTCGGCCGCGTCGTGCACAACGTCACCGGGGCGCCGGTTCAGCGGCTGATCACCGAGCGACTGTTGGAGCCGCTGGAGATGACGAAGACGACCTGGACGGAGCCAGCCGGCGCAATTCCCGGCTACCGGGAGCGCAACGGCAACGACGAGGAGTTGATCGTCGAGCCGTCGCTCGGTGACGGGGTGATGGCCCCGATGGGTGGACTGTTCACGACGGTCGACGATCTGGCGAAATGGGTCGACTTCCTCGGCAGTGCGTTCCGGCCGGGCGATGGTGGATCGTCAGCTCCGCTCTCGAGGGCCTCTCGTCGGGAGATGCAGCAGGTGTCCCGGGTGTATTTCAACCAGGCGACATCGACCGAACTCGGCCATGTCGGACGCCAAGGCGGCTATGGATTCGGTCTGAACGTGCTGCCACATGATCGCCTCGGCACCGTCGTGACGCACAGCGGAGGACTGCCGGGATTCGGCTCCAACATGCGCTGGGTGCCGCGGCTCGGCGTCGGCGTGGTCGCCATGGCGAACTCGACATACGCGCCGATGTCGGAGCTGACAGCGGCGGTGCTCGAGGCGCTGGTCGTTGGAGGCGCTCTGCGCTTTGCACCGCTCGCTCCGGGCGACGGACTCATCGTAATCGCCCATCACATGGTGGCGCTGATCAACGGGTGGGACGCCGAGTCAGCAGACGCGATGTTCGCCGACAACATCGATCTCGACGAGCCACGGACCGAACGTCGCCGCCAGGTAACGGAATTGTGCGCAGACCACGGACCGTTCACGTTCGCCCGCTTGATCGTCGAATCGGGAGCCTCGGCCACGGTCATCGCCCACGGCCCGGCGGTGGAGTTGCACATCGACTTCCAGCTGGCGCCGACGAAGCCGCTGCGGGTCCAGTACTTCGGCACGACCGTCCACACGTGACCGACGTTCCGTGTCACCGAATGTCGCGTTTCGTGTGGACATTCGGTGACACGGGCGGCGTCAACGGCCGGAACGATGTCCGGTTTGTTGGCCGATATCGAACGATCGTTCGTCCCGTTAGACTGCATTCGTGCCCGATCTCCAGGTCGTCTCCGACTTCGATCCTGCCGGCGATCAGCCCGCAGCCATCGCCGCCCTGACCGAGGGCATCAACGCTGGTGAGCGCTTCCAGACGCTGCTCGGCATCACCGGATCAGGCAAGAGTGCGACGATCGCCTGGACGATCCAGAACACCCAGAAACCGACGCTGATCCTCGCCCCGAACAAAAGCCTGGCGGCGCAGCTCGCTCAGGAGATGCGCGAGTTCTTTCCGGCGAACCGTGTCGAATACTTCGTCAGCTACTACGACTATTACCAGCCTGAGGCGTATATCGCCTCGAGTGACACGTATATCGAGAAGGACTCCTCGATCAACGAGGAAATCGACCGTCTGCGTCACTCGTCGACGGCAGCACTGCTGACCAGACGGGACACGATCGTCGTCGCCTCCGTCAGCTGTATCTACGGGATGGGCAACCCGGAGGAGTACCGCGGCAACCTGCTGGAACTGCACACCGGTGTCGACTACGACCAGCGTTCGATTCTTCGCCGGCTCGTCGATCTGCAGTTCGACCGCAACGACATGACGCTGGGTCGCGGTAAGTTCCGCGTGCGTGGCGACACCATCGAGATCCATCCGTCATACGAGGAATCGGTGCTGCGCGTCGAGATGTTCGGCGACACCGTCGACCGCCTGACGATGATCGACCCGCTGACGGGCGAGCAGCTGAGCGACATGTCGGAGGTCCTCGTCTTTCCGGCGACCCATTACGTCGCCGGCGACGAACGCATGCGACGCGCTGTCGTCGGCATCGAGGCGGAGCTGCAGGAACGGCTCGCCTACTTCGAAAAAGAGGGCAAGCTGCTCGAAGCGCAACGCTTGCGGATGCGCACGCAGTACGACCTCGAAATGATGCAGGAGGTCGGCTATTGCAACGGCATCGAGAACTACTCGATGCACATCGATGGTCGCAGCTCCGGTGAACCGCCGTTCACGCTGCTCGACTACTTCCCCAAGGATTTCCTCATCGTCATCGACGAGAGCCACGTCACGGTTCCACAGTTGCACGGCCAGTACGAGGGTGACCGCAGCCGTAAGGATCAACTCGTCGAGTTCGGCTTCCGTCTGCCGAGTGCGCGTGACAATCGCCCGCTGCGATTCGAGGAGGTCATGGGTCGCATCAACCAGTGCGTCTTCCTCTCGGCGACACCGAGCAAATACGAGCTGGCGCAATCCACCAGGGTCGTCGAACAGATCGTCAGGCCGACCGGCCTCATCGACCCGGAGGTCATCGTCAAACCGACGAAGGGGCAGATCGACGATCTCATCGAACAGATCAAGATGCGCATCGAGAAAGGTGATCGTTCGCTCGTCACGACACTGACGAAGAAGATGGCAGAAGACCTGACCGAATACCTGCTCGAACAGGGACTCAGGGTCCGTTATCTGCACTCGAACATCGACACGATCCAACGCATCGAGATCCTCCGCTCGCTGCGGCTCGGTGAGTTCGACGTGCTCGTCGGCATCAACCTGTTGCGTGAGGGTCTCGACCTGCCGGAGGTGTCATTGGTGGCGATCCTCGATGCCGACAAGGAAGGGTTCTTGCGCAGCGAAACGGCGCTCGTTCAGACGATTGGCCGTGCCGCCCGTAACGTCGACGGCCAGGTGATCATGTACGCCGACAAGATGACCAACTCGATGACCAGGGCGATCGACGAAACCCAACGTCGCCGCGCCAAGCAGATCATCTACAACACCGAGAACGGCATCAACCCGAAGACGATCATCAAGGCCGTCGGGGACATCCTCTCGCTCCTGCGCCCGGACGACAGCTCGCCGCTGCCTGGCAAGGGGATGCGCCGCAATCGTGAGCGCGACAAGGTGCAGCGCGAGCTGAAGACGTTGCCGCAGCAGGAACTCGCCCGTCTGATCCTCACACTCGAGGAGGAGATGAACGAAGCGTCTGCCGCTCTCAAATTCGAGTACGCAGCCCGTTTGCGCGACGAGATCCGTGATCTTCGCAAGGAGATCAAGGACGCCGGCTGACCGCGGCCTGCTGAACGGGGCCCGATGACCACCTCTGTCCGACCACCTCTTTCGGAGCGCGCCGCGTCGGCGGATTGATCGACCGCTGTGGCCGGCGACGGCGACGCCCGTCACGAGCGTCGTGCGCTGAGCTGCAGCACGACCGCTGCGGCGACAGCGCCGATCACGACCATCAGCGTCACGGCAGGCAGGTTGATGTAGCCGAGGAGCACGACGACGAGCGCCGTCAGGATCCCGATACCGACACGCAGCAATGCGGCGCGGATCTGTTCGACGCCGGCCATCGCCAGGCGTGGGATCGCACGAGGCCAGGCGAGCCGCAGCACCGATGCCTCGAATGCCGCCAACGTGACGGCACCGTCGCCTGCCACCTGCAACGCCGGATACGGCGTGGTTCCGAGTGCCCACAGTGCAGCCGCTGCGACACCGGCCACCAGGTAGAACGGTGCGCTCGACGAGTTTCGCTTGACGATGACAATCGTCCCGAACGATGCCGTCAGGACGATGTCGAAGGCGATCGGGGAGGGGAGTGTGAAGAGCGGTAACGCCAACGCAGCCATCCACAGCAGGCTGGCGACTGCGGCCAACTGCAGCCGCGTCAGATTCGTCAACGCGCAGCCACCGATCGCCTCCGACGTTGCATCGCAGCGGCGGCACCGATGGCTGCTCCGAGGCTGACATCTGGCGTCCATTCGACAACTGCGATGCCGAGGCCGCGCAACGCATCGGCACGTCCGTCGACCCGGAGTCCGAAGACCCGCCTGGCAAGCCGGTCGGCTTCGTCAGCGGGTTCTGGCAACAGGTCGGCCGACTTCAGTTGCAGGACAGCGACCTCGCGCCCGCGGGCGCGGAGTTGGGTGACGATTCCCAGCGTGCGGGTGTCCCACAGTGGGGAGACGAGGATCACGAGCGCAGACGACGGAATGCGGCTCGCGCTGATCGTCCCGGAGGTGTATCCCCGTGTTTCGAAGACGCTGCTGATCTTCATCAGTGCTTCGAGGATGCCGTACCGGGTTCGTGCGCCGCCGCCAGGCGGCAGCCAGATCGGCAACCTGCCGACGCTGGCGATGCCGACCTTGTCCTGGCTCGACAGATGCGTCCTGGCGATCGCCCAGGTCGCCCGAGCGGTCAGGATCAACGCTCTCCGCGCCGATTCGCTCATTCGTACCCCGCCGTCGATGTAGGAGTCGATGAGTACGACGACGTCACCGGAACGTTCGGGATGATGTTCGTTGACGTACGGCGAACCGAGGCGCGCCGTCGCCGCTCGGTTGAGATCGCGCAGTCGGTCGCCGGGATGGTAGGGACGGAGCTCTGCAAAATCCATGCCGCGGCCGATCGCCCGCCGGTCGAGATGCACGCCGGACATCGCTCGGGAACTCGCCGGCTCCAGCAGGCGATCCAGTCGGGGTGCGGACGGGAGCGCTGACAGTTCGACGCTGAGCGGTGTGCTGCCGCGCCACACGAGCAGACCGTTTGGGCGGCGGGCAGTGATGCGGATCGTCCCGATCGTGAAGCGGCCCCATCGGGTTGGGATCAGTTCGAACGTCTGCACACCGTTCTCGTGTGTCGACAGCCGCCAGTCGAGGGATTTGTGTTCGGGATAGACGACATCGATATCGTCCGAGCAGGTCGCAGAGACGTCGTAGGCGATGCCCACCGGCCCGCTGATCTGCAGCGTCCCGTGAGCCGTGTCTCCCTCGATGACCCGGTTCGTCTGCAGCCCGAGGCGGGCTTGGACCGTGATCGGCGCGATGCGTTCCTGGGTGAGCACGACGGCGACGACGAACGGGGCGGCGAAGGCGACGAGTTCGACTCGTCCGACGACGAATCCGATCGTCAGCGCCACCACCACGACCGTCAGATAGCCGATCAGCCTGGCATCCCTCCCTGGTTCGAGGACGACTTCCGCCTGTTCCACGGTCAGCTCCAGTGCGGTGTCGGGACCTGGTTGATGCAACGGCTGACGATGTCGTCAGGGTTCGACCGACGGGCCCATGCTTCCGCGCTGAGCACGAGCCGATGGGCGAGGCCAGGGACGGCGATGCGCCGGACGTCGTCGGGGGTGACGAAATCCCGTCCGTTGATGACGGCGATGGCCCTCGACAATTTCAGCAGCGCGAGGCTGCCGCGCGGGCTGGAGCCGACTTCGACGTCCCGGTCGTGGCGTGTCGACTGCACGAGGGCGACGATGTATTCGAGCAGCGACGGATCGACGTGGACGTGTTCCGCCAGAAGCTGCAGGCTGCGGAAGGTGGCAATGTCGGTGACGGGTGCCAGCGGCAGTTCGTCGGACGCTCGCTTCATCCGTCTGCTGAGCAGCTCGACCTCGTCGTCCGCGGTCGGATAGCCGATCGTCGTGCGGATGATGAAGCGGTCGATCTGCGCCTCTGGCAATGGGTAGGTCCCCTCGGATTCGACCGGGTTCTGCGTGGCGATGACCAGAAATGGCCGCGGGAGCAGATGCGACACGCCATCGACGGTGGTCTGACGTTCTGCATCGCTTCGAGCAGCGCCGACTGCGCTTTCGCCGGTGCCCGATTGATCTCGTCGGCGAGGATGAGATTGGCGAAGATCGGGCCGGGAGCGAAGCGCGCCTGGTTCGTCGACATGTCGAGCACCATCGCTCCGGTGATGTCGCTCGGCAGGATGTCCGGCGTGAACTGCACGCGTGAAAACAAAAATTGGGCGGTGCTGGCGAGCGATCGGGCAGTCAGCGTTTTGGCCACACCGGGCAGATCGTCGAGCAGGATGTGACCGTCGGCGATGAGGCCGGCGACGATCAGTTCGAGTGTCGACCGCTTGCCGACGACGGCCAGTTCGACCGCGTCCAGCCAGCGTGAGACAGCCTCGTTCACATGCGCTCCAATTCGTCGAGAATGCTCGGGAGATACGTCATCGGGACCGAACGCCGCTTGTCGGTGACGATGGCGAACAGCGCCGGGGAGACGATGCGCGCCAGATGAGGATGGCAGCCCTCGTCGTCGATCTCCAAGTGGAACCGCCGCCTGATCCGCTCTGCAGCGAGCTCGCGGATGCGTGCAACGACCGGTGAAGGAACCGGATCGGCGCTGCGCAGCGGTGCCATCGACGAGCGGAGGGTGTCGATCGCCTGTGGAAGCTCCCGGGACGGCGGAACGAACCGATGGTCGGTCTCCGGGCCGGCGAAGTCCGGGAGCCGTTTCACCAGCTGGTCGAGCGACCTGATCGTCAGACCCACCGCTGCGAGTACGAAGATCAGGCCCAGCAGCGACGTCGCAGCTCGTGGTTCGACGATCGAGATCCCGAGGGCTGCAAGTGCGCCGATCGCTGCGACGGCGACGAGCCGACGCTCGACAGTCGTCATCAGTTGTTCCCCGCATGCGCCGCTGCTCGGGCTTGCTCTGCTGCTGCCTCCGCGTGCGCCGCCGCCGCTCGTTCGTCGGCTGTCGCCTCGGCCTGCGCCGCCCGTTGACGTAGCTGCTGTTGCGCGGTGCGCAACGCCCCGAGCGCCATCGCCCGCTCGGGTTCGCCGACGCCATGGGTGCTGAAGCGGGCGACGGAATAGACGTCCAGCAGTTGCTGCATCGCCATCGGATCGACTTCCATGCCGCTGAGGCAGCGCGAGAGATGTTCGTACGGTGCCTCCGACGGAATCCGCGGGAACCCGGCACCGGCCAGCGCGTCGAGCAGGAAGGCATAGGCGGCTTGATGGCGACCCGCGGGTCGGGGTCGTCGAGCAGCGCTTCGATCGAGCGCTCGAGCGCTTCGTCGACGGCCAGGTCATCGACACCCGGTGACATTCGCGGCGGGCGATACCGAGGCAATGCCGATCGTTGCATCGGCGGCAGCACGAGGCGCAACAGGAAGACGACGAACAATCCCAGGACGGCGATCAAGATGAGCACGGCGAGGCTCTTGACCCATTGCGGCAGCGGGCTCGACCGCTGCTGTTCGATGTCGTCAGGCGCCGGCCGCTGGACGACTGTGTCCGGTGGAGACGCGGCAGCATCGCCAGACGTCCGCGGTTCGGGGACGGGCGGATGCCGGGCGGCCGTCGACACGGCAACCAGCGAAACAGCGACGATCCCGAGAACGGCAAGCGAACCGACCAGCGGCTTGTTGATCCCGTTCCACCACGCCAGACGACGAACGACCGACATCACTGCAACAGTGACGACCACTCCGATGAGCAGGCCCAACAGCGCCCTGGAGACGGCAGACGAGCGGTCGACCACATTCGTCCCGATCGGACGGAAGATTCCCCCGGCGGCGATACCGAGGGCGACGACTGCCAGCCCCACGGCGACCACGACGAAACGCCCCGGAGACGGCGGGAGCTGGGGCTGATCCGGCTCCGCCGCTTCCATCTGCTCACCGTAGTCCACGTCCGGCGGAACCGATGGCCAGACCGCCGTGTCGAACGCCTGTTCTCGGTTGGTAGATTGGAGCGATGGCTGTCAAATCCGATTCGCCGCAGATCGTGGTGCGGGGTGCGCGCGAGCACAACCTCAAGAACGTGTCGGTCGAACTGCCACGCGACAAGCTGATCGTCTTCACCGGACTGTCCGGTTCTGGTAAGTCGTCGCTGGCTTTCGACACGATCTATGCAGAGGGCCAGCGACGTTATGTCGAGTCGCTGAGCGCCTACGCCCGTCAGTTCCTCGGGCAGATGGACAAGCCGGATGTCGACTTCATCGAGGGTTTGTCGCCGGCAATCTCGATCGACCAGAAGTCCGCATCTCGAAATCCCCGTTCGACCGTCGGCACGATCACCGAGGTCTATGACTACCTGCGCCTGCTGTATGCACGTATCGGTGTGCAGCACTGCGTCAACGAGGGCACCCGACTCGCCAGGCAGACACCGCAACAGATCGTCGATCGCATCCTGCTGCTCGAGGAGGGCACCCGGTTCCAGGTGCTCGCCCCCGTCGTGCGTGGTCGTAAGGGTGAGTACGACACGTTGCTCGAAGACCTTGCAGGTCAGGGGTTCGTCCGCGCCCGTATCGACGGAGAGACATTCGACATTGCTGAGTTCCTCAAGCGGGACGAACGTCTTGCGCGCTACGAGCAGCACACCATCCAGATCATCGTCGACCGCCTCGTCAATCGCAAGGGCATCGAACGCCGTCTGACCGACTCACTCGAAACAGCGTTGCGCCTGTCAGAGGGCGTCGCCGAGATCGAGCTCGTCCCGCGTGCCGACGCCGTCGGGCCTGACGGAAAGCCGCAGCAGGCGGAAACACTGACGTTCAGCCAGCATCTCGTCTGCCCGACATGCGGCACCAGCTACGAGGAACTCGCGCCGCGCAACTTCTCGTTCAACTCGCCATACGGTGCATGCACCAAATGTGACGGGCTCGGCACGACATACGAGGTCGACCCGGAACTCGTCGTCCCCGACCCAGACCTGTCGATCGCCGAGGGTGCGATTGCGCCGTGGAGCACTACCAGGACGCAGTATTTCGTGCGCATGCTCGAGGCAGTCGCCGAGGCCTACGACATCGACATGGCAACGCCGTGGGGCAAACTCACCACCAAGCAGCAGAAGGTGCTGCTGCACGGCGTCGACGGCAACGTGCAGGTCAAGTACCGCAACAAGTACGGGCGCACGCGTGCCTACTCGACCGCCTACGAAGGTGTGATCCCGTTCCTCAAGCGCCGCCACAGTGACGCCGAGAGCGACTGGAGCCGGGAACAGATCGAGAGCTACATGCGTGAGGTTCCGTGCCCGGCATGCAACGGCGCCCGGTTGAAACCGTCCTCGCTCGCCGTCACCATCAACGACAAGCACATCGCCGCCGTCTGCGAGATGAGCATCCGCGACTCGTCGAAGTTCCTCGGTGCCCTCGTGCTGTCGGAGCGCGACAAGATGATCGCTGAACGGGTCACCAAGGAAGTCGATTCGCGCCTCGGATTCCTGCTCGACGTCGGGCTCGACTACCTCTCGCTGTCCCGGTCTGCCGGCACCCTCGCCGGTGGGGAGGCACAGCGCATCCGTCTTGCATCGCAGATCGGCTCCGGTCTCGTCGGCACCCTCTACGTCTTGGACGAACCGTCGATCGGTCTCCATCAGCGCGACAACAAGCGTCTGATCGACACGCTCATCCGGTTGCGCGACCTCGGCAACACCGTCTTGGTCGTCGAACACGACGAGGACACGATCCGCGAGGCCGACTGGATCGTCGACATCGGCCCCGGCGCCGGCGAACACGGTGGTGCTGTCGTCTATTCGGGTCCGGTCAAGGGAATTCTCAAGAGTAAGGACTCGATCACCGGCCAGTACCTGGCGAAGAAGAAGTCGATCCCGGTCCCACAGATGCGTCGCCCGCCCGGCGACGAAGCAGTGGTCGTGCGCGGCGCCCGCCAGCACAACCTCCAGAACATCGACGTACGCATCCCGCTCGGTTGTTTCGTCGCCGTCACCGGTGTGTCCGGGTCCGGCAAGTCGTCGCTCATCCGTGACATCCTGCTGCCGTCGTTGATGCAGAAGATCTACAAGTCGAAGCCCGCCCCAGGACTGCACAAGACGATCGAGGGCATCCAATTCCTCGACAAGGTCATCGACATGGACCAATCACCGATCGGACGCACACCGCGATCGAATCCGGCTACGTACACGGGCGTCTTCGACCATATCCGCAAGCTGTTCGCCGCCACCAACGAAGCAAAGGTGCGCGGCTACCTGCCTGGTCGATTCAGCTTCAACGTCTCCGGAGGTCGATGCGAGGCCTGCTCCGGCGACGGCACGATCAAGATCGAGATGCACTTCCTGCCGGACGTCTACGTACCGTGCGAGGTCTGCAAAGGCGCCCGCTACAACCGTGACACGCTGGACATCACCTTCAAGGGCAAGAACATCGCAGAAGTTCTCGACATGCCCTGCTCGGAAGCGGTCATGTTCTTCGCCAACCAGCCGTCGATCTCGCGGCATATGCAGACACTCGTCGATGTCGGACTCGGCTATGTACGCCTGGGGCAGTCGGCCCCGACGCTGTCCGGTGGCGAGGCGCAACGCGTGAAACTGTCGGCCGAACTGGCAAAACGGTCCACCGGCCACACGATCTACCTGCTCGACGAGCCGACGACCGGCCTGCACTTCGACGACGTCCGTCGCCTCCTGACGGTGTTGACCCGTCTGGTCGATCAGGGCAACACCGTGCTCGTCATCGAACACAACCTCGATGTCATCAAGACTGCTGACTGGGTGATCGATCTCGGACCCGAAGGCGGCGACGGCGGCGGCAGGATCGTGGCCGAAGGCACCCCTGAGCACATCGCCACGGTCAAGGCCAGCCACACCGGTCGGTTCCTCAAACCACTCCTCGGGTAGACATCCGTTGATCCGATCGGTAGACCATCGAACGACAAGCGTCCACACTCGAAGCGGTGATGAAGACTGCGTTCTGTACCCTCGATATCGATGGTGAAGCGGCCTCCTGCTGGATCGATTCCCGAGACACCCGGGTCGTATCAATTCAAAGATGCTGAGGGCCGGGTCATCTATGTCGGCAAGGCCGGGAACCTTCGCCAACGCCTCAGTAACTACTTCCAGGACCCGCGGAATCTGCATGCGCGTACTGCGCAGATGGTGCTGACCGCCGAGTCTGTCGAGTGGATCGAGGTCCGCAACGAGGTCGAAGCGTTGATGCTCGAGTACTCGTTGATCAAGCAGCATCGCCCGCGTTTCAACATCCGGCTCCGTGACGACAAGTCGTATCCGTTCCTCGCCGTCACGGTCGACGAGGAATGGCCGCGGGCGCTGGTGATGCGCGGTCGCAAACGCAAGGGGACCCGCTACTTCGGTCCGTACGGTCATGCCTACGCGATCCGCGAGACGCTCGATCTGCTGCTGCGGACGTTCCCGATCCGCACCTGTTCGCCGAACAAGTTCAACGAGCACCATCGACTCGGCCGCCCGTGCCTGCTGTTCCACATCGAGAAGTGCTCGGGCCCGTGCGTCGGTGAGATCGACGATCCTTCATACCAGCAGCTCGTCAAGGACCTCATCGACTTCCTCGACGGAGACACCGACGAGATCGTCAAGCGGCTCGACGCAGACATGCGCAGCGCAGCCAAAGAATTGGAGTTCGAGCGTGCCGCCCGATTGCGAGATCGTTTGGCGTCTGTTCAGCGGGCGATCGAGAAGCAGCAGATGGTCGCCGAGCGGAGTGAGGACATCGACATCATCGGACTTGCCGACGACGATCTCGAGGCTGCCGTCCAGGTCTTCTACGTCCGCAAGGGTCGGGTCGTCGGCCGTAAGGGTTTCATCGTCGACAAGGTGGAAGACCTGACGCCAGGGGCACTCATCGACCGGATCATCGAGGAGATGTACGGCGACGAGCCGCCGCTCGGCGTTCCCAAGCTGCTGCTCGTCCCGGTCGATGCCGCCGACCTGAATACGTACGAGGAATGGCTCAGCCACTTGCGTGGGAGCAGGGTGCAGATCCGCGTCCCCCAGCGTGGGGACAAACGTGAGCTGCTGGAAACGGTCACGCACAATGCCAAGGAGGAGTTCGTCCGGCACCGTCTTCGCCGGGCTGCAGATCACAACAGCCGCAGTAGGGCTCTGACCGAGTTGCAGGATCTGCTGCACCTACCGGAAGCACCATTGCGCATCGAGTGCTACGACATGGCGCACATGCAGGGCACGGACTATGTCGGTTCGATGGTCGTGCTCACCGACGGCCTGCCGGACAAGCGCGAGTACCGCCGCTTCAAGATCAAGACCGTCGAGGGCAACGACGACTACGCGGCGATGGAAGAAGTGCTGACCCGTCGCCTGACGGCCTACATCGCCAGTAAGGACGAGCCGATCGGCGAGCGCGGGACCCGTCCTTCGAAGTTCTCGTATCCACCGCAACTGCTGTTGGTCGATGGTGGCAAAGGCCAGTTGAGTGTTGCCGAGAAGGTGGTGAGGGAACTCGGGCTGGAAGACGAGATCCCGATCGCCTCGCTCGCCAAACGCTTCGAGGAGGTCTACCTGCCGGGGGACCCCTCGCCGGTCAATGTGCCGCGCGGCAGCGAGGGGCTGTTCATGCTCCAACGCATCCGGGACGAGGCTCACCGCTTCGCCAACACCTTCCACCGCGAGCTGCGTGGCAAGCGGATGACGGTGAGTTCGTTGGACGGCATCGCCGGCCTCGGCGAGACACGCAAGGCCAAGCTCGTGAAGGTGATGGGCGGTGTCAACGCCGTCAAGAATGCCTCGCTCGACGAACTCAAAAGCCAGACGTTCCTGCCGGACGCCGTCGCCGAGGCGATCTACGCCAAGTTCCACGGCGACCCCACGGCTGCCCCGCCCGGCGACGTCCCAGTCGACGTTCGCCCATCCCCCGCAGCGATGGTGCAGAAAACGGACGCCACGTCCACAAACTGACCCATCGCTCGTGACCCCACGCGATCCACCGGAGCGATGGTGCAGAAAACGCACGTAGTGTCAGAAAATGGCCCAACCCTCGGAGTATCAGGCGAGCGTGGCGGAGGATGATCCGGTTGCGTTGACGGTGCAGTTGGCGCAGATCGATTCGGTCAACCCGAGCCTCGTCGACGGCGCAGCCGGAGAGGCCGAGGTGGCCGCATTCGTCGCCGAGTGGTGCAAAGCAGGCGGCTTCGAGGTCCATGTCCATGAGGCCGCTCCGGGCCGGCCGAACGTCATCGCCATCAAGCGGGGGAGCGGCGGCGGGCGGTCGCTGCTGTTCAACGGCCATCTCGACACCGTCGGCGCGAGTTCCGGCGAGACGATGCGCGTCACCGAGTCGGACGGCCGCCTGTTCGGCCGCGGCGTGCTCGATACCAAGGGCGGACTGGCGTGCGCCCTCGTCGCCGCCTCCAGGATCGAACCCGGCGAACTGGCAGGTGATCTCATCGTCGCCGCCGTTGCCGACGAGGAATACGCGAGCATCGGCACCGAGGTACTCGTCGCCACCTGGTCCGCCGACGCGGCAGTGATTCTCGAACCGACCGATTTGGCGATTATCCCCCGTCACAAGGGTTTCGCCGTGATCGAAGCCGAGTTCGTTGGCCGTGCTTCGCATACGTCGACGCCCGATCGCGGCGCAAACGCCGTGCACGCAGCGGCTCGCGCTGTGATGGCAATCGCAGCATTGGACGCCGAATGGGTCGCCGATTCGCATCCGTCAGCAGACGGTCCACGCGTGTTGGTGAGCCGGATCGACAGCGGCGGAGAGACGTTCACCGTACCGGCGCGGTGCGAACTGATCGTCGAACTGCGAACGACCACCGCGGCAGCAGATCGACAGGTCCTCGGCGTGCTCGACACAATCGGTCTCTCAGGACAGGACGTGCACGTCCGCGCCAGGGTCGTGCTGTCCCGGACTCCGCTCGGCGTCGGCAACGATCATCCGCTCGTTCACGCCGTGGTCGATGCACTCTGCGAAAACGGTGGCGAGGCGGTCGTGACGTCGGCGCCCTACTGGACCGATGCGGCCCTGCATCATGCTGCCGGAACGCCGGCAGTCGTATTCGGGCCCAAGGGCGAGGGACTGCACGAGGACCGCGAGTCGGTGAGCATCGCCAGCCTGCGGACGTGTGCCGCAACACTCGAAACGCTGGCACGTGCGTGGTGCGCATCGACCGTGAACCGCGAGCACGGCAACGCCTCGTAGCGTGCACGACCATGCCTGACGACGACTTGTGGGAAACCCACGCAGATTGGTGGATCGAAGGATTCACCGAAGGCGCCGATGCGGAGTACGAGGAACAGATCCTGCCGCTCGCTGCAGCGGAGCTCGCCGGCGCAAGGAACATCCTCGACATCGGCTGCGGCGACGGGCAGATCAGCCGCCTGGCGATCCGCGGCGGCGCCCAGCGGGTCATCGGCATCGACCCGACGTGGAACCAATTGGTCGCTGCGAAACAGCGTGCAGGCGGTGCCGACTACGCCAAGGCTGGTGCCGGTGCGTTGCCGTTTCCCGACGACTCCTTCGACGCCGTTGTCGCCTGTCTCGTCTTCGAACACATCCGCGAAGTCGACGATGCGATCGCTGAAGTCGCCCGCGTCCTGCAGCCGGGCGGGCGATTCTGCTTCTTCCTCAACCATCCGTTGCTGCAGACGCCGAACAGTGGATGGATCGATGATCAGGTCCTCGATCCGCCGGAGCAGTACTGGCGCATCGGGCCCTATCTGATCGAGGACGAGACGATCGAAGAAGTCGAGAAGGACGTCTTCATCCCGTTCATCCATCGCCCGCTGAGCCGCTACCTCAACGCCTTGGCGAGCAACGGCCTACTGCTGCAACGGATGGACGAACCGGCGCCACCAGCCGGGTTTCTGGCGAGGGCCGAGGAGTACGTCGCAGCAGCGACGATCCCACGCCTGCTCTACCTCCGCACCCGCAAAGTACTCGACGGCGAGTAGCCGCCCGGCCGCAAACCGGGTCCGCTGGCGCGGCAGGCGGACAGGGCCACGGAATCTCTCGACGGCCAAACTGAGCGATGTAGTAGGGTCGGTTCATGACCGAGGTCGTCGTCATCACCGGGTTGTCCGGTGCCGGCAGGTCGCAGGCCGCTGGGGTACTCGAAGACCTCGGCTGGTATGTCGTCGACAACTTGCCGACGTCGTTGATCGATACGATCGTCGACCTCGCGAGCGCCCCTGGTTCGGAGATCCCGAGGTTGGCACTCGTCGCCGGCCGTCAGCACGCCGAACTGCTCGATGCCGTCGCCCATCTTCGCAGCTCGGGTCACCACGTCCGCGTGCTGTACCTCGATGCTGATTCGCCTGAACTCGTCCGGCGCTATGAAGCGACCCGTCGCCGTCATCCGCTCGCGGACAGCCGCACGGGCGTGCTCAATGCCATCGAGACCGAGCGAGCCTCGCTCGAAGCGGTCAAGGCATCAGCGGACATGCTCATCGACACCTCGCAACTGAACGTTCATCAGTTCCGCGACAAGTTGATCGGCGCGTTCGAGGGTGAAGCACCTGCCGGGCGGATGCAACTGGCGGTCCAGGCATTCGGCTTCAAGTACGGCCTGCCGCTCGATGCCGACGTCGTGATGGACGTGCGATTCCTGCCGAACCCGCACTGGGTTCCAGAACTCAGACCGCAGACCGGCCTCGACGAAGCCGTCCGTGACTACGTACTGAACCAACCGGCGACAAAGACGTTCATCGATCGTTTCGAGCAGATGCTCGTCGACCTGATCCCCGCATACATCACCGAGGGCAAGAGCTATCTGACGATCGCCATCGGTTGTACCGGCGGTCGCCATCGGTCCGTCGCTGTCACCGAGGAACTCGCCAGGCACCTGATCGCCGACGGCTTTCAAGCACGAGTCACCCACAGAGACATCGCCCGCTGAACGAGCGGCGTCGGCGCGCGTGGCGCTCAACGAGTAGCGTTCACCCGGTTCGTTTGAGCACCCCTTGAAAGGCGATCTCCGTCATGACCGTTCGTGTTGGCATCAATGGCTTCGGCCGCATCGGCCGCAACTTCTACCGCGCCGCCAAGAAGGTCGGCGCCGACATCGAGTTCGTCGCCGTCAACGACCTCGGCTCGCTCGATCAGATGGCTCACCTCCTGAAGTACGACTCGATCATGGGCACGCTGCCCGGCACGATCAAGGAGACGAAGACCGGCATCCATATCGACGGCGAGGAACTGCAGGTGCTGTCGCAGCGTGACCCGAAGAACCTGCCCTGGGGCGAACTCGGCGTCGACATCGTCATCGAATCGACTGGTTTCTTCACCAAACGCGACGCTGCCGCGGCCCATCTCGAAGCCGGCGCGCGCCTGGTCATCGTTTCGTCTCCATGCGACGGCGCCGACAACACGATCGTCTACGGCGTCAACCACAAGACCTTCGACCCGAAGATCCACCAGGTCATCTCGAACGCCAGTTGCACGACGAACTGCTTCGTACCGATGGTCAAGGTGCTCGACGATGCCTTCGGTGTCGAGCAAGGACTGATGACGACGATTCATGCGTATACCGGCGACCAGCAGCTCGTCGATGGCCCGCACAAAGATCTTCGTCGTGCCCGTGGCGCGGCGATCAACATCATCCCGACCTCGACGGGTGCCGCCCGCGCTACCTCGCTCGTGCTCGAATCGATGAAGGGCAGGCTCGACGGGACGTCGTTGCGCGTGCCGGTCCCGACCGGTTCCATCACCGACTTCAACGCCATCCTCACGACCGAGGCGAGCGTCAAGGAGATCAACGCTGCGTTCAAGAAGGCGGCATCCTCCGGGCCGCTCAAGGGCATCCTCAAGTACACCGAGGACCCGATCGTCTCCAGCGACATCAAGGGTGACCCGCATTCGTGCATCTTCGATTCGGAGTTGACGATGAGCATGGGCAAGCTCGTCAAGATCCTCGGCTGGTACGACAACGAGTGGGGTTACTCCAACCGTCTCGTGGACATGACGACCTACGCCGGCTCGAAGCTGCCGAAGAAGAAGTGAGCTGCCGCCCGATGAGCGCGGCTGACCAGGTCGTCGACTCGTGAGTATCAACGGGATCCCGGTGCTCGAGGACCTGCCATCGGTCGACGGCAAGCGGGTCCTCGTACGTACCGACTTCAACGTGCCGATGGCCGACGGCGTGATCACCGACGACTTCCGCATCAAGGCGGCGCTACCGACGATCAACTGGCTGCTCGACCACGGCGCAAGCGTGGTGACAGCGAGCCACCTCGGTCGACCGAAGGGGACAGCGAACCCGAAGTATTCGATGGATGCCGTACGCACCCGCCTCGCCGAACTCGCACCAGGCGTGGAACTGCTCGAGAACCTACGCTTCGACCCAGGTGAGGAGGGCAACGATCCAGCGTTCGTCGCCCAACTCGTCGAGGGTATCGATGCCTACGTCGACGACGCCTTCGGTGCGGCGCATCGTGCTCATGCATCGATCGTCGGGCCTCCGAAGACGTTGCCGTCGGCGATGGGACGTTTGATGCAGAAGGAAGTCGCCGTCCTGCTCGGTATGCGCAACGATCCGAAGCGACCGTTCGTCGCGGTGCTCGGGGGCGCCAAGATCTCCGACAAACTCGGCGTTGTCGAAGCACTGCTGAACTCCGTCGACGCGCTGGTCATCGGTGGAGCGATGTGTTTCACGTTCCTCGCAGCACAGGGTTTCCCGATCGGCGATTCGCTGTGGGAACCCGAACAGGTCGACACCTGCGCGCGTCTACTGGCGAGCGGCAAGACGATCCATCTGCCCGAGGACATCGTCGGCGTCGATGCAGGTGGGAACTATGCGACGTTCGGTATCCGGCTGCCACCTGGGGCCAAGGGTTTCGATATCGGGCCGGGCACCGCCGCAGCGTTCAGCGACGTGATCATGGATGCACGCACGGTGTTCTGGAACGGCCCGATGGGAATGTTCGAGGACGAGCGATTCGCCAATGGAACCAAGACCGTCGCCCAGGCGATGGCTGACACCAAGGCCTTCACCGTCGTCGGCGGGGGAGACTCCGCAGCAGCCTTGGCACAGTTCGGTCTCGACGGCGACGTCGACCATGTCTCGACGGGCGGAGGAGCGTCGTTGGAACTGCTCGAACTCGGTGATCTGCCGGGCCTTGCGGCGCTTCGAGCCGCGCCGAACGCCGAGGCGAACGAAGCAGCCTCGCCGTGACGCGTAAGCCGATCATCAGCGGGAACTGGAAGATGAACCTCAACCATTTCGAGGCCATCCAGACCGTCCAGAAGCTCAGCTACCAGTTGACCAAAGAGGACTACGCAGCGGTCGATGTCTCTGTCCACCCGCCGTTCACCGATCTTCGTTCGGTGCAGACGGTGCTCGACGTCGACGAGATCCCGATCAAGCTCGGTGCGCAGCATTGTCATCAGGACGAAAAGGGCGCCTTCACCGGCGAGATTTCTCCGGCGTTCCTCGCCAAACTGTCGGTCAAGTACGTGATCGTCGGCCATAGCGAGCGACGGGAACTCTTCGGCGAGACCGACGAGATCGTCTCCAAGAAGATCGACGCCATCCTCAAACAGGAGATGACGCCGATCATCTGCTGCGGTGAGACGCTGCAGGAACGTGAAGCAGGCGAGACCGAATCGAAGGTGCTCACCCAGATCCGCTCGGCGCTCACCAAGCGCAACGCTGACGTCGTGTCGGCGTTGGTGGTCGCCTACGAGCCGATCTGGGCGATTGGTACGGGGCTGACTGCCACGTCGCAGGACGCTCAGGCGGTGATCGGAGCAATTCGCGCCGAGATCGCCGATCTTGCCGGAGCGGACGCCGCTGCGGCTGTTCGGATCCAGTACGGAGGGTCCGTCAAGTCCTCGAACATCGCTGAATTGATGGCCATGCCTGACATCGACGGCGCCCTCGTCGGCGGCGCGAGTCTTGAAACCGAGGAATTCGCCAAGATCGTGCAGTTCCGGAACGTTCGTTCCTGAACGACCTTCTGTGGATGAATAATTCACTTGGCCGACATGTTTCGGTAACTCCATGTTCGGCTGGCGTGCTAGGTTTCCGTTGGATTCGCACCTACTCGTCGGGGAGGACGAAGCGAAATGACACCATACAGTCTCGAACGTTGGCACCTGCCGAGCGGTTCCTGCGTGTTGTTCCCCCATCTCCCGTGAACAAACATCCAATGACAACAGCATCTTTTTTCTCAAGGAGGACATCTAGGTGAGAAAAACCACACGACAGGCCAAGGTCGTGTCGTCGCTCGTCGGTCTGACTCTGATTGCTGCCGCTTGCGGCAGCAGTAAGACCAGCACGTCGGCAACGACCCCCGCAACCGTTGCCACGACGGCGGCTGGCGCCGGCACCACGACGGCCGGCACCACAGGCGCCACCGCCGCTGGGACGACCGTTGCCGGCACCACAGCAGCGACGGCAGCCGGAACGACGGCAGCCGGAACGACGGTCGCCGGAGGCTCAGCAACGACGGCCGGAGGCTCGACAGCCCCGACGACGCCAGCGAAGCCGGCGATGACCATCACGATGCAACTCGATCCGAAGGCTGTGTGGGACGACGGAACGCCGATCACCGTCGACGACTTCAAGTGCACCGTCGACGCCGTCCTGCACACCACCGGCTCGCTGAGCACGGTTGGTTGGGACCAGATCATCTCGGTCGAGAAGGGCAAGGATGCTCACGAGATCGTCGCCACCCTGAAGTCCGTGTACGCCCCGTACAAGAACCTGTTCAGCGGCCTGCTCGAGAAGGCCAAGATCAAGAACTGTTCGGATGTCTCGACCGAGTTGCAGGACAACATTCCGTTCTCTGCCCGCCCGTACAAACTGCAGGCCTTCAGCAAGACCCAGGCGACGCTCGTCGCCAACGACAAGTACTGGGGTGCTGAGAAGCCGATCGCCAAGACGATCGTCATGGTTCCCGAGGCTGACACCGACACCGAGATCGCTGCCATCAAGTCCGGCGAGGTCGCTTTCGACTTCCCGCAGGCCTACTCCGGTATCACCGATGCGTTGACGGATCCGAACATCAAGTTCACGCCTGGTTATGGCACGAACTTCGAGGACATCTTCTTCAACCAGCAGAGCGGTCCGTTCGCCGACGCGACGTTCCGTCAGGCGTTCGCCAAGTCGTTCGACCGCAATCTCGTGTTGAAGACGATCTACAACCCGATCTTCCCCGGCGCTCCGCTGCTCAACTGTGGCGTGTGGGTCCCGACGATCGGCAAATGGTGCAACGATGCCGACTTCAAGAACTTCTACGACCCGACCGCCGCTGCCAAGCTGCTCACCGACGCTGGTTGGAAGAAGGGCGCTGACGGCTTCTGGGCCGACAAGACCGGCAAGGTTCCGACGATCCGTTGGATCATCAACACCGGTAACAAGCGTCGTGAGAACACCCAGGCACTGATGATCCCGGAATTCGCCAAGAGCGGGTTCAAGGTCGTCGCTGACAACTGCGACTCTGCCTGCTACTTCCAGAAGCGTCTTCCGGCCCTCGACTACGACATGGCGATGTACATCACGACAGCATCGCCTGACCCGACGGTCACCTCGATCCTGGCCTGTGATTCGATCCCGAGCGCTGCCAACAACAACGCCGGACAGAACACGGCCGGTTGGTGTGACAAGGATGCTTCTGCGCTCATGAAGCAGTCCGACGCCGAGCTCGACCTCACCAAGCGTGAAGACCAAATTCACCAGATCGGTGCACTCATTGCCAAGGACGCTGTCCTGCTCCCGCTGTTCCAGTTCCCGAACATTGCAGCGTGGCGTACCGACAAGCTCGACGGCCCGATCGACGCCGATGCAGCCAACTACCAGGCATTCCAGAACATCTGGGCGTGGAAGCCGAAGAGCGGCGACACGATCACCATTGGTGCCGAGCAGTGGCCGGATTGCCTCAACCCGATCACGGAGTGCGCAAACTCGTCGTGGTACGAGTGGCTGATCGGCTTCAAGCTGCTCCCGAACGTGTGGGACACGACCGGCAAGGGCGACTACGCCTTCAGTTCCTTGGTCTCGGCAGAGCCCGTGGTCAAAGTCCTGAGCTGACATTCGTCACCATCAATAGTTACTGACCATGTGATGATGGGGCCGACCTTCCGGTCGGCCCCATCACGCATTTCCGTGAAGGTAGGTTCCGGTGCTTCGTTACATCCTCCGCAGGATGCTCTGGTTGATTCCCACCCTGTTCGTCGTGACGTTCCTGGCGTTCTGCGCGTTACGCATCGGGACCGACCCGCTTGCTTCCTTCCTCAAACAGAATCCCCGCGCCAGCTTGGCGAACATCAAGCAATACAAGTCGGTCAATGGCCTCAACGGCACCATCCCCGAGCAGTACTTCCATTGGCTGCGGCACTTCGTGACGGGGAATTGGGGCCGTTCGATCAAGGGCAGTACTCCGGTCTGGCCCGATCTCAAGCACGCCATGGCCAACACGGCGGTGCTCGGACTGTTCTCGTCGGGCCTCGGTATTTTCTTCGGTCTGTCGATCGGCATCATCGCTGCGTTGCGGCAGTACTCCAAGTTCGATTCGGTGTCGTCGACCGGAGCGTTCGTCGCCCTGTCCATCCCGCCGTACATCTCGGCAATCGTCCTGCAGCTGATCTTCGCCGTCTATTTCACCCGATGGTTCAACTTGGATCATCCCTTCCTCCCCACCTCCGGCATCTACCCTCCGGGGCATCACGGTTTCGACCTCATTTTGCGAGTCAAGTACATGATCCTGCCCGGGGTCGTCGTAGCAATCCAGACGCTCGCCGTGTACAGCCGTTACATGCGTGCCTCGCTGCTCGAAGTCAAGAACTCCGAGTACATGCGCACCGCTCGGGCAAAGGGCATCAGCGAACGTCGGGTCATCTTTCGTCACGCCTTGCGCAATGCCTTGATCCCGGTGACGACGTTCGCTGCGCTCGATATCGGCGCCATCATCGGCGGTCTTGTCATCACCGAGAACATATTCGGCTATCCAGGCATGGGCGTCTTCTTCCTCAAAGCGTTCAACAACGGTGATTACCCGCAACTGATGCCATGGCTGGTCATCGTCGCTATTGCACTCATCCTCTTCAATCTCGTCGCCGACGTTGTCTACGCGTTCCTCGATCCCCGTATTCGCCTGGCATAGGAAGGACTTCCGATGACGGAAACAATTAGCCCCGCAGGGGACGTGCAACTGCCGGACGACGCCTTCGATGCCGACCAGGCCGAGGGTCTCGTCACGTCCGTCTCACCGGGCCGAATGGCTGTACGGCGGTTCAGGCGGCACAAGCTGGCGGTCGTATCGCTGATAGTTTTTCTGGCGATTGCGATCATCGTCATCCTTGCGCCGATCACGACGCGATACGGCCAGATCGAGCGCCTGCCGGCGATCGGTAACAAAGTCGGGAACTCGCCGCCGAGCTGGAAGGCGTGGTTCGGAACGGACGACCTCAACCGGGATCTCTACTCACGCATCATCTGGGGCGGTCGAGTATCGCTGCTGATCGGCATTGCCGTCGCAGTGGTCTCGTCGATCGTCGGCACCGCAGTCGGCGCAATAGCCGGCCTGCGCGGTGGCTTCCTCGACGATGCGTTGATGCGCACCACCGACCTCTTCCTGGCGTTCCCCACGCTTGTCCTCCTGCTCGTTCTGCGGAGTATGTTCAGCTCGCTGAAATGGCTCAAGTGGTTGTTCGGCGACCTCAACTCGATCCGCTTCATCGTCGTCCTCCTCTCGATTCTGACGTGGATGGGCACGGCGAGAATCGTTCGAGGAGTCGTGCTGTCGCTCAAGGAGCGAGAATTCGTCGAAGCCTCGCGGGCACTCGGTGCGAGCAACTCGCGCATCATCATGCGTCACCTGATACCCAACTCGATCGGACCGATCATCGTCTCGCTGACGCTCGCCGTCGTCGGCGCGATAGTCGCCGAGAGCACGCTCGCGTTCTTCGGTTTCGGAATCGATCCTGTTTACGCAACCAGTTGGGGCGGCTTGCTCTCCGACGCCAAAGGGGCGGTCATCGTTGGTAGATGGTGGCTGGTGGTCTTTCCATGCGCAATATTCGTGCTCACCATTCTGTGCGTCAACTTCATCGGTGACGGTCTCCGAGATGCCTTCGATCCAAAGCAAGACAGGAGTCACTGAACGTGGCAGAAGAGCCGGTACTGAGTCTTGCCGACTTTCGAGTTTCCTTTCCGACAGACGATGGTGATGTGCTGGCGGTACGTGGCGTCGACTTGGACGTCGGTCCCGGCGAGCTCGTCGGCATCGTCGGAGAATCGGGTTCCGGCAAGTCGGTGACGTTTCTCGGAGTGATGGGCCTGCTGCCCAAATCGGCGAAAATCACCGGTTCTGCCAAGGTGATGGGCCAAGAACTCGTCGGTGCCAAGAAGGAGGTCATCCGCAGCGTACGCGGGGAGAACATCGCCATGATCTTCCAGGATCCGTTGTCTGCACTGAACCCCGTGCTACGGATCGGACCGCAGATCGTCGAGATGATCCAGTCGCACCGTTCGATGTCGAAGTCCGCTGCGTCGGAACACGCCATCGAACTGCTCGACCTGGTCGGGATCCCGCAACCGAAGACCCGCGCTCGCCAATATCCGCACGAGTTCTCTGGCGGCATGCGCCAGCGCGTGATGATCGCCATGGCCATCGCCAACGACCCGAAGGTGCTGATTGCCGACGAGCCGACCACGGCGCTGGACGTCACGGTGCAGGCGCAGATCCTCGAAGTCATCCAGCGGATTCAGCGTGAACTGCAGGCAGCCGTTGTATTCATCACCCACGATCTCGGTGTCATCGCCAGGGTCGCAGACCGTGTGCAGGTGATGTACGCAGGTCGTGCAGTCGAGCGCGCCGACATCGACCACCTGTTCATCAAGCCGACGCACCCGTACACGCGGGGTCTACTCGATTCGCTCCCCGCGCTCGGCGGCGAGCGCCTCAAGCCGATTGCCGGAGCTCCGCCGAACATGTTGAATCCACCGAGCGGTTGCGCGTTCAGGGCGCGGTGTACGCACGCAGCGCCACAGTGCGCCAACGGCGACATGGCATTGGTCGCCTTCAACGGGTCGGAAACCGCCTGCGTGCGTATCCAGGAACTCGTGACTGAAGGTGCCCTGTGAGCGAACCGGTACTCGTCGTCAACGACCTCGTCAAGAATTTTACGGTCAAAGGCTCGAACGGCATCCGCTCGACGAAAAGCCTCGTACAGGCGGTGGCGGGTATCTCGTTCCAGGTGAATGCCGGGGAAACATTCGGGCTCGTCGGTGAGTCCGGTTCCGGCAAGACGACCGCAGGACGGTGCCTGTTGCGTCTCGTCGAGCCCACTTCCGGTTCGGTGAATTTCCGTGGCACGGAGCTGGTCGGTCTCGACAAGAACAAGTTGCGCGACCTGCGCAAGGAGATGCAGATCGTCTTCCAGGATCCGTACGCGTCGCTCGACCCGCGCACGACCGTCGGTACGGCGATCGCCGAGCCACTCGTCATCCAAAAAGTTCCCGGCAACCATCAGCAGCGTGTCGCTGAACTATTGGAGCTCGTCGGGCTTGCCCCTGACCACGCCAAGCGGTTCCCGCACGAATTCTCCGGTGGTCAACGACAGCGCATCGGGATCGCCAGGGCGCTGGCTCTGAACCCGTCGCTGATCGTGTTGGACGAGCCCGTCTCGGCGCTCGACGTCTCGATCCAGGCCGGAGTGATCAACCTGCTAGAGGACTTGCAGGACCGTTTGCAGGTGGCCTACGTGTTCATCGCCCACGACCTGTCGATCGTCCGCCACATCTCTGATGTCGTCGCCGTCATGTATCTCGGAAAACTCGTCGAGATGGCACCGGCCGAGGAGATCTACAATCGCCCGACACACCCGTATACGCAAGCACTGCTCTCGGCGATCCCCGAGCCTGATCCGGTGATCGAGCGGACTCGCAAGCGCATCATGCTGCAGGGTGACGTGCCGTCGCCGATCAACCCGCCATCCGGCTGTCGCTTTCGTACCCGCTGCCCCAAAGCCGCTGACGTCTGCGCGCAGGCCGAACCCGAACTGAAGGTTTCCGAGTTCGGCCATCCCGTCGCCTGTCACTTCCCGTCGCTTGCCGGCGAGTTGACGTTTGGGCAAGACGGGGTGATCCCGCTGCAGCAGGGGTAGGCTCGTCGGCTGTGCATAAGGTCGTCTTGTATGTCACGTTGGTCATCAACGTCTTCACGCTGTTCGCGATGATCGGCGCGATCCTGCTCCATAGCGGGCAGGGCGGCGGCCTGTCCGACATGTTCGGCGGAGCCTCGAGCGCCTCGCTGGGTTCGACGTCAGCCGAGCGGAACCTCAATCGGATCACAACCGTGTTGGCCACCATCTGGGTGCTGACCGTGATTGCCCTCGGATTGCTGTTGGCCAAATAGTTACCCCGAGCTATCGTTGATGGCTCATCCACGTCGAAGTGGCGAAATAGGCAGACGCGCCAGCTTGAGGGGCTGGTGTTCGCAAGAACGTGGGGGTTCAAGTCCCCCCTTCGACACCACAAAACCGCAGGTCAGGGGACCTACGAAGCCGCCGAAATGACCGATTGGTCACGGATTGGTCACGGCAGGTTCTGCGCGATCGTTGCGTCCCCCGCTGGCGTGGTCTCCGTTGGTGCTCCGTCGATCCAGCACGGCCCCGTTCCGACGATGACGGGGGAGGAGCACGTCGGGATCGTGCGCGTCGTCATGCACGACGCAATTCCCCCTCCGGGCAGCGTCGGCAGAACGCAGTACAGCCCCAGGTGCGGCACCGAAGTCGCCGGCGCAGAGGCCGCGAAGGTGCCTTGCGGGTGCGGAGGCGAAGTCGTTCCGTTAATGGTCGTGTCACTGACCTGTGCCTCGGCGACGGTCGTCGTGCCGCCGGTCGCCGGCGTCGCCGGCGTATGAGCCGTCGACGTGCATCCGACCGCGAGGAATGTCGTCAACAGGAACAGACAGACGCGGTGGAACCTCACGACAATTCGACGCCTCGATGGCTCGCCGAGTTCCCGTGAGGCTTACGCACCGAAGATGAGCGCTGCCACCGTTTCGGCGGCCTCTCGCTGCATGCCGACGGATACATGGCTGTAGGTGTTCAGGGTGATGCCGATCGTCGAGTGGCCGAGGCGTTCCTGCACGACTTTGGGATGGACGCCGCCGCGCAGTGCCAGCGTCGCCCAGGTGTGGCGTAGGCCGTGCAGTGTGATCCGCTGAAGCTTCCACTTCGCGATGCGGCGGGTGAACTCCGTCGACACCCGTTCCGGGTGGTAGGCGCGCCCGTCGGGAAGGGTGAATACGAAGCCATGGTCGGTGAAGCCGGCACCCATCGCGAGGCGTTCCTCGAGTTGCACCTTGCGATGATCTCGAAGCGCAGCGACCGTGCCAGCGTCGAGTTCCACGGATCGCGCTCCCGCCGCAGTCTTCGGCGTTCCGATCTCCTGAGAGTGCTCGATGGCGATCACGGTCTGTGAGACGGACAGAACGCCGTTGCCGAGGTCGAGATCCGACCAGCGCAGCCCGAGCGCCTCGCCGCGCCTGAGGCCCGTCGTCGCCAGCAGCAGCCACAGCGGGTAGTACCGATCCGGCTGGTTGCCTTTGCCGGAATACGAGCGCGACTTCGATAGGAAGTCGTTTAGTGTCGGCGCGTCCCACGCGATGACGGTTGATGACGCGCTCGGGATCTTCGGCCGCTTCACCGCGTCGGTTGGGTTGCGAGTCAATCGGCCCCAGGCGACTGCATCGCTCATCGCTCGATGCAGGATGGTCCCGATGTACGACACGGTCCGCGGCGACAGCCCAACAGCGACGGCTCCAGACGACGAAATTGCTGCGCTGGCAGCGGGTCCGCGCTTGTGCCCGTTGGCGCCCCGGTGTCCGTCAGCGAGCAACTCTGCGTAGAGCTTGGCGATCGTGCCAGCGTCGACGGCCTGCAGTGGGTGCTGGCCGATGCGTGGCATGACGTGGACTCGCATGTTGCGCTCGTAGCTCGACCACGTCGAGGGTCGTACCGTCGACCGGATCGTTTCGAGCCACTCGACCAGAAATGCAGCGAGGCTCTGCTTGGATGGTTCGACATACGTGCCGGTTCGTGCAGCGTGCTGCAGTTCCTGCAGGGATGCGAGAGCTTCCTTCTTCGTGACGAAGCCCCGCCGCCTCAACTGCTTGCGCTTGCCGTCCGCTCCGGTGACGTCGACGACGAAGAACCAGCGGCCTGACTCGTCTCGCTTGACGCTTCCCTGCGTGCTCATGCCTGTCCCCCCTTCGGAGTTGTCCCCACAGTAGTTCCATTCGCTCGCGTAAGCCCACAAGGACGCCGGCGCGCTGCGCTGCTGAGATGGAGCGCTCCGAACGCACTGACGCTGCAGGTCTGTGCTGAATCGACGCCGGCACCGGCGCACGACACCGGTCGCTGCCAACGTTCCAGTCGCCCACAGAGGTTCGACATTTCTCTCACTTCTTTGTGACGACAGGCGCTCCGGCTGCTCCTTTTGTGGCTTTGAGATCGTGACGTCGGGCGCGGTCGCCGAACCGTCATCGAGGAGGTGTCCGACTGTGGACGAGGAAGGACCAGCACTGCTGCATCTCATGCTCAATCGGCGAAGCGGGTGCAACGCAAAGCCGGATCGGCGGTCATTCGGAGCAGATATCCGGAAAAGTATTCACCATTTCGGCCGTCTCGCGCTCGTTGGTTCTTGAGGGATGTCACGAATTCGAGTTTTGGCAGGCATGCGTTGTGGAGGTGGTCGAGGATGAAGTCGAGGTGCGAGTCGTGTGGCACGGCGTCGATGTACTTGACGGTGGAGCAAGCGGCGAAGCAGTTGCAGATCGGGCGGACGTTGGCGTACCGCCTCGCGGACGAGTACCTGGCGACGGACGGCCGTTCTGGACTGCCGGTGAAACGCTTCGGAAGGTTGCTGCGGGTTCTTCGCTCCGATCTTGAGGCCTCGGCTCACGTCGCCACTGAGCACCTCGACGCAACCACACCCGCCACGGCACATTCAGCAACGACTCCGAACAGCTCACCCGTCTCGAAGGCACAGGCACGCCGTAGCGCCTCGACGGTCGAGCAGCCCGCACTCTTCTCGGCATAGGCCCCTGCCATGGACCACCCCCTCACCCCGATCACGATCAACACCAATTCGACAGACGGGTGCACACCCCACGCACACCTCGATCCGGAGAGTTTGCGGTGACCGTCCGGGTGACCACCTTGAAAGGTGTCGACGCCGGCGCCTATTACGTGGAGCAGTTGCCGAACTACTACCTCGATTCCGGTGAACCACGTGGCATCTGGTTCGGTCACGGCGCACACACACTCGGCCTGTCCGGTGAAGTCGATGACGACGCGTTTTTGGCGGTGATGGCGGGGATGCGCCCGGACGACCCGGACAGGTACCTGGGTGGGAGATATAACGAGAAGTCGGCGCGTGGGTTTGACGTGACGGCGTCGGCGCCGAAGTCGGTGTCGATCCTCTTCGCCCTCGGCAACCCGACTGTGCGTGGCAAGGTTGTTGCGGCGCATGATCGTGCGGTGGGGGCGATCGTTGGGTGGATCGAGGATCACGCACATACCCGCTACCGCATCGGTGGGCAGATCTCTACCGTTGACGCCGAGGGGATCATCGCTGCACAGTTCCGTCAGCACACCAGTCGTGCGTTGGACCCGCAGTTGCATACGCACGTTGTGATCCCGAACCGTGTGATGTCACCCGACGGCCGCTGGCTCGCCCTCGACGCACGACTCATCAAGCTGGATCAGCGGACGTTGTCAGCGCTCTATCACGTGACGTTGCGGTCGGAGTTGACGGCGAGCCTCGGTGTCCGTTGGGAGGTGCCGGAGCGGGGGATCGCCGAGATCGCCGACGTCCCCGAAGGGTTGCGTGCCGAGTTCTCGACCCGCACGGCCGGGGTGTTGGCGCGGGTGGAGGAGAAGCTGGACAGGTTCGTGGAGACGATGGGTCGGGAGCCGACCCCGAGGGAGCGGTGGCGACTGGAACGTGAAGCCGCCGTCGACTCGCGGCCGGCGAAACCGAAAGCGGTTGACGCCGACCAACTGCATGAGACGTGGGCGGATCAGACACGTGCGTTCGGTCTCGAACCCGCCCAAGTCGTTGCTACTGCGGTTGGGCATGTGAGACGCCTGAACGGCATCAGCGAGCACGAGACGGCATCAATCATCACCGGGGCGTTGATCAACATCTCCGAGAAGCAGTCGTCGTGGCGCCCGACAGAGTTGACGCGTGAACTCGCCGCGCTCGTCCCCACCGACCTCGCGTGGCCCGCAGGCCGGTTGGTGGCGTGGCTCGGCCAGCTCACCGAACACGTCGTGCAAGACCTGTGCGTGGACATTTCCCGACCTGTCGGGCCGAATGATGTGTTGCGCAAGGACGGTCGCCCGGTTACCGAGTCGGTGGCTGATCGTGCGTTGACGGTGCAGTCGATCTTGGATCAGGAAGCGATGCTGATCGAGTGGGTCGATCGGCGCCTGCGTCACGACGGCTTCGACAACCCTAACGCCCCCAGCCAGTCGGCCTTGTCGCTGAACCCGGCACAAGCGAGCGCTGCGGCGGCGGTGGCGGGTACGGATGATGTCGTGTTCGTCGTCGGCCCTGCCGGCACCGGCAAGACCGTCGCGCTCGCGCCGGCGGTCGAGCAGCTCCGCTCGGAGGGTCGCGCCGTGTTCGGTGTCGCACCGTCGGCGACCGCTGCTGAAGTCCTCGGAGCAGAGACGGGACTCTCAGCGGACACGCTCGACAAACTGCTGATCGAACACCAACTGCACAGGCCGCCGGATCATCGTTACGACTTGCCGGCGGGGGCGACGGTGATTGTTGATGAGGCGGGGATGATCCCAACGCAGAAACTCGCAGAACTCGCCGCCCTCGCAGATGTCAAGGGGTGGCGGGTGGCGTTGGTCGGGGATCCGTTGCAGTTCTCCGCCGTCGGCCGCGGTGGGATGTTCGGTCTGTTCGTCGACACGTTCGGCGCGGTCGAACTCGAACACGTCCACCGATTCGTCAACGAGTGGGAACGAGACGCCAGCCTGCGCCTGCGGCGCGGTGATGTCACCGTCGCCGAGGAATACGAAGCACACGGCCGCCTCCACGGCGGCACCTTGACACAGATGGAACGTGAGGTCGTTGCGGCGTGGTGGGCTCATCGGCGGGCGGGGGAGAGTGTGTTGTTGATGACCCCGACGAACGATGCCGTCGAACGCCTCAACCAACGCTGCCAACAGACCCGTATCAACGCCGGCGACCTCGACACGTCGGGCCGACGGCTCACGGTTGGCCCGTACACGATGCATGTCGGTGATGAGGTCGCCACGAGACGCAACGACCGTCACCTGCTCACCGACCGGCACGAGATGGTCAAGAACCGTGCCACCTGGACGATCCGGCAGATCGGCACTGACGGGTCGCTCACCGTCACCGGGACTGCTGGCACGGTGCGGTTGCCGTCGAGTTACGTGGCGGATCATGTCGAGTTGGCGTACGCGCGCACGGGGATGGGCGCCCAAGGCCGTACGGAGCGGGTCGGGTTGACGTTCTATGAACGGGCGAGCGATGTCCGCAACGTCTACGTCCCAATGAGCCGTGGAACACATTCGAACGAGGCGTTTATCGCCACGACCGGGAGCGACACCGCCCTCGATGTCTTCACCCAATCGATCGCCACCGACTGGATCGACCAGCCAGCCCACAGCCGCCGGGCCGAACTGAACGGCACCGAACTGCACCGCCCCGGTCTCCTCGACGGCAGCCGACTTCGGGAATTGTTGGAGGAACGCTTCGAGATCACCTCGAGCATCGAACACGCCGAGCGTGAGCTGGCACGGTTCCCGAAAGCGCTCCACGCTGCGACGCAGGCGAAGGAGCTGGCGGAGAAGCACCTCAGGACATGGGCGGCCGGGATCGAGGCGGCAACGCTCGTGTTGGAACGGTTCGATCGGCCGTTGCACCGCCGCAAACACGAACCCGAAATCGCCGCAGCGAAACAGCAGCTGCAGGAACTCCCCGAACACATCCAGATGAGCAGCGGCCACCTCGACGACGCCAACCACAGCATCGAGGTGCTCGAGCAGCAGAAGGTGGCGGCGAGCGACGTTCTCGGCAACCGATCGATCGGGGAGAAGACGGTGTGTCAGATCGATGAATGGCTCTCCGACGACATCGGTGTCCGCATGCGCGTCGCCCGTCTCGAACAACCCGACAGCATCACCCACGTCCTCGGCGAGCGACCAGCAATTGGGCCGAAAGCGAGGACGTGGGATCTCGCCGCCGGGCACATCACCCAACACCAAGCCGCATTCGGCATCGACGATGGCCTCGGACAGCGACCCACCTACGGAGAACACACCGTGTACGCCGAAAGCTACGCCATCGTCGCCGAACTCATCCCGAAGCCGGCACAGACCGTCACCCGAACGACGATCGAACGACCATCATTCGGCATCAGCCTGTGACCCCTCCGGGTGCAAGGGTGCCTCGATCTGACGTTACGCGAGTGCCCGGTACCGAATCCTTACGGCTATGGCATGTCCGCGGAGCATGCTCCGTCGGCCAGACGGGGCCAGACCCACTGCCGGCTCGCGCAGGTGGCACGTATCGTTCCTGACTAGCGAGCCAGTTCCATACACATTTCAGAGCGCATCGCCTCCTTCCTACACGGTCTCCCGCGTAATCAGGTGTCCAAGAAACCGGGTCACGTTCACACCGCATTACGAGGGGGCTCGGCTTGGTTATTGGTCAGTCAGGCGACACGAGGTGTGCATGTAACGCACGATCGAGTTTCGGTGCGTGGTGAGGACGAAGGCGAGGTTGTGGTAGGTAGTGACCTCCGTCGGAACTCCGACGGCGGGCACGGGCGACGAAAGGTCGCGATTACCAAAAACGCAACGGTCCGGAGGCTTTTGACCGATGGGCGGCCTTGACAACTCACCTCCAGTGGCGCATTGTGAACTTGTGAATCGACGTCTTGTTCGGGCGATCCGCCGAAATAGAAGACGGCTTCCTGGTTGTGTGGCGGTGCTCAGCTTGTTGTCGATTGTGGCTCCTGGAACCGCTCCACGACGAGCTGTTGCTTACCCGTTCCAGACCGGGTGCAGCCCGTACAATCCACGGCCGAACGTCTTCTATCAGTTTTCGGGGGACTGGACGTCGGGCGACAAGTCGGCTGTACGCGGCGGATTTGTACGCTGGGATGCGATGCGCAATGATGCGAACGTAGCGTTCACGTCGGCAAGCGAGACAGCCGGTGGTTCCACCACGGTCTTCCGGCTACACGATGGGACGGATAACGCCGATTGCGGCGGAGCGATCATCCGGATCAGTGACGCGTTCTCATACATCGCTGCTCATGAGATGGGTCACGCGCACGGTCTCAGCCACTCCGGCGGGTACGACGCGCTCCCAAACGGTTCGGACACGGCGATGTACGGCTGCAGCGCAAACGACGGCACCACGACCGATGACGAAGCGTCGATCAACGACCATCTCGGAAACGCCATCACTGCCAATGGAGGATTCGAGGAGGGCGACAACGGAACCTGGACCACGTCGGCTGGCTCGTGGTCGATCTACCTTTCGAACCCTTATCAGGGAGTTCGGGCCGCCCAGATCAACGCCGGAGGGGTTATCAACACCTATGCCCGCCTAGTTCAAGACACGTCGAACATCTACATCCGCGGGCGATACAAAACCAACGGTTCAAACGGCCGTTATAAGCTCGAACATCGGGTCGTAACATATGCTTCTGGTACGCCGACGTGCGACAACGGTTGGACGCCGAACACTATTCGATGGGATCAGCCGCCGTCGTTGGGATCATGGCAGCTGGACGCCAACTACGCCCTTGCTGCACAGAGTGGCTACACGGACCTGAGTCATTTCGTCAACCTCTATCCGTCCCTCTCGACAGCTATCGATATCAGACTTTCGATCGACGCGCCGAGTAGCGGGACGATGTTCGCCGACAACTTGGAGGTGGCAAGTGCTCCGTAGCCACTTCGACCGCCGATTTGTCATCGCCGCGAGCGTCGTGCTCGTCACTGCCGCCTGTGGCTCGAACCACACGTCTGTCGTAGCGGGTCAACCAACGACGCCAATTTCGCAACCTTCGCATTTGACGCCAACAACCACAGCAGCCGAAGCTGGTGCCTCCGAAGATGGAACCGGCCTCAATTGTAAACTTGACCACCTGGTGAGAGAAGCGGCGGCGGCGGTCGACGCTACGGTGCTGAGCATCTCGCCCAGCCGTACTGAACTGAACAAGACTTGGCAGGACACCGTCGTTCTTCAGGACTATGTGCTGCATGTCATCCAGATCCGATTCTCCAACGGATCTCTCGCCCTCACGGTCGGCGCGGACGTCAGTGCCGTCAACGGCTTCACCGAAACGACCGATCCGGGCCCGAACGGAACATCGCCGCTGTTCCATATCGATTACGACCCGTCGATGAAAGCGCTATCGCAGACGTTTCTCGTTGCCAGCTACCCAACGGACCACGGAGACGTACCCCGCCTACTGACAACATTCGACGGCGCTAACTTCACCGGACCATGCGCGGGGTCGTTCGGTTCCGAACTCAGACAGCAAGAAGTCTCCAGCTCGCTCAAAGGGCTAGATCTCTTGCACGACTGGACACTCGACATAGCCGCCGGCGACAACAAGTACGGGGACCCCCACGGAACCAAGGCAGCTGCGGCCACAAAGGTAGCCCGGGAGCAAGCGTGGCGGAAGACCGATCCCGCAACCCGGAGTCTCCAGCCCGTCGACGTACCCGACGACGTCCGAACCCAGCTCGACGTACGGGGGCTGGACCTGCAACTCGCAGGGCTCGACCCGACCGAGGCAGTTCTCATTCGAACCGCGAGCGGCAACTCTGGCTCCGTAGTGGCCGACGCGCTTCCCACGCTCTATCCCGCGTACTTCATACCCGGCAACAAGGAAGCGTTGGAAATAGACATTGTCGATCGCTCCACCTTGAAAGTGAAGGGCACCGTCACGTCGATCTCTCCAGCTGATCTCGCTCAATTCCTCGGCTTCAAAATCACCGGCCCGGCTACAAGCGCCTCTGTCCTTCCGATGACGCGGGAACAACTCGCGGCCGACATGGGGCGCACACCGGAACAGCTCGACGCTCTGCGGACCGGTCTCCTCGCTACGGGAACGGCCCCCACATCCACCACGCCGAGCGGCTGATCTCAAGTCGTGAGCAATGGCACTCCGCTAACCACCGCAGACGGGACTTTCACCCATCTTATCGGTAACCGCTGCGTCCTCCGGCCGGTCATTCCCGACGACATCGGTCTCCTCTACCGATGGGAAACGGGAAGTCCGTTAGCATTTCGCTGGCGACTCGCCGGCCAACATCTCAGTCCTCAGGCGTACGCCGAGTCGATTTGGTCCGGTGTGCTAGCGCAATTCATCATCGTCGCTAACTCGCACCCCATCGGTATTGCCACAGGCTACGGAGCGGATTTCCGCCACCAATTCTGCTACCTCGCTATGGCACGTTTTGACGAGCACGAGGAGCGCACCAACATTGGTGCGGCTCACTTGTCCGTTGAAGCGTTCACGCTTCTGCTCAACTACCTTTTTAACGGCTGGGACTTCCGCAAGATATATATGGACGTCCCTGGCTACAACCTCGATCAGTTCAGCTCACTGATCGGGAGGCTGTGCACCGAAGAGGCCTGTCTCATAGCCCATCTCTACCTCGGCGGGCGCTACTGGAACCTGCACACGCTGGCAATCACCCGCGAGACTTGGAATGAATTCCGAACGAAGCACTGGAATTCGCTCAGACTCCACTGAAGACATCGGTTGTCTGGTACCCCCCTTTCGGTAGACGCGCAAACCGGCTCTACGCGTACGCATGGGGACGCCCGGTTCCGAGGATCGGGGGCGTGGGCCTGTTCGGCCAGGTCGGTTTGCCCGCGCGAAGGAGGACGCGGAGCCGGTAGTGCTCGAAGTGCTCGAAGTACTCGAATGCGCGCCGCAGCGCTTCACCTCCTTCACGAGGAGATTCAGGCCTTCCGTCGGACCGTTCGACGCGCCGGTGTCATGGTGGGCGAGGATCTCGGTGCGCCATCGTGCGGCCGTCTCGCCGAGCGAGCGGATCTCCGGGACGCGAGCGTGTGCTCGACAACGATCTGATCTTTGTCCGGGTCGAGCAGGACGCCGATGGTCGGATTGTCTCGCTCGGTACGGATCTCGCGTTCGATCGCCGTCACATAGAAGGCGAGGTGACCTGCGTGAGCGGCCACGAACGGTTGGGTCTTTAGTTCGAACACCACGTAGGCGTGGAGGTGTGTGTTGCAAAAGAGCAAGTCGAGGAAGAAATCGCTGTCGCCGACGGTGAGCCGGAACCGCCGTCCCAGGTAGGCGAAGCCGAGCCCGAGATGCATGAGGAATTCGCTGATGCGGTCGACCAGAGCGGTCTCGGTTTGTCGCTCGGTTGAGGCGGGGTCGAGCCGGAGGAAGTCCAACCGATATGGATCGGTGGCGAGGCGCTGGAGATGTCGCCCTTCAGATCTGGCAGTGTCGCAGCGAAGTTCGACGGAGCTTGCCCGATTCGTTCGTAGAGGTCGTCGCGGATCTGAGCCGTGAGGACTGTCCATGGCCATGTCAAAGTCCTCGGTGGTGGCCAGGAGAAGTCCTCGCGGTGGTGAGTAGGTAGATCCACTGTCTGGCCGCCTCGAGCGGTGATCGTGAACGACGACCAAGTCAGTTCCTGATCACACGCCCGAGGGGTTGTTCACATTGTTGTCAGCGAGGAAGAACATGGATGTTGTCGACGCGTACGCGCGTTTGGGGTCGTATCGCGCCGCCGCCGAGCTGTGTGGTGTGGACCCGAAGACGGTGAAACGCAAGGTGCTCGCTCATGAGGCGGGCCGGTTGGATGATCAACGAGCCGAGCGGGCGCCGGTGCCGAAGAACACCGACGCGGTCCGCGCTGTAGTGTTGGATCTGGTCCGGGAGGCGAACGGTCGCGGCACGGCGAAGCGGTTGCTGGCTGCGGCGCGCACGGCGGGCTATGCGGGCTCGGATCGGAACTTCCGTCGGTTGGTTGCTTCGGTGAAGCGGCAGGTTCGTGGCGAGATCGGTCGCCATCAACGTCGACCTGCGGTGTGGGCGCCGGGTGAGACGGTGGCGATCGATTGGGGTTTGTTGCCGTCGGGGTTGAAGGTGTTCTGCGCGGTGCTCGCGTGGTCGCGGGTCAGGTTCGTGCGTGTCGCTCGTGATGAGACCGCGGCGAGCACGTTGGCGATGCTGGCTGACTGCTTCGACGCGCTCGGTGGTGTCCCGGCGAAGGTGCTTGCGGATCGGATGGGCTGTCTGAAGGGCGGCACGGTCGCGAACGTGGTGATCCCGACACCGGATTACGTCCGGTTCGCGACCCACTACCGGTTCGCTCCGGACTTCTGTCATCCAGCTGACCCGGAATCCAAAGGGATCGTCGAGAACCTCGTCGGTTACGCCAAGACCGACCTCGTGCTACCCGAGTCGGATGATCTCGTCGTGTTGAACGATGCCTGCCGCCGCTGGTGCGCTGAGCTCAACGCCCGACAGCATTCCGAGATCTGCGCCATTCCTGACGAGCGACTGGTCGAGGAACGGGCGTTGCTCCGGGAGTTGCCGATGCTGCGCCCACGCATTGGTCGCACCGAGTTGCGCAAGGTTGACAAGCTGTCCACGATCCGCATCGCCTCGGCGCGTTATTCGGTCCCGCACCGCCTCGTCGGTGTCACCGTCGAAGCAGTCACCTTCGACGGCAAGGTCCGTGTCTATGACCTCGACGGCGTCCTGGTCGCCGATCATCGCCAACTCGCGCCGGGTGAAGCAGCCGTGCTCGATGAGCATTACCCGAGCCCGCGCAAGACGCCGTCGCGTGGGCCGCGGGCGCGCACCGAAGCCGAGCGTGAGTTCCTCGCTCTCGGCGAGCCAGCCGAGGCGTTCATCCGTCAAGGCGCTGCAGCAGGAATGACGATGTTGCCGAAAGAGATCATCGAGATCGTCGACGACATCCTTCCCGCGCACGGTCCCGAACTCGTCGCCAAAGCGTTGGCCCGAGCGGCGCGCTTCGGCAGGTTCCGCGCCACCGATGTCCGTTCGATCCTGGCGATCGGCACCGCTCTTGTCGAACCAGCAGCCGGCGGCGACAACGTGATCGTCGCCCTGCCAGCCGCCGAGGTCCGCTCGTTCGACGCCTACCGGATGGAGAACCTCGCATGAACAAGACACCGATACCACTCGACGCCGATGTCGAAGCCGGACTCCGCAGGCTTCGCCTCGCAGCGATCCGCCGCCAAGCACCCGACGTGCTCGCTACCGCCAAAGCGCAACGCTGGACACCCGAAGAAGTCCTACGCGTGCTCGTCGAAGCCGAGATCATGTCCCGCGACGAATCGAACACCCGCAACCGCATGACCGCAGCCCGGTTCCCGATCGACAAAACCCTCGACGAGTTCCGCCTCAACGAGTCCAGCATCCCGAAAGCGTCAAACGACTACCTCGTCACGCTCGGATGGATCCACCAGGCCGAGAACCTGTGCCTCGTCGGACCCGCCGGCACCGGCAAAACTCACTACCTCATTGGTCTCGGCCAAGCCGCCGTGACCGCCGGCTACAAAGTCCGCTACTTCACCGCCGTCGACTTGGTCGAACACCTCTACCGCGCCGTCGCCGACAACACCGTCGGCAAAGCCATCGAAGCCGTCTGCCGCAACGACCTCATCATCATCGACGAGATCGGCTTCGCCCCACTCGATCACACCGGCTGCCAACTCCTGTTCCGCCTCGTCGCTGCCGCCTACGAACGACGATCCATCGCCATCGGCTCACCCTCACCATTCAACGACTGGGGCCGGTTCCTCCCCGACCAACCCACCGCCATCTCACTCCTCGACCGGCTCTGCCACCACGCCCACATCATCACCACCAACGGAACGCAAGCCTGATTTTTGAGGTCGTGTTGTTGGCGGATGGCCGTGAGGCTGGGTTGTATACGCAGATAACGCCTCGGCGGCGCGGGCTTCGTCGACCGCCGATAGCCGACATTTTGTCTAGTAAAGAAGACCGCAGTGTCTAGCAGTGTTGGCCGTCGCTTGATGTGCCGCCATCCGGAGCATGATGAATACAAGCAGTCTATTGCGGGTGATCACCACTGCTGTTCCCGTGAACTTATCGATAGGGCGTCAAATACTAGACATGTAGTTTGGGTTCGGGTAACGTCACAGTCGGGAGGTGCTGATGACGGAATCGTCTCGACACAAGGCGCTGGAAACGGCCGGGTTGCTGCACCCGAACCCGGCAGCGGTGACTGCTGCACTGTTCAGCGGCGACGGCGGCTTCTTCTTGGCCGACGACAAGGTGCAGGTGAAATACGAGATGTTGCGCGCCCATCTCGTCGACGGGGTGAGCGTGACGTTGTCGGCAGCGACGCACGGCTATTCGCGTGCCGCTTTCTATCTGGTCGCTGCGGCGTATGCCGAAGCGGGGATGAGCGGGTTGATCGACGAGCGCCGCGGCAGGCACGGCCCGTTGAAGTTGACCAACGAGATCGTGGAGTTCATCACCACGGCCGACGCCTCGATGTCCGGGGCCGAGTTGGCCGGCGAGATCATCGATCGGTTCGGGGTCGTGTTGCATCGGCGGACGGTGGAGCGGGCCCGGTGGCGTTGAGACGGTTCTGGCCAGTCGCCGAGACCGCCCAAGGCGACTACGAGGCGTTGCGTTGCGCCGTGCTCGCCGGCGCGGATGCATTGACGTTGTCAGCGGCCCGTTTCGCCCGGCGCGGGCTGGCCGGCTTGATCGCGTGGCCGAACGCCGAGCCGGTGTTCACCGCGACGATGATTGGCGCTGCACGCCCGCCGTGGGTCCCGCACGCCGATCCTCGTCTGGAAGCGTTGGCTGCCGGGTTCGAACTGTTGCTCGCCGCCCCAGACGTTCCGGCCGGACATCGTGTTTTGAAGGAGGGGTATCGATGAGGGTTGCGCTCTACGCCCGCGTTTCGACCGAAGCGCAAGAAGCCCGCGGGACGATTGGTTCACAAGTGTCGGCGTTGCGTGAACGCATCGCTGCCGAGGGCCACCAGCTGGTTCGCGAGTTCTGCGACGACGGACATTCCGGTGGGCGTCTCGACCGGCCAGGTCTCGACGCGTTACGCGACGACGCAGAAGCCGGGCTGTTCGACGAAGTGTGGTGCCTGTCACCGGACCGGTTGGCGCGTGTCTACGCCTACCAGGTGATCGTTCTCGATGAACTCGCCCGCCACGGTGTCACCGTTCGTTTCGCTGACGCCCCCGACATCGACAGTGACGATCCGCAGGCTCGTTTGCTGACCCAGGTGCAAGGGGTGATCGCCGAATACGAGCGAGCCAAGATCGCCGAACGTTACCGGCGAGGCAAACTGTGGCGATCCCGTGCCGGAGAGGTGCTCGCCTGGCGGGCGCCGTACGGTTACCGGCGCATCAGGCGCACCGCCGCCACGCCAGCCCATCTCGAGATCTACGAGCCTGAAGCCGTCATCGTCCGACGGATCTTCGCCGATTACGTCAGCGGTGGACACTCCACCAGGGAAATCACCCGGCGTCTCAACACCGACAGTGTCGCCACCCCGACCGGTCACCGGGCGGTCTGGGGAACCTCGACGATCGGCCGACTGCTCCGCAACGAGGCCTACGTCGGGCGGGCCTATTGGAACAAGACCGAGACCGTGGCAACGACAGGTGCGAAGCGGGCCACCCGCCAGGTCCGTCGACCACGCGAGGACTGGATCGAGATCCCGGTGCCAGCAATCATCGACGACGGCGTCTTCGAAGCCGCCAGCCGGGTCAGTCGCGACAACACGAAATGGAGCCCACGAAATGCCGAACCCGGCGCGTTTCTACTACGCAGCCTGATCCGCTGCGGAACCTGCGGTGTCGGTGTCAACTGCCATCGCATGCGCGGCCGTGACGGCACGATCCACCGCTACTACTACTGCCGTAACCACGACCCGCTACGCGCCGGTGGCCAAGACCGCCGCTGCCCGGAACGCAACATCCGCGCTAACGAACTCGACACGTTCGTCTTCGATCAGATCTGCCAAGCAATGCGCCGACCCGACGTGCTCCTCGCTGGCGAGCACGCCGTCGCCGCCAGAACACCAGCACCCGACGACGAGCTCCTCGCCATCCAACTCGACCGCCTCGACCGTAAGACCGCATCGATCGAAGCCGAACGGCGACGCCTCGCCGACCTCTACCAAGCAGGCCTCATCGAACTCGTCGAGCTGCAACGCCGAGCCCGCGAACTCGACGAACGCCGCAGCGCGCTCGCTCACCAACATCGCAGCCTCGCCGAGCAAAGCAGCGAACTTGCAACCGGAAACCGACTACGCCAACGAATCAACGCCTTCGCCGCCACGGCCACCGCCGCACTCGACGGACTCGACTTCGACCAACGCCAGAAACTGCTCCGCCTCGTCATCGACGAAGTCCGCGTCACCGGCTGGAACATCGAGATCCGCCTCCGGATCCCACTCGACCAACACACCCCAGAACCCGCCACCACGACGAGCGTCGCCACCGCCCGGCCACGCCAACGATCACCCCGCAACCCCACCACCAAGGAGCCAGTGTCAAGCAATGAACGTTTGCGTTCCCTTGGTGATCACCACCGGCGACAGCTACCGGCTCACCCACCGCACCACCCGAAAAGAGGCATAACCGCGAGGACTTTCACATGGCCACCACCGAGGACTTCCGATGGCCACCAGCGAGGACAACAACTTGGCCATTGACAGAGGACTCGCACCGAGCAACGGTTGGCGGTCGCCGTGTCGGCGTGCCATTGACGCTGCTGGGTGCCTCCGATGGAGTCAAGGAGCACCAGATGGTGTGACTACGACAGATTCTGCAGACGCGTCTGCTGAATTTCTTCGGATTCCCATGCGACGGCGAAGTTCCGCATGTACCAGAGGTTTCTCGGTGACCATCCCCGTTGGCCGGGAACCGCGACGCCAGGTCCGAGGCCAGTCGATCGACAACCGCCGCTCCACAGCCGGCGCCGTCTTGACGAGCGAGAATGGCGCGCCAGATCCGCCAGTAGAGCAGAATCGTCAGGTTGTTCGTCTGAAGCGCCAAAGCAGCGCGGGCGTCGGCGATCGTCTCGACTGCCTCCGCCAGCAGATCGTCGTATCCGGTGGCTGGTGTCGGCGAAGGAAGCGCTGAACTCGACTCCGTTCCGTCGTCGCCTGGTGGGAGTTCTTCCTGCTGCACAAGCCCGCAAGGTTAGGTGCCGAGGCGGACTTCGACGAGGGACCCAGCCGAGGTCGTTTGGTACCGAATGGTCACGGATTGGTCACGGATTCTGCACAACGAGCCGATATTTGGCGATACGAGGTGACACCAGCCAACCTTATAAAGTGCCAGTGACCAGCACAAACTGACATCAGACGGCACGGGCCGACATGGCTGTTGCATATGTTCAAGTCCCCCCTTCGACACCATCGGACCGTTGCCGTTTTCGCCCGACGCAGCCGACGCAGGTACCAGATGTTGCGTATACGGCGACATTCCGTGCCTGCGTGGAGGTCTGCGTGGTGGCAGGACGGCGCCGGGTGGGCGGGTCGACCGACACTGGCCGAAGACGGGGCCGTCGTCTCAGCCGTGAGTGGCTCCTATCTCAGATGCGACTGATCGTCACGTCGAGACCGGTGGTGTCGCAGGTGCTGTCGGCTCCGGGTGCCACGACGAAGTCGATCGACGCGCCAGCGGTCGCCTTGATCGACGACAGACCATCGCCGCCGAGCAGCTGTGTCGCACCGTTGGTGATCCGCCCCGAGGCGATCTTCGTGGTGTCGAGCAGGATCGTCCACTCCACGCCGTCACCGCAGGACTTGTCGCGGTCGACGATTGCGCCGCCGATGGTGATGGTCTGGTCGACCGAACTGTGCCATCTCACGACCACCGCGCGCTGGCCATCGGGGGTCACCTGCAGGTGCTGGGGCGGGTGGGCAGACGTGATCGGTTGCGAGGTCGGGTTGAAGTAGACGCCGCCGTCGGCGCTCTGGCCGTCGAACCAGCGAACGAGGCCGAGCAGCCCGCCGCTCGTGATCTGTTGGTACGTGCCGAGCAACTGGCCCGAGCTCGGGTCGGCTGCCGGAGCGAACGAATACGACCACACGTCCGGCGTGCCACAACGGTCCTCGCTCGGGTTGGCCGGCTGCGGCGACGTCTGGAAGTCGGCCGCCGGGCTCCACGTCGTGCACGGGCCTGTCGGTGCAACCGTCGTCGCACCGCTCGGCGACACGCTGACGTCGTCGACGATCGGCCCGAACCGTGAGTTGGTCGTGCTTGTGAACGTCAACTTCGTCGAGGAAGTCGTGGCGACGAAACTGTAGGAGTACGAGTCGTACCCGGTGTTGGCGCTGGCGCTCTCACACCAATCGCCGCCGGGCTTGGTCACGCTGTACGACTGCAGCACGGCACCGGTCGAATCGGCCGAGACCGTCATCGTCTTGACAGCGGGGGCACCCGCGGCATTCGCTGCGGCGCCGAACGAAACTGTGTATGCAGTGCCACGCGTCGTCTGAATGGTCTGAGAGATCGACCCGGGGTTGACCTCGCTCAGATCGACCGACTGATTCGGGGCGGCGCCTGCACGGGATCCTTGAAGATCGACGCCGCCGAGGCCGACCGTCCACGGCCCGATCGTGGATCCGGCGGTCACGGCGATGAGGCAAGTGTCTTTGATGTCCGGTGTCTCGAACCCGCCGTCTTGGATCACCGGCTGGCTCGGAGCGGCCGAGGGCGAGACGGACCCCGAAGGGACCGTCGCTGACGAGCCCGGTGGCGCCGTGATCAGCGGAGCAAACGTGCCGGTCTCGGTCGTGCGTTCAGGTGCAGTCGCTTCGGTCGTAGTGGCCCCGGTCGAGGGAACCGTCGTCGCTGCCGTGGTCGGCGCTGCCGTGGTCGGAGCGACAGTCGACGGTGGCGTCGTCGCTGCGGTGGGCGTGGGCGGAGCGACGCTCGTCGCCACTGTCGCGCTGGATGTCGGTGCGCCGCTGCTGCACGACGCCAGCCAGAGCAGGGCTGCCCCGACGGCGAAGGAAACACTGCACAACGACCGCCGAGCATCTCCTCGCCGACATGCCTGGTTGCTGCCGGTAGCCACGAACCGACTCTATAACTCCCAGGCTCGGCACTGAACCGATACGAGCCCCGCCGACGGTTTGGTGGCGTGCCGCTCGATCTGATCTTCCACGAACGGACCACGGACCTGGCTATTCGCTTGTCAGCCCACCCCTCAAGCGGCGCACTTGGCGACCGACCGTCAACATCGGTACGCCACGCGGGGCGAGCGATTCTGCAGACGCGTCTGCAGAATTGCCAGGGCCGACGACAATATAGGGACTGATGAATATTATAGTAAAAATCTTATATCTCTACACAAAGATGTATCATTGACGAGTGGATGCTCGAACCAATCCCTACTCGCCGGGAGCTGGACTGCGTCCACGCATCCTTGCGGGTCGTGAGGATGACATCGAGAACTTCGACGTACTCGCTGATCGGGCCCAAGCCGGACTGACGTCGCAAAGCATCGTCTTCACCGGTCTTCGGGGCGTCGGCAAGACGGTTCTGCTGCACGAGCTCGCCGCCGACGGTGAAAGGCGGGACTGGATCACGGCCCGCGTGGAGGCCGACCGTAACGATGACCGTTCCACCTTCCGCAACGACGTCGCTCGCGGTCTCAGCACATCGCTACGACTCGTGCGCGGCGAACGGGCCGGTGGGTCTCGATTCAAGGCGGCGCTGCGAACGTTCAAGTCGTTCACATTGTCGGTGAATCAGGCGGGAGGATATTCGTTCGGCGTCGAAGTCGACCCTGAACAGGGCCGAGCCGACACCGGGGAGCTGTACACGGATTTGACCGATCTGGCGATCGATCTCGGTAGAGCGGCCGCAGACATCGGAGTAGGCGTCACCGTTTTTGTCGATGAGATGCAAGACCTTTCGAAGCCTGAGATGTCGGCAATTTGCCGGGCATGCCACGAGGCAGGACAGCGGTCGATCCCATTTTTCGTGATCGGAGCCGGTCTGCCGAATCTGCCTGGTCAGCTCGCCGAGGCGGAATCGTATGCAGAGCGTTTGTTCGACTATCGGACCATCGATCGTCTCGCCCGACTTTCCGCTCGAGAAGCGCTCGTCGGTCCGTCACGTGAACGTGGCGTCGAATGGACACCAGAGGCTGAATCGCTGGTCGAGGAAGCCTCGAACGGCTACCCCTATTTCATTCAGCAGTTCGGCAAAACGATCTGGGACGCAGCGCCAGTCTCGCCGATCACCGACGTCGATGCCCGGAACGGGATCGTGGTCGGCCTGGAGCAACTCGATCGAGGATTCTTCACATCGAGATGGAAGCGAGCGACGCCCGTGGAGCGCGACTATCTGACGGCGATGGCGACGGACGGACCAGGCCCAAGCTCCAGCGGAACCGTCGCCAGTCGGATGGGCAAATCAACCAGCCAGCTCGGACCGACCCGCTCCTCGCTCATCGGCAAGGGAATCATCTACAGCCCCGAGTACGGCGTCGTTGCTTTCACTGTCCCCGGTATGGCCGACTTCATCGCCCGCCAGCACGGATAGTCGAGCATCGACTCAGCCGAGCCTCGCTGCGCGTCGAAGGCGGCTATTCGTCAGCCTCCGAAGATGAGCGCCGCCACCGTCTCGGCCTCCAACTGCTTCCGGAACGCATCCGGATCGTCAGCGCCGCCTCGACGCCAACCACAGTATCGCCACCCTCGAACGGCCGAGGGTGGCCGCGGACGACGTCCTCGGCAACCGATCGGTGGGGGGAGAAGGTCGTGAGTCAGATCGACGAATGGCTCGCCGACGACATCGGGGTCCGCATGCGAGTCGCCCGCCGTGTCAGCGTCATCGTCTTCTCTTGGCGGGCCACCGTCAGCGTCGATGCTGAGCATCGCCGCCACCGTGGCTGTCAACAACGACACGCCCGTTGACAAGGTCGCGCGGCGCGCTCTGCTGACGGACCGATGGTACGACGTCGTTGACAGCGACGGTCGAGAGATTGGTGGCCACTGGTTCGAGATTCACGAAGATGGCAGGTTCGTCGGGCAGACGATGTGTGGGAACTCGTTTCAAAGCACGATCGAGTGGGCCGCTGACAACGGATCACACTTCGACGCGACGACGGACGTCGGCACGATGACCGCTGCCGGCGAGTACCGCTACGACCCGATCGTCGCGCGACCCGGTTCGACGACGGCGAAGTCGACGCGCTCGCTGTCTGATGCGGACCGCATCGTGATCGCCGAAGGGCTGCGCTCAGGGCGCTCGAAAACCTCGATTCCTGGCGAGCTTGGTCGGAGCGTGTCGTCGGTGTGCCACCGAGGATCTACGCAACTCAGAAGCCTCAGTGGAGTACCCCCCGCACGCTGCGCATCAACGAATGCTGACGCCGCGACCGCGCCCGAAGCAGCGGCGTCTCGCCCTCAACCTGGAAGTGCGGGCCTCGTCGGCGGGTGCGTGCGGCGCAAGTGCCGCGCCGGCCTGACGTCTACGCTCGCCAGGATGGGGAGCGGTCGTGGTTGATGCTTGGATGGGTGGCGCACGGTTCACGCTTCTCGTGCAGTTCGAGGTCGGCGTCGACGACCGATCCGTATTCATCGAGTCGTCCAACGAATGGTCGCTGCTCGCTCGCCTCGCGCTCGAAACCGCGCATTGCGTTGCGGTCCGGGCGCGCCTCTTCGGCCACGCTGAGCCTGCTCCCATGAACGGTGAAGCGGAACTGGTGCGGATGTTCGCGGTGGCCGGCTGATGACCGGCGCTCGGCAGTTGCCCCCGATCAGCACCGCCCTGCGCAACCCGGAACTCCGACGCGTGCTCGTTGCCTATCTCGCCTCGGTGATCTCCGAGTGGGCCCTTTGGGTAGCGCTGCTCGTCTACGCCTACGAGCGCAGCGGCAAGATGGCAGCAGGACTCGTGAGCATCAGTCTTTTCGTCCCGGGTGCGCTCATCGCGCCGTTCGCTGGTGCCGCAGCCGACGGGCCGCGCCCCACCAAGGTGCTGGCCAACGTGTCCGCCATACAGGCTGTCGCGCTCGCCATCTCCGCCTGTTTCGCGTACCTCCGCTGGCCGTTGTTAACGGTGATCGTCCCGGCCGCGGCGGCGCTCACGATGCTCTCCTATATCCGTCCGTGCTTTTCTGTGGTCGTGCCCGGGCTCGTGAAATCGGCGGGCGAACTCACGGTGGCGAACCTGCTGACCGGCTACTGCGACAGCGCCTGCGTGCTCGCCGGACCACTGGCGGCCAGCGCATTGATCGCCCTCGACGGCCCCCCGATCGTGCTCGCCGTCACGGCAAGCCTTGCCGCGCTCGCGCTGTTGGTGACCCTCCCGTTGGTCAGGCTCGACCCCGGCCCCGGCGCGCAGCCGGCTCTCGGACGCGAGGGTTCGCGCACAGGTGCGCTCATCGACGGCGTGCGCGCCCTGTCGCAGCGCAAGGGTGCGGTGCCGCTGCTCAGTGTGCTGGGCGGTCAGTATGTGCTGATCGGCGCACTCGATCTGTTGTACGTGGTGCTGGCCACCGAGAAGTTCGGGCTCGGTGCGTCGGGGCCTGGCATCCTCGGCGCGGCGTTCGGCGTCGGTGCCCTGCTCGGCGCAGCGGCGTCCACGGTGCTGGTGGCGCGCAAGCGACTCGCACCCCTGCTCATGTTGTCCCTGCTCGGCATCTGCGGCTCGCTGGCCGTCATCGCCGGCTTCACCACCTACGCCGTCGCGCTCGTCGTCCTGCCGGTGGTCGGCCTCAGCAGGGCCGTGCTCGACCTCACCGGAAGGATGTTGATGCAACGTGCAGCGCCGCAGGATGTGCTGGCGTCGATTTTCGCCACCATGGAATCGCTGTCGCTCATCGCCGCCGCCCTCGGCAGCCTCGTCGCTCAGGTCATTCTCGCCGTGGCCGGCGTGCGCGCCGCGCTCGTGGCGGTCGCAGCCGTGCTCGGACTCTTGCTGCTGCTGACCGCCAGACGTCTCGTCCAGATCGACGCCTCGGCCGACGCTCCCGTGGTGGCCATCCGCCTGCTGCGTCGTCTCGCGCTGTTCGCGCCCCTCCCTGGACCGGCATTGGAGGGCGTCGCCCGTGCCGCCAGGCCGATACGGTTTTCTCCCGGCGAGAGGATCATCCGTGAGGGCGAGGCCGGCGACAGCTACTACGCCATCGTCGCCGGCGAGGTTGACGTGACGATGGAGGGCCGCCACCGGCGGGTCATGGCGCGCGGTCAGGGCTTCGGCGAGATCGCACTGCTCGCAGATGTGCTGCGCACCGCGACCATCATCGCCCGCACCGACGTGGACCTGCTGGAGATCGGGCGTCCGGCGTTCCTCACCGCGGTCACCGGGCACGACGCCTCGAAGCAAGCGGCATGGGGTGTCGCCCGCACATTGCATCCTGTGCTCGAGACGGCGGACAACGATGGCGATCCGGATCAATGACCCAGCAACGTCGTGTCGCTGCTGGAAGGTCGAGCTGCCTGCGGTTGCGAGGCTCGGGGTCGTTGGTGACGCCTGCTCAACGGCCTGGCCCCTGGCGCCTGGGCGAGACCTGCGCATCGACCCGGGCCTGCGAGGTCTCCATGACAGCAGACGCCTCGAGACCCGCACATCAGCGACATGTGTGCTGAGATAATGAGTGCGGTGACGACTCGATTGCGGCCCGAAACGATCGCCATTGCGTCCAATCGAGCACGGAGGCGAGTTCCGCGAGATGCAACGGATTCCGGCCGAAAATGGCCTGGGACGATGAGCACGACGAAGCTCGAAGCTCGATCGTCGAAACGGTACTTTCGACCGAGAGCGTCAAGGGCGGCCGGTTCGGCTCGGTGCCGACGGCCGCAGCTGTCGGGCTCGACGCCAGGTCGGCGTCGTGGAGCAGGCAGTGGCTTCGCTGACGGCGGCGCGTGGCGCCGTGACGATGTTGTTCACCGACATCGAGCGTTCGACGCGGATGCTGGAGCATCTCGGCGACGAGGGCTACGCCGTTGCACTCGCGGAGCACCGGCGGATCTGCCGTGACGCATTCGACCGGTTCGGCGGCACGGAAGTCGATACCCAAGGCGACTCGTTCTTCGTCGTGTTCGAGCGGGCGGCTGACGCGGCTGCGGCTGCGGAGGATGCGCAGGGGGCGCTCGGCGCTACCGCTGTTCGGGTGCGAATGGGTGTTCACACCGGCAATCCGATCGTTCGGGACGGCATGTACGTCGGACTCGACGTCCACCGCGCGGCACGCATCGCCGCCGTCGCTCACGGGTGCCAGATCGTCGTGTCGGCGACGAGTGCCGCGGCGCTGTCGGGAACGGCTGGACTGCTCTCGCTCGGCCTCCATCACCTGAAGGACTTCGACGAGCCGATCGAGCTGTTCCAACTCGGCTCCGGCGAACACCCGCCGCTGCGCTCGATCGCCCCGAGCAACCTGCCGACGCCGGCGAGCTCCTTCGTCGGTCGTGAGCTCGAGCTCGGCGAAGCAGAGGTGATGCGGCGGGGTACGCGCATCCTGACCGTCATCGGCGCGGGCGGAGCGGGCAAGACGCGGTTCGCGATCGAGTTGGCTCGCCGGACCGCCGGCTCCTTCCCTGGCGGGAGTTGGTTTGTGTCGCTGTCGGCGACAACCGATCCTGCACTCGTGATTCCCGCAATCGCGTCTGCGATGGGGATCGATGACGTCGGCGAGGACCCGGTCGAGGCAATCGCCCGCCGTGTGAACGACGTACCGACGTCGATCCTGCTGGACAACCTCGAGCAGCTGACCGAGCAGGTGCGGACATCGCGCGGCTGATCACAGATTCGGCGGCGATCTCGATCCTGGCAACCAGCCGCATACCGCTGTTCATCATGGGTGAGCATGTCATCGAGCTGGACGTGCTGAACGAAGCCGATGGCGTCGCCTTGTACGTGGAGCGGGCACGGGCTGCTGGAAGCGCCGTCAGGGCGGACGACCCGGTGATCGTTCGGCTGTGCGACGGGTCGATGGCCTGCCACTGGCGATCGAGCTGATCGCCGCGCGAGCGCGCATCATGTCGCCTGCACAGATGCTCGCCTCTCTCGGCAACCCGCTCGACATCGAGTCCAGGCAACGTGACACGCCGGAGCGACACCGGACGCTGCGATCGACGCTGATGTGGAGCTATGCCCTGCTGAACGACGCCGAGCGCAGTACGTGCGCTGCGCTGTCCGTGTTCGCCGACGGCTGGTCGATCGAAGCCGCCGAAGAGATCTGCGGGTGCGACATCGACGTGTTGCAGGCTCTCGTCGAACACAGCCTGGTGCGTGTGCGGTTCAACGTCGACGGCGAGAGTCGGTCGTGGATGCTCGAACTCGTTCACACGTTCGCCGACGAAAGCCTCGATGCCGAGCGCAGAGACGTCCTGCGGGAACGGTTGACGGCCCGCAGCCTCCGTCTGCTCGGCCTGCGGTCGCCACAGCTCAACACGACCGACCAAGACGTCGCATTTGCGTGGTTCGACGCAGAGCTCGAGGATCTCCGCGCCGTTGCCCACCGATTGATCGACACGGACGATCCCCGGGCGGGCAGGTGCGTGGCCGAGTTCGAAGCGTACCTGTGGCGGCGCGGTCGCGCCGAAGAGGGAAACCTACTCGTAGGGCAGGCCTTGACGGTGTCGTCGATGCCCGACGTGGACAGAGCGCTACTCCACCGCAACCGCGCTGCGAACGCAATGATCCGCGGTGACCTCTCCACAGCCGAGGACCACCTGGAACGCGCGCTTGCGTTGATCGAAACCCTCGACGAGCGAAGTCTCCGGCTGCAACTGCTCGCCAACTACGGGCACCTGTTCATGCTGCGCGGCGAGCACGAGGCCGCCCGGGACGTGTGGGAACGGTGCCGGGCGGAAGCTGTCGAGTACGGCGAACACCGCACTGCTGCATTGATCGACTGGAACTTCGGTTCACTCGCGGCTGCCGCCAGTGCATGGGACGACGCCGTGATCCATTTCGAAGTCTCACGTTCGTTCCACCGTTCGATCGACGACACCATCGGTGTCGCCTGGTTGTCGGGACTGCTCGGATGGGCTCATGCCAACCGCGGCGATCACGCTGCAGCAGGGTCTGCGCTGCTCGAAGCCTTCCAGACGTATGCGCGTGTCGGTCTCGGCCCGGGTCTGGAGTCTGCCTTGATCGGTCTGGCGGAGTTCCTTCGTCGATCGTCCCGTGCCGAGGCCGCTCGCGCCGTGGCCTGGTTCGACCATCTGCACGCAGAAGGCATGGAGCCCGAACACGCCGATCTCGAGAGCATCGGCGAGATACGTTTGGATGTGGGGCCGGTCGTGCCGCGGAACTCCGGTGACGCCGTCGAATGCGCAACCTGGGCAATCCAGCTCTTGACGGAGTAATTCCTCGTGCGGATGCGTCAACGCATCCACACGCCCGCGGCAGCTCCTTTGCCGAGCGTGTTCACGGGGTCTCACCGACGACAGAGCCCGTCAAAGCGATTGCCCCTGGTCCGACTGCTACTCCGATGTTGTTGGCGGGCAAGGGCGATGAAGCATTCGCCCTTCCCCGCTGCCGTGCCCTCGACCGTCCGGCGACGCCAGCCGACATCGCCGAGGCGGCGGCGTTCTCACCAGCCCCGCCGGCGACGAGTTCAGCAGGCAAACCATTCGAGCCAAGGGCGGCATGAACTGATTCCACCTCGACCAGGCATGCAGTCGTGCGGGCGATGAAATCGGCCGAATATCAGCGAGCGTTGATCGCCAGCAGGCGTTCGAAACGGGGACGAACGACATGGGTGATGATCGCAGCTCGATCGGCTGCGGGCGCCTTGACGGCTTCACCCCAGAGCGCGCGTCCGACCATGAAGCCGGAGCAGCCGGCGCTGACGGCGACGGCGAACTGATCGACGAAGTCGTCGAACGAACCCCCGCCTGAGAGCATCGCCCACGGCATCGTGGCGATGTCGGTGATGTCCTGGCACGCTGCGAGCGTTCCCGGATACGGGAGCTTCAACAGGTCGGGCTCGATGGCGGCAAACCGGCGAGCCGTTTCGACGACGATCGCTGCGCGGTCGTCGGCGGGTCCGAGACCGTAGAACAGCGGCTCGACTGCAATGGCGAAGCCGATCGCATGGCAGGCCTCCACGACCTCGCGGCCAACCTGTTCCTGTTCGGCGGCAAGGCGCCCGTCTGGTCGGTACGGCAGCAGCAACTTGGCAGCGGCGGCGCCGGACGCTTTGGCCTGCTCGATCGACCACCCCTCGAGAATCGTCGTCGGCGATGTGTCTGGCTCATCGAGGTAGCCCTGCGACTCGAGCGCTGCGAGGAACCCCACGCCTGCTCGCACTGCTCCAGCGTCGATCAGTTGCGGAATGGAATACTCCGGTTCGAGCATCACTCCGGTGGCCAGATCGGCGATACCCATCACCAGTTCCATCTTCAGCGCGGTGATTTCCGCAGCGGTGAGCGAATCGGGGTCGCCGGGTCGTAGGAACTGGCGCAGCGAGTCGCGATGGTCGATTGCCAGGATCGAGAATCGGCCGTTCCGGTCGGCGAGGTCGGCGATCATTCGGGCGCCCGCTGGACTGGCAGCACCCTGGCATTGTGGTCCGAGACGCCGTGGATCCACGTGAACGCGCCGGATGACCGACCACAATGATGAAGGTGGCTCCGTCGTCGGCGAGCAGTCCCGGCGATGCCCGGGCCACGAGTGCTCCCGGTTGGGTCGCCCGGGAGTGGCGGACGTCGTTCGAGCGGGCGTCGGAGCACATCGTCATGTCGAACATCGACATCGACGCTGCGCGATCCTGACCGGCGGATCACCGCCGCAACGTCATGAGACGATCCGTTCGGGCACGATGCCGGTCTCCAGCAGGTGGTCGATCTCGGCCGCAGTCGGCATGTCGTCGGAGCACATCAACCGGCCCGCGACGATCGCGCCGGCAGCGTTGGCACGGGTGACGATCTCCGTTGGGTCCCACCCGGCGAGCAAGCCGTGGCAGAGCGAACCGCCGAATGCGTCGCCTGCCCCGAGCCCGCACACCACCGGGACTCGGATGGGGTCGATGACGGTGCGCGATTCAGCCGTAGCGACGAGCACGCCCTCAGCACCCAGTTTGACGACTGCGAGTGACACACCTCGCTCCAACATCCGGTCGGCTGCTTCGTCGGGTAACCGGGTGCCAACGGCGATCTCACACTCGTCGCGATTCCCGACCGCCACCGTGCACATGTCGATCGATGGCGAGATGAACTCCGTGGCCTGCTCACGTGACTCCCAGAACATCGGCCGATAGTCGAGATCGATCACCGTGTGCGCCGAACGGGCCCGCAGCCGTAGCGCCTCCATCGCCGCCGACCGGCTCGGCTCGGCGGCAAACAGCGAAGCCGACGCCCAGAACAGCGGCACCGACCTGATCGCATCGACGGGAAGATCATCGACGGTGACGTTCATGTCAGGCCCTCGGGGCTCCCGGTAGAAGTAGATGGAAGGCTCCTCGGGAGGCAGCAGTTCGCAGAAGACGACCGGAGTGAGTAGGTCGGGGTCGGTCGTGATGAACCCATCGTGAACCCCGAACCGGCGCAAACCACGGCGGATGTACTCGCCGAACGGGTCGTTACCCACCCGATTGATCAGCGCCGCTCGCCGACCCAACCGCGCGGCTGCTGCCGCCACGTTGGTGGGGCTCCCTCCGATCGACTTGCGGAACGTGTCGACGTCAGCAAGCGCGACGTTGTGTTGCTCGGGATAGAGGTCGACCGAGGAACGGCCGAAGGTGAGAACCTGAAGCGTGCGGAGGTCGAAGGGGGCAGTCACGGATTGAAGGACGTACGGTCAAGCGCCGCCGCGCGGCTGGCTCCGAATTCGTGCTCGATCGCTTCGAGTTCTACTTCACCAGCAAGCTGCTCCATCACACCCATCGCCTGATCTCCCTCGAAGTCCTCGTGTCACCGAAGCACTCTCGGGGCTCCTGGGCCGAACAGAATTAGAGCGCTCCAACTCCTGTTGAGTACTATGGATCCGCCCGCCACAGCATGTCAAGTCCGATCTTCGGAAGCGTCGCGAAGGAGTCACTCCACCATGACCCAATCAACGACGCAGCAGGTCGCCGAACACGCCGGCGTGTCGACCGCACTCATGTCGCTGGTGATGCGCGGGGCTCCGAATGTCAGCGACAAGCGGCGGGCCGTCGTCCTGCAAATCGCCGACGAACTCGGAATCGACCGAACGTACGCGCTCGTGCGACGAACGAGCAGCCGCCCCTTCGAGCAGGCGAGTGAGCGCGTGGTCTCGTCGTGACGGTACGCGTGGGTGTGATCGGAACCAGTTGGTGGGCCGACTCGATGTACCTGCCGGCGTTGACCGCTCACCCCGACGCTGAGCTGGTTGGCATCTGCGGACGTAGGGCCGCAACTGCCCAGGCGCTGGCGAAGCAGTGGGCGATCCCCTGGGCGTCGACCGACAGCGACAACTTTCTCGACCCTCAACGGCTCGACGCGGTCGTCATCGCCACGTCGAACGACAGTCACGAAGCCCTCACCCTGACAGCGCTCGACCGAGGGCTGCACGTTCTGTGCGAGAAGCCGATCGCGACGACGTTCGACGCCGCGCAGCGCATGGCGACGCGGGCCGCCGAGAAGGGGGCGATCACCCTCGTCCCGTTCACCTATCGGTACATGCCTACGAACCAGTACGTGAAGCGGCTGATCGACGATGGGTTCGTCGGACGGGCATTTCATCTCAATATGCGGTACTTCACCGGCTTTGCCCGCACCGGCGAGTACAACTGGCGATTCGATACCGAACTCGCTGGGTCTGGGGTGGTCGGCGACCTCGGGAGCCACTGGCTCCACGTCGCCCGTTGGCTGTTGGGAGAAGTCGCCGAGATCGGATGCATCACGTCACGCTTCGTGGAGCGGGAGTCACGTCCCGACGGAACCGACTACGACCGCAGCGAAGACTCGGCGCAGATCACGGTGCGCTTCGAGAACGGTGCATACGGCAGTCTGCAGGTGAGCGCTGCGTGTTGGGAAGGCACCGACTTCAATCAGACTCATCACCTCGACCTGCATGGCTCGGATGGGACGATCTATGCATACAACGACTGGTCGACGGTGCAGGAGGTGCGCGGAGTGCGAGCAAACGTTCCGGGACCCGCTGCGATCATGCCGATCCCCGACGAGATCTGGGGCCGTGCCCGTCGCAATCGGGTGCACGACACGTACCGCGACGTGTTCCGCGGCGGCGGCGCAATGATCGGTGACTGGGTCGACGCCATCCGCGACGAGGTGGCGTGTTCGCCCGATCTCAGCGAGGGCGCTCGCGTGCAGTTCCTCCTCGACCTTGCCCTGCAGAGCGCTGCGTCCGACGGACGCCTCTTGAACGCCCGAGCACAGTCGCTTCGAGATGCGCCACTGTCCTGAGGCGGATTCAGAGGGTCGTCGCAGTCATTGCCTTCTCACGGAGCCCTATGACGTGGATGATCACGTAGGTGCCGTCTTCCTGCACGACGCCGGCCTCGGAGGCTCGCCCAGCACGAAGTCGATCGCCGAGATGCATCAGGAACTCCTCAGCACCGGGCCGGGGGACGGCCGCAACCGCGAATGGATGCTGGACGACGTACACCGCCCGCCGCACCGATCGGCGTCTTCGCGTACCCCGTCGACCTCGGCCAGCGGGAACGCACAGTCTGAAATCGATTCGCATCCTCGCCGACTTCGACGAGGACGAGGTTCGCCGGCTGGCCGGCAACCCCCGTCATCACAGGGGGGTGCTCGCCGCTCGAGTTCGCTGCGCCGTTCAGCCTGCGCACGACATGGCGGGACACTCCAGTCAGCCACCACATCGAGATGATTTTCAGGCCACCCACCGGCGGCCCGGGCGTCGCCGTCGCGATCCAGCCGAACCGAAGCGGCGCGGTCGTGAGCGATCCGGACGGAGCAGCCACGGTCACGTCGGCGGCGCCCGTCGTCATCACCGGGAACTGGGCTGCGCTCGTCATTCCGGCCGCGCTCGGGATCGGCCCGGACTGGTCGGCGAGCGCAGTCGTCCGTATCGAGTCGGCGACGCCGATGCCTGGCGGCTCCAATCTGACGGGCTGGGTACTGGTGACGTCGCCCGTCAGCGTCGGGTCGTTGACCGGCGAGGTCACCGGCAGCCTGACGATCGGTCCGCCCATGGTGCTGCACCGTTCGGTCAGGGGGGCCAGTTCGGCGACCGCCGGCCTGATCGCTCGCCCCAAGATCGCCGGCCCGACGATCACCTCGACGAAGCTCGATGCGACCAGCGGGCATCGCCTCCTCACCATCGACTTCGATCGGCCGCCGGTTCTTCCTGTCGGCGACGGAACGATCACCTCGGATACCTACCTCATCACGATCGAACTAGATGACTTATTCCAAGGTTGGGTATCCGCGTTTGGGTGGGTTGAGGGTGTCCATGATCGGTGTTGCTTAACCCGATCGATCTTGGAGATCTCATGGACACTGACCTGGACACCCTCGCGACTGCACTCTACGCACGG
>JANXUF010000137.1 GCA_025356335.1 Actinomycetes bacterium
CTCAGAGGCCTTTGACGATTTCGGCCATCAGTTCGCTGGCTTCTGTCGGGTTCAATCCGACCTTGACGCCGGCGGCGGTCAGCGCATCCATCTTGCCCTGGGCCGTCCCCTTGCCGCCACTGACGATCGCGCCGGCGTGGCCCATCTTCTTGCCGGCCGGGGCGGTGACGCCGGCGATGTAGGCGCTCATCGGCTTGGTGACATTGGCTTTGATGAACTCGGCTGCTTCCTCCTCCGCCGATCCGCCGATCTCGCCGATCATCATGATCGCGTGCGTCTCGGGGTCGGCCTGGAACTCTTTGAGGCAGTCGATGAAGTTCGTGCCGGGGACCGGATCGCCGCCGATGCCGACGCAGGTGGACACGCCGATGCCCTGCTGCTTCAACTCGTACAACGCCTGGTACGTCAGGGTGCCAGAGCGCGAGACGATGCCGACGTTCGGGCCCTTCTCGGACGGCAGTGCGGCGATCTCGCCGGCGGTGATGCCGATGTTGCACTTTCCGGGGCTGATGATGCCTGGGCAGTTCGGGCCGAGCAGGCGCGTCGCCGGGTAGTCACGGATGAGCGTGTTGTAGACCTTGGCCTCGTCCTGCGCCGGGATGCCCTCGGTGATGCAGACGATGAAGGTGATGCCGGCAGCCGCTGCCTCGAGGATCGCTGCCGACGCAGCCTTCGGGGGGACGGCGATGAACGAAGCGGTCGCACCAGTGGCAGCGACGGCGTCGGCAACGGTGTTGAACACCGGGATGCCCTCGACGTCCTGGCCGGCCTTACCGGGGGTCACTCCGCCGACGACCTGGGTGCCATAGGCCTTGTTGCGCAGGCCGTGGTACTTGCCCTGGCCGCCAGTCAGGCCCTGGACGATGACTTTGGTTTTTTCGTTGACGAAGATGGCCATTTCAGTTACCGGTCGCAATCGCTACAGCGGCACGGGCCGCTTCCAACATGGTGGGTTTGGAGGTCAGTTTCGACTCCGGGATACCGGCGTCGCGCAGGATCTGGCGGCCCTCCGCGGCGTTCGTGCCATCGAGGCGGATGACGATCGGCGCCCGCAACTCGACACGGCTCAATGCCTCGACGATGCCCTTGGCGACTTCCTCGCCGCGGGTGATACCGCCGAAGATGTTGATGAAGATGCTCTTGACCCTGTCGTCGAAGTTGATGACTTCGAGCGCCGCTGTCATCACGTCGGCGTTGGCACCGCCTCCGATGTCGAGGAAGTTCGCTGCCGAACCGCCGACCTGGTTGACGACGTCGAGCGTCGACATCGCCAGGCCTGCACCGTTGGCGATGATGCCAACCGTTCCGTCGAGACCGATGTACTGCAGGTCGTGCTCGCGGGCGAGTTGCTCGCGCTCGTCCAGTTCCTCGGTCGCCCGGTACTCTGCCCACTCTGGATGGCGGAACGCGGCGTTGTTGTCGAGGCTGACCTTGGCGTCCAGCGCGTGGATCTCGCCGGTCGGCTTCAGGATCAACGGGTTGATCTCCGCAAGGTCGCAGTCGCCGAGCGTGAAGCACTGGTACAGCTTGGCGAGGATCGAGGCGGTGCCATCGATCGCTTCTGGGGGCAGGTCGGCGTCCATCGCCGCATGACGGCCGTCTTCTTCGCTGAAGCCGTCGACCGGGTCGATATGGCGCATCAGGATGGCGTCCGGGTTCGTTTCGGCGACGGTCTCGATCTCGACACCGCCTTCCTTCGAGAGCATCAACAGATGCTTTTTGGCGCCGCGGTCGAGGGTGAAGCTGGCGTAGTACTCCTCGGCGATATCGCTGGCGTTCTCGACCCACAGCACCTTGACGACGTGGCCCTTGATGTCCATACCGAGAATGTTGCCGGCATGTAGGCGGACCTCGTCGGCGTCGTTCGCCAACTTGATACCGCCGGCCTTACCGCGGCCGCCGACCTGCACCTGCGCCTTGACGACGACTGGGTAGCCGGCGGCATCAGCCACGTCGACGGCCTGGTCGACGGTGGTGGCGACGCCACCAGCGCTGACGGGAATGTCGTAACGGGCAAAGTACTGCTTGCCCTGATACTCGAATAGGTCCACGTAGTTCTCCCGGTGAATCGAGGGTGGCGATACTCGCCACGTCACCACTGCTGCAATGGCAATGAGCGCTGGCGACGCTAGGTCGCCGACCGTCTCCAGAGCGAATCCTCCTGCTGGCGGTGTCCAACGGCGCACGACGTTGGCCAGTCAACGGCTGACGGAGTTGGCGGTGCACAACGGCGGAGGTGTCGGCGGTGCCCAAAGACGCACGACGGCGGCAGACTACTGGTGATGAAAATTCCGGAGATGCGGACCCCGTTTGCCAGGGCGGTCGTGCCGGTCGCCGCCGGGATCGGCTTCTTCGTCGTCCTCGGCTTCGTCCTGTGGGGAATCGCCGCGTACCTTGCCGACAAAGGCCCGCAGGTCAACCTCGGACGAAGCGAGTTCACGGTTGGGCGAGTCGACCAGGTGTCCGACGCGATCTCGAAGAATGGACCGCTGTTGTTCCAGGGACTGAAGGGCGATCAGGCAGACCGCTCGCTGATCGTCGATCATTCCGGCGTCAACGACCTGCAGGGCTGGGCCGTCTATCAGGCGATCCCCAAGGACAAGCCAGATACCTGTTTCGTCAGCCAGCAGCCGAAGACGCGGATCTTCACCGACTGCGATGGACGAGTCGTCTCCGTCGAACAGTTGCGACTGGCAACGGGCGTCATCATCTCGTTTCCCAATCAGCAGTATCTGGCATTGACGCTGCCCGGCGCATCGGTCTCGACGACGACCCCGGTCACTACGTCCTCCTGACGGCCCGCCGCTCCGAGCGATGGGGCAGTTTCGGACACCACGTCCACAAAGTGACCCAACCCTCGAGCGGGCGAGTCGGTGAACCGAACGCCGGCTCGGATCGTTGGTGTGGATGTGGATGTGGATGTGGATGTGGATGTGGATGTGGATACGACGACTGAACCTTGCCGCGAACGGACGTGCTGGCGGCTCGGCACTCGTCGTTGGAGTACGTTTCGCTTGATGAGGAATTCTCGGGCGACGATGACGGCGCTAATCGCTGCCGGCGCGTTGCTCGTTGCCGGCTGTTCGACATCGGCGCCGCTGGCGAAGACGGTCGAAACCACCGAGACAGCAACGACGTCGCCGAGGACGACCAAAGCACCAACCCACTTGACCGCTCCGCCGACATCAACAGCTGCACCGAAGACGGTCGCACCGACCGCAGTCGTAGTCACCGTCGTCGTGACGATCGTGCCGACGGCCGCACCCGCAGCACCATCAACCGCACCACCCCCACCAGCTCCGACTGCTGCGCGTGCCACCACACCTGTCGGACCCGCAGCGTCGATCCCGCTCGATGTCGCCACGCTTGCCGGCACCTACTTCGGGCACGACCGCGACCTCATCGTGCAGCCCAACGGGACGATGCATCTCGAGGAACGCTCGTTCACGTTCTGCTCGGACAACCCTGCACCGCCGTGCGACAACGTCATCAACAACGAGATCCACAACGGCATCCAGATCGACCTCAAAGTCCAATCCGGTTCAGGTCCGACGGGCAACGCCGTCGTGACATCGTCGACAGATCCGACGATTCCCGTGGGGACGAAAGTCGTGCTGACCAAGACGCCTGACGAGATCGCCTTCACCGGCGGGGGCCTGCTCGACGGGCAGATCTTCTGCACCAAGAATGCCGTTTCCGGGGAATGTGGCGCCTGATGTCACACCGAGTCGATGGCGAACGACGGATGTGGACGGCCTCCGAATCTCGCCGGTCGGATGCCCGGGAACTGCGTCCTCCTCCGTGACGTCCAAACCACTATGAACCGCCGTGATTTCCTCAACGCCTCCGGAGTTGCCGGTGCGCTGCTGTTACTCCAGGCGTGCGGGAGCAGCGCAACGAATCTCGACCCTGGGACGACCGCGCCGCCGAGGACCGGCGGGACGACGACGACCGGCGCCGGAACGACGACCGGCGCGTCGACACCGAAGACCGGCGCCGGAACGACGGCGACCGGGACGACGACGAGCGGAGGCCCCGTGGCGAAGAATGGACTGGCCCAGTCGAAGGTTCCGCTGGCGACGACGGCAGCGGGGGACGAGACCGCTGCGGTGACCGCGCTCAATGCCTTCGGCGCGAGTCTCGGCCAGCAGCTGTCGTCCACCGGCAACGTGGTCTTCTCGCCGGCGTCGATCCTGCTGGCGATGGCGATGGTCAGAGCAGGCGCAGTCGGCCAGACCCAGACGGAGATGAATTCCGCCCTGCACATCGCCGATCCGTCGACGATCGACCATTCGATCAACGCGCTGCTGACGGTGCTGGCGAGCCGCAACGGACACCGCCAGTCCGGCAACCGTGACGGCGACATCGAGCTCGATATCGCCAACTCGATCTGGGCACAGAACGACGAGCAGTGGGAGCAGGCGTTCCTCGACGTGCTCGCCAGCCAGTACGCCGCCGGCGTGTTGTTGGTCGACTACCGGCACGACGCCAGCGCCGCCGAATCAGCGATCAACGCCTGGGTTTCGGAGCAGACGAAGAAGCGCATACCCGAATTGCTCACACCCGGCCTGTTGACGGCAACGACGAGGATGGTGCTCGTCAACACCATCTACCTGAAGGCGCCGTGGGCATCGGCATTCACCAAATCGTCGACCGCCCCAGCCCCCTTCACACGCGCAGACGGCTCGTCGGTACACGTCGACATGATGCATCGGCATGGCTTCATGGCGTATACACGAGGTGCCGATTTCAAAGCCGTCACCCTGCCGTACGTCGGTAACGAGTTGGAAATGGCGCTGATCGTTCCCGACGCCGGACAGCTGTCCAGCGTGTTCGCCGACGTATCCAGAACGCTGGCGACCTTGACTGCGGCCGACACGTCGGTGGTGAATCTGGCGATGCCGAAATTCGACTTCGGAACCAAGACCGGACTGGCACCGACATTGTCAGCCTTGGGGATGCCGACGGCATTCACGGACCACGCCGACTTCAGCGCGATGACGAAGACGGAACCACTGGTCATCTCCGCCGTGATCCACCAGGCAAACATCACCGTCGACGAAGAGGGCACCGTCGCAGCCGCGGCGACCGCCGCATTGGCGACAGCAACGGCCATGCCAGCTGAACCGGTCGACCTGACGATCGACCGGCCATTCATCTTCGCGATCCGCGATGCCAAGAACGGTGCCGTTTTGTTCCTCGGCACGATCGCCGACCCGACGAACCACAGCGGAGCGGCCACCGTCTGACGGCCGTTGCCGAACAAATGCAATCCAATCGAGTACTACCTCGCCCCCTGTCGCGAAGAAATACTCGTTCGGCGAGCGAGGAACGAGCGAGGAATGAGCGAGGAATGAGCGACGATGAAGGTCGAAGCGCTGTCTCGTCAGCGCAGGACGGGCGCAGGCTCCAAAGCGGCGATCAGGCGTTCGACGAAGATCTCGCTGTGGGCCCGCAGCTTCGAGCGGTTGAGCGCCAATCCGCCGATGACAGCAGCTCCACGGGATTCGACGGCGCGTGTCATCTTGTCGAGGGAGTGCTTCGGGTCGAGGGCAAATGTGCAGAACACCGCTGCCTGCTTGCCGCCGATCGCCGGGAGCGCATCGATAGTGCCGAGGCCGAAGGGGCCCTGGCCGACGAAGAACAGACCGTGGACCCAAGTGCCGACGATGACGATGTCTGCGGCCTGCAACTCGGCGTGATTGGGGTGCTTCATCCTCGAGATGCCGGTGATCCCCCAGCCCTCTTGCTGCAGATTGTCGGCGATCAGCTCGCCAGCCTTCTGCGTATGGCCGGTCAGACTCTCGATCAGCAGCGCAGCTCTCATGCCTTCGATTGTGCCACAAACGACCGGGATTCCGGGACAGCACGTCGCCAAGAGCGCCAGACCCTCAGACCTTGGTGAGTGGGCTCCATGCGAGCGAAAGAATCTTCGTGCCGACGTCGCGGAAACGGATCGTTGCTTCTGCCTTGTCGCCTTCGCCGCGCAGGTCGATGATCACGCCTTCCCCGAACGTGTTGTGCACGACGTCGTCACCGAGCTTGAAACCCTGCTGGAACGAGTTCGTCGCCGACGGTGCGATCGGCGATCGGCGGCCGGCAGCGATCGCTGCGTCGACGACGCGTTCACGGTGTGCCTCGACAGCGGCGCGGTCTTCGTCCTCGTTCTTCCAGCGTGAGCCCTGTCTGGCCCGCGCTCCCCAATCGTCGCGCTCTGCCCGATAGCTCGAACGTCCGGACGTACGCTGACTGCCGGTCGATTCGATCAGGTCTTCTGGAATCTCCTCGACGAAGCGCGACGGCGGGTTGTAGCTGGTGGTGCCGAACAGGCTGCGGCTCCATGCGTGAGAGATGAACAGCTTCTCGCGGGCGCGGGTGATACCGACATAGGCGAGGCGGCGTTCCTCCTCGAGTTCGGCTGGCTCTGTCAATGCGCGGATGTGCGGGAAGACACCCTCTTCGACGCCGACGAGGAAGACGATCGGGAACTCCAACCCCTTGGCGGAGTGCAACGTCATCAACATCACCCGCGATTCGTCACCGTCGATGTCGTCGGTATCGGCAACGAGCGACACCTGTTCGAGGAAGGCAGCAACGGTCTCGAATTCGCGCGCTGAACCGATCAGTTCACCAAGGTTTTCCAACCGCCCGGCGGCTTCGACGGAGTTGTCGGCTTCGAGTTCGCCGTAGTAGCCGCTCTGATCGAGGGCCGCCTGCAGGACATCGCCGGGACCGAGCGGCACGAGTTCGGCGAGCGCGTCGATCACCTTGAGGAAGGCGGTGATGCCTCGTGCTGCGCTGCCGCTGACACCGGCGTCCTCGGCGAAACGGAGCGCCGTCATGAACGGCTGACCCTGTTTCGTCGCCCACGCATCGAGCCGCTGGATGCTCGTCTCGCCGATCCCCCGCTTGGGCTCGTTGATGATTCGCTTGACGCTGACCTCATCGGCCGGATTGACGGTGGCTCGCAGATAGGCGATGGCGTCCTTGATCTCACGGCGGTCGTAGAAGCGTGTTCCGCCGACGACCTTGTACGGCACGCCGGAGCGGATCAGTGCATCCTCGATCGCCCGGCTCTGGGCGTTGGTGCGATAGAAGACGGCCATCTCCGACCAGCGCATGGCGTCGCTGTCGTGGAGTTCGTACATCTTGCGCGACACCCATCGAGCCTCGTCGGATTCGTCGACGGCGTGATAACGGGTGATGCGATCGCCGCTGCCCTTGTCCGTCCACAGTTCCTTCTTCTTGCGTGTGGCGTTGTTGTCGATGACGGCATTGGCGGCGCTGAGAATCGTCTGCGTCGACCGGTAGTTCTGATCGAGGACGATCGCTGTCGCATCAGGAAAGGCGTCCTCGAACTGCAGGATGTTGCGAATGTCAGCGCCTCGAAATCGGTACACCGACTGATCGGAGTCGCCCACGACGGTCACGTTGCGGTGCTGGCCGCCGAGCATCAGCACGATTTCGTTCTGGGCGCTGTTGGTGTCCTGGTATTCGTCGACGAGGATGTATTCGAAGCGCTGCTGATAGTGCGCCAAGACGTCAGGGTGCTCGCGGAAAAGCCGGACGGTTACCCCGAGAAGGTCGTCGAAGTCCATCGCCCCGGCCTTGTGCAGGCGGGCCTGGTAGTCGACGAAGACCTGGGCGATCTTGCGTTCGAAGACGTTGCCGGCACGTTCTTCTGCCTGGGCGGCGGAGATCAGATCGTTCTTCCATTGGCTGATCTGTGCGTGGACCGCGCGGGTGGCGAAACGTTTGGGGTCGAGTCCGAGGTCGCGAATCACGTAACCCGTCAGTCGCTGGGCGTCGGATTGGTCGTAGATGCTGAACGTCTTCGGGTAGCCGAGGGCATCGGCGTCCCGGCGCAGGATGCGCACACAGGCCGAGTGGAACGTACTGACCCACATCTTGCGGGCGACCGGCCCGATCAACGCCGCCACGCGGGAGCGCATCTCCTCAGCGGCTTTGTTCGTGAAGGTGATGGCAAGGATGGCCATCGGGTTGACGTGCAGTTCGGTGACGAGGTGGGCGATGCGGTGCGTCAGCACGCGCGTCTTGCCGGACCCGGCGCCGGCAATCACCAGCAGCGGGCCGTCGTCGTGGACAACGGCGTCGAGTTGATCGGGGTTCAATCCACTGGTGAGTTCGCTGGCGAAGTGCGAGCCGTGCGGAGAATCGTGCGTCGGGGAGACCATGTCGGTAGCCAGTGTACGAAATGGGTGTCTCGAAGTTCGGGCTCCCCTCTCAGGCGGAAGGCGGCGGGAGGTTGGCGGAAGGCGGGCAGCCACCCGGCCGAAGCGGAGACGTCAGCCGGCAAAGGTCGATCAGCAGGACTGATCATGACGGTCAGGAATATTCGCCATTGCTGATCACACTTCACCCGTACGGTTGCCGCCATGGGCGACAAGAAACGAACGGCCTCCGCCAGGCGGCCGGGGCTGTGATCGAGCGCACGGAAATGTCCCCCGGCGCCAAGGTGGGGAACGATCGCCGGGTCTCGCGCATGACGTCAGAGGGGACGCACGCGGGATCGTTCCATTCGAGCGATTGGCTGCTGGTGCTGATCCCCGGGCTGATCTGGGGCGCCTCGTTCCTGCTGATCTCCGAAGGACTCGAAGCGTTCGCTCCCGGAGCGGTGACCTTCATGCGCATCGCCTTCGGGGCGGTCACCTTGTGGTTCCTGCCCGCCTCTCGCATCAGGGTCGAGCGCGCAGACTGGCCGCGCGTCGTCATCCTCGGTGTCACCTGGCTGGCATTCCCGATGACGCTGTTCCCGCTTGCCCAGCGGCACATTTCCTCGAGCCTTGCCGGCATGCTCAACGGGGCGATCCCGGTCTTCGTGACGATCGTGGCGGCCGTTCTGCTGCGACGTTGGCCGGGGCGTTGGCAGGTGGCTGGGATCTTCGTGGGCGCGTTCGGGCTCGTACTGATGGGGGTGCGCTCACTGAACGAGGGCGGCTCGACCGCGCTGGGCGTCGTGCTGATTCTCGTCGCCGTGTCGTCGTACGGCATTGCCGTCAACGTCAGCGTGCCATTGACCCAGAAGTACGGAGCAATCCCGGTGTTCTGGCGGGCGCAGGTCGTCTCGGTGATCCTCACCGCTCCGTTCGGCGTCTTCGGCCTGGCGCGTTCCCACTGGGCGACGCGGCCGTTCCTGGCAATTCTGCTCCTCGGCATCTTCGGTACTGCAGTGGCCTTCGTGATGATGACGACGTTGGCTGCACGCGTCGGCGCAACCCGCGCCTCGATCCTCACGTATCTCGAAGCCGTCGTTGCGCTCATCCTCGGGGTGCTGATCCGTAACGACTCCGTCGCCGCCATCGAGGTGGTCGGCTGTTTCGTGGTGCTCCTCGGCGCATGGTGCACCAGCAGAGTGGACGCTCCGCACGGTCACTAGATGACTTATTCCAAGGTTGGGTATCCGCGTTTGGGTGGGTTGAGGGTGTCCATGATCGGTGTTGCTTAACCCGATCGATCTTGGAGATCTCATGGACACTGACCTGGACACCCTCGCGACTGCACTCTACGCACGG
>JANXUF010000138.1 GCA_025356335.1 Actinomycetes bacterium
CAGCAACACGTGCTCACGCGTCTGGGGCATCGGACCATCAGTCGCCGCCACCACCAGGATCGCCCCATCGACCTGCGCAGCACCCGTGATCATGTTCTTGATGTAGTCGGCATGACCCGGCATGTCGACATGCGCATAATGACGATTCGGGGTCTCGTACTCGATATGAGCAATCGAGATCGTGATACCACGAGCCTTCTCCTCAGGCGCCTTGTCGATCTGATCGAACGGCGTGTACGTCGCCAGGCCCTTGCCGGCGAGCGTCTTCGAGATCGCTGCGGTCAGCGTCGTCTTGCCATGGTCGATGTGACCCATCGTCCCAATGTTTACGTGCGGCTTGTTGCGCTCAAATTTTGCCTTGCTCATCGCAGGTTCTCTCCGTTTAGGGTCGATGGGTTGTCAAAGAACTCGGCGAGTCTACGATCGCAGCCGGTGGATTCCACCTGGCGAGGCTGACGGGTTAGCTGACGAGGCAACCACCACGGGGGCCTCAGCCATCAGCCTAGGGGAGCTGATGGACAACGAGCGGAAGGACCGCCGTCACCGCGGCATCGCGCAACAGCGCTGCTGCCACCGTCATCGTCCAACCGGTTCGATAGGAGTCGTCGACGAGCAGGATCGGACCTCGCGGCAGTTCGACCTCGGCGCGGATCGTCAGTCCTGCATGCAGCGCCTTGACCCGGACACCTGACGCGCTGTCGGTCGGCGGTGCCGCACCGTGTTGGCGGAAAGCGTCGATGACCGGCAGACGGCCGACTGTGCCGAGATGCTCGGCGATCGAGTGACCCCGGCGCGGAAATCGTCGAGATGGAATCGGCACGACGGCAACAGGCCGTTCGACCCACTGCGACTTCCAACGGCGCATCACGTCGACCAGTCCGTCGGCGATCCGCTGGTCGATCGGCATGTCGGAACGATCGAAGGCCATCAACTCCTCCCGCCACCCAGGATCATCCGCAAAGGCCAGAGCCCGTCCCTCGGCGGCTGCGACGATCTTGCCCGATCGACCGGTGCCTTTCGGCCACAGCTTGCGGGGCTCGAGCACGACGTCGATACCACGGGAAAACGCACGTGCCTGCGAACGTGCTTCGACCGAGGGCAGGAGCCCTGGCGGCGGCAGTTCACCCGTGCACACGGAGCAACGACCGCACGGGACGGGATCCGGATCGTCGAGAGCTCGTTGCAGGAATTCCATCAGACAGCCAGCACCCGATGCATAGTTCCGCATGACATCGGCCTCCGCGGCGCGGACCCGGCGGAGCGTGTCCCATTTCGCAGCATCGTGCACATACGGCTGACCGGTGGACTCCCAGCCGCCCTGCTGTTTGCTGACCGTTCCGTCGACGGCCAGCAGTTTCAGCAGACCCTCGAGCCGCCCACGCCGGATTCCGGTCGCCGACTCCAATGACGGCAGCGACGTCGTCCCGTTGGCGAGCACGGCGACGATCTTGTCGACGTAGTCGGGATCCGGGATCGAGGCAGTGGCGAAGTACTCCCAGATCGGCTCGTCGGCCTCCGACGGCAGCAACACGGCGAGGGCAGTGTCGAGCGCTCGACCGGCACGCCCGACCTGCTGGTAGTAGGCGACCGGTGACGCCGGCGATCCGACATGGATGCAGAAGGCGAGGTCTGGCTTGTCGTAGCCCATCCCCAACGCCGACGTGGCGACGACGGCCTTCAGCGAATTGTTCCGTAGCCGCTCCTCGATGACGATACGCGAATCGGCGTCGAGACGCCCGGTGTAGGCGGCGACATCATGACCGGCCGTCATGAGGAATCCGGCCAACTTGTCCGCCTCGGCCACCGTTAGGACGTAGATGATTCCGGAGCCGTCGGCACGATGCAGCGCGTCACTGACCCACGCCCATCGATCGAGCGGCCCGAGATCGGGCACGACCGCCAGCCGCAACGACGTCCGCGCCAGATTGCCGCGGAAGACGGCGGTGTCCGGCCCGAGTTGACCGGCGACGTCGGCGGTGACACGTTCGTTTGCTGTCGCCGTCGTCGCCAAGACCGGTGTATCGGCAGCGAGTGTGAACAGATGCCTGGCGAGCAGTTGATAGTCGGGACGGAAGTCGAACCCCCAATCGGAGATGCAGTGCGCCTCGTCGATGACCACCATGCCGGTCGCTGCCAACAAGCGGGGCATGCGTGCGGCAAACCGTGGATTGCCGAGACGCTCTGGCGAAACCAGCAGGACGTCGAGGGCATTGTCATCGACCATCGCCAGCACATCGTCCCAGGCGTCGATGTTCGTCGAGTTGATCGTCGCTGCCCGCAGGCCTGCTCGTTCGGCTGCCGACACCTGATCGCGCATCAACGCCAACAGCGGAGAGATGACGAGCGTCAGCCCCGACCCTGCGGCGCGCAACGCCGACGTCGCCGCCCAGTAGACGGCCGACTTGCCCCAGCCTGTCGCCTGGACGACGAGGACGCGTGAGCGGTCGACGACCAGCGCACGGACTGCCTCGAGTTGGTCGTCCCGTGGCACCGCTCCGGGCCCCGCGAGTGCGGCGATGACGCGCCGCATGTGCTCGTCTGCCTCGCCAACGTCGATCGGCCGGGTCCGAGCGGTGAGCGAGGATGGGTTCATGTCGCCGACCTTACGCCGGGGGTGTCGCAACGTTGCCGGTCCCGTCTCGACCCATGTAGACGCAGAGGGACTCGACCAACCCTGCGACACCCCCTGACTACGATGGCCGTATGTCGGTCACGATCGAGGAAAGCAACCTGCTGACATGGGCTGAATACCTCAACCTTCCCTACGAGACCCGGAATGCCGATCTCATCGACGGAAGAATGGTCATGAACGCTCCCTCCGCTCAACACGAGCGCATTCTGCGCCGGCTTCTCGGCGCTTTGGACAACTGGCTGCTGACAGCCGGCCGCCTCGGCGAAGCCACGACCCAGCAGCCGGTGAAGATCAGCGAGCGTCGTGGCTATCAGCCGGACATGTCGTGGTTTCCGATCGAGCAGTGCACTGGTCAAGACGAAGATGCGGCATTCAGCGGTCTTCCGGCGATCGTCGTCGAAGTGCTCTCGCCATCGACGCGCACGTTCGACGTCGTCCGCAAACGCCACGACTACGACCGCCTCGGCATCGCCGAATTCTGGATCATCGATCCGAAGTCCACCTCGATATTGGTGATGAGCCGCCCCGTCGATGGCGAACCGTTCGAAGAGAGCGAATTCGCTGACGACGATGAACTGACCTCGCCCGTACTGCCTGGTTTCGCCGTCACCGTCGCCTCGCTGTTCCGTGCGTGACCAGTGAGAAGTTGATCCGACACCGTGCTCTGAACCGGCCACAGGGTGTCCGGTTCAGAAGCGCATCATCGATGCCATGACCACTTCCACCGGTACCTCCACCGGCGTTGGCACCGCTGAGTCCTCCGGGGCTGCTTCGTCGATATCGACGCAAACGCCACGACGACTCGAGAGCAGAACGAGACCACTGATGAGCATGCAGTTACACACCGAATCCGTCGAAACCCGCCGGGTGACCGATGGACCCTCAGCGATCCGGACGCGCCAACTCGTGAGACGCTACGGCGAGGTCACCGCTGTTGCCGGCATCGACCTCGACGTCGCCCGCGGGGAGATCTACGGGTTCCTCGGCCCGAATGGCGCCGGCAAATCGACGACGATGCGGATGCTCTGTACCCTCGTCGCTCCGACGAGTGGCACCGCAGAGGTTGCCGGGTGCGACATCGCCGCCGACCCCGCTGCCGTTCGGTTGCACATCGGCGTCGCACTCCAGGAAGCGGCCCTCGATCCGAAGCAGACCGGAACGGAACTGCTTCGTCTGCAGGGTCGCCTCTACGGCCTGCCGAAGGCCGTCGCCCGCCGCCGGGCCGACGAACTCGGCGAGTGGATCGGCCTCGGCGACGCATTGCAACGCCCGATCGGCGGCTACTCCGGCGGCATGAAGCGCCGGCTCGATCTTGCAGCCGCGTTGGTCCACAACCCGGAGGTGCTGTTCCTCGACGAGCCGACGACCGGGCTCGATCCGATCAGCAGGGCGACCGTTTGGGAGGAGGTCCAACGGCTCAATACCGAACTCGGGATGACGATCTTCCTGACGACGCAATACCTCGAGGAGGCGGACGTGCTCGCCGACCGTGTCGGCATCATCGACGGCGGACGGATCGTCGCCGAGGGAACCCCATCAGAACTCAAGCGCTCTGTCGGCGCCGACCTGATCATCGTGCGCGTCGCCGGTTCGGCGTCACCGGTCATCGCTGCGCTCGACAGAGTGGCCGGCGTCATCGGCGTCGAGGCGCACGGATCGGAAGCGGTCATCTCGACAGAGAACGGCTCCAGCGTCATCAGCGCCGTCGTCGTCGCCCTCAGCGAGCGGGACATCGGCGTTCGCGAATTGACGCTGCGAACACCGACGCTCGACGACGTCTTCCTCGAACTGACCGGCAACCGCATCGCCGACGACGCCAGCGACAACGACAACGACAACCAGGGCACCCCCAGCAAAGGCACCACCGACAACAGGGAGCAAGTGAAATGACCGCAGTGACCACCAGCATCTCCACCAGCCGTACCGGTGATATCGGCGCGATCGGACGCGGTGACGTCTCCGCTCGGCCCGCCGGCGCGCTGGCGGACGTCATCACCATCGCCGGGCGGGCCCTCAGGGCCGTCCCGCGCGACGTGGCGACGGTCGTTCCGGCGATCTTCATCGCCCTGTTCTTCTTCCTCGTCAACATCGCCACGCTCTCGCATCTGACGGAGGGGCAGATCGCCGGGTTCAACTTCAAATCCTTCGAACTGCCAACGGCGATCCTGCTGGGCGTCACCGGCGTGTCGCGAGCTCCGGCACTCGTGCTCGACGTGCAGGACGGCTACTTCGACCGGCTGCTCCTCAGCCCGGTGCGTCGATCGGCGATCCTGCTCGGGCACCTCATCGCCGACGTCGCCGTGGCGATTGCGCTGATCGTGCCGATCCTCATCGTCGGCCTGGCGATCGGGGTGCGGTTCGACACCGGTATCGCCGGCATGCTGGTGTTCGTGCTGCTCGGAGCGCTCTGGAGCCTGGCGTTCTCCGGCTTCGGCTATGCGATCGCGCTGAAGACGGGCAACCCGGCGGCGGTGAACTCATCGTTCCTGCTGTTCTTCCCGTTCCTGTTCCTGACGACGTCGTACGTGCCGAAGGAACAGTTGTCCGGCTGGCTGAAGACGGTCGCTTCGTGGAACCCGGTGACGTACCTGTTGGAGGGGTTACGGGCGCTCGTGTACCGCGGCTGGGATGGCACACGCCTTTTTCAGGCGCTCGCCGCCGTCGCCATCGTCGGTGCCATCAGCCAGACAATGTGTTTCGCCGCGCTACGCGGACGCGTCAAGCGCGGCTGAACGAGATCGAGGATTCTGTGGACCGATTGCACCGCCGGCGGTGCACCAGTCGACTCAGTTCAGCGACGATCGCCGCCGACGGAGGCGGTTACTCGCCGCGGACACGCTTGATGATGTCGGCGGCGATCGTGTTGGGCACCTCCTGGTAGCTGTGGAACTGCATCGTGTACGTCGCCCGGCCCTGCGTACGTGAGCGCAGATCGGTCGAGTACCCGAACATCTCCGACAGCGGGATCTGCGCCCGGACGTTCTGGACGTTGCCGACTGCTTCCATGCCTTCGATCCGGCCACGGCGGCTTGACAAGTCACCCATCACATCACCCATGTACTCGTCGGGGGTCACGACCTCGACGCCCATGATCGGCTCGAGCAGCACCGGCTTTGCCATTTCGGCTGCCCGCTTGAAGACCATCTGGCCGGCGATCTTGAAGGCCATTTCCGAGGAGTCGACGTCATGGTATGCGCCGTCCATCAACGTCGCCTTGACGTCCACGGTCGGGTAACCGGCGAGTACACCGTTGTCCAGGGCGGCCTGGATGCCCTGGTTGACCGGCTGGATGTATTCACGGGGGATACGGCCACCGGAGATCTTGTCGACGAACTCGTAGCCCTTGCCGGGGTTCGGCTCGAGCGTGACCTTGACGACGGCGAACTGACCGGAACCGCCGGACTGCTTGATGTGGCGGTACTCGACGGAATCGACCTTGTTGGTGATCGTCTCGCGGTAGGCCACTTGCGGCTTGCCGACGGTGGCGTCGACGCTGAACTCCCGTTGCATGCGGTCGACGATGATCTCGAGGTGCAATTCGCCCATGCCGGAGATGACGGTCTGGCCGGTCTCCTCGTCGGAGCGGACACGGAACGTCGGGTCCTCGTCCGACAGCGACTTGAGTGCCTTACCGAGCTTGTCCTGGTCACTCTTGGTGCGCGGCTCGATCGCCACGTGGATGACCGGCTCCGGGAAGACCATGCGCTCGAGGACGATCGGGTTCGACCGGTCGCACAGTGTGTCACCGGTGGTCGTGTCCTTGAGGCCGAGACCGGCGACGATGTCGCCGGCCATCGCTGAATCGAGGTCCTGGCGGTCCGCGGCGTGCATCAACAGGATGCGGCCGAGACGCTCACGGCGCTCTTTCGTCGAGTTGTAGACCTCGTCGCCCTTGTTGATCTGGCCGGAGTACACCCGGAAGTAGGTCAGCTTGCCGAACGGGTCGGCGACGATCTTGAAGGCGAGTGCGGCGAACGACTCGGTGTCGGACGGCTTGCGCTCGATGATGTCCTCGCCGTTGACGGTCGTGCCCTTGGTCGGCGGGATGTCGAGCGGGCTCGGCAGGAAGTCGACGACGGCGTCGAGCATCGGCTGGACGCCCTTGTTCTTGAAGGCCGATCCGCAAAGGATCGGCACGAACTCGAACGAGAGCGTGCCCTTGCGGATTGCGCTCTTGATCTCGGCTTCGGTGATGGGTTCGCCGCCGAGGTACTTCTCCATCAACGCTTCGTCTTCGGTGGCGATCGTGTCGAGCAGCAGTTCGCGGTACTCGGCAGCCTGATCGGCCATGTCGGCCGGAATTTCCAGCTCGTCCCACTTGGCGCCGAGTTCCTCGTCGTGCCAGATCAACGCCTTCATCTTCACGAGGTCGACGAGGCCGATGAACGGCGTGTCGCTCTCCGGTCCGCCGGAGCCGACGGGGAGGTGCAGAACGAGCGGTACTGCCTGCAGGCGCGACTTGACCATGTCGACGGTGCGGTAGAAGTTGGCGCCGATGCGGTCCATCTTGTTGACGAAACACATACGCGGCACCTTGTATTTGTTGGCCTGGCGCCACACGGTTTCGGTCTGCGGCTCGACGCCGGCCACCGAGTCGAACACGGTGACGGCGCCGTCGAGGACGCGCAGGTTGCGCTCGACCTCGATCGTGAAGTCGACGTGGCCCGGCGTGTCGATGATGTTGATGCGGTGGTTGTCCCAGATGCAGGTGGTGGCAGCGGACGTGATCGTGATGCCGCGCTCCTGCTCCTGCGCCATGTGGTCCATGGTCGCCGCACCGTCGTGCACTTCACCGATCTTGTAGCTCTTGCCGGTGTAGTAGAGGATGCGCTCCGTCGTGGTCGTCTTGCCCGCGTCGATGTGCGCGATGATGCCGATGTTGCGTGTGCGCTCGAGTGAATACTCCCGCTTTGCCATTGCCTACTTCTCTCTACTGCTCCTGCAACACGACGTACGGTGTTGCTTCACGGACTGGTTGCGCGCAGCGCCAAACCTGGCTGCAGGCACGGTTTGCAATGCTATCGGCGCACCCGACGGTCTGCTCTGGCCGGCTCGAGCCGCAACGGTGTATTCACCGAGACCGAGCTCGGAGAATCGCGAGCGACGATCGTCCGCGTCTGAGCGACGCGGTGGCGCAGCGAGCGTGATGTGCCGACGTGAGCGGTCGGTCAGCCGGCTCGGAAGCGAACCGTGCGTTCGTGGTCGAGGAGCCATGCCTTGTTCTCGATGCCGCCGCCGAACCCGGTCAAGGAGCCGTTGGCGCCGACGACCCGGTGGCAGGGAACGACGATGCTCAGCGGGTTGCGTCCGTTGGCGGCTCCGACCGCCCGCGCCTTGTTCGGATCACCGAGTCGCCTCGCCTGCTGGCCGTAGTTGATCGTCTCGCCATAGGGAATCTCCCGCAGCACGAGCCATGCCGACTGCTGGAAATCGGTGCCGACCGGCTCGAGCGGCACGGTGAAATCCTGACGCTCGCCGGCGAAATACTCCTGCAGTTGCTGGCGGGCCAGTACGAGCACGGGGTTCGTGTCGTCGATGATCGAGGCGTCGACGCGGACGCGATCCACCTCGTCCCCGGTGGTCCAGATCACCGCCCGCAGTCCGGTCGCGCTGGCGATCAGTGTCAGCTCGCCGACAGGCGTGAGCATCGGCGTTCGCTGCAGGGCGATGGTGTCCGGCGCCGGCGTTGCCGACCGTGTCGCTGCTGGTATCGCTGGTGGTTTCGGCGTTGGTTTCTGTGTCGCTGTCGGTGTTGCACTGTGCATCGTTGATTGCTCCTTCATCAGAGGCTCCCCCACAACAGGTGGAGGGCGTACGAGCGCCAGGGACGCCAGTGCTCGGCTCGTTCGTGCGCTGCCTTCGGAGAGCCGTCGGCGCCGAGGCGTTCGAGGGCGTGTTTCACCCCGAGGTCGGTCGGCAGGAAGACGTCGGGATCGCCGAGCGCGCGCATCGAAATGTACGCAGCGGTCCACGCGCCGATGCCGGGGAGGGCGACGAGTTGTGCTTCGACCTCGGTTCGATCGGCCCCTGCATCGAGTTGGATCTCGCCTGATGCCAACGCGCGACACATCCCGAACAACGCACGCTTGCGGCTGGCCGGCATCGCCAGATCGGCGGGATCGGCGCAGGCGAGCGCAGCTGCTGTCGGGAAGGCGTGCGTCAGCTCCCCGTCAGGAACCGCAAGCGTCTGTCCGTACTTGGCGACAAGGCGACCGGCAAGCGTGCGGGCACCGGCTACCGACACCTGCTGGCCGAGTACTGCGCGCACTGCGAGCTCGTTGCCGTCGACGTGTGCCGGCGACCGCAGACCCGGCGATTTGATCACCAGCGGAGCAAGCATCTCGTCGATGATCAGCTGGTCGGAGATCGACTCGGGGTCGGCGTCGAGATCGAGCAGCCGACGGCAGCGAGCGACCGCTGTCGTCAGGTCGCGCATGTCCGCGAGTTGCAGGCGGCAATCGACATGATGCACGGCCGGGGTCAACGAGACCGTGGCCAGACCGTGCGGCAACCTCAGCACTCGCCGATACGTCGACCCGTCCCAGCATTCGACCCCGGGGACGGCACGCATCCCGAGAAACCCGAACAGCGTCGCGGTATCCATCGGCGGCCGGAAGGCAAGCCGGAGCGAGACGATTCCGGCGCCGCTCGCCGCCGGCCGCCGCTGCGACCGCAGGTCCGTGGGGGTCGAGGCGAAAACCTCGCGGATCGTATCGTTGAACTGGCGGATGCTGGCGAACCCTGCCCCGAAGGCGACATCGGTAAATGGCATTGTCGTCGTTTCGATGAGCACTCGTGCCGCTTGGGCGCGCTGTGCCCTGGCGAGCGCGAGCGGTCCTGCACCGACTTCGGTCGTCAAGAGGCGATTGAGCTGTCGTTCGCTGTAGTTCAGTCGAGTCGCCAGCCCGGTCACTCCGTCACGGTCGATGACGCCGTCGGCGATCAGACGCATCGCCCGTCCGACGACATCGGCGCGCATGTTCCAGGCGGGTGAGCCGGGTGTGGCATCGGGACGGCAGCGTTTGCACGCCCGGTAGCCGGCGATCTGCGCCGCGGCGGCTGTCTGGTAGAACGTGACGTTCTGGCGCTTCGGCGTGACTGCTGGGCAGCTCGGGCGGCAGTAGATTCCGGTCGTACGGACGGCGGTGTAGAACCATCCGTCGAACCGCGGGTCCTTGCTCTGCACCGCCCGATAGCACCGCTCCTCGTCTGGTGCACCAGCCGCCGGCACGGCCGAACCGGCCGATGCGATCGTTGATGCTGAGGTCATGGGCACCATCATGGCCCTGGACGGCGCCTCCCGCTAGCGGGATTCGGACAGCGGCCCCGGGCACGGGGCGGCGGTCACCCGTCTCAGGGTTGCTGGACGACGGCGAACGTGAACGTCAGGTTGCCCTTCGGGTTCGGCGGCTGTGAGCGCTGATGTCCGATCGTCAGCGTGTATTGGCCGTAATACGTACTCGTGACCTCGAACAGCATGGTCTGCTTCTCCGTCGCCCCGGAGGCCACGATCTGATTGCCGTGATTGAAGATCAGGCTCGTGCCGAACGACGACGAGGCACTCGTTCCGTCCGGGAGCGCAAGCGTGAAGGTTTGTTGGATGTCGGATGTCGCACCCACTGTCGGATCTTTGTACGTCACGTCGACGGCGAGTTCGAGCTGGTAGCTGTCCTTCGATCCATCCTTGTAGTCGGCGTGAAGCACGCCGCCTGTGAGTGTTGCAACCGTTCCGGTTCCGGAGTCGACGGTGGTGCCCTTGCCGATATCGACGATCGGAGTGAACGTCGTGACCTTGGCGCTCGTCTCGAATGGGATGATCGACTGATTCGAAGCGTTGTTCCCGAACACCAGCGAGGCGCCGGTGAACGTGAACGATTCGTCGACCGGGGCGACGATGTCGACCGCCGTCGTTGCGCCGCCGGGCACGGTGGGCAGCGCTTTGAATTTCGCCGGCAACAATGACCCATCAGCGAGCAACAGCACCGGGGACTTGATCAACCCGAGGGCGATGTCGACGGCGGCGAAGTTCGAAACCTTCGTATGCATGACGGCCGTACGTTGATGGTCGGCCTCGATGACCTCCGCTTTCGTCACCTCGATCTTGAACACGCCGCCGCCTTCGCGACCGGCGAAACCGATCCTGTCGCTGAACGTCAATGCTGCGGGAAGCGCAGCCACGGTGCTCGCCGGAATTGTTGTCACCGCTGATGTGGCCACCGCTGACGTTTTCGAAGTCGAGGTCGCCGAAGTCGTCGAAGTCGTCGAAGTCGCCGAACGTACAGCGGCAGTGCCGGCCGGTTGATCCGCCGTCGAAAGCGACGCCGACGTGGCAACGACCAACGTCGGTGACGACGTCGATGCCGGTTCTGTCGCCGCGTTGTTGCTCCCGCCGCTCGCCACCACGACAGTCGCAGCAACGGCGACGGCGACGGCGACGGCTCCGGCGGCGACCAGCAGTCTCGTACGGCGCTTTCTCGCCGGCGCGCTGTCCGTCGGACCTGGCAACGATTGCGTCGGACTCGTCCCCACGGCGGGCACGGCGGGCACGGCGGGCACGGCGGGCGAAGCTGGCGACGGGAAGAGCGGCAACGGAACGGGAACCGGAGTCGGCGTCGGGGCGGTGCCGGTGCCGGTGCCGGTGCCGGTGGCGAATTGCACTGCCGCCGCGCCCGTTGCGATGGCGAACTTCGGATGTGCGTCGAGCGATACTGGAAGACCCGTGCGTTCGTGCACCAACTCGGCGACGAGCGGGATGCGCGAACTCCCTCCGACGAGTAGCACTCGCCCGACCTGGGAGATGTCCAGATCTGCTGTGGCGACGGCACGCACGAGCGCGTCGATCGTCTCGTGGATCCGCGGCCGAATCATCGCTTCCAGCTGGGCGCGCGACAGCGGCACCCTGTCCTGCAAACCTGGCAGCGACACCGAGATCGTCGTGTCGGAATCGGTAGACAGCGCCTCCTTGGCCAGGCGGCAGTCGTCGTTCAGCCGCGCAACGCCGCTCTGTACGACACGATCATTGGGATCGAGCGCCTCGATCCTGCTGCCGAGCACCGAATCGACGTACTCGAGAATCGCTGCGTCGATATCGATGCCGCCGAGCCGGTCCATGCCCTCCGGCCTGCCGATCAACGAGAATCCGTCGGCATCTCGACGCACGAGCGCAGCATCGAACGTTCCGCCACCGAAGTCGTACACGGCGACGACCTCACCCGGCTCGACGCGATTCGTCGCCGCATAGGAGATCGCCGCAGCTTCCGGCTCGGTGACGAATGAGACCCTCGCCAGATCGAGCCCTGCCAACCTCGCAACCTCGCGCATCTGATCGAGCTTGTACGGCCCGTAGTTCGCGGGATGCGTGAGTACGACCCGATCAGGGGCTGCACCTTCGCGTTCGCTCACGACACGGACGATCTCCGTCAGTAGATGGGCCATCAGCGACTCTGCGCCATACGGCGTACCGCCGAGCACGAGTGGAGTCGGGTCACCGAGGCGGCGTTTGAACGCTCTCGCCACGCGCGTCGGCTCGTCGATCCCTCGCCGAACAGCCGTCTCACCGACGAGCACCTCGCCATTCTGTTTGAGCAGCACCACCGATGGCATCACCGGATTCGACGGTGTCAGCGTAACGACTTCGACTGCTCCGCCACGGTTCACAGCGGCAGCAGAGTACGACGTGCCGATATCGACGCCGAGTTGATATCCCATGTGCGATGACCTCATCCACTCCGACGAGCTGAACTCGCCAGCAACCGTGCAACCGTGTAACCGTGCAACCACGCCACGCGGCGCGACGATCGCCACGGATCGCCACCGCTGACGTTAGGCGAAGGCGCCCCGTCGCCGATACGGGGAAATCCCTCGACCTGATGAGATGACGCCGAAGGGATCAGAGGAGCGACGTTGCCGCCGCCGCCCATGGCACTGCGCCGACCGCCTCGAACAGGTCCCGTGCTCTGCAGATGTGAATCGTGGCGGCATCATCGCGACCGCTGCCGGCAAGGCTCGACCCGAGCAGCAATTCCGATCGTGCCTGCTCGAATGGCGCGTCGATCCGGCCGAAGAGATCGGTCGATGACTCGAACTCCGAGATCGCCGCGGCACCGGATGACGCCAGCAGCCCGTGGCAACGCATCAGCGCGGCTGCTCCCCACCGCGATCCGGTTGCCTCGACATCTGTCATGAGCCACTTCGTGGTCAGTCGCGCACCGGCGGCATCCCCGCAACGGACCTGCGCTTCGACGAGGTCGGCTTCCCACATACGCACCGACGGCAATCTGAGGCCGGCTCCGTCGGCGCGACCGACGAGTGGACCGAGGACTTTTGCCGCACCGTGGGCGTCGCCGAGCCCGAGCCGCAACAGACCCTCTGCTGCGTCGGTCCGCCACCGTGTCGAATGATCACCGCGCGCCGTCGCCGCCGTACGAGCGGCGCGCAGATGTGCTCGTGCGGAGGCGGTGTCACCGCGTCCGGCGCTGAGCCGGGCCGCAAGTGCGTGGGCGTACCCGCTCGATTGGCCGCAGGCCCGTTCACGCTGCAGCAGACGTTGGAGCGAGTCGTCGCAGCGTTGCCAGCGACCTCGGCGGATCTCCAATTCGCCGAGGCAGCACAACGCCGAGTTCTGCGAGAAGTCGTCGAAGTCGTCCACCCGGTCGAGTCTGCGGTCGAGGATCGCCGCCGCCTCCGCCGGACGATCGCTGAACGCGAACCAGTTGGCAATCTCGAGCACCGATTCCATCGCATCGAACACCGCTCGCTCGTGGTGGCGCAGCGGCAACGCCGCAAGCGTGGCGACATCATCGAGTTCGCGGCTGCTGAGTGGCGCCGCGCCGCGCATCGCCATCAACGTGACGATCAGGCCGTCGACGATGATTCGAGCGGCGCGCTGATCCGAACCCTGCGTCGTTGCGACAAGCATGTCGACATCAGCGCTGGAGCGTTCGGCCAGCACGACGGCATGATCCAGGTCGTCGCTGATCGCCAGACACCACGACGCAGCCGCCAGCAATCCCCAGGCGCCGACAGCGGCATCGGCAGCCCGCTGCTCGAGCACGTTGACGACGGTGTCGAACGGTGCCGACGTCAGTAGTGCCGTCAACTCCTGATGCCCGAGCGGGACCAACGGTCGCGTTGTTTGCAGCGAGACGAAATACATCGCCGCTTTCACCCGACGGTTGCCATCCCGACCGTCCTCGCCAAGACCGAGTTTGAGAAAGACCGAACTCAGCGCCGACTCGACGGTCTTCGGGCTGATGAACAGACGGTTGGCGATGCCCTCGTTCGAGAGACCCTCTGCGACGAGTTCGAGGACGTCGGATTCGCGGCTCGACAGCGAGGCCGGCAACAACGTCAGCCGATCACCTCGCACCGTCTGCGCCTGCGCTGACGGGGCGTTCGCTGCTGATGTGCGCCGAAGCCCGTACATGTCGAAGAGATCCTAGTGAACCCCGCAGCGCCCGAAGCAGCGATATTCCGGCGCCCATGGCGCACGGATCGATCGAGTAGGAACACGCCCCATGCCGCGAGGCAAATACTCGGACGGGGCTCAAAGGCGCCCCGGCGCCGGAGATCCCGTGCGAGGAGATCAAACTCAGGACAGCCGGGTGACGTCGACGGCGACGTGCATCTTCTGTTCGATCTGCGGGCCGAGAACGACACCTCGGACCGGCGCGACATCGCCGTAGTCCCGGCCCCACGCCGTCGTCACGTGGCTGCGGGGCGGCATCTGGTTGTTCGTCGGATCGAAATCCCACCAGCCGAATCCCGGTCCGAGCCACACCGAAGACCAGGCATGCGAGGCGTCGACGCCGACGAGTTTCACCATCCCGGGGGGTGGCATCGTTTCGAGGTAACCGCTCACGTATCGCGCTGCCAGTCCTGCACTACGGAGCGCAGCGATCGCCAGATGGGCGAAGTCCTGGCACACGCCGCGTCGTTCATCGATGACACGTTCGAGCGGGGTGGAAATGTCGGAGAACGCCGAATCGAAACGGAAACCGTAGAAGATGCGCCCGCAGAGATCGACGATCGCCTCGGCTGCCGGGCGATCACTGGCGAGCGCACCGCTGATTTCGTCTTCGCCGACGAGGCGGATCGACTCGGCGGGCACGAACGGCGAGGCGGGCAGGAACGGGGCGACGTCGATCGCCATGTCGCCCTCGATGCTGCGCGTCATTTCGGCGAGTTCGCCGACCGTCTCCGGGACCGAAGGCCACAGTGCAGCGGAAACCTCCGCCTCCGACACGGCGGTGATCGTCAAGTGGTCATGGCGCGAGGCGACCGTGAACTGCACGGCGAGGTTCCCGAAGGCATCGATCCACGTGTGGCGCTCCTCGGGAAGCGGATCGACGTTGATGTCGGCACTGATGACGTGTTGCATCGCCGTCTCGCGGAGCAGCAGGTGGGCGACCGTCAGTCCCGACGACATCGTCGCGCCGTAGTGGTACTCGGTCTTGTGCACGACGCGATAGCGGCGTCCGGCGAGTGTGCCCATGGGCGGTCAGTTCCTTACGACGCTGCTAGAGGAATCGTTCCCGAGTGCTTGCAGACGGGCGAGAGGTTGCGGTGCGATCGGATCGGAGAACCACCGCACCTGGATTCCTGTCCCCAACTCAACCAGCGCAGCACGGGCGTCTGCAACCAGGCGCTCCAACGAGGCCCGCCGGCGGGTGACCCGATCGATCGTCACATCGCTCCAGTCGAAGATCGCCCGCGCCACCCTGTCGATCAGTTCGGTGCCGTCTGACCAGCCCAACGAGGCGAGATGCTCTGACATACGGTCGAGTTGGAACTGCAACGCACGAGGGTTCGAATCGTCGCTGACGAGCAGCGCGACGACGGCGTCGATTTCGACGTCGCTGCGGTAGCGGCGACGGTAGGCGACGAGGCTGTCGTGCGTCGCCAGCACCGCTTCGGCGAGCATCGATTCAGCAACATTCGGCACCACGGGGACAACGGCTGCTTCGATCGAATCGAGTACGCCGAAGCTGCGTTCGAGCCGTCGTCCGAGATCGAGGAACCGCCAGGAAGGCCCGCGAACAGTGGATTCCATCGCCATGCCAGACAATGCCGCGAGGTCGACGAGCAGTTCGTCGAGATCGTCATCCGTCACCGTGCCGGTCTCCGCACGCTCCGACAGATAGTTCCGCAGTCGAATCAACACCCGGCCCGTGGTGCCCGACATGAATTCGCGTACGGTGGCGGCCTCTGCTGACAGGTTGCTCAGCCGGTCGTCGATCGCCGCAGCGGCACGCGCCAGTTCGTCGGCGATCAGATCCGCCGTCGAACCAGCGGCATCCGTTGGCGCAGCAGGCATTTCGGTGCGCGCCCTGCGCAGCAGCCCGACGAAGGCATGCGCCGTCAGGTCGGAAGCATCAGCTGGAAACGACCTCAATGTCGGTTCACGAGAGGCGACGACACGATGCGAACGGGCGAGCAGTTCCGCACGTTCGGCATGGCGACCGAGCCAGTACAGCGCGTCTGCCGATCTCGTCGGCAACGAGGCGAGCAGATCGACCTGCGCGAGGCGTTGACGCTTCGTCGTGGTGATCGCCGCTCTGCCGACATCACCGACGACCCAGACGTCCTTGGCGAGCAGCGCCGACGGCTTCATCAGGCTGTCACCGGGGCGCAGCACCCTGGCGATGCCGCTCGTCATCACCGTCACCTTGCCCTCCGCCTGGGTGGCGAACAGCCGCAGCACGATCGTGCCGGTCCGCAGGCCCGACGCAAAGCTGATAGGGGTCGACGCCAGCTTGACCGAGTCCGTCGACGCGTCCGCCGCAAGGCTGTGCAGTTGCAGTTGCTCTCCGAGCAGTTCCGAGCAGATCGCCGGATGGAACTCGCGCAGCGCCGCCTCCTCGGCAATCCCGTTCCCGAGCGCATTCGCCAGACCGACCGACCCGTGGAGATGAGCACGGGCAAGCCCCGGCACGCCGCCTCTGCCCTTGGCATCGCCGGCGACGGGATCGGCGGCACGGTCGGCACTCCAACGCACCAGCGTGTCGGCCGCTTCGAGACCGCCGAAGGTACGCAGCCAGGCGCGGTTGTTGCGCACGACGACGTCGGAGTTCTCGACGAGGTTGAAGCCGAGCAGTGTTGCCAGGTACGACTGCTCGACGTATGCGCCGTCGTCGATGCCGGGCGTCACCAGCACCGTTCGCATCGTCGGCCGTTCCGGCGCTGCCAGCGCCGAGAAGCTCGCCCGCATCGCACCCAGGAATCCGGACTGCGTCGCCGCCCCGCTGCGTGCGAGCTCGCCGCCGAGCACCCTGGCGATGACCGAGCGATTGATCATCGCGTAACCGATGCCCTGCGGTGTATCCGTGTAGTCGGCGACGACGCGCCATGTTCCGTCAGCGAGGCGCGCCAGGTCACACGCATACAACGCAACGCGGGTCATCGGCATCCCGAGGCTGGTGACGCCGTGGGCCGAAGCGGCGACGAGTGGCCAGCGATATCTCGGTGTGCCGTAGACCACTTCGGTCGGCACGACGCCACGGCGGAGGAGGTTGCGGCTTCCGTAGACGTCGCCGAGCATCGCCTCGAACATGCGGACGCGCTGGTCGACGCCTGCAGCAAGCGCACGCCATTCAACGGCTTCGAGCATGTACGGAAGCGGATCGACCATCCACGGATGGCTCGGCAACATGTTCGGCTCGGTTTCACCGTCCTGCACCGCATGACCGGCGCCCTCTGCGGCGAGCAACTGGCCGATCAGCCGGCGTCGCTCCGCAAGGCCGTGCTCGCCCTGGCGTTCGACATCACCGAACACCGGCTTCCACGCCGGACGGATCCCCCCACCCTCGTCGTAGAGCTCGTCGAAGCGCCCAGGCGTGGCCCGATACGTCAGCGTCTGGCTCACCATGGCATCGGAGACGGGTCGATCAGCCGGCAGCGGTGTGGAAGTAGGCGTTGGCGATCCCATTGTGCAGTTCGGCGAGGGTGACCTGGAGGCGGTCCATTTCGGCGTCAAGACTGAACCCGTCGGAAGCGTCGGGATCGACGCTGTCGAGTACATCGAGGGCGTCGGCGATGACTTCCTTGGTGTCAGCGCCCCGCGGCAGCCGTTCGAGCCCGCGTTGCACGCGCTGCAGGCAGTACGTGGCCGAACGGGGGAACGATGCGTCGTGGAGCAGGAACCTCACGACACCGTTGGCGTCGATCGCCGCACGCGTCGAGCGTTGGTACATCTGCAGTGCCGACAATGAACGCAGCACGCCCATCCACTGAACTTCGTCGTGATCCTCGAGGGACACCTTGGAGGAGTTCGCCGCTGCCGAGGCGGCCGTCGCCAGCACCGGGGAGGCGTATGCCGAAGCGCTTTCGAGGAGTGCGGAGGCGCGCACCCCGAGCACCCGCGTGGTCATTTCGGCGCGCTCGAGCATCTGGCCGATCCTGAAGAATTCGTAGGCCTCGTCGCGCGACATCGACGAGGTCAGAATCCCGTCGAGATGCCGGCTGTCGCTGACGATCCGTGCGAGGAATCGGGCCCTGCCGCGGCGGGCGACGCCTTCGTCACGGTGCGAGGCGGCGTACAGGTAGAGGTCGTTGGCGGCGAGCCACCCGTCGCGCGGGAACACGTCCCGGCAGGTCCTGAGGCACTCGCGGGCGTTTTCGACACTCGACGCAACGCTGCCGGCATTCGCCAGTTCGGCGACGAGAAAATGGACGATCGATCGTTCGTCACCGGCCCCGTACATCTCGCGGAACGTCTCCGAACTGCCGACGACGGCGAGCAGCGGCTCCCATGAGGAGGTGATCGATCGAGGGAGATCGACGATCACATCGGTATAGGAACGGACGATTCTGGACGTGTTCTCGGCCCGTTCGAGATAGCGAGCACCCCAATACAGGTTGTCGGCGACACGAGAGAGCAGCATCAATTCGTCTCGACGACCCAGGTGTCCTTGCTGCCGCCACCCTGACTGGAGTTGACGATCAGCGACCCCTTGGTCAGCGCGACCCGCGTCAGACCGCCGGCAGTGACATAGCTGGTGCCGCCGGTGAGGATGAATGGGCGGAGGTCGAGATGTCGCGCCTCGATGACCCCATCGCACAGCGTCGGTGCCGTCGACAGGCTGAGGATCGGCTGCGCGACCCAGTTGCGCGGATCGGCCTCGATCGCCGCAACCGCAGCATCGAGTTCCTGGCGAGACGCACGGTTGCCGATGAGGATGCCGTAGCCGCCACTCTCGTTGGCCGGCTTGATGACCAGTTCCTCGATGTGGTCGATGACGTAATTCCGCTCGTCCTCGTACATACACCGGTACGTCGGCACATTGGGGATCAACGGTTCCTCTTCGAGGTAGTAGCGGATCAGATCGGGAACCCAGGCGTACACGACTTTGTCGTCGGCGACACCCGATCCCGGCGCATTGGCGATCGCCACGTTCCCGGCCTTCCACGCACGCATCAACCCCGGCACGCCGAGGGTCGAATCCTCGCGGAACACCTCCGGATCGCAGAACACGTCGTCGATACGGCGATAGATCACGTGCACCCGTTCGAGGCCGCCGATCGTGCGCATGTAAACACAGTCGTCCGACTGCACGACGAGGTCGCGTCCCTCGACCAACACCGCACCCATCCGCTGGGCGAGGAAGGCATGTTCGAAGTACGCCGAATTGAACACGCCGGGCGTCAGCACCGCAACCGTGGGATATTCGATGCCATCAGGAGCGAGCGAGACGAGCAGCTTGTTCAGTTCGTCGGTGTAGGCGTCGACGGGAAGGATGTCCTGCGTCGCAAAGACATCGGCAAACGCCCGCTTGGAGATCCCGCGGTTCTCCAAGACGTAGCTGACCCCCGAAGGGACGCGCAGGTTGTCCTCGAGCACGTAGAACTGGCCATCGGCGTCCCGGACGAGATCGGAACCGCAGATGTGTGCCCACGCCCCGAACTTCGGCTTCACGCCACGGCATTCGCGGCGATAATTCACGGAGTCCTCGAGTAACTCGGCTGGGAAAACACCGTCGCGGATCACCCGCTGTTCGTTGTACAGGTCGTCGATGAAGGCGTTGAGCGCCTTCAACCGCTGCACCAGCCCCGCTTCGACCTTTCGCCACTCACGAGCAGCAATCACCCGCGGAATGACGTCGAACGGCCAGGCGCGATCGATGCCGCGGCCATCCGAGTAGACGGTGAAGGTGATCCCCATCGTGAGGATGTCCAGCTCGGCGAGATCCTGACGCTGCTGGAGTTCTGACACACCCATACTGCGCAGCTTGGCGACGAGTTCGAGCGCAGCTGGACGGGCCTCACCATCGGCGTCGAGCAGTTCGTCCCATGCGGTTGCGTTGGTGCGGAGATCAGCCATCGTCATACTCGCAGAGGCTCGTGGGACCGTGTTGCCGTCGCATGTTCAGATTGTGACGCATTTGTGAACGGTGTCGATAGGCCAGCACGTTAGATCGTCCGAAGGAATCTCCGCGCACTGCCGACGCAGGTACGAGACATCACAGATCCTGCAATATCGCGTGCCTGCGTCAGGCGCCGACCTCAGTGGTCGGTCTGACGGGCGTTGGCACTGGTCAACGAGCTTTGATCCGGAGGCGTCGGCGAGTCTCGACGAGCGCTGCGCCGAGGACCAACAGGAGCAGCCCGTACCAGGCGAGCGATCCGGCGTCGGTACCGGTCGCCGGGATCACCCCGCGGAATCCTGCGAAGTTGAACGTCTGCGGCCCAGTCGTGCCGCCGGTAGTCGTCACCGTCACCCCGACCGGACCAGCAGCATGCGCCGGCGTCACGAACGTCAACGACCTACCGTCAGGCGCGATCGACGTCGGCGTGATCGGCGCACCACCATCGATCGCCACCGTCGAACCCGGCACGAAATTGGTTCCGGTGATCGTCACCGTCGTCCCACCGGCCGTCGGACCAGAGGGAGGCGTCAACGAACGAGCCGTCGGCGGCGGAACGAACGTGAACGTCAACGCAGGAGTCGTCGTCCCGCCAAGCGTCGTCACCGTCACCCCCACCGGACCAACAGCATGCGCCGGCGTCACGAACGTCAACGACGTACCGTCAGGCGCGATCGACGTCGGTGTGATCGGCGCACCACCATCGATCGCCACTGTCGAACCCGGCACGAAATTGGTTCCGGTGATCGTCACCGTCGTCCCACCGGCCGTCGGACCAGAGGGAGGCGTCAACGAACGAGCCGTCGGCGCCGGCGGAATAAACGTGAACGCCTGTGGACCGGAGGTTCCAGTCGCGTTCGTCACGGTGACCGCTACGGGACCAGCAGCATGAGGAGGCGTCACGAACGTCAGCGACGTCCCGTCAGGCGCGATCGACGAGGGCGTGATCGGGGCACCGCCGTCGATCGCCACTGTCGTGCCAGGCGTGAAGTTGGTACCCGTCACCGTCACCGTGGTTCCGCCAGCCGTCGGACCGGAAGGAGGCGTCAAGCCGGTCGATGTCGGTATCGGGCCGCCGTTCGGGCCGACGGAAGAGGCCGCAAGGTTGACGACCGCCGCCAGCGCAGTCGCCGGGATCAAACCGATGACCAGCGCCGTTTCGGTAAACGTGCCTGCCGCTGACGTCTGCTTGTTCACCTGCAAGCCGACGAGGGCCGACAGTCCTGCGCTGAGCGGAGTTGTCAGCGACGTTCCGAGCCCTGCGGCCAACGTATTGATCGGGGTGAGCAGCGCCGGCAGTCCGGCAAGCGCATCAGCAACCGCAGTTCCGACTCCACCGCCAATTCCCGCGAATGCGGCGGCGAGGCTGCTGGTCAGCGTCGACAAGGTCGCTTGAACGGCCGGCAACAGCTCAGTCGTGAGCGCCGCGGTGATGAGCGGAATCAGCTGGGTATTGGGCGGCAGCGTGTTCAGCGTCGGTCCGGTCAGTGCCAGTACTTCGCCACGTCAATGGCGATGGTGCCGGTCTGGGGATTGAGGACGAATGCTCCACTCGGTGTCGTGACTGTCGTCGCCGCAGCGATAATAGGAGCCAAATTCGGGATGCCGGTCACTGACTGCAATGCCGCAACGGAGGCGAGAAGGTTGGAGATCGGGACGAGCGACGAGTTGACGCTCGTCCCGACCGTGGAAACCAGTGGGCTGACACCCGCGAGGTCGAGTGAGGCGATGCCGTAGGTGCCGGATTGCGCTCCGGCAGCCGTTTCGGTGGCAGTCGAGGCCACTGCGCCCACGTTCAGGCCGAGCGACGAGAACGCCGTTGCACCGGCCGGCACCTGTCCGACCAGGAGGCCGAGGTTGACGGTCGCGTTGGACGGGGATGTTGCGCTTCCGAGGCTGATGGCGCCGGCGTTGCTGACCGCCCCGGCGGCAGCATTCGAACTTCCGTCGGGGTTGGCGACGGCGACTTGGTTGACCGCACCCAGCTGGATCACGCTTCCGGCGCCACCGAACAAGTTGATCGCACCCGTGAGAACGACTGCGCCGTTCAATGCCGAAACAGTCAGCGGCGCGACATTCGTGACGGTGGGACCGCCGGTATTGACTGCTTGCGCGGGCGTCAGCGCAGCGATCGGGGCGATGCTGTTGCCCCCGATGGACGCCGAAAGGAACCGCCCTTGGGACTGCGACACCGGGACGAGCGCGTCAGCCCGCCCCCCGTCGACGACTGCGCTCGCAGTGACGAGCAGGAGAAACGATGCGACCACCGCACTCCACTTGCGGCGCCGTTCAGGGCGAATCGATCGGGCGGTGACTTCTGGTCTGTGCATGCTGGTATACCCCGTGTTGTCGCCGGAGCGCCGCTCACCCGCGGAACTCCGAGATTGATCTCTGACCTGTCGACGACAGTGCGCGCCAGAAGAGCCTCATCTGCTTTCCGCCGTTCACTGTCTCCAACCGTCTTGCCTGCACCAGCGCTCACCGCTCGGTCGCCCAGCACACGATCCAGCGGCATACCTGCCAACGGTTGTCGATGCTCACAGTACCGCTCTGACCGCGAAGCGTCAAGGCCTGTGTCTGCCTGCTCCCGGCGTCGACTCGAGGCACGACCCGGGAGCGGAGCGGCGTTACCTGGGTTCTTTGGGCAGTCCGAGGATGCGCTCGCCGACGATGTTCCGCTGGATCTGGCTGGTGCCGCCCCAGATCGTCTCGGAGCGTGAGAAGAAGAATGACGACATCATCGGACTGACGGGGTAACCGGGGCGGCGTTTGTCTCGAAGCGCACCTGGCCACGAACCCGTCGATGGGCCGCTGTCGATGAGCATCGAGTCGGCGCCGAAGATGTCGAGCGCCAGTTTGGTCGCCTGCTGATGCATCTCCGACCAGTACATCTTGTTCATCGCCCCGAGGGCGACGACGCTCTGGTCCTTCTTGGCGTTCAGCGTGGCCGACAGGCTGCGCAGGCCGTGGACCCGCAGGATGAGAATCTTCGAGTAGTACTCGGCGAGGCGCTGACGGATGATCGGGTCGGCGATCAGACCGTTGTCGGTGGCCTGCTGCACCATCAGCTTGAATTCCTCTTGGAACCGGCGATAGCCCGTCGTCGCGCTCTGGCCGCGCTCGAAGCCGAGCGTCGTGTTGGCGACGATCCAGCCGTTGTTGAGGCCGCCGACGACGTTGTTCTTCGGGCAGCGGGCATTGTCGAAGAAGACCTCGCAGAACTCGGCGGTGCCGTCAGGTTGGGTGATGCCGCGGACTTCCACTCCTGGCTGACGCATCGGCACCAAGAGATAGGAGATGCCCTTGTGTTTCGGCGCGTCCGGATCGGTGCGCGTCAGCAGGAAGCAATAGTCGGCGTGGTGGCCACCGGTCGTCCACACCTTCTGTCCGTTGATCACCCATTCCTCGCCGTCGAGCATCGCCGTCGTCTTCAGGCTGGCGAGATCGGACCCCGAGTTCGGTTCGCTGAAGCCCTGGCACCAACGCATCTGACCCGTGAGGATCTTCGGGAGGAATTCTTGCTTCTGCTCCTCGGTCCCCCACTGCAGAATTGTCGGCCCGACGAGGGTGTCACCGAAGAAGTCGGCGCGCATCGGTGCCTTGGCGACGGCGAATTCTTCCGCAAGCACGACCCCCTGGATCGTCGACAATCCCTTGCCGCCGTACTCGGTCGGCCACGTTGCGCAGATCCAGCCACCCTCCAAAAGCCGCTTCGGCCAGTCCTCGTTGAACTGTTTGCGCTGTTCGGCGTCCATTTCGAAGCCCGGCTCGAACCAGCCATCCGGAAGATTTTCGACGAGCCACGAGCGGATCGTCGCGCGGAATGCTTCTGCTTCGGTCGAGTACGCCAAGTCCATGTCACAAGTATTGACCGGCGGGTCAAGTCCCGGCAAGTCGGGCGGGTATACCGGCATCGAGGAGTACCAGGAGACGGCACTCGGTCGTGTCCCGCCGTCGGCGATCGCGCAGGGCGTACATCTGCTGTTAACACGGCTGCGATAGCTGGGAAATCCCCTCTTTCTAGGTTTCCGCCTGCACGCATCACGGCAGGTCACACGCTTGGCCTGCTGCATTACCAAGGAGGAATCCGCTACGTGAACATATTGACCCTACGCTCCGGAGGAGACGAGTTCAGGCCGCCCCGCACGGTCCGCGCTCCGAAACCCCCGAAGCAACCACTCATGCAGCGGCTCAAGGACAAGGACCGCCAGAAGTTCTTCATCGCCTTCTTCGTCGGCAAACTGGTCGGCGTTGCCGCCTTCTTCTTCCTCGTCAAGACGATCGGTCCATGGATCATCGGACAGGCAGCGCACGCCAGCGGCGTGAAGTCGCAGGACACCCTCGGGTGCTCCGCTGTGCCGTACCCGAACACCGGTGCTGTCGCTGCGACGCAGGCCGAATGCAACGCCAACCTCGTCAGTGCGTCGAACACGGCATGGGTGCTCGTCACCGCCTTCCTCGTGTTCTTCATGCAGGCAGGGTTCATGATGCTCGAGGCCGGGTTCGCCCGCACCCGCGAGGTCGTCAACATCCTCGTCGAGTGCATCGTCGACACCTGCCTGTGCGCCATCCTGTTCTGGGCCTTCGGCTTTGCCTTCATGTTCGGCGTCGGAAACGCATGGATCGGCCACAGCTTCTTCTTCCTCAACGGAGCTCCGGCGACCTACACCCTGACCGGCGCAACCGGCGTCGCCTTCATGGCCTTCTTCCTGTTCCAGTTCGCCTTCGCCGACACCTGCTCGACGATCACCTCGGGAGCAATGGTCGGTCGCACCGGTTTCGTCGGCGACCTCATCTACTCGTTCTGCGTCAGCGGCCTGATCTACCCGATTCTCGGACACTGGGTATGGGGTCCCGGTGGATTGATCTCCACCGTCGCCAAGCCGGGCGGGACCGTCACGAGTTGGTTCGTGCTGCACGACTTCGCCGGTTCGACCGTGGTCCATACGATGGGTGGCTTCATCGCCCTCGCCGGCGGTATCGCCCTCGGGCCGAGACTCGGACGCAAGTTCAAGCGTGACGGTGGCGGGCTGCCGCCCGGCCACGACCTGCTCGCTGCGTCGATCGGTGGCGTCATCCTGTGGTTCGGTTGGTACGGCTTCAACCCGGGTTCGACGCTGTCGGCGATGGATGCTGCCGGTATCGGCCGAGTCGCTGCGAACACCACGCTGGCGGCGGCCGCTGCCGGCGGTTCGGCGTTCGCGTTCGTCTATTTCCGCATCAAGAAGTGGGACCTCGGCATCAGCATCAACGGCTTCCTCGGCGGTCTCGTCGCCATCACCTGCCCCTGCTACTGGGTCAATGCGACCGGCGCGATCATCATCGGCCTCGTCGCCGGAATCGTGGTGGTGTTCGGTGTGGACCTGATCGAATGGCTGCGGATCGACGATCCGATCGGTGCGGTCGCCGTCCATGGTTTCGCCGGCATCTGGGGAACGTGGAGTCTCGGTTTGTTCGCCACGGGCAAGTACGGCACCGCCGTCGGGCTGTTGATGCCCGGCAGCAAGACGGGCAGCGTGAAGTTCTTCATCGCCCAGGTCGGCGGCAACGCGATCATTGCCGTCGGCGCGTTTGCCAGTGCCTTCGCCATCATGAAGGCCATCGCCTACTTCAAGATGCTGCGCATCAGCGAAGAGGGCGAACTCGAAGGCATCGACATCCACGAGCACGGCTCGCCTGCGTACCATCCGGAAGCTGCTTACATGGGCAAGGGTCTCACCTGAGCCGGTCGGAGACGACAGAAAGGGGACAGCAATGTCGCTCGCAATGATTGTTGCCATCATCAAGCCGCACAAGCTCGAGGAGGTCAAGGAGGCCCTGTTGGCCAACGGCGTCGAAGGCATGACGATCACCGAAGTTCGAGGGTTCGGCCGCCAACGCGGCAAGACCGAGAACTTCCGTGGCTCGGAGTACACGATCGACTTCGTTCCGAAGCTCAAGGTGGAGGTCATCGTTCCGGACACCGACGTCGACAAGATCGTCAGCGTCGTCTCGGAGGCTGCCAAGACCGGCAAGATCGGAGACGGCAAGGTCTGGAGCGTCGGCGTCGACAGACTGCTCCGGGTCCGCACCGGTGAAACCGGTACCGACGCCATCTAGCTGATTTGTCCGAGACGGCATCTCCGGTCGCGAGCGAGCTTTGATGCCTGCGGACGAGTGCACCGTTCGGTCGGGCAAGCCCTCCGCTCACTGCCTACTCTCACGGGTTCGGCAGGCGGCGGTTTGCACCCGCTGACGACTACACATTCGACGGGTTTCAGCCGTCACGAAAGAACGAGGGATCCTGGAGAGCGTGCTCCGGGATCCCTCTTTCGCGTCCCGCCAGTTCAAACCATCAGTTCACAGCATCAGTTCACATGTCGTTTACATGGGTCGTATGTCCGAGAAATGTAGGTGACCTACGTTCACCGTTGCATGCTCACCGAGATCCCCTCACTGCACGACAGCGTCAATGGACACACTGCGGCGGCGGCGCTCGACAATCGCGAACTGGCGGTCCTGAACGTCTTGATGACCAACCGCAATCGAGTCCTCAGCCGGTCGGAGCTCACCAGGCTCTCTGGCCTCCACGGCCTCAGCGAACGCCGGTGCGACGGACTCCTCGTCGGGATCCGACGTGTCCTCGGCCCGGACTCGATCAGGACAGTTCGTGGGCGAGGTTGGATCCTCGACCAGAATCTCGTTGTCGGCGAATTCGATCCCGCTCACGAGTCGTGGTGGTCCCTCCAAACCGTCTGAATTCCAACCGCCGGTGACCATCGATCGGCCGTGAGCTGCTCGCCTCGGGCAGCTCGACGACCAGGGCGTGTGGAACGCCGCAGACCACCTACATTGGGGAAATGACGTTGACCGACACGGTGATTGCCGCAGGGACCGACACGCCAACCGCTGCCCCGCCAGCCAAACCAGAACGCTGGACGGCGCAGTGGAAAGAGTTGAAGGCGGAGGTCATCGACGCCAGCCTGTGCACTGGTTGCGCTGGCTGTGTGATCACTTGCCCGCACGAAGTCATCGGCTACAACCATGGCGAGGGCGGCTACAAGCCGTTCCATCTCGAAGAGGAACTCGGGGCAGACAACTGCATCCATGGCGAGAAGGGATGCACCACGTGCACCCGCGCCTGCCCGCGTTTTCGCATCTGGGAGCCGGAAGCTGACGAGCACCTGTTCGGTCGGGTCCGCAAGCCCGAGGAGATGTACGGCGTCTATCAGGACCTGTGGCTGACACGGGCGAGCGACGAGACGGTCCACAAGATGGGCCAGGACGGCGGTTTCGTCGGCGCAATGCTGCTGTGGCTGTTGGACCACGACTACATCGACGCCGCGCTGACGTCGTTCATGGAGCCGCCGGACGCCGATGGCGGGCTGTCGTGGAAAGCCAAGCCCGGTGTCGCCCGCAACCGTGAAGAGGTACTTGCATCCGCAGGTTCCCGTTACACCTATTCGGCGAACACACTCGCGCTTCCCGAGGCGCTCGAAGCCGGTTTGAAGCGCTTGGCGTTGGTTGGGATGGGTTGTCAGACGTCGTCGCCGCCGGTGATGTGGGCGCGCAAGGCCGGCAAGGTGTCCAAGCCGTTCCAGTTCAACATCGGCCTGTTGTGCTCGAAGACATTCGACGACGCCATCTTCGAAGAGTTGTTCGAGGCCAAGTACGGCCTGCACAAGCGCGACATGGTCAAGATGAACATCAAGGGCGTCTTCCAGATCTGGATGCGCGACGGTTCGTACCACGAGATCGACTTGAAGGAATGCCACCAGTGGACACGGGAAGGCTGCAAGTCGTGCCCCGATTTCGCTGCTGAACACGCCGATGTTTCCACGGGGGGGATCGGTGAGGACAACGACTGGACGTTGACCGTGGTGCGTACCGACCTCGGTAAAGAGGTCGTCGACCGGATGATCGCCGACGGCACGATCATCGCCCGCCCGGCGATGGAGGACGAGAAGGCGATGAAGTTGCTGCGTCTGCTGTCGATCGTCTCGCGTCGCCGCTGGCCGCTCGCCGCCGACCGCGCCCCCTCCATCGGTGTTCCGGAACCGAAGAAGAAGGCCGCACCCGCCGCCGCCGCACAGCGCCCTGCAACGGATGCAGTAGCGCCTGCGCCGGCGTCGTCCGTCGACGCCGCCGTCGTGGCCGATGTCGTGGCGGCTGACGTGATCCCGCAGTTCGAGGTCGTCGGAGTGTCAGAAGGCACCCCCGCCGTGGTCCCCCCAGAACCAGAGCCTGCCGTCATCGCCGACGACCCGACTCCCGGCGGCGACTGAACGTCGCTCGGCCGACGTGGTCTGCGATCATGTGTGCGCAGAGCCTCCTCGCGAGACAAGCGACAGGAGGGCTTGCCCGACTGAGCGGCAACGCTCCCGAGCCGGGATCGAAGCGAGCACTGGCGAGCGGAGATCCCGTGCGAGGAAATCAGATCAGTGGCCAGGGGTAGCGGCGGCCGCTGTGGTCGACGGGGAACGTCGGGTCTTCGACGACCGCTTCAGCCCGCTCCAGCATCGCCACGATCTCATCGTCGCTGAGCAACGTCGCCATCGGCAGCGGGACGGTCTGCACCAGGCGACGGACAGGGGCAAGCAGGTTCTCGGCGATCGGTTCGTCGCCGAACTCCCAGATGACCGTTCGCAATTTGAACTCCTCGGCGAAGCACAGACCGTTGTCGATGCCCCAGATCCGGCCGTTGGCGTCGAGCAGGCAGTGGCCGGATTTTCGATCGGTATTGTTGGCGATCAGATCGAACAGCGCCATCGTGCGGAACTGGTCGTCGTAGTCCGGCCCGCGCTCGTGCAGCGAGAAGTAGTGCTCCTTGAAGTCGGCCTCGATGAACCACTGCAGCGACCCTGCGCCCATCGGGCCGTCCTGGCGCACGATCGTCGGCGGGACGACGTCGAAACCGAGTGCGTGCGACAGTTCGTACGCTGCCGCCTCCCGCCGGAACAGACCATTGGGGAAGTCCCAGAGTGGCCGTTCGCCTTTGCCGGGCTTGTAGATCGCCCGCGCCTCTGTCTCGCCGTCGCGCAACGTGACGAGGAACGTGGCGTTGCTGCTCCACGGCATCCGCCCGACGATCTCGATGTCCCCGTTTGCGAGCATCAGCAGCGGGTCGGTCTCCGGCCCTGCTGGCTGGGTCAGTTCATCCGAGGGCATGGATGTCCGTCGGGATCCATCGGCAGACCGCAGAACTGACACGACGGCCGGCTCTGGGCGAACAGTTCGTCGACACGTTTGATGAACGCCGCCGCCTGGGCCCGGGTCAGATGCACGCGCATCCGGCCGCGATCCTCCAACAGTTCGGGGTCCAACTCACCTTCGTCATCGGTCGGCACGAATTCCTCGGCGGTGAACACCAGTCGGTCGAGGTCTCGCGCATAACCAAGACCCATCGGTCCGATCACGAACTCGGGGTCTGACGCACCGATGAGTTCGAGCGCTGCAGGAATTGGCTGATCGTCCGGTGTCGGCAGGTCGTTCATCAATTGACGCAGGTACTGGCTGAGAGCGCCGACCTGCTGCTTTTCACACTTCAGCGTCACCCGGCGACCATCGGCGCGAGCCTGGAGCAGGAAGACTCGCTGCCCTGGGCGGCCGACGGCCCCGGCGGTGAAGGCGTCGATGTCACCGAACTCGAAGAACCCGCTCATCACACGAGCCAGTTCGGCGCGCCGGCGGCCAGGAGGTTCAGGACGTTCATGATGGGCGCAATTCACTCAGCGACGAGCCAGTCGAGTTGACCGTCAACACGATCGGACCGTGGGAGGAATAGGCGATGGCCGTGACCGAGCACGTCGAGATGACGGTGCGCTGGAAGAGATCGAGATGCGTGCCGATGGCGGAGGCGACGACCGCTTTGATCGGATCGGCGTGGCTCACTGCGACGATCGTGCCGCCGGGGTGCATGGCGCACAGCTTGGCGGCGGCGTTGACCATGCGGGCCTGCATCTCGACGAAGCTCTCGCCGTTCGGGAAGCGGAAACCGCTGGGATAGCGCTGGACCTGTGACCACTCCGGCAGCTTGAACAACTCCTTCAATTCCCGGCCGGTCCAGTCGCCGAAGTCGCATTCCAACAGCCCTCGCTCGATCTGTACCTTCAATCCGCGTGCCTTGGCAATCGGCGCAGCCGTCTCGCGGGCACGTTCCAACGGGCTGGCGTAGACGGCGTCGACGGTCTTCAGTTCGGAGATGCGCTGTGCGACCTTCGCCGCCTGTTGATTGCCAACGTCGGCGAGGTGCAAACCTGGCGCCCGCCCGGGCAGCATCGTGCCCGTCGTCGCCGTCTGACCGTGGCGGACGAAGAGGACCAGCGTCGAACTGGGAGGAGATGGTTTCGGCTTGCGCGGCATGACCAGATCGAGGATACGGCCGCAACGGCTGACCTCCGCCGTGACGTATCTCCCGCCCGTTCGCCTGCTGCACCGGCCAAGCAGACTACGTTGCCGGGAACAGCCGACGAGAGCCGACGACACGCCCACAAGGAGTAGACGCCAGTGCGACAAACCTCGCAGCTGCAAGAGAAGCTCGGCTCCCTCGGTCGGATGGCGCGTACTGCCATGCGTGCTGCATCGGATCGTTGACGACCGAGTGGAGCCCGGAGTTCTTCGAGACGCGCTGACGCTGCTGGGCGGCATCGGCACCGGCGTCATGTCCGGGCTCTTCGGTGTCGGCGGGGCGGTGATCTCGACGCCGCTCATCCGCGCCCTCGGCTGCACGGCAGCGCTTGCCGTCGGTACGACGCTGCCGTCGATCCTGCCTGGCGCGATCACCGGGTCTGTTAAGTTCAGTAGCGAGAAGTTGGTGAGCGCGAAAACCGTGTTGGCTGCTGCGCCGCCGGGGATCGTCGCTTCGGTGGTGGGGTCACGCGTCTCGCATCTGCTGCCGGGAAACGGACATCCGTTGATGATCCTGACGGCGGCGCTACTGCTGTGGTGCGGGATCTCGCTGCTGGGCACGCATTCGGCGGACGCCCTGCTCGTTCCGGCGAAGCGGCCAGCTGCCGCCGCCGCGCTGACGGGCATTTCCGCCGGTCTGCTCTCGGGATTGCTGGGTATCGGCGGCGGAATCGTGATGGTGCCGATGTTCCGCTCGCGCCTCGGCCTGGCGATGAGGTCGGCCGTTGCCACGAGTCTGGTGTGCGTCGGCTGCTTCGCCATCCCCGGCACGATCGTGCACGCCTTCGTCAATCATGACATCGATTGGCGCTTCGCATCGTGGCTGACGGTTGGGGTGATTCCCGGTGCGGTCTTCGGCGCAGCGTTGGCGCTGCGCGTCCACGAGGACCGCCTCAAACGGCTGTTCGGCATCTTCCTCGTCATCATCTCGATCGTCTATGCAGCGGGCGAAATCGCCGCCCTCGTGTGACGGCGCAATCGAATTCACGCCGTTTCATCAGGCCTGAGCCCTCAAGGTGCCGGCACGGGTGAAGATGTCATCGAGCATCGCCTCGGTGAGCTTGCCGGTGAAGGTGTTCTGCTGACTCGGATGGAACGAGCACAGCATCGTCAGGCCTCCTTGTGGAACCGGAACCTCGACACCATGGCCGAACTTCGGTCGAGGTCGAACGCCGAGATGGCGGCATCCCGCTTCGTAGGCGAATGCTCCGAGGCAGACAACGACCACGAGATCGGTGAGCAATGTCAGTTCCCGCTCGAAGAACGGCGCGCATCTGCTGCGCTCGTCAGGCAACGGCGTGTTGTCGGGAGGTGCACACTTGACGGCGGCGGTGACCCAGGCGCCGGTCAACTGCAGCCCGTCGTCGGCCGCCGTCGATGTCGCCTGGTTGGCGAATCCTGCCCGGTGCATCGCCCGAAAGAGCCAGTCGCCGCTGCGATCACCGGTGAAGACCCTGCCGGTCCGATTGGCCCCGTGTGCAGCGGGCGCGAGACCGAGCACGAGCACGGATGCGTGTGGGTCGCCGAATCCCGGCACTCCGCGTCCCCAGTACTCCCAGTCACGGTACGCGGCACGCTTGTCCATCGCGACCTGTTCCCGCCAGGCGACCAGCCGCTGGCAGGTCCGACATGCCATCACTTCGTCCTCGACGATCGCGAGCGTGTCAGGCCGTACCACCCGCTCGACACTAGATGGGTTGGCGAAGGATCGGGCCAGAAGTCGATCAGCGTGGGTCGGCAAGCTCGCGGTCACGTGAACTCCGCAATGACGGGGCGGGCTCGGCGTGACCGCGGGTGACAGCGAGTGCGTGCGACCGAACGTCGCCTGAACACGGTGCGACCGATCTTCGGCGATCTGGGAATGAACAGGGCATAGCCTCGGTCTGATGTCGAGGGCGTCGCAACTGTCAACTCCGTGGTCGGTGTCGCCGATCACCGGAGCCTTCGGTGCCGAGTTGGCGGGCGCGGAACTCACCGACCCGTACGCTGTCGCCGCCATCCCCGATCTGCTCGCCGCGCACCTCGTGCTCGTCTTCCGCTGCCAGCACGTCTCGCCTGCAGAACAGGTGGCGCTCGCCCACCGGCTCGGCAGCCCGACGCCGGCTCACCCGGTCGTGCCAGGTCTCGACGGTCACCCGGAAATCCTCGTACTCGATGGTGCAGCAGGTGGGCGCAATGCTCGCTGGCACACGGACGTGACGTTCATGTCGAAGCCGCCGGCAGCCTCGATCCTCGTCGCCGAGACGGTCCCCGAGCACGGCGGCGACACGCTGTGGGCCGACATGCGGACGGCGTATTCGACACTCTCTCTTCCGTTGCGACAGCTCGCTGACACACTCCTCGCTGTGCACCGGATCACGCCGCTGGCCTACTGGGGCGAACCATTCGATTCGGCGATGACCCGCACCGACGCAGCGGCGCTGCTCGAGGCGGCGATGACGGTCCCGCCCGTCGTTCATCCGGTCGTCAGAATGCACCCGCGCACCGGCAGGCCCTCGTTGTTCGTCAACCCCGGCTTCACCTCTCACCTGCTCGGCTTGGCGCGCCACGAGAGCGACGGTGTGCTGCGGCTGTTGTACGAACACGTCACCCAACCGGAACTCGTCATGCGCCACCGCTGGCAGCGCGGCGACGTCGTGATGTGGGACAACCAGGCGACAATGCACTACGCAACCGACGACTACGGCACCGGGGATCGCCGGATGCGCAGGGTGACCCTCGGTGGCGTGGAGCCGGTCGGTCCGAGCGGCTTCGTCAGCCACGTCCTCGACGACCCGCTCTTCGCCATCCGTTGAGGCGATCGGCTAGCGAGCCGCCGGGTTACGGACTTCGGCGACGAGTGAGTCGACGAACGGGCGCAACTGGTCGATGATCGACGGATCGACCTTGCCGTCCTCGGCAACGAAGTCACCGACGCTCGCGAACCTGACACTCTCACCGGCGACCCGCGCACCGAGGTAGCCGAAGACCTTGGTCAGGTACTCGACGGCGTTGATCGCACCCTTCGGGCTCGGCGAGGCACCGAGTACGACCACCAGTTTGTTCATCATCGCGTGGGCCTGAAATGGACGCGTTGCCCAGTCCACCCAGTTCTTCAGACCGCCAGGGACTGCGCCGTTGTATTCCGGGGTCGACACGATGATGCCGTCAGCAGCTGCAACCCTGGCGCGCATCTCGACGACCGACTGTGGCAGCGGATCATGGTCGAGGTCGCCGTCATAGTAGGGGAGCGGACGGATGAGGTCGACGAGTTCGCCTTCGATGTCATCGGGGAGCAGTTCGCCGGCCGCTTTGAGCAGCGCTGTCGTGAACGAGCCGGCACGCAAGCTGCCGGGGAGGAGGAGGACCGAATACGAGGCCATGGCGCAACTTTCTGGAGGGTGAGCGAGGGGGGACTGCCCGACGTCGGATGCCGAACGGTGTGTCGGAGCTCGGCATCGCCGTCGTCGAGTTGTTACATCAACAACTCGACGGGGGTCGCTTATTCCGTCCGTTTCACACCGACGAAATTGGTGAGCACCCGGGTTTCGAAACCGAGACGTTCGTACACGCGGAGTGCTCCGATGTTGGTCTCGGCGACATGCAGAAACGGCGTCACACCGGTGCGCAACAGTGCACGCGCCACCTCGGTGGTCACTACCGCCGCATAGCCACGACGCCGAGCATTCGGGTGTGTGCACACCGCACTGATCTCCGTGAAGCCGTCGATACTGATCCGCTGGCCTGCCATCGCCATCAACGAGTCGCCTTCGAAGATCCCGACATAGCCGCCGAGTTCGTTGGTCCGTGGCCGGAACGGCCCCGGCTGCGTCAGTTCGACCAGCGCCAGCATCTGTGGCACGTCGTCGGAGCCCAGCGGACGCATCGCCGGAGGGACCGCGAGGTCTGGCGGGTCGCCAGTCAGCACCATCTGGTGACCGCGCCCGGCGAAGGTCACCATCCAGCCCGCCGGCGCAACGACTTCGACTGCTCGGAAGAGCACAGCGGTGCCACCGGGTCCTGTCAGCATCGCCAGGTCGTGCCATGCCGCCTTCGAATCGTCCTCGATCGCCGAGAAGACGGACACCTCCGGGTCGTATCGTCGTGCGCTTCCTGTCCCCTGGGCGAAATCAGCGTGCACACCGGTGAGTGCATACCAGCCGGCATTGTCGAGCGGATGCGGAGCACTGGTCGGCCGATCCGCCGATCGATCGCTGGACTCGGCATCCGTTGGCTCAGCTTCGGCAGATGACATCGCCGATCGACGCTACTCGGCCGATCCGACGATGCCGGAGCGACAGCATGAACGATTCCAGCGCGACTCGCAGGGGTCCGTGTCCGCACGACTCAGCCGATGATGAACGACGGTTGTGGTGACGATCAAGCCAATCGTTTAGTGTTGGGGGTGACGGGAAATCGAACGCGGGAGGTTACGCGCAGTGAGGCGTATTTTGATTGGTGTGATGAGCGTCGGCCTGATGATCGGGGCGACCGCTTGCAATAGCGGCGGTGTCGACAAGCAGGGAACCGCCGACAACTTGGTGAAGAGCCTCGAGCAGACACTCGGAACAACGGTGACGGCGACGCAGAAGACGTGTCTGACGGATCTGGTCAAGAGTTACAGTGCCGCAGACCTGAAGACGATCGACTCTCAGGCCTCTTCGACGACACCGAGTTCGCTGGTCGACGAATTCAGGACGAAGGCGTTGACCTGTCTCGGCGCCCCCGGTGCCACAGACACGACCGGTGCCGATTCGGCCACCACCGACGCCGGAACGACACCGGCAACCTGATTCGGTCAGTGCCGGTCGCCTAGTGTTCGACCGGTGACAGCAGCACGACGGAGGCGGAGGAACGGTGGCATCGGCGTTGCCATCATCACCATCGTCGCCGGCTGCACGATCGACCGGGCAGCGACCGGGGAAAATCTGATCAAGGATGTCGAGAAAACGTATGTACTGCGGCTGGACGCAGCTCAGAAAGACTGTCTGCAGCAGCTCGTCAGCAGTCTCTCGATCGACGAGATCAATGAGTTGAACGCGGCGAAGGCTTCCCCGGCATTGAGGACGAAGTTCGTCGAAGCGGAACTCAAGTGCGTGCCGGCGATCAGTGGGTCTGTTCCTGCCAACTCGTCCCCCACAGCGTCGACACCTCCGACGACGTCGACGGGAACGACGGTGACGGGAACAACGTCGACGGGAACAACGGTGACCGGCAGTTCGACTCCATCGTCGAGCGCGGTGACGTCGTTCCCGCCATTCCTCCCGTTCGGCACTGCCTCACCCGATGATTCGACCACCGCTCCGGTTTCGCCATCGGTGAACTCCCCAGGTTCTGCGACGAGCACAACGACCACCAGTGTCCCGTTCGGATCGCCATCGACGACGAGGACGCGGACGAGGACAACAACGACGAGTACGACTCGGGCAACGTCGTTTTCGACAACGACGACCTGATCGCAACGACTCGCTCAGGACGATCGCGACGTCGGTCAGAGCAGTTTGAGCGCTTCTCTGGCGGCGACGGCTACCGGGTCCCACACCGGCGAGAACGGTGGCGCGTACGCCAGATCGAGATCGACGATCTGGTCGACGGTCATGCCGGCAGTCATGGCGACGGCACAGGTATCGATGCGTTTCGCCGATCCGCTCCCGCCGACGATCTGCGCACCGACGAGCCTGCCGGAACGGCGTTCGACAAGAACCTCGATCGTCATCATCGACGAACCCGGGTAGTAACCGGCCTTCGTGGACGACTCGATGGTCTGGCTGACGACGTCGATGCCTGCCATCCGAGCGAGCTTGGAATTCAGACCGCTGACGGCAATTTCCAGATCGCAGAACTTGGTGATCGCCGTGCCGAGGACGCGCGCAGAGCGTGCATCGCCTCCACCGATGTTGATACCGGCGACGCGCGCCTGCTTGTTGGCGTACGTCCCCAGGGCGAGATGCATATTCGTGCCGCTGATCAGGTGCGTACTCTCGGCGCAGTCACCGGCCGCCCAGATCCCATCGACCGAGGTCTGTTGGCGGTCGTCGACGACGATGGCCTCACGGACGCCGAGTTGCAGTCCCGCCTGTTTCGCCAGCGCCGAGTTCGGTCCCGTCCCGATACCGAGGACGACGAGGTCGGCTCTGACCGCATCGTCTCTCGTCATCACCATGTCAGGTGCAAAACCGGTGACCTCGTGATTCGGCCGGTAGTCGACACCATTGGCGTGCAACGCTCGTGCGACGATCGCCCCGAGTTCCGGTTCGAGGATGCTCAATGGATGTGGTCCCCGGTCGATCACCGTCGGCTTCAACCCGCGATGCAGGAAGGCCTCCGCCATCTCCAGCCCGATATAGCCGCTGCCGACGATGACGACGTGTTCCAGTCCCCCGCTTTTCGCCAGATCAGCGAGCCACGTGGCGTCGTCCAAGGTGTGTGCACCGCTGATGAACGGCAGGTCGATTCCCTCGACGTCCGGCCGGATCGGAACGCCGCCGGTACCGAGCAACAGCTGGTCGAACGGCTCGTACGACGTCGACCCGCTGTCGATGTGACGTACCTCGACCGTGCCGGCCGCCGTGTCGATCGACACCACTTCCTGATGCATTCGCAGATCGACACCGTTGGCGCGGTGCTGTTCCGGTGTCCTCGCCACGAGTCGGTCGACGCCACCGACTACCTCGCCGCCGACGACGAACGGGATGCCACACGCCGAATAGCTCGTCCAGTCGCCCTTCTCGAAGGCGATGATCTCGGCGTTCGGCCGCCTCTTGCGGATCTGGGAGACAGCCGCCATCCCGCCGGCGTCGCCACCGACGACGATCACGCGTTGGCTTTCCATCATCGACTCATCCCGCTGCCCGTCCGAGCCCGAGTGCAGGCTGCGGGGGTGTTGTTTACAGCCAACGCTGCAGCTGAGCGGCGGGTTGCCGTTTCATCGACGCCGAACGGTGCCCGTGATCGCTGACGCCGGTGTAACGAACCGGCGGTCGAAGCGCCGTCGTGGACGACGTCGGCCGGGTCCCGGCGAGCAGCTCGCCGATCAGGTCACCGAGCAGCTCGTCGAAATACGAGCGCGTACCGGTTCGAGTCGCACCGTCACACCGTTGGTCGAACGATGATTCGCTGGTCGTCGACAGAAACGTCTCGTTCTTTGTCACGAGGAAACAGTACGGGAATCGGGGTCACGAGTCGTGAGTATCCAGCTACTCAATCGAACCCGTATCCGTTACGATCGCTCCAACAATTCTTGGCTGTGAGAGGAACCCGATCGTGAAGTCTTCGACCCAGGTGGTTGTCATCGGCGGCGGCGTCGTCGGGGCGAGCGTGTTGTACCACCTCACCAAGGCCGGCTGGACGGACGTCGTGCTGCTCGAACGCAAGCTGCTGACGGCAGGTTCGACCTGGCACGCAGCCGGGGGGATGCACACGTTGAACGGTGACCCGAACGTCGCCCGCCTGCAGCAGTACACCGTCAACCTCTACAAGGAGATCGAAGCCGAGTCCGGACAGAACTGCGGTATCCACCTGCCGGGCGGCCTGCAGTTGGCAGACACGCCCGAGCGTCTCGACTGGCTGCGGATGGCTCAGGCACGCGGCCGTTACCTCGGCATGAACATGGAGATCCTCTCCATGAAAGAGGCCAAGGAACTGAACCCGCTGCTCGAGGAGCAGTACTTCGTCGGTGCGTTGTACGACGAGGACGAGGGCAGCGTCGACCCGTACGGCGTCACCCACGCCTACGCGATCTGCGCCCGTAACCGCGGCGCCGAGGTCTACACGAACACGTGGGTCACGGACCTGCAGCAGCGCCCGGACGGCACCTGGGACGTCATCACCGACCAAGACCACATCATCCACGCCGAGCACATCGTCAATGCTGGCGGCCTGTGGGCCCGTGAAGTCGGCCGGATGGTCGGTATCGAACTGCCCGTTCTGGCGATGGAACACCACTACCTGATGACCGAGCCGATGCAGGAAGTCATCGACTACAACCAGGACATGGGCCGCGAGCTGCCGCACATGATCGACTTCGCCGGCGAGATCTACGCACGCCAGGAGGGCCAGAGCATCCTCCTCGGGACGTACGAGCAGGACAACCGGGCGTGGGCACCGAAGACGACGCCGTGGGACTTCGTCTTCCAGTTGCTGCCGCACGACCTGGATCGCATCGCCCCTGAATTGGAGAAGGCCTTCGAGCACTTCCCAGCGGTCGGCAAGGCCGGCATCCAGAAGTTCGTCAACGGGCCGTTCACGTTCAGCCCCGACGGGAACCCGCTCGTCGGGCCGGTGCGCGGCATCAAGAACTGCTGGGTCGCCTGCGCCGTGATGGCCGGCCTGTCCCAGGGTGGCGGTGTCGGCCTCTCGCTCGCCAACTGGATGACGACCGGCGATCCCGGCGCCGACGTCTTCGGCATGGACGTCGCCCGCTACGGCGACTACACGACGCTCGCCTACACGAACGCCAAGGTGCGCGAGAACTACGGCCGCCGCTTCCGCATCACGTTCCCGAACGAGGAACTGCCGGCCGGCCGCCCGCTGCACACGACGCCGATCTACGACCGTCTGACCGATCACAATGCGGTATGGGGTTTCGGGTTCGGCCTCGAGCATCCGCTGTGGTTCCAGCAAGCCGGCAAGGATCCGGTCGAGGAAGTCACGTTCCGCCGCTCGAACGCCTTCCCCGTCGTTGCCGAGGAATGCCGTGCCGTGCGCGAGCGCGTCGGGTTCTCCGAGGCTTCGAACTTCGCCAAGTACCACGTGTCCGGAAGCGGTTCGGTGGCCTGGCTGCTGAGCCTGCTCACGAATGGTCTGCCGAAGATCGGCCGCACCGTGTTGACGGCGATGCTCAACCCACAGGGCCTGATCGTCGGGGAGTTCTCCGTCTCTCGCCTTGCTGACGACGAGTTCTTCCTCTTCGGTTCGCAGGCCGCCGAATCGCACCACACCCGCTGGTTCCTCGATCATCTGCCGGTCGACGGCTCGGTCGTGTTCGAGAATCTCGCGCTGTCGATGGTCGGCCTGACGCTCGCCGGTCCGCACTCGCGTGAGCTGCTGCAAGGCCTGACCGACACATCGTTGGAGACGAAGGACTTCCCGTTCATGTCGTTCCGCCGGGTCGACATCGGCATGGCAACGGTGTGGCTGTCACGCATGACGTATTCCGGCGACCTCGGCTACGAGATCTGGACCGCACCGGAATACCAGCGGTACCTGTTCGACCTGATCTGGGAAGCAGGCAAGCCGTTCGATATGCGCCTGTTCGGTTTCCGGGCGTTGATGTCGCTGCGCCTGGAAAAGGCGTTCGGCACATGGTTCCGCGAATATCGCCCGATCTACACGCCACTCGAAGCCTGCATGGACCGCTCACTGAAGTTCGACCACGAGTTCATCGGCCGCTCCGCCGTCGAGGCAGAGAAGGCGGCGGGCGGACCGAAGCGCAAGCTCGTGACGTTCGTCGTCGACGCCGAGGATCCGGACGGTGCCGCCGACGTGATCGGCGACGAGCCGGTGTTCCACAACGGCCCTGATGGTGAGCGCGTCGTCGGCTGGATCACCTCCGGAGGGTACTGCCACTACTCCAAGGCGTCGGTGGCGATGGGCTACGTGCCGACCGAGTTGGCCGGCGAAGGCAACCACGGTTTCGAGATCGAGATCATCGGCCGTCGCCGCCCCGCCCGGCTGCAGCACGAAGCGCTCCTCGACCCGACAGGTATCCGCATGCGTGCGTAGCCAGCTCCGGTCTGCGTAGGCCCCTCGCGGTCACGTCGATTCCGTCACCACGGAATCCACGTGACCGACCTCCCCCGCACTGGGCTCGCGGTCACCCCAGCTCCGCCATCGCGGAATCGACGTGACCGACCCACCCTCACCCGGCCTGAAGACCTCGGAAACGACGAGCGGCTCTGGCGATTCTGGCGGGGTCGTTGTATGCGTTACGATCGTCCCAGGAATTTCATCCCAACCGCTGCACCCCCTCCGGAGATCGATGTGACGTGCCGAGTGCCAACGAGTCGCTGTGACTGACATCTCCGACGGTCAGCCACAGGTCGAGGTGCGATCGAGCGCGACGCCGGCCGGCCGCATCGTCATCGACAACCAGCCGATCGAGTTCTTCGCCGGCGACACCGTCGCCATCGCTGCGATCCGCGCCGGACAGCATCCGGCAACGGGTGGAACGTTGTGCCTCGCCGGCGACTGCGGCAACTGCTGCGCGATCGTCGACTCGACGCCATGGGTCCGCACCTGCCAGACCAAGGCCAAGCCCGGCCTCGCCGTCCTGCGCCAGCCGGCGGTCGGAGCGCCGGCGCTGAACCTGACGCCTCCCAAGAGCGCCGTGTCCTCCCCCATCGCTGCCGTCATCGACGTCCGACACATCAACGCCGATGTGATCGTCGTCGGTGGCGGCGCGAGCGGGACGGCCGCAGCGACCCAGGCAAGCGCTGACGGCCATACGGTCACGATCCTCGACGCCAACGAGGGAAACGAGGTCGTCGGCATCTATGCCGGACCGACCGTCATCGTCCGTACCCCCGAAGGCATGCGCCATTTCCATGCTCATGAAGTCATCGTCGCCACCGGTGCCGCCGACCTCCAGCCCGCATGCGAAGGCAATCTCTCGAAGGGCATCTACACCGCCGGCGCGGCGGCAACCCTTGCTGAAACTCACATCGAACTCGACAACGCGCTCACCGTCACGTCGCAGCCTGTCAGAATCGTCGCTGACGACAACGGTTGGGTCTCGGGAGTCGTGACGGCGGATGCCGACGGCAATGACGTCCTCAGTGACTGCAACTCGTTGATCGTCGACCTCGGGCACATGGGCCGCGACCTACTCTCGCGTATGACCGACGAGCGTGCAGTCACGATCGTCGGACCCGCCGCGGAGCACTACCCGCTGCCGCCGTGCCCGACCTCCGGCATCGTCTGCTCGTGCTCGAAAGTGACGGTCGAGGACCTCGACGGCGTCTGGTTGCGCGGCTTCAACGAACTCGAACTCGTCAAGCGGGCTGCACTGTTCGGCACCGGCACCTGCCAGGGCGGCGTGTGCATGCCGTACCTGCGCAGCTTCGTCGCCGATCGTGCCGGGTCCGTGCCGGAGCCGTTCACGGCGCGTCCGATCAGCCGCCAGTTGACGATCGGCGAAGCATCGGCGGGGGCCTATGCCGACAACTTCCGCATGTCTCCCCTGCACGACGAACACCTCAAACTCGGCGCGCAGATGGATCGCTTCGGTGGTTGGTGGAGGCCGTGGAACTACGGTGACGTGCTCGGCGAATACTGGGCTGTCCGCGAGGCGGTGTCACTCGGCGACGTCAGCACACTCGGCAAGATGGTCGTGTCAGGACCCGACGTCGTCGAAGTGCTGGAGCGTCTCTATCCGAACAACGTCCACGACATCAAGGTCGGCCGGTCCCGCTATGTCTTGCTGCTCAACGAGCGCGGCCACCTGCTCGACGACGGCATGATCTGCCGCGAATCCGAAACCCGTTTCGTGCTGACGTTCACGTCGGGCGGCGCCTCGTTCGCCGAGATGTGGGTGCGTGACTGGGTCGAGACGTGGGGCCTCGACTGCCACATCCTCGATCGCACCACATCGCTCGCGGCGATCAACGTGACCGGCCCGCTCGCCGGCGAACTGCTGCGTCGTGTCGGTGTCGCCGAGCCGCCGAAGTTCCTACAGCATCGCCACGAAACGGTTGCCGGCGTTCCGTGCCACATCATGCGCCTCTCCTTCACCGGCGAGGCGAGCTTCGAACTGCACCATCCAGTTCACCGCTCGGTCGAGTTGTGGCAGACGCTGATGGCGGAAGGTCGAGCCCTCGGGATCAAGCCGCATGGCCTGCAGGCACTGTTCGGCATGCGCTTGGAGAAGGGACATGTGATCGTCGGCATGGACACCGAGCTGGACTCGTCGCCGCGCCGCATCGGCATGGAGTGGGCCGTCAAGATGGGCAAGCCGTACTTCGTCGGACTCGAGGCCTTGAAACGGGTCGAGCCGCTGCCCGATCACCGTCGCCTCTTCGGGTTCACGATGGCCAGCCCGGCGCCGGTCGAGGGCGCGCCGATCTATCACGACGGCACGATCGTCGGCCACGTGTCGTCGAGCTTCGACTCGCCGCTCCTCGGCAAAGCGGTAATGCTCGGCTGGATCAAACGCGAACCGTTCCCGGACACCGTGACGATCGACGGACGAACCGCCACCGTCAGTGCGCCGCCGTTCTACGACGCAGAGGGGAGGCGAGCCCGTGCCTGAGCAACTGCGCTTCGCACACGTCGACGCACGACGCATCGTCGCCAAGCCGGCGGCCATGGATGCAGTGACCTGGCCGACCGGAACGATCGCACTGCGGATCGCCGACGACGACGTCCTGTTGATCGGCGCCGGCACCACGGACATCACGGCGATCACGGACATCACGGTCGCCGACGAGCACGCCATCATCAGCGACGACGCCGGCTGGTCCGGCATCTGGTTGACGTCAGCGCAAGTGGAGTCGATCGCCCTCCGTCACATCCATTGGCCGTTGCCGCCGCAACGGCCGGTCCTTGCCCAGGGTCTGATCGCCGCGATCCCGTCCAAGTTGTGGCTCGGACCCGACGGCGATGCGCTCCTGCTCGTCGCCACCGTGTCCGTCGACGAAATGCAGGAGCGCCTGTCGTGAACGAATTCGTCGAGACCCTCCTCGATCTGCACTGGCACGAACCGAAATCCTCGTATGACGTCGTCATCGTCGGTGGCGGCGGCCACGGCCTGGCAACCGCCTACTACCTGGCGACCCGACACGGCATCACCAACGTGGCAGTCGTCGAGGCCAACTACATCGGGTCAGGTAACAGCGGCCGCAACACGACGATCATCCGCGCGAACTACGGCATCCCGGAATCGATCCGCTTCTACCAGCACAGCATGGACCTCTACAAGACGTTGGAGGATGACACCGGCTGCTGGATCATGCACAACACCAAAGGCCTGATCTGGCTGGCGCACACCGAATCGGCGATGCGGTCGGAGCGGGCCCGCTGCCAGCTGAATACAGCGATGGGCACCGAGACGATCATGGTCGACCCGGCCGAGATCAAGCAACTGTGCCCACAGATCGACCTGACCGGATCCGGTCGCTACCCGGTGCTCGGCGCATCCCATCATGTCGGCGCCTCGACGGCACGCCATGACCGTGTCGTGTGGGCATACGCCCAGGGTGCGATGCGCCTCGGCGTCCACGTCCTGCAGAACACGCCGGTCACCGGCTTGCTGATGGACGGCGATCGGGTCACGGGGGTCAAGACGGCGACCGGCAACATCTCCGCCGGCGTCGTGATGTCGGCCGTCGGCGGCGACGTCACGCAGTTCGCCGCCCACGCCGGCGTGCGCCTGCCGATCCGCACGCACCCGCTACAGGCGTTCGTCACGAACGGCTACGCCCAGGGTTTCGGGCCGATCATCAGCGACACCGAACTGCTGTCGTACGTCTCGCAGACCGCCCGCGGACAGATGCTCATCGGCGCCGAGTACGACCGTCAGCAGAGCTTCAGCCGTCAGTCGTCGTTCGACTTCCTGCAGAGCTGCGCCACCAAGGTTTCGTACCTGTTGCCGTTCCTCAAGAACCTGCGGATCATGCGCCAATGGACAGGGCGTTGCGACGTCTCATCTGACTTCTCCCCGGTGATGGGTTTCACGCCGGCCCCCGGATTCGTGATCACGACGGGGTGGGGCACATGGGGCTTCAAGGCGATCCCTGCCGGTGGCGAAGCGATGGCCGAGCTGATCGCCACCGATACGACGCCGGAGATCATCGAGCCGTTCTCGTTGAACCGCTTCGCCACCGATCACTCGATGGCCGACCAGGGATCGACGGGGACCCGCTGATGTTGTGGGTCACCTGCCCGCGCTGCGGCCACCGTCCGATCGACGAGTTCAAGTTCGGCGGCGAGATCCCCGATGTGCCGGCGTCGATCACCGACGACGCTGCCCGCGATCTCGATCGTGTGTGGATGTTCAACAACGTCGACGGTGTCACGACCGAGCGTTGGTTCCACGAAGGCGGATGCCGTCGCTGGATGACGTTGAAACGCGACACCCACCTCGACCGGGTCATCGAGGACTGAACGTCGACCTGACCACCAACAGGGCGACCACCTCACTCGCCGAGCTACGCCCTGACGTCGTCCAAGGACTCGTACAGGGCGCGATGTCGAAGGTGTCATCGGCGATCGCCTCCTCCTCCACCGAGCAGCAGCGCTGTATGACGAGTAGTTCGGCAGCGTCGTCCGTCGTCGCGTTGTCCAGCTCGACGTTGTCGATGGGAGCGGTACCGGCGACGTGGGGCTCGGGCCTGAGTATTGCCGCGGACTGGACATGCGTTATATCGGGACGACTGTTCCAGTTATTGTGGACCACGCGGGTACGACGACCGGATGAGGAGCACACGTTGACGAACTATGAGCTCGGGAGAGCACCGAGGACCATTGCCGGAGTGGCGGCGCTCGACTCGCTGGCCGGCGTCATCGAAGCGACCGGCGCAGCGTATGCCGTCCTGATCGTCGACGAGGCGGTGGCGATGACCGGGTATGCCGCTCGTGTCGCCAACGCGCTCGGCGACGTGGCATTCGTCGAACACGTCGTGCCGCAGGGCGAGCCGACGGTCGCCTCGGTCAACGCCGCCGCTGATGCGGTGCGCTCCCATCCGGCTGCCGTCGTGATCGGGATCGGCGGAGGATCGGCGCTCGACACCGCCAAACAGGCTGCGGTCGTCGGCGCCGGGGAGTCGGGCGTCGAGGCGTACCTATTGTGCGCCAATCCGTTCGTCGGTCGCCGTCCGATCATCGCCATTCCAACGACATCGGGCACCGGCGCCGAGGTCACCCGTACCTGCATCCTCAGCGACGCCGACGGCCGCAAGCTGTGGACGTGGGGTGACGAGATGTTGCCGGACGTCGTGCTTCTCGACCCCACAGCGGCAATGACGATGCCAGTGCACGTCACTGCGGCAACCGGTCTCGATGCCTTTGTCCACGCCCTCGAAGCCTGTTCCGGGCAGCGACGCAACACGTTGTCGGCGGCGCCGGCCATCCAGGCGATGCGCCTCGTCGTCCAGCATCTGCCAGGCGCCGTCGCCGACGGTACGAACCTCGCTGCCCGCCAGGGCATGCAGGAAGCGGCGTTCCTCGCAGGGACGGCAATCGACAGTTGCGGTACCGGCATCGCTCATTCGATCGGCCATTCCCTCGGCTCGCTCTACCATCTGCCGCACGGCGTCGCCGTGTCGATCGGACTCGACGCCGCGATCGACTGGAACGTCGCCGGCGCGACGGACGCCTTCGCCGCAGCGGCCGTTGCGTTCAACACGTCGGCTACCGACATTCCGGCCGTGCTGCGCGAACTGTTCACCGCAACATCGTTCTCGTCGGTCGTCGGCCGCATGCCGGCGGCATCACTCGACGCATCGGCGATCGCAGCGGCGATGATCGCCGTCGAGAACCAACCGATGGTCGCCAACAACTGCAGGGTTCCGAGCGACAGCGAGCGGCAGTCGCTCGCCGAACTCACGGTCGAGTCGTGGCACCGCCTGCGGGTCTCGACCTGACCCGACCTGACCCGACCTGACCCGACCTGAACTGACCTGACCCGACCTGAACTGACCTGACCCGACCTGAACTGACCTGACCCGACCTGAACTGACCTGACCAAGCTGAAAAGACCTGACCAAGCTGAAAAGACCTGACCAAGCTGAAAAGACCAGACGAGACCAGACGACCGAGGAACCTGTCATGACCGTCATCACACGGATCGAAATCACGCACCATCAACTGCCGCTCGACCCGCCGTTCCCCGCGTCGTGGGACACGCAGCCGCGGACGAAGTTCCCGGCGACGATCGTCCGCGTCCACGACGACGCAGGCAATGTCGGCGTCGGATCCGGCGACGCGATGTACGGCTTCTCCGACTACCAGCGGTATTTCATCGGCGAGGATCCACTCGATCTCGAACGACACGCAGCCGTCCTCGCCAACATCGAATTCCACGCCGGCCGGCCGTGGCCGGTCGATGTCGCCCTCTGGGATCTGGCCGGCAAGATCAAGGACGAACCGATCTGGAAGCTGCTCGGCGGCCACACCGATATGATCCGGGCGTACGCGTCGAGCGGAGTGCACCGAAGCGTTCCCGAGATGGTCGAGGTCGCCAGGCGGGCGATCGCCCTCGGCTTCCCGGCGATGAAGGTACGTTTCGGCCGGCCGACGATCGACGAGGATCTTGCGGTCATCAAGGCGGTGCGCGACGCCGTCGGTAGCCGCCTCGAACTGATGGTCGACTGCAACCAGGGTTGGCGGATGCCGTGGGACACACAGCAGCCGTGGACCGTCGACCATGCGACCGACGTCGCCATGCAACTGCAGGCCGAGCAGGTCTACTGGATGGAGGAGCCGTTGCACCGGGGAGACTACGAGGGCATGACGGAACTCCGCAGTCGAGTCACGATGAAGATCGCCGGCGGTGAGTTGACGCGGGAACCGTACGAGTTCCGCGAACTGTTGCAGCGAGGTTGCTTCGACATCTTCCAGCCGGACTGCGTCTGTTCGATGGGCATCTCCGGCCTACGCCACCTCGCCGCCGAGGTCGACGCCGCCGGCAAGATCTTCACGCCACATACGTGGGGCAACGGCATCGGGGTGATGGCCAACCTCCAACTCACCGCCGGCACCGTCGGCACTCCGTTCATCGAGTTCCCCTTCGACCCACCGGAGTGGACGACGGCCCGCCGCGACTACATCCTCACGGAAACGATCGAAGTGGACGGCGACGGCTGGATCAGATTGTCCGAGCGTCCCGGCCTCGGCATCGAACTCGACGAAGCCGTCCTCGCCAAGACACTCACCGGGCAGGCCACCTTCGCCTGAGCAGCGACGTTGTATTGACGTAACGATTGTCTCGGCTACATTCTCAGCCGTGGCACGTACTGCGGATCCGGTTCTCAAGCAAACGCTGCTCGATCAGGTCGTCGGATATCTCAGCGAGCACGGAATCGGCATGCTGTCGTTGCGGCCGATGGCTGCAGCACTCGGGATGAGCACCAATCGCCTGTTCCATCACTTCGGCACGAAGGACGAGTTGATCACCGCTGCGCTCGAACGGGCGATCGAGCAGCAGGCGGAGATCGAAGCGAAGTGGTTCGCCGACACGCCGGACATGCTCAACGCCGACGTCCTGCGTGCGTGGTTCGACTGGATGTGCGAGGCACCGGCGAACCTTGCACTCGTGCGACTCGGGCTCGAGGCAGCGACACTCGATGCCACCGTCACCGGCATCACCTTCGATGTCCGCGAGCAGCAGATCGGGCTGTGGCGCAACCGCATCGAACAACGCCTGCTCGCAGAAGGAGCGTCGCAGCGCGTCGCAGCGATGGAAGCCTCGATCATCAAAGCGACATTCACCGGCCTGACGCTCGACCTGATGGCCAGCGGCGACAGCACACGGTTGAAGAAAGCACTCGACATCGCCCTGGCGCGCGCCGAACCGCATATCGCCAAGTAGTTCTGGTTACGACCGAGGCGGCCGCAGCATCCGGGTTCAGACGGCCAGCAGGTCGCGGGCTCCGGTGTCGCTGGACGGATGACGCAACTTGCTCATCGCACGCGCCTCGATCTGGCGGATGCGCTCGCGGGTGAGGTTGAAATGCTCTCCCACCTCTTCGAGCGTGCGCGGTTCACCGCGGTCGAGACCGAAACGCAACTTGAGAATCTCGCGCTCGCGTTCGTCGAGCGGCGCCAGCAAACGGGCGATTTCCTCCGGAAGCAACGCCGTGGCCGCAACTTCGAACGGCGATTCTGCCGAGCGATCCTCGACGACATCGCCGAGTTCGGCATCGCCATCTTCGCGAAGCGGTTCCGACAACGACAGCGGTTCGGCGGCGAAGCGCAACGCTTCGGTCACCTTGTCCTCCGGCATCTCGACTTCACGCGCCAACTCGGCGAGCGTCGCCGGACGCCCGTACTTCAACTCGAGCCGGGCGCGGGCTTTCTGCAGCCGTGCGAGCGTGTCGCCGGCATGCACCGGGAGCCGGATCGTGCGACCAGTGTTGGCGATGCCACGGGTGATCGCCTGGCGAATCCACCATGTTGCATAGGTCGAGAACTTGAAACCTTTACGCCAGTCGAACTTCTCGACAGCATGCATCAATCCGAGGTTGCCCTCCTGGATGAGGTCGAGCAGCGGCAGACCGGACGCCTGGTACTTCTTGGCGATCGACACCACGAGGCGCAAGTTCGACTGCACGAATCCGCGTTCGGCGTCTTCTCCGGCACGAGCGAGGCGGCGCAATTCGCGCTTCTTGGCGGGCGTCACTTCCTTGCCGAGTCGTTCCATTTCCGAAGCCGCGGTCTTACCGGCCTCGATCGCCTTGGCGAGGCGGACCTCGTCGTCCTTGGTGAGCAACGCGTACTGGCCAATGTCAGACAGATAGAGACGGACGAGATCCTCTTCGTCCCGCTCGACACGATCTTTGGCCACTGGCTACCTCGATGCATTGATCGCCGGGATGATACTCGGCGGGGTGGGACTTGTGGCTACGATACCGAGGAGGTCCAGTGCTCCCACCCGGCGCGCAGTTTTCGCATTTTTCTCTTGGCGGAGCTCATCAGCGACATGAACGACATCGAATTGACGATCGTGACGTTGCAATTCGACGCAGCAGATCCCACGGCAATGTTGGCGATCCTCTCCAAGTACGTCGTCATGACCCGCATGCAAGGCGGTTGCCGCAACGTCGATCTGTGTTCGTCCTGTACGCATCCGGGGCGCTATCTGGTCATCGAGAAATGGGATTCACCCGACGCCCAACGTGCCCACTTCGACTCCGACGGCATGCTGGAAATGGCCAGCGCCTGCGACGGCGTGCTGGTCAGCATGCCCCAGATCGATCTCTGGGATGGTCCGAGCGCCCACGACCTTGCATAGGCGAAGAGGCATCGGTCCGCTGCACCACCGGGCGGGCCTTGCAGGCGAATTCTCAGGATCGAGGTATATCGTCGGCTGCAGATCTCTTGAAAGGAGACGGCCGGATGGCTAACCCACTGCTCAGCGACAAGGCACTCGACCAGTCTGTCGAACGCGCCGGTTGGGCTGCCCCGCGGGGCGCTCACAAGAATATCTATGGCGGCCCGACGCAGCCGAACGACACGATCAGTCCCTGGGACCCGCCGAAGGCACCGGAGGGTGCGATGACGGTCAACGGCACGATCTCGGCCACGCTCGTCCTGTTGGCGTTGCTGCTCGTATCCGCAACCTTCGGATGGCTTGCCACCAAGGCGAACGCCGTCGGGCAGGTCAAGTTCCCGGTCATCGCCTTCGTCGGCATCTTCGTCGGCCTCGCCTGCGTGATCGGCTGCTACGTCAAGCCGAAGTACGCAAGAATCCTTGCGCCGGTCTATGCACTCGCCGAGGGCTACTTCGTCGGGGCGATCTCCAAGGCCTACAACACCTACCAGGGCGGCATCGTCACCAAGGCCGTCGGCGCAACCGTCGCCGTCTTTGCCGTGATGCTGTTCCTCTACCGCACCGGCATCATCAAGGTCACCGATCGCTTCCGCCGCATCGTCATCGGTGCCACCATGGGGATTGCGCTGTTCTACCTCGTGTCGTTCGTCATCGGCATCTTCGCCGGTGGACAGTCGTTCCTCAACTCGTCGTCGCTGCTGAGCATCGGCTTCAGCATCTTTGCGGTGATCATCGCCGCTTCGAACCTGGCACTCGACTTCGATGTGATCGAGCGCGGCGTCGCCCGGCAGCTGCCCAAGCAGATGGAATGGGTCTGTGCACTCGGGCTCGTCGTCACGCTGGTGTGGCTGTACCTCGAACTGTTGCGTCTGCTCTCCAAGCTGCAGCGTCGCTAACCCGCAACCGCAACGGCAGTTTCGTCGCTGGTACACCGACGACTCGCTGCCGACCCGCCAGCTCGGACACACTGATGCGATGACGGACATCACAGAACGCACGGCGCATGTCAACGGCGTCGATCTGCAGGTACTCGAAGCCGGAGACCCAGCGGCGCCGCTGGTGCTGCTCTCACACGGATTCCCGGAGGGCGCGTGGTCGTGGCGTCACCAACTGCCCGTACTCGCCGATGCGGGCTACCACGTCATCGCCCCGTACCAACGCGGCTACGGCCGCTCGCCGAACCCGAAGGACATCGAGTTCTACGGCGTAGAAAACCTCGGCGACGACCTCCTCGGTCTGATCGACGCCGCAGGCCAGGAACGGGCGATCCTTGTCGGCCACGACTGGGGTGCGTTGATCACCTGGGATCTCGCCAGACTTCACCCCGAACGGTTGCGGGCGGTCGTCGGCGTCAGCGTGCCGCTCGTGCAGTGGCCGGCACCGCCGACCGACCTGTTCAAGATGCTGTACACCGACCGCTTCTTCTACATGCTGTACTTCCAACAGGTCGGCCCGCCGGAGGCCGAACTCGAAGCCGACGTTCGTGACTCGATGGCCAAGTTCCTGTGGAACGCATCCGGCGGTCCGGAACGGCCAAGCTCCGAAGGCGGCCTGCCTCCGATGGAAGGCACAGGCGTACTGACACAGATGGTCGAGGCCCCACCGCTGCCGTGGTCATGGCTCACCGAGGCAGACCTGCAGCGCTACGTCGACGACTTCACCACCTCCGGCTTCTTCGGTCCGGTGAGCTACTACCGCAACCTCGACGCCAACTATCACCTCGTCAAGGATCTACCGGTCGAGCGGTTGACGATGCCCGTCTACTTCATCGGCGGCAGCAACGACATGGTCAACCTGATGGACCCGACGGGTATCGAACGGATGCAGGGCGTGCTGCCCGATTTCCGCGGGGCAACGGTCATTCCCGGGATCGGCCACTGGACACAGCAGGAGGATCCTGAGGCCTTCAACCGCGCGCTGCTCGGCTTCCTCGCCACCCTCGACTGAGCGACGAAACGACTTCTCCGGACCGTTTGCCGCCAAAAGTGGGGGGTAGGTGGACTCAGTTTCGAATTGGTGGGGCGCGTTACGGTTGACGGTATGGCACCTTCGAAGAGCCCAGCCATCGAAGTCGCCGTCGGGACGCGCACCGTTCGCGTCACCAACCCGGATCGCATCTACTTCCCGCTACTCGGGCTGACGAAGCTCGATCTCGTCAACTACTACCTCAGCGTCGGGCCCGGAATCGTCAACGCGCTACGCGAGCGACCCTGCATGATGCACCGCTTCCCGACGGGTCTGTCCGGCGACAAGGTGCACCAGAAGCGTGTGCCGGCGGGCGCTCCACCGTGGCTCGAGACCGTTCGCGTCTTCTTCCCGAGGTACAAGCGCTACGCCGATGAGCTGTGCGTCACCGAATTGGCCGAGGTGATCTGGGCGGTGCAGATGTCGACCGTCGAGTTCCATCCGTGGAACTCGCGGCGCGCAGACACCGAACTGCCCGACGAATGGCGGATCGACCTCGACCCGATGGAGGAGTGCCCATTCGACACTGTTCGCCGCGTCGCCCACGTTGCCCATCAAGTGCTCGACGAACTCGGGGCGATCGGCTGGCCGAAGACATCGGGCGGCAAGGGCATGCACATCTATGTGCGCATCGAGCCGGCATACGGGTTCACCGACGTGCGCCGGGCCGCACTGGCGTTCGCGCGAGAGGTCGAGCGGCGCGCGCCGGCCGAGGTGACGACGACGTGGTGGCGCAAGGACCGCGACCCGACGTCGCTGTTCGTCGACTACAACCAGAACGCCAGAGACCACACGATGGCCAGCGCCTACTCGGTTCGCGGATTCCCCGACGCCAGGGTGTCGACGCCGATCCGTTGGGACGAGGTCGACGATGTCATCGCCGCCGAACTCAACATCAAGACGGTCCCGAAACGCTTCGCTGACCTCGGCGACCTTCATGCCGGCATCGACGACGCAGTCTTTTCGATCACTCCGTTGCTCGAATGGGCCGACCGTGACGAGCATGACGGAGCCGTCGATCCAGGCATCGCCGAGGGCGAGAACCCCGACGAAGCCGGCCGGGCGCCGCACTGATTCACGATTCATCAGCGGTGACACAGCGGGTCGCACAAACGGTGTACGGTCGGCGCACCACTTCGAGCGGGAATGAGGTTTCTTTCCTATGTCCAACACCACGCCACCCCCACCACCTTCGTTCACTCCCCCACCGGCGCCGTATCCCCAGCAACACCCGATGCCGGCGGCATACGCTCAGCAGCAACAGCCATACGGTCAGGCACCGCCGGCATACGGCCAGGTCCCGCCCGGCTACGTGTCACCCCAACAGTTCGGGCAGTCAGGTGGACTTCCTGCAGGCGTATCGCCCGCTGGCGCTGGTCTGCGCTTCGGGTCGTATCTGCTGGAAAGCGTGCTGATGGTCGTCACGCTCTACATCGGCTGGATCATCTGGGCGGCGATCCTGTCGAGTCACGGTCAGACACCTGCGAAGAAGATCCTCGGCGTCCGTGTCATCGATGCCACAACCCTCAAGCCGGTGGGCTTCGGGAAGATGTTCTTGATGCGCGGCCTCGTCGCCAGTTTCGTCGCTGCGATCGCCATTCCGATCACCCTGGGCATCCTGCTGTTCATGCCGTTCTGGGACAAGCGCAACCAGAACATCTGGGACAAGGTGTCCGGCACCTACGTCGTCACCGACCCGAACGACGCATGGGGCACCAAAACCGTCATGCAGTAGCAGGCCCTACAGCCTGGCGGCGAGGGCCATCGCCGAGATCGACGCCAACTCGTTCCACGTCAGGCGATCGGCAGACCACAGTTGCTCGAACGCTGCATCGCCGGTATCGGTGAAGCCGTGCCGATTGCGGAAGTTGTACAGGAACCGCTGGCGGTTGATCGTCTGGCCGGAGCGTTCGAGCCGGCCGACGATGTACGCGTCCCACGCAGCGACGTGGGCGAGCGTCATCGTGTCGTCTGGCGGAGCTTCCCCGAAACTGCCGTCCGTCCGATCGCGGACCCGCAGCAGCATCCGGCCGAGGTTCAACGCCGTGTTCTGCTGACTCAGCTGTCGCGGCCTGCGGGCATTTTCGAACGCTCCGCTCTCGGCGCGGACGACGATCGGGTCACCCATCTCGACACGCACTCTCGACACCGGCGTCGTCTCGTCAACAGCGATATGCACATCGTGTTCGGTCATCGCCAACTGTTCGAGGACGATCGCAGCGACATCCCCGATTGCCGCTGCTTCGAACAGAACGTAGTGGAATGTCTGCGGCTCGACGGAAACAGTCACGCCGTCTCCGCTGGTTCGATGCCGGCTGGTTCGAACCCGGCTGGTTCGATGCCGGCGGTACTGTGTGCGCTGCTCTGGCGGGCGGCCCGGATGCTCTGCTTGCGTTCGTTCAGCGCCTGGAGCGATACCTCGGCAATGTCGGCGACCTCGTCGTCGGTGAAACCGGCAAGCTCACGGAACCTGCGGGCGAGGCCGATCGGCGAGTCCATCGAGTCGGAGCGTGTCCCACCGAAGGAGAACATCTTGTCGACGACCCGCTGAAATTCGAGCGCACGCTCACGCCGTGCAGGATCGTTGGCGGTCAGACTGCGGAGCCAATCGGAGCCCATCTTCACATGGGTGACCTCGTCGGCGAGCATCCAGTCCTCGCAGAATGCGAGATAGGGATCCTGTGCGAGTTCCCCGAACTCCTTCATCGTCGTGAAGACGTCGATCGCCAAGCCCTCGAGCGCTCTGTTGACTCCGGCGAGTCGCAGAACGGGATCGGTTGAACATGCTGCTTCGAACAACACGGTGTTCTCGGCGACGGAACCGATGTCAGAACCCATCCACTCGGCGAGCTTGACGCTGATCTCGACATGGCGCGCCTCGTCCCACGCCTGTCGGGCCATGTCCAGTTTCAAAGCGAACGGCACCTCCGCAGCTGGTGCTGCATCGGCGATCGGTTGGGTGGCGAGCGGTCCGCGCTCGGCGATACCGGTGACCCGGAAGTCGTGGCATGTGCGGCCTGCACCCTCGAGCGCCTGGATCTCACCGACGAGGATGCCGTGCATCAACCCCCGAGCAGCATCGGCGCCGTCGCGGCGATCAGGTGTGATGCGGTTCGAGGTCTTGCTGCGCTCCTTGGCGTCGATCCTCGCCGACGCTCGTTTGTCCGCCATCCGCTCACGCATGGTGTATCGAACGAATCGATCGTCACGAGCAAGATCCTCGACCGGCAAGAAGGTGCGCATGGGCCCGGCCTACACCGACGCCGGCTGGCGGCCGATGGAACCCGGCCCGGCGACTCCGCCGGCGGCAACGATGAGCTTTTCGAGTCGCGCCTGATGGGCAGCGGCCCTGTCGACTTCTTCTGGTGTTTCGATCAACGACTGGATGAGCATTTCACCCTCTCGCCAGTCCTCCATGTCGTCTTGGAGGATGAACTTGAGTGAACGGATCGTCGGAGCATCCGTGATCTCGCTGGTCGCGTTGAGGTGGAAGGTGTAGGCACCAACGAGATGCGGCAGGAAGACGCGGTACACGCCGACGAGTTTTTCGATCGTCAGCCCGGGTGCTTCCGGTTCGGTGACGCCTTCGACGAAGGCGACGAATGCATCGTTCGCCGGAACCGTCAGGCGATCGGGATTCATTTCGCGCAACTCCGGCAACCGTTTGTGCCACAGTTCGGCGTGCCATGCGTGCTTGTAGCAGTGAGTACCGAGTCGCATCTTGACGTCGAGTTCCGGCACGGTGGCAACCCATCCGCCGAGCGCCTCGAACAGTTTCATCTCCGCCCATTTGTAGTTGCCGACTCGACGTGCAGTTTCTTCGACATCGAACAGGCCTGGAAGATCTCGCCGGTCCCATGGCGCAAACGGTGCCCTTGGTTTGTATGGATCAGCCATCGAAGTCCCCGAACATTGCGATTGGTATCTCGACGAAGCGTAGCCAGCCGGGAACCGCCACGGCCCACGCTGGCGTCGCAGTCGACCACCTGAAATGACGCTGAAGTGGCTATTTCCTCGTGTGTCTCGCGGTGAGATAACATCGAAGGGCATGCGTCGTCGTACCTCAGGCCTTGCCCACCTGATGATCCTGATCTTGGCAACGGCTGTGATCGTCATCGGAGTGGCCGCCAACAGCCGCCATAGCACTGCGGTCTCGGTGATCGACGACAGTGCGCAGCTCTCGGCGCAGGGTGCCGGTCCCGACGCGGCTGCCGCGGCCAGCAATCTCGCACCTGCAGATGGCGACGCAGCTGCCGTTGCAGACCCGGCAACGACGACGCCGGCAATCGCTGCACCTGCGGAAACGACCACGCCACTGCCGCAATATTCGCTGAACGCGGTGCCCGACAATTCCGGTACGGGCCAACGCATCGTCGTCGCCAATGCCGCCAACATGCTCTGGATCGTCGCCGCTGACGGATCGATCGTCAACAGTTGGCTCGTTTCCGGCCGCGACGGCGTGCCGTACCCCGGTACGTACCACACGATGAGCAAGGCTCGCTACACACACGGCATCCTCGGCCACGAGGACATCTCGATGGAATACGCGACGCGCTTCGCGATTTCGCCGAACAAGAAGAACACGCTCGACTTCCACGCCATCCCAGTCAGGGGCGGCCAGCCGATGCAGACAGAGTCGCAACTCGGTACCTGGCAGAGCGGTGGCTGCGTGCGCATGACGATGGACCATGCTGCTTGGATCTTCAACAACATCCCGCTCGGCTACAAGGTCGTCGTCCTCACATAGTCGTCGAAGCGTTGAACAGGCGTCACGGAGCTTTCGGATTGGCGAGACGCCAGGCGGCGTGCTGCTCGCCGAGCGGCGTCGAAGGCGGACCGCCGTGCCGGTACTCGTCGAGCATCGCTCTCCAAGGACCTTCGACCTCGAGCTTGCCGAGTAGCGCGCTGACACCCCACACGAGCCGATCGAGGATGACGAAACTCGGTGGCAGGTTGAGCTGTTCGACGACCTGTTTCGCTGGCCCCCGCAGGTCGGAAATCGTGGCGATGGTGTCCTTCATGAACTGGCGGGTGAACGTGAAACGGTCGGTCAGGTAGGGAAGATACGGCGCAGAGACGTAATCGGCGACAGCGTCGATGTCGAGGCCGCTGTCCGGTGTGAGGAATCCGACGTGCTCCATCGCCCGGATCAGCCCGACGTGATCGCGCTCCATGACTGCGTCGAGGCACGGTGACAACCGTTCCCACTCGCCGGGCGACCAGCGCTTGACGAGCCCGAAATCGAGGAAGGTCACAGTGCCGTCGGAGTCGAACCGATAGTTGCCAGGATGCGGGTCACCGTTGAAGATACCGAGTTCGTGGACCGAGCCCTGGGCGAACCGCCAGATGATCTCACCAGCCCGATTCATCGCCGGCCGGTCAGCCTGTTCGACGAACGCCGCCCACGTGAATCCGTCGACCCAGGCGGTCGTGAGTATCCGTTCGGTCGAGAATTCCGCCAGTACAGCCGGCACATGAAAGAACGGGTGCCCGGCATAGGCCTCGACGAAAGCCGCCTGATTGGTCGCCTCAAGGCGATAGTCCAGCTCCTCGCTCATGCGAGCGCGCAGCTCGTCGACGAGCCCCTTGGCGTCGAGGCCCTTGAGCGCGAACATCGAGAACATCGCATACAACATCTCGGCGTTGGCGAGGTCGGCGTGCAACGTGTCGGCGATGCCGGGATACTGCACCTTGACTGCGACCTGCAGTCCGGAACGGGTGACGGCGCGATGGACCTGCCCGATCGAAGCGGCGGCAACCGGCACCTCATCCCATTCGGCGAAGATCTCCTCCGGGGCTGCCCCGAGTTCTCGCCGCACCACAGCCGAGGCCACGCCTGCAGGTAGTGGCGGAGCGTCCGCCTGCAGGACCGCAAGTGCAGCCTGAGCGTCCGGCGGCAGGCTTTCGATGATGAACCCGAGCAGCTGCCCGGTCTTCATCATCACCCCTTTCATCTGACCGAGTTGCTTGGCGATTCCCGTCGCCGCCTCGACAGCGAAGCGCTCGTCGAGGGTGGCTTTGCGCTGCTCGCTCCGACCGAGCCGCCGCACACGGCTCACCGAATAGCGGACCCCGTTTCGAGCGGCAATCTTCCAGACCGTCGCGCCGCGAGTGACCCGCTGGTGAGTGCTCACTCGCCCGGAAGTCGCCTCGTGGCGGGACTGGCGGCGAGCAGTTCGTCTGGCAACTCCACCCCGGAAATCTCCGACGTCCAGTACGTTCCGGCATCGAGGCGACCGAGCGCGGCCTCGGCGTCTGCCAGGTCGATGGCGATCGGCTCCAGATCGACGGGTATCGATTCGGGTGCCGGCCGCCCCACTGACGCGGCCGTGGCGGTTCCGGCGACGGGCATCTCGGACACGCCGGTGACGTCGAGCTCGACGGGATCAGCGGGCGCGATCAGCTCAGGAGTGGGTTCGACATACGACATACCAGTCGCCAACCGTAGCGCCGCCACCGCATTGCCGGACTTCGTCCGATCGAGCAGATGAATTCCGGCCGGTGTCACCGATTGTCGGCTCCCGAGCAGACATTCGGTGACCCGGGAGCCGGCGATGCGCCGTTCACCTGCGGTTCACCGTTGGTCTTCTCCCGTTCATCGTTGATGAGTACTGTGCAGACGTGGCATCTGTGACGTTGGCGTCGATCACCAAGAAGTTCGGCGACACGATCGCGGTCGACAATGTGTCGATCGACGTCGCAGACGGCGAGTTCATGGTGCTGCTCGGACCATCCGGCTGCGGCAAGTCGACGCTGCTGCGAATGATCGCCGGGTTGGAGGATCCGACGTCCGGTGACGTGCTCATCGGCACCCATCGCGTCAACGACCTGCTGCCGAAGGAACGCGATGTGGCGATGGTCTTTCAGAGCTACGCGCTCTATCCGCACAAGACGGTGCAGGCGAACATCGAGTTCCCGCTCAAGGTTCGTGGCGTGTCGGTCGCCGATCGTGCCAAGCAGGCCAAGGACGCAGCTGAACTCCTGGAACTGACCGACTATCTCAAGCGCAAACCCGGTCAGTTGTCAGGCGGTCAACGCCAGCGCGTCGCCCTCGCCAGAGCGATCGTCCGTCAACCAGCCGTGTTCTGTATGGACGAACCGTTGTCGAACCTCGATGCAAAACTGCGCGGGGAGACCCGCGCAGAACTCGTCGCCCTGCACCAGCGCCTGAAGACGACGTTCGTCTATGTCACCCACGACCAGGTCGAGGCGATGACGATGGGCTCGCGCATCGCCGTGATGTCCAAGGGCGTCCTGCAACAGATCGGCACACCGCAGGAGGTCTACGCCAAGCCGGCGACGACGTTCGTGGCAACATTCCTCGGAACTCCGCCGATGAACATCTTCCCCGCAGGCAGCCTCGAACCTGGCGCGATGCTCGTCGGTGTCCGACCAGAACACCTGACGATCGCCGCAGACGGTGGTGTCGAGGCAACCGTCGTGCTGGTGGAGCAACTCGGCCACGAGATCCACGTCGTCTGTGCGCTGTCGAACGGTACGAAGGTGATCGTCCGCCGGCCGGCCGACGACGACAACCTGCCGCAGGATGGCGATGTCGTCCATCTCCAAGCGTGGGCCCATCGGCGGCATCACTTCGATCCGGACACCGGCATGCGGGTCGACACCGAATGAGAGTCGATACAGAATGAACAGCCGCAAACGGCGCGACCTCGGCACGGCGGCGATGATGCTGCTGCCTTCATTGGCGATCCTCAGCGCCTTCGTGCTCTACCCGCTCGGTCGTGCGGTTTGGATGGGGCAGCAGCGGTGCAACGCGGTGACGAAGGTCTGCAGATCATCCGGTTGGGGGCAATATCTCGATGTCCTGCAGTCAAGCCAGTTCCAGAACGCGTTGGTGGTCACCGTCAAGTTCGTGCTGCTGACCGTCCCCGTCGGCCTGTTCCTCGGCGTTGTACTGGCCGTACTCGCCGACAAGGCCATCCGCGGTATCGGCTTCTTCCGAACCGTCTTCACCTCGACGATCGCCACCTCCGTCGCCGTTGCCTCGTTGATGTGGCTGTTCCTGCTACAGCCGTCGATCGGCGTACTGACGAACGTTCCGTTCCTCGTCAAACTGTTCCCGGTGATCAAGAATCCGGGACTGCTCCAGGACTCCGGGACGGCGCTGTCGGCAGCCGCGGCGTCGAGCGTCTGGGCGAACCTCGGTTTCACGTTCGTACTGGTGACCGCCGGCCTGCAGTCGATACCGCGAGACCTGTACGAGAGCGCCTTCGTCGACGGAGCCGGAGGTTTCCGCCGATTCACGAATGTGACGTTGCCGTTGCTCTCGCCGGTGCTGCTGTTCTCGAGTGTCGTGCTCACCAGCAGAGCGTTCCAGGCATACGGGGAGTTCGACCTGCTGACGGGTGGCGGCCCGAAGCCGCAATTCTCCACCACCACGGTCACGTACCTGGCATACGGCACCGGCACCTCGATCGGCGGTGACGACGGCTTGAAATCGACGATCGCCATCTTGCTGTTCGTCATCTTGCTGATCCTCTCGGCGGCGCAATTCCGCGGATTCGGCAAGCGGGTGGAATATGGCAACTGACGTCGCCGCCATCGACCGGGTCAACGGTTTCTGGCGTAGGGCCGGCCGCTACACAATCCTCGCGATCATCGCCGCCGTGATCCTCTTCCCGATCTACACGACGCTGGTTGCTGCGTTCAAGCCCGGCTCCATCGCCCTGCGCCATCCCCTGCTGCCGGAGTCACCGACGTTCAGCGTCATCAAAGAGGCATGGACGGGCGGACATCTCGGCAAGTACATGCTGAACTCGGCGATCGTCTGTCTGATCGTCGTCGTCGCCCAGATCATCACCTCGGTACTGTCGGCATACGCCTTTGCCTTCTTGCAGTTCCCCGGCCGGATGATCGTCTTCTCGATCTTCCTGGCGACACTGCTCGTTCCTGCCGAGGCGATCTATGTGACGAACTTCCGCACGATCCAGTCGCTGAACTGGATCGACAGTTTCAGGGCACTGACGATCCCGTTCCTGGCGACGGCATTCGGCACATTCCTGCTGCGCCAGGTGTTCCTGCAGATTCCCAAGGAACTGCACGAGGCGGCGGAGATGGACGGCATCGGACATTGGGGCTTCATGAAGGAGGTCGCAGTGCCGCTCGTGCGCCCGTCGCTCGGCGCGCTCGGCCTGTTCTGCTTCCTCGGGACGTGGAACCAGTATCTGTGGCCGGTCCTCGTCACGAAGACGAACGACTATCGCACCGTACAGAGCGGGCTGAAGGTGCTGGCCTCGTCACGGCTCGACTCCCCGAACCTGGTGATGGCCGGCACCGTCATCGCCGCCGTACCGATTTTCGCCGTATTGATCGTTTTCCAACGCCAACTGATCCGTGGCCTGACTGCAGGAGCTGTCAAGGGATGAACCCAACACCGCACATTCGATACGTTGCCGCCAAGCGCAGCGCCGGCCACCGGCGGTTCGTGATGCTCGCCGGCTCGATGGCGCTCGTTGCCGCCGCCTGTAGCAGCGGCAGCAAGAGCATCACCGACGCCGGCAACAAGGACACGAAGGCACCGATCGTCACGACGGCCGCAGCCACCACGGCGGCCGCCACCGGGACAACGGCGACACCGTCATCGGGTGCCACTGCGGGTACCGCTGCGACCACAGCAGCCCCGGGCACTGCTGCTACGACGACCCCGGCGCCCACCGTTGCTCCGAGCACGACCACCAGTACACCGCTGGCAAATCTGCCAAAATGCGATACCACTGCGCTCGCCGCAGCGACCGGCACTGTGAATATCACCTACTGGGACGCGCTCGGCAGTACGCAACTGCAGGGATCGTTGAAGAAGCTGACAGATCTGTACAACACCAGTCAGGCGAAAGTGCATGTCATCATCCAGGAGCAGAACGCCTACGAGACGGCGATCGACGGTTACCTGCAGGCCAACCAGGACGGCCGCCCCGACATCGTGATGACGCCGGAATACGCTTTCACGCAGATCAAGGACACCAAGTCCGTCGTCCCGATCGACGCCTGTGCGACATCGTCGAAGTTCGACAAGTCGCCCTACGTGCCGGCAACACTCGCCGAGTATGCAGCTGGCGGCGTGCTGTGGTCGATGCCCTTCAACGTCTCCAACCCGGTCCTCTACTACAACAGGAAGGCGTTCACCGCTGCCGGGCTCGACCCGAACAAGCCGCCGGCGACGCTCGAGGAATTGCAGGCGGACAGCAAGAAGATCGTCGAAGCCAAGGCCTCGACATATGGTGTTGCGTTCGATACCGGCTTCGATTCCGGCGGCGGTTGGTACACCGAGCAGTGGTTCGCCAAGTCCGGCGATTTCTATGCTGATAACCAGAACGGGCGTTCGGCCCCGGCGACGAAGGTCAACATCGACGATGCCACCGGCGTCGCGTTGATGACGTATCTGCAGTCGATGGTGTCGAGCAAGCTCGCCGTCAACGTCGGTGCGAACGACAGCGGTCAGGACACGCTGTTGAAGATGGCGGACAAGACGCAGCCGGCGGCGATGTCGATCAATACGAGTGCAGGACTCGCCCAGGTACTGACGATCCTCAAAGCCGGAACGTTCCCCGGTCTGACGGTCGACGACATCGGTATCGGACCGATGCCGGGACCAGCGGCGCAACCCGGCGTCAACGTCGGCGGCGCGTCGCTGTGGATCGTCGATCACAAGAACGATGCCAAGGCCGCAGCGGCGTGGGACTACATCCAGTTCCTGACGAACGCCCAGAGCCAGTCGACGTGGGCGGCGGACACGGGCTACGTGCCGTCACGCAAGGATTCGACGGAATTGGATCCACTCAAGACGACGTACGCCAACGACTCGCGCTTCGCCGTCGCCTTCGATCAGTTGCTGGCGACACCGAATATCCCTTCGTCGGCCGGACCGGCTCTCGGACCCCAGCGTGAGGTCCGCAAGCTGGTCGCAACCGCAATGGCGGCGATCCTCGGCGGTGCCGATCCGCAGACATCATTGACCGATGCCGCCAAGCAATCCGATGCCCTGATCGCCCAATACAGCCAACAGGTCGGGGGCTGACGACGTCGTCGAACCATTCCGTCGACGTCGTCCAGGGTTCGTGCAACACGCCCACGAATGTGGATGTGACTGCACAAACCCGCCGGCGACCATCGGATGTCGCTGAAGAAATCAGGCGACGGTGAGGGTGCCCTTCATCGAAGGGTGAATCGCGCAGTGGTACGTGTAGGTACCGGCGGCGACGCCCTTGATGGTCGCTGTTGCACCGGCGCTGACGGGAACGTTGAAGGCCTTGCCATCGTCACTGGTGACCGTGTGGTCTGCGGAATCTTCGTTCTTGACGGCGATGTCCGTGCCGGCCTTGGCCGCCAATTTGGCCGGGTTGAAGGCGAAGCTCTTGATGTCGAGCGATGACGCTCCGCCGCCCGCTGCCGTTGCCGTCGTTGCTGCCCCGGCGGCTGCAGTTGTCGCTCCGGCCGCCGGCGTCGTCGCCGCAGCTGGTGTCGTCGCCGCAGCCGCGGGCGTCGTCGCCGCAGCTGGTGTCGTGACTGCGGCAGCCGGCGTTGTGACTCCGGCCGCCTTGGTTGTCGCCGTACTCGTGTAGGTGCTGCTACTGCTGCAGGCTGCAAACAGCCCGGCACTCAACACCGCAACCGGCACCATGGACCAACGTGAACGATTCATCTTTTTCCTCTCAAAACACCAAATGTACTTGGTGTGTACGTTGCTGCTCGGTCAAGAGTTCATTTCCGCAGGCTGCGTACATGAACGCACGTCTTCCGAGGCGTGGACGCGTTCGATACCCCGTCCAGGCTGGCGCGATACCTTCTGGCAACACGATCATGATTTCACGGTAGCGTTCGCGTCATGCCGCATCCTTTCCCCGCTGCCGACGGATCCTCGCCCAAGACGAAGGCGTTCAAGGACGTCCCTGAATTCGGTATCGACCCGACGAAGCGTTACACCGCGACGATCAGCACGACGGTCGGCGACCTCGTCATCGCCCTCGATGCCGTCAAGGCCCCGAACACGGTGAACAACTTCGTCTTTCTCGCTCGCTACGGCTACTACGACGGTGTCATCTTCCACCGCATCATCCGGAACTTCATGGCCCAGGGTGGCGACCCGACGGGCACCGGTAGCGGTGGCCCCGGCTACAAGTTCAAGGACGAGCTGCCCAAGCCCGGCCAGTACGAGATCGGCTCGGTGGCGATGGCCAACGCCGGACCGAACACCAACGGCTCGCAGTTCTTCATCATCAGCGGGCCGGACGGCGTTCGGCTGCCGCCCGCCTATTCCTTGTTCGGCAAGGTCATCAAAGGCCTCGACGTCGTCGAAACGCTGCACTCCGTCGAGACCGCCCGCGGCGATCGCCCGAAAACCGACGTCGTGATCAACAGCGTGACGGTCACCGAAGCCGACTGACTGATTTCCTCGCACGGGACCTCCGGCGCCAGGGCGCCTTTGATCCCGGCTCGGGAGTGCACTGTTCGGTCGGGCAAGCCCTCCCTCACGACCTCCGCAGCATCCGAATTCCTCGAAGGGACCTCCGGCGCCGTGGCGCCTTTGATCCCGGCTCGACTCAGAGCGAACCGGCGGCGATCAGTCCGATCGTTCTTCGGCTCGTGCGGTTGAAGGCATCGGCGGCCATTTCGAGGTGTTCGTCCGGCGTGTTCTCCTCCTTCGTGTGGCTGAGTCCGTCGATCGAGGACGAAAAGATCATCACCGTCGGCACTGCTCTGGCCATTTCGCTGGCGTCGTGCAGCGCACCACTCGGCAACTCGATGTCGTGACCCTCGACCTCGGCAACGCTCTCGCGGGCGGCGTCGAGCAGCGCGGGGTGGAACGGCATCGGCGGGATGCGGAAGATGTGCTCCCACTCGATCGTGCAGCCCTCGGCAGCCGCTGCCGCTTCCGCTGCGTCGTGGGCATCGGCAAACATCGCCGCAAGCGCTTCGGCTTCGATGTGGCGCATGTCCATGGTGATGCGTGTTTCACCTGGCACTGCTGTCACCACGCCCGGCCAGCACTGGGCATACCCGACTGTGGTCACACCGTCGTGGCGCCTGGCGATCTCGGCGATCTCGAGGGCGAACCGTGAAGCGGCCCGGAAACTGTCTCGCCGCATCGGCATCGGCATCGTGCCGGCGTGCGCCGCCTGACCCCTGAAGATCAACCGCTCGCGCTCGATCCCTTTCGTGCCGGTCACCGTGCAGATGCCCTTGCCGATCGATTCGAGGATCGGACCCTGTTCGATGTGCACCTCGACGTAGGCCTTGACATCCGCCAGCCGCGTTCGAGCGGCATCGAGGTTCTCCAGGGTGATGCCGTGCTCTCCGACGACGTCCACGAGTTTGTTCCCCTCCTTGTCGGACAACTCACGGAGCACCTCGAGGTCGAGGGTGCCGACGGTCGCCGCAGATCCGAAGAGACTGCGCCCGAACCGTGCGCCCTCCTCGTCAGCCCAGTCGACGAGCGCAACGGTGACCGGCGGCGTGCCCTCGTCAGCGAGCGAGCGGAGCAGTTCGAGACCGGCCATCACACCGAGGGCACCGTCGAGCCAGCCACCCTTCGGCACGCTGTCGAGGTGGCTGCCGACGACGAGCGTGTCGATCGACGTGCCGCGCAACACCGCCCAGAGATTGCCGGCTTCGTCCTCGTCGACCTCGACCGGCAATGTCGCCAGACTCTCGCGCAGCAGCGTGCGAGCTTCGAGCCACTCCGGCGTCCAACACAACCGCCTGCTCCCGTCCGGTCCGCCGGTGCGGGCGTCGAGCGCGCGCAGTTCGGCGACCACTCTGGATGGGTCGAACGAGTTCTCGGCTACATGCATCCACCGAAATTAGCGGCTGCGATGTCGCTCGCGGACCGGTGGCGCTGTGCGAGGTCAGCGGGTCGGCGGTACTGCTCTGTCACTGACCCAGTTGCCGTGGAAACCGTACGGCACGCGCTGCGGCAGGGGCACCCGGGCGACGTAGCCGCGGTCGAAGTCCTGAGCGTCGATCACGACGAGCTCGGCGGTGTCGTCGGTGGTGTCGTGGACCAGCGTGATCAGCCACCCGTCGTCCTCCTCGGAGCCTGCCTGACGGCCGACGAAGACGGGTTCACCAGCGCCACGGCCAGGGCCGTGATCGAACGTCGTGCGTTCACCGGTCTGCAGATCGAACTTGTGCGTCGGCCATTCGGCGTTCGAGCTGTCCACGCCTGCTGTGTAGCCGAACCGGTAGGGCTTACCGCTCAGCTCGCCACGGTGACGCGGGAATTCGTTCGCCCGCTCGTCAACGACGTCGATGCTCACGGTGCGATTTGTCGGGTTGATCGTCCACCGTTCCAACCTCGAGAGACCGTCCTCGAACGGGCCGACGAGGAATGTGTCGAACATGCGGTCGTAGACGCAGAGATCGATCACCACCGAGCCGTCTGCTGCGTCGTAGGCGTTCATCGGATGGAACGAGTAGCACTCCGGCAGGTCGATCCAGACGATGTCGACCGCTTCACCGTCTCGCGGCAGTAGGCCGAGCCGGCAACCTGTACCAGGCTGCCAGCGCAGCGGAAACGTGCTCCCGTTCGTCGCCATCTCGATGTCAAGGCGGCAGGGGAAGTCGTACACCACGGCGTAGCGAGCCGTCAGCGACATGTCGTGGAGCATCGTCGTCAGCGGCATCGGAATGTCGACGGTCTTGCGCACCGTGCCGTTCGCCGCGACGACGATGTATTGCACGTGGTCGAGCCATTGCGGCAACGCGTAGACCATTGCGTGCAGCTCTCCGGTGTCGGGATCGAGCTTCGGGTGAGCGGTGAACGCACCGGGGAGCGTGCCGAAGAAGTCGTTGCGGGCAACGGTCTCCAGCTCGTAGGTCAGCTCGACTGGGCAGCCTCCCGCTTCGACCATCGCCCACGTCGTACCCGCAAATCCGCCGACACTGGTATTCGGCCCGGACGTGCCGCCATTCCAGTTCCGCCCTGGAATGTCCGGCTGACCGCGACACTCGCTGAGCCGGCTGCTGCCGACGTACCGGTTCCGATACCACTCGGCAGCGCCGTCACGCAGGCGCACCCCGTGAACCATGCCGTCACCGACGAACCAGTGATGCTTCAACGGATCCCCGACCGACAGCGGGTTCGGTCCGTTGCGTAGGTAGCGGCCGTTCAGTTCCGCCGGGAGTTCTCCGATGATCGGCAGGTCGAACGCCGTGACCTCCTCGGCGATCGGCGCATAGTTTCCTTCGAGATACGTGTTGCCGGTCGTACCGACGTCGATGGTGGTCATCGAGTCCCTTCCTCGTGCGCAGTGCTCACTGCCATTCTCGGTATCATCTGTAACTTAGTTATCGGTGTAACTTTGTTACATGGCGACGACAAAGTCAAGCGGCACGAACACGTTTCGCCCGTTTCCTGCCGAAACCCCCGACACCCGCGCGACTATACTGCGGGCTGCCGTCTCGATCATCGACAGCCAGGGTGCTACAGCACTCACCGTGCGCTCGGTCGCTGCGGCCGCCGGTTGCTCGACAACCGGCGTCTATACGTGGTTCGGTGGCAAGAACGGATTGGTGGAGGCGATCTTCCTCGACGGCTTTCGCCGCTTCGGTGCGACACTCGACCGCGCTGGGCGCGGCGCAGAGGCACTCGTTCGCGTCGACCGACTCGGTGCGGCCTATCGACGCTGGGCGTTGGCCAATCCGACCCACTACGCCGTGATGTTCGGGCACGCCGTCCCCGACTACCAGCCGTCGGCCGAGGCGCGTTCCGAAGCCAGAGCGACCTTCGACGGGCTCGTCACTGCCGTCGCCGATTCGATCCGTGTCGGTTCGATACACGGTGAACCGTTCGAGATCGCCAACCACCTGTGGGCCGGCATACACGGCTACGTCTCGTTGGAACTCGCAGGGATGGCGTTCGAAACGACAACCGCCGCTCGAAAGCGCACCTTCGATGCCGGCATGCGGCGCCTCGTCACCGGCTGCCTCGGGCCGGCAGACTGAGGACGAACGTCTGCGCGCCTCACCGGCGCTATCGTCGTGCGTACTGTGGAATCGTTGTCGTTGGATGAGGCACGTCGTATTGCGCTTGCGGCGCAAGGGTTTGCCGAACCGCGCCCGACCGGCAAGATCGACAGGCGGCACCTGAGGAAGGTGTTCGACCGCGTCGGTCTCATCCAGATCGACTCCGTCAACGTCCTCGTTCGCAGCCAGGAACTGCCCCTGTTCGCCAGGCTCGGCCCGCATCGGCGCACGCTGATCGCCGAAGCGACGGCGGCAGGCGAACTGTTCGAGTATTGGGCTCACGAGGCGGCCCATGTCCCCGTTGCTCACCACTACCTCCATCGGTACAAGATGGAGCTGAGCAAAACGCAGCCTCGGTGGAAGCGGTTCCTGGAACTGCGAGAGCGGCGTCCGAACTTCGTTCCCGAGCTGCTGCGACGCATCGAGACGACCGGTCCCGTCGTCGCCGGCGACGTGTCCGAACGCGTCGGCCCCAAGGGCACATGGTGGGATTGGGACGACGGCAAGGTCGCTCTCGAATACCTGTTCCTCACGGGCGAGATCACCGCCCATCGACGCGCCAGTGATTTCGCCCGTGTCTATGACGTGACCCATCGAGTGCTACCGGCCGCAGCCCTCGACCGGCCGACACCGACGGACGCCGAGTCACGTAAGGAATTGCTGGCATTGGCGATCAGGTCGGTCGGGGTCGGCACGGTCGCCGACCTGTGCGACTACCACCGCCAGAACGTTCCGAAGGCACGGCCATTCATCGCCGAACTCGTCGAGGAAGGCCGCTTGATCCCGATCGAGGTCGACGGTTGGAAACAACCGACGTACCTCGATCCGGACCACCGCCTGCCCCGGTGGGTCAGGGCGTCGTCGCTGTTGTCACCGTTCGATTCGCTGGTGTGGAACCGCGATCGCAACGAGCGGCTGTTCGGATTCCACTACCGCATCGAGATCTATGTGCCGGAACCGAAGCGACAGTACGGCTACTACGTGCTGCCGTTCATGTTCCGGGGCGAATTGGTCGCCAGGGTCGACCTCAAAGCCGACCGCCAGAACGGCGCACTCCTCGCAAAAGGGATCTTCGGCGAGCCCGGAATCCCTCGAACGGATGTCGCCGAAGCGCTGGCCGTCGAGATGCGCTCGATGGCCGCCTGGCTCGGTCTCGACCGCGTCGAGGTCGCCATCAGAGGCGACCTCGCCCCGCTCGTCGAATCAGCCATCGCCTCCCAGCCCTGAGCGTTTACACAACTGCCACCTGGCATCGTTCAACTGCACAAACGCTCCAGCGCAGTTCGTCGAGGATCAGTTCGTCGGGGGGCGCCGTCGGGAGCGGCGGTTCTGGACAGCCCGTGCCTTGATGTCGTCGAGCGGCGGGCCGACGGCGCGACGATGCTCATCGATCTCCATGTCCATGCCGTCGAGGTCGACGTTCGGCGGATCGCCAGACGCCTCGATCTCGATTGCCGTATCCTCCTTCGGCCTGCCGTACAGCACATCGCGGAGCCCGAGCATCGCTGCGCCGAGCATGACTCCTCCGCCACCCTTGTGCCGTTTCGGTGGGACTCGGGGCCCTTCGTCGTCGGTCTCCCAAGGGTAGACCTCGTCATAGCCGTAGTACTCGGCAGCGTCTGGCACCTCACCATCGAAGTCCATCGCCTCGACCACTGCATCGACCGCCTCGTCCGACGCCCCACCTTCGGCGAGCGACTCATCGGCAGCGAACTCGGCGTCTGTCGGCAGATCGTCGGGTTCCGACAGTGGTGGCAGCTCCGTGATCGCCTTCGGTTCGTCGACGTTGGGCAGCGACGTCGGTGCGGGTGGTTCGGGGTCGCTGGTGCTCATCGCTCCCAGTCTGGCGGATATCGTCACAACAATGAAGCCGCTGATCGCCGTTGCCGGCCGAATTGGCGCCCGCGGCAAACTTTCGAGGGACGCCGTCGCCTTTGCCGGGCGACGTTGCCTCGACGCAATCCTTCGTAGCGGTGGCGAACCGGCGGTTCTCGCGCCGCAGCCGTTCGGCCATGGTGGGGCCGCTGCGTTGTTACGTCGGTTCGATGGGTTGCTGTTGATGGGCGGCTCCGATGTCAACCCGTCGCGCTACGGCCAGGACCCCCACCCGCACGTCTATTCCGTCAATGACGAGAACGACGAGTTCGAGACGACCCTCGCACAGGCCTCGTTGCAGTTGGAACTGCCGACGCTTGCGCTGTGTCGAGGCATGCAGGTGATCAACGTCGCCCTCGGCGGCTCACTGATCCAGCATCTGGGGGACATCGAAGGACTGATCGACCACGGCCCGCCCGGCGGTCCGGCAGCAGAAGGTGTTCCCCATGTCGTCGAGGTCCAGGCGGGATCGCATCTTGCCAAGGCATTCGATCCCGGCGGGGACCTTGCGAACGAGATCATCGGCAACTCGTACCATCATCAGGCGCTCGATCGCATCGGTGACGGGCTGACGGTCGTCGCCAGGACAGCAGACGGGATCACCGAGTCGATCGAATTCGAACGTGGGTGGGTCGTCGGCGTGCAATGGCACCCTGAGGACACAGCGATGGACGACCCTGTCCAGCAGCGACTGTTCGATGCCTTCGTCGAACAGGCACGGCTGCGCTGAGCACGAAGCTTGCGCCGCCCCAAACTCTTTCTTCTTCATACCGACCCGGAGACCACCACATGCCTGTCAGCGATTCCTTCGAACTGCTCGCCATCACCACGCGTTCGGATCATCAGGAGTCGTACCACTTCGGCGCGCTGGTCGCCCTCGACGCGGCGGGCGAGGTCGAGTTGGCGCTCGGTGATCCGGAACTGGCGGTCTACGGGCGGTCGTCGAACAAGCCGATGCAGGCGGTCGCAATGTTGCGAGCCGGACTCGACCTTTCACCGGAACTGCTCGCGCTCGCATGTGCCAGCCACTCTGGAACGCCGGCACACCTCGCTCTTGCCCTGCGGATCCTTGCCGGCGCTGACCTCGACGAGCGTGCGTTGGCCAACACCGCCGACTATCCGCTCGACGATGACTCGATGCGGGCAATCGTCAGGGACGGTGGCGGCAAGACGTCGTTGCAGATGAATTGCTCCGGCAAACACGCTGCGATGGTCACTACGTGCAAGTGCAACGACTGGGCATACGAGGATGGGGCCTACCTCGATGTCGAGCATCCGCTGCAACGCCGGATCACCGAGACGATCGCCGAGTTGGCAGTACGCGAGATCGCTCACATCGGCATCGACGGCTGCGGTGCGCCGGCACACGTGTTACCGCTCGTCGGTATGGCGCAGGCCTTCCGCAACATCGCCATCGCTCCAGCACCCTCCGACGAACACCGCGTCTACGAGGCGATGACAACGTTCCCGTTCAATGTCGGTGGGCCAGGCCGGGACGTCACGACGTTCATGCAGACGATTCCCGGGCTGATGGCCAAGGACGGAGCAGACGGGATGTTCGTTGCGGCACTGCCGGACGGTCGGGCTGTCGCCTTGAAAATTGCCGACGGCGGCGACCGCGCCAGACCGGTCGTGATGGCGGCCGCGCTGGCGGCAATCGGCATCGACGTCTCGGACGCCCAATCCGCGTGGCGGGTCCCCGTCCTCGGCCACGGTCACCCTGTCGGCGAAGTCACCGCCACCTTCTGACTTCCCGGTCATCGTTGGCCGCAAAGTAGTACCTCGAGGTGCGCGGCTACGCCGATGCCGCACGCTGGGTCTATGGCCAGGGACTCGACCCTGGAGCTTGGACGAGCGGTTCGTTGCTGACCCTGACGGAGCTTCGACAGGTACACCGAATGGCAATCGGACCAGCGTGGGACGTCGAGCCGCACCCCGAGGCGACGGGTCGCGAGAGCCCCGGCAACTTCCGGGAGCACGACATCGCTCCGTTTCCGGGCGGGATGACGCCACCATCATGGGTCGACGTGCCGGCGGCAACTCGTACCTGGATCGATGACATCGCCCGTGTTGCTGACACCGAATACCCGATCGAGTCCATCGCCGCCGCGCATCAACGCTTCGAACGAATCCACCCGTTTCTCGATGGCAATGGACGGACCGGGCGGCTGCTCGTCAATCTCGTGTTCGTGCGACTCGGCTACGCGCCGGCCATCGTCTACAAGCGCGATCGAGCGCGTTATCTCACGGCACTGCGCACCGCTGATGGAGGCGACCCGGGGCCGCTCGGCGAGTTGTTTGCGCGATCGGTCCTCGACAATCTGTACCGATTCATCGCTCCCGCCGTCGCCGGCCCGAATCGACTTGTGCCGCTGGCGGCGCTCGCCACGCCGAATCTCAGTGAAGGGGCGCTGCGCATCGCGGCCAACCGCAATCGCCTGCGCGCCCAGAAGGGGAACGACGGACAATGGCGAAGCAGACGCGCCTGGGTCGACGACTACGCCGACACACGTCATCGGCGAATGCTCTGACGACAGCGAGCGAGGTTTGAGTTTGAGGTCGCTCGTCGGACGATCCGAGGTGCCAACGTCGACGTTGGAGCAATCAGGAACCTTGTGAGGCGTTACGGTGACTGCGTAGACATGCACGCCGCTCTGCGAAGCACCAACAGCATGGGAGAGACGCCGATGTCGACGAATGCCGACGCCACCAAACGGCGCGTCGCACGCCGACGGCCGGTCGTCGGCGCGGCACCGGGCCTCGTCGCTGCCGACTTCGATGTCGTCTACCAGCAGAACTATCGGCGGATCTTCCGCCTCGCCTTCGGGTTGACGAGCAACGGGGTGAATGGGACGACGAAGTCACAGGCGGATCTCGACCTTCGCAGATCACAGATGAACGGCGCAGTTGCGATTATCAACGGCAATCCAGCGTTCATTGCCCGCCTTGGCTCGGAAAGACAACCGTGGGCCTTCGTCGACTGGCTCTCTGGTTCGGGGATGTACGAAGCCGGTGCGCCACTCGGGACGAGCGAACCCAACCTCCTAGGACTCGCCTCGACTGTTTCGGATGGGCCTGATGGACTGACCACTTCTCTGGCCGGCTTCAAGGCGCTGTACGTCGGCGACGACTAGTGTCGTGGGACGGCACGTCGGAACCTCCACCTGCCGACTCGGCGGCGATCGTCTACCAACAGGAAACCCCTTTCGTTCGGTTGACCGTCACGGTGGCTCGGCACAGGGCCGCAGTCGCCGCCTTCAGCCGCGTGACGGACGTGACGGGTGACCTGCGCTCGACAGCAGTTCGGGTCGGAGGGCGGATTGCGGTCTGGCGTAGCGTCGCTTTCGTGAGAGACAGCTTTTTCACGGTGACGCCGACGCTTGACGGCGACGTCTTCGTCGGGACCGACTTCGCCCGCGGGCCGTGGGACGAACATGCGTGTCACGCAGGGCCTCCGACCGGCATGCTTGCTCGGGCATCGGAACGGCTTGTACCCGGTCAGCGTTTGACGCGCTTGTGGGTCGAACTCGGCAAGACGATCCCGATGGCCGGGTTCCGGATCATCGCCGAGGTCACGCGGACAGGTCGGGCCACATCATCGACATCGTTGACGATCGTCGACCTCGACGGAAACCCACGCGTCCATGGACGCGGATCGCACATCATCGATCGACCGGTGAGGGAGGCGACGATCGGCGATCGCTTCGATACGCCGATCCTCGCTGACAGCATTCCCGGCGAATTCCCGATCAGGCAGACGGGTCATGGCAAGCCGGCATTCATGGACGGCGTGCAGTTGCGCTATCCGCCGGGCGAGGACCGCTCGCCTGGTCCGACGACTGTGTGGATGCACACCGTTCCGCTTCTCGCCGACGAATCGATGTCGGCGTTCCAACGCATCTGCCCGCTCGCCGATTGCGGCAATGCCTTCGGTCGCAATGCCGAAGCCCTGGATGTCAGCTTCGTCAACACCGATCTGGCGGTGACCCTTCACCGGGATCCGATCGGTGAGTGGATGGGGATGTCGGCAATGTCGGTCTGGCAGCCGAACGGAGTCGGGATGAGCAGTTCGGTTCTGTTCGACGAACTCGGCGCTGTCGGTCAGGCCACGCAGACCCTGCTCTTGACACCGATCGGACGTACCTGATGTTTTCTTCCCGTTCCACCTTCAACGTGTCGCCTCTCAGGGGCCACCACTGATGGCTGCTCCGATCCCGTTCGTCGCGCCGATCGAGGTGACGTACGGAGCAGCCGAACAGATCAGCCCACTCGTCCGTCGGATCACGGCCGAGAATCCCTCGAAGTACACGTACCTCGGGACCGGCACCTACATCGTCGGACTGGCCGGCGGCGATGTAGCGGTGATCGATCCCGGCCCACGACTCGACTCGCACCGAGACGCCCTGCACGCAGCGCTCGCCGGGTCGACCGTGCGGGCGATCCTCGTCACCCATACGCACGCGGACCATTCCCCGCTGTCGGCATGGCTCGCTGAGGAGACCGGCGCTCCGACGTACGGCTTCGGTCCACACGGCGAGTTCGAGGCAGATCCTGACGCCGACGTCAAACCGGAGGAATCGGTCGACCTCGACTTCTTGCCATCCGCACCGACCGTCGACGGCGACACGATTTCCGGCCCCGGTTGGACGTTCGAGGCGATCCACACGCCCGGCCACTGCTCGAACCATCTGTGCTTCGCGCTCGCCGAGGAGTCGACCGTCTTCACCGGCGACCACGTGATGGGCTGGAGTACGGCGGTGATCTCGCCGCCGGACGGCGACATGGCGGCGTACTTCGACTCCCTCGAAAAGCTGCTCTCGCGGACGGAAGACTCGGTCTATCGACCGACGCACGGCGGTCCGATCACCGATCCTCGCCCGTTCGTCGAGGCGTATCTCGGACACCGCCGCGATCGCGAACGCCAGATCCTCGAACTCGTCAGTGCCGGACCGTTGACGATCGAGGCGATCGTCGCCGTCCTCTATGCCGACGTCCGGATCGAATTGCACAAGCCGGCCGCCCGCAGTGTCAAGTCACACCTGCTCAAGCTGATCGACGAAAGACGGGTCGTCGAGATAGCGGCCGACGGCGTGTCGACGTACGCCGCCGTCTGACCGGACAAGTCGTCGCTCCTCCGCTCCTCCGCTATACGGGCTCACGAAGTTTGTAGAGGGTGCTCCGTTGGGCCAACGGGCGGCCGAGGGGTTCAACGATGCGGGCGAAGTCGTCCGGCTCGAGGCCTTGGCCGTGGGTCGCGCCGGCAGCCCGTGAGATGTTCTCGTTCATCAGCGTGCCGCCGAGGTCGTTGACGCCGGCCTGCAGCAGTTGGCGGACGCCGCCGATGCCGATCTTCACCCACGATGCCTGGATGTTGTCGATCAGGCCGCGGTAGGCGAGGCGGCCGACGGCATGCATCAGCACGGTCTCGCGGAACGTCGGCCCGCGGCGCGACTTGCGCTGGAGGTAGATCGGCGAAGCCATGTGCACGAACGGCAGCGGGACGAATTCGGTGAAACCGCCCGTTCGCTTCTGCAGGTCACGGGTGGCGACGAGGTGTCGCGCCCAATGGACGGGCTGCTCGACGGAGCCGAACATGATGGTCACGTTCGATGCGAGACCCACGCCGTGGGCGATCTCATGGGCATCGAGCCACTCCTGCGTCGACACCTTGTCGGGGCAGAGGATCTGGCGGATGCCGTCGTCGAGGATCTCCGCAGCGGTACCCGGCAACGATCGCAGTCCGGCGTCCATCAGTCGGCGGAGGTACTCGTCGAGCGGCTCACCGAGCCGTTTGGCACCCTCGGTCACTTCGAGGGCGGTGAACCCGTGGACGTGGATCCCCGGCGCCGCCTCTGAAACGGCACGGCAGACGTCGATGTAGTAGTCGCCGTCGAAATCAGGATGGATCCCACCTTGCAACGTCACCTCGGTCGCCCCGAGTGCCTGCGCCTCCGCCGCCCGATTGGCGATGTCCTCGAGCGTCAACAGGTACGGCTTGCCGCGCAGGTTCATCGACAACGGGCCCTTGGAGAAGCCGCAGAATCGGCACTTGAAGGTGCAGACGTTGGTGTAGTTGATGTTGCGGTTGTGGACCCATGTCACCGTGTCGCCGACGGTTGCGGCACGCAATGCGTCGGCGGCAGCGGCGACGGCGTCGACGTCGACGCCACGAGCCTCGAACAGTGTGACGATCTCGGCGATTCCTGGCTCCTGCCCGACTTCGATCCCGGCGAGCACTTCGGCGACCGGCCCGGTGATCGACCGTCTCGAGGCAACGATCAGCACCGGAGGTTCGGCCGACGCTCCCGAGTACCAGGCCGTCGAGGGGGTACCAACCAGGATCACGTCGGCACCGTCGCCGGTATCACGTGTGCCGGACACGCGCTCGGGAAAATGGGCACCAGGATCGTCTCGGCCGAGCAGTTCGGCATCGGCTCGGTCGAGGACCTGGAAACGCATCGCCGGGTCGAGCCAACGCAACGGATCGAGGGCGAACTCGGGATAGATCGTCAGCCGAGGGGCGAGGAGGTGGCCGTGTAGCGAGGTGACGTCACGCAGACGGTCGAGGTCCGGCCACGGGCGTTCCGGGTTGACATGATCGGCCGTGACGGGCGAGACGCCGCCCCAATCGTCGATCCCGGCGGAGAGCAACGACCCGAAGTCGTCCGTCAGATTCGGTGGCGCCTGCAGATGGACGTCGGCGCTGAGGATCAGGCGGGCGACGGCGATCGACCACAGGAGATCATCGGGCGGGCAGGCCGGCGCGCTGCGCATACCGGAGACCAGCTTCGGCAGGAAGTTCTGGACGATGACCTCCTGGACGTGACCGTGGCGGGCATGGCTCGCGTCAATCGCCCGGAGGGCGTCGAGGCGGTCCTTGCGGCTCTCGCCGATACCGACGAGGATGCCGGTCGTGAACGGAATCGACAGCTCTCCGGCTGCGTCGAGTGTCGCCAGTCGCCGCGTCGGTTCCTTGTCCGGAGCACCACGATGGCAGTCGAGGTCGCCGTTCAGCGTCTCGATCATCATCCCCTGACTCGCCGAGAACGGCCGCAACTGCGCCAACTCGTCGGCATGGAGCGCTCCGGCGTTGGCGTGTGGCAGCAGTCCGGTTTCGACGAGGACACGCTTCGCCGCCGCAGCCACGTACTCGACCGTCGACGCGTAGCCGTGCTCGGCGAGCCAGTGCGCTGCCTGCTCGTAACGGAGTTCCGGCCGCTCGCCGAGTGTGAACAGCGCCTCGTGGCATCCGGCTCTGGCGCCGGCCCTGGCAATGGCGACGACCTGGTCGAGGGAGAGGTACGGCGCCTCCAGCCGTGCTGGAGGTTGGGCGAACGTGCAGTAGCCGCACGTATCGCGGCACAGTTGCGTCAACGGGATGAAGACCTTCGGCGAATAGGTGACCCGCCGGCCGAACCGTTCGTCGCGTACGGCAGCGGCGGCGGCCATCAGCTCGTCGAGCGGTGCGGTCAGGAGTGCTTCATTAGTCCACGGTTGCAACATGTGCGAAACGTAGCAGAGAGTTCTGATTCAGTACTCATCGAGTTCTGTTCTATTACTGACCGCTCGTCGTTGGCCGCCGAACTTCTGTGGACCGTTTTGCACGTCAGGGCGTGCGTCAATGGACTCAGTTTCGTGAGGAGCGGAAATGGTGATGGGGCGGCGAGACTGAAGGGGTGACGATGGAGCGGACCCCGGAGCACGAGCACCTGCATGAGCAGGACGACCGGCGTGACCGTCAGCGGGAGGCGAGCACGATCGAGAAGACGCTGGCGCTCGTCGGCGACCGCTGGACGATCCTGCTGCTGCGCGCGGCCTTCCGAGGTATCCGGCGCTTCGACGACTTCTGCGCCGATCTCGGCATCGCCAGGCCGATTCTCACCGCTCGGCTGCGCAAACTCGTCGACGCCGGGCTGATGACCAAGGAGCAGTACCAGCAGCACCCGCCGCGCTACGAGTACCGATTGACGCCGTCCGCCATCGCCCTCTCGCCGGCCATCGTCGCGCTCGTGCGCTGGGGCGACGAACATCTCTCGACCGAACAGCCGGCGACGATCCTCGTCCACGCACCGTGCGGCACGAAACTGCAACAGGCATTCTGGTGCGCCACCTGTGCCACGACGTTCGGTCCCACAGCAATCCGCGGCATCCCCTCCGGTCCGAACTGAACCCGCCCCCCCAGCGCGTTACCCACTGCACGCAGCCGCAACCGCCGACAAACGACCATCCCCTCGAAGACGGCGAAGTCACCGGAGGAAGCGCTGATAGACGGGGTTTGCCGTCTCCTCCTCGTACGGGTAGGCAAGCGTTTCGAGGAACTCGGCGAACGCCTCGCTGTCGGCGTCGGGAACCTGGATGCCGACCAGCACCCGTGCGTAGTCCGCTCCCTGATTGCGGTAATGGAAGAGGCTGATGTTCCATCCAGGGTGCATGTTCGACAGGAAGCGCATCAGCGCTCCCGGCCGCTCGGGAAAAAGGAACCGGAACAGCCGCTCGTCCGATGCCAACTGGCTGCGGCCACCGACCATGTGGCGCACGTGTTCCTTGGCCAGTTCGTCGTGCGTGAGGTCGATCGTGTCGAACCCGTTGGCGGCGAACTCGGTGGCGATCGCCGTCGAGTCGGCGCGGTCGGCGGTGGCGATGCCGACGAAGATGTGGGCAGTTTCGGCGTCGGAGATGCGGTAGTTGAACTCCGTGACCGCACGTGGCCCGATCACCTCCGAGAAGCGGCGAAAGCTGCCGAGAGCCTCGGGGATCGTCACGGCGAAGAGCGCCTCGCGCTCCTCTGATCGTTCGGCGACGAACCGTAGGCGGTCGAAGTTCATGTTCGCTCCGCAGGCGATGGCGACGAATGTCCGACCGGTCAGGTGGTGCGTTGCGATGTACTGCTTCATGCCGGCGACACTGAGTGCACCAGATGGTTCAAGAATACTGCGAGTGTCCTGGAAGACGTCCTTGATCGCCGCGCAGACTTCGTCGGTGTCGACGACGACGAACGCGTCGACGAGTTCACGTGTCAGACGGAATGTCTCTTCGCCGACCATCTTCACCGCCGTCCCATCACAGAACAGCCCGACGTCGGCGAGTGCTACGCGATGCCCTGCGGCAACGGAGCGTCGCATGGCATCGGAATCGTCGGCCTGTACGCCGATCACCTCGATGTCGGGTCGCACCGCCTTGATAAAGGCGGCGATGCCCGAGATCAGCCCGCCGCCACCAACGGCGACGAAGACGGCATCGATGTGATCCTGGTGCTGGCGCAAGATCTCCATCGCAATCGTGCCCTGACCGGCGATCACATCAGGATCGTCGAACGGATGGACGAACGTCAGCCCGCCCGCCGCTTGCAACTCGGTCGCCCGCTGGAAGGCGTCGGAATAGCTGTCGCCTTGCAAGATGATCGTCGCGCCCAACGCTCTGACGGCATCGATCTTGACCGCCGGAGTGGTGTTCGGCATCACGATGGTGGCGTTGCAACCGAGCCGCGCCGCTGCCAGCGCAACGCCCTGGGCGTGATTACCTGCGGACGCACAGATGACGCCTCGATCGAGTTGTTCGTCCGAGAGTTGGACCATCTTGTTGTAGGCGCCACGCAGTTTGAAGCTGAATACTGCCTGCGCGTCCTCACGCTTCAACAGCACCGTGTTGTCCAAGCGGCGCGACAGCTGCGTTGCCACGTCGAGCGGCGACTCGATGGCGACGTCATACACGCGGGCGGTCAGAATCTTCTGCAGGTAGTCAGCGAGCGAGAGCACGTGAGGCTGACCGGCTGTCTCAGAAAGATCCACGCCGAATCCTACGGGCGTGCCAGAGTGGCAACGTGAGCCCGCCCTTTTCCCTTGCCGAGTTGGACGTTGCGACCGAGCTGGTTGGACGCTTCGTTCCACCGACTCCGCAGTTCTGCTGGCCTCTGCTGTCGGCATCGGTCGGCGCCGAGGTGTGGGTCAAGCACGAGAACCACACGCCGACGGGGGCGTTCAAAGTGCGCGGCGGGCTCGTGTACGCCGAGCGGCACCGGCGCCAACACCCGGGAACAACAGGTCTGATCAGCGCGACGCGGGGCAATCACGGTCAGAGCCTGGCGATGGCATGTCAGGCGTTCGGGCTCGAGGTGACGATCGTCGTTCCGTTCGGCAACAGCCCTGACAAGAACGCTGCAATGCGCGGCTTCCGTGCAACGCTGATCGAATACGGCAGCGATTTCCAGGATGCGCGCGAGCACGCCGGAAGACTGGCAGCGGAGTCCGGTCTACAGATGGTGCCGTCGTTCCATCCCGATCTCGTCCTCGGCGTCGCAACCTATGCCCGTGAATTCCTCGCCGGCGCACCTGCATTGGATGTCGTCTACGTGCCTGTCGGGATGGGGTCCGGGATCTGCGCGCACATCGGCGTCCGAGACCTGCTCGGCCTCTCGACGGAGATCGTCGGCGTCGTTGCCGAGGGAGCTCCGGCCACGGCCTTGTCGTTCGAGGCCGGCCACGCGGTGTCTACCGAAACCGCCGACACGTTCATCGACGGCGTTGCCTGTCGGGTGCCGGACGAGGACGCCATCGCCGCGATCGTCGCCGGCGCTTCGAGGATCGTGACCGTCACCGACGATCAGTGTGCGGCAGCGATCCGGCTGCTCTACAGCACGACGCACAACCTTGCAGAACCTGCAGGCGCGGCGGCGCTCGCCGGTCTGCTCGCCGAACGATCTCGCCAGCAATCGCGGCGCGTCGGCGTCACCCTGACCGGCGGAAATCTCGACGCTTCGCTGCTCGTACAGATTCTCGCCGGGCAGACGCCGAAACCGTAGACTCCCCCAGCAGATTCTGCGCAGGGTGGCTGCCACCGAACGAAAGAGGTTTCCATGGAAGTCAAGGTTGGTGCACGGGTACGCAGTGTGGTGGATGCGACCGAAGCAGTCGTCGTGAGAACCCCCGGTGCCGACATCGACCTGCGCTGCGGTGGACAGCCGATGGTGGCCCTCGGCCAGGAAATCCCGTCAGACGCCCGCGCCATCGACCCGGAGTTTTCGGGCGGAACGGCGATCGGGAAGCGCTATTCCGACGACGAACTCGGTCTCGAACTGCTCGTCACCAAAGCAGGCCAGGGCAGCCTGTCGCTCGGCTCAATGGTGCTCGGGCTGAAGTCGGCAAAGCCACTTCCTTCGTCGGACTGATTCCTCTCGGCATCCTCTCGGCGCGCAACGGACAGGCCGATCTCCACCGCAGACGAGGCGGAAACACCCGGCACGACCTTCGAACGACCCGCTCAGCTGGGCGATACCACTGACGATCGCGCTTGCGTTTTCGCAGACAGTGTGCGTATGCTCACTCTCGGAGCTGTGGGAGGAGCTTCCCTCGCGAAGCCGGGCGGCTTGGTGAGTCGTTCCCGAAGGGGGTGCGACCACCATTTCCACGGATCCCACCAGTCGATCGTCGTCGCCGGAGACCACAACCCCCCAACGTGGTCCGGCGGCGACGATTCGGGATATCTGACCCATCGGTGCCAACCTGTGGCAATGATCGACAGTGGCCGTATTCCCTATGACGAGTTCGGGCTGTTCCACGAGAACGCATCCGAGTTCGGCCTTGCATTCGAGACGCCACCGGCCGTGCGCCGTGCATTCGTCACGATGGACGACGGTCGACGGATCAGTGCGCTGGTGTGGGGCTCCGAAGACCCGCAACTCGTCCTCCTGCACGGCGGAGCGCAGAACGCCCATACCTGGGACACCGTGGCAATGGCGCTCGGGCGGCCGATGGTGGCGATCGATCTGCCGAGTCACGGACACTCCGATCAGGGCCGCAACGGCACGCGGGATCTGTCGGCGACGGCGGGTGACGTGGCCGATGTCATTCGTGTTCTCGCGCCAGACGCTCGCGTCGTTGTCGGGATGTCGTACGGCGGAATGACGACGATCGCGCTGACGGCACTCGCCCCGGAACTCGTGCGGTCGGCCGTCCTGGTCGACATCACCCCAGGCGTCAATGCCGAGAAGGCGAAGGCGATCACGAACTTCGTCAACGGTCCCGAATCGTTCGAGAATTTCGATGCGCTGCTGGAACGGACGATCCAGTACAACCCGACACGCACCGTCGCCTCCCTCCGCCGAGGCATCCTCCACAATGCCGTTCAACGTGAAGATGGCTTGTGGGTGTGGCGGTATGCGCGCTTCCGCTCGACCGAAGATCGCGGTGTCGATCCGATGTTCGGCGATCTCTGGGACGTCGTATCGAAGATCGAGGTACCGCTGCTACTTGTCCGCGGGATGCTGCCGCAATCAGTCGTCGACGATGACGACGAGGCGGAGTTGTTGCGCCGAGCTCCACATGCGAAGGTGATCCGCGTCCCGAACGCCGGCCACAGCGTCCAGGGCGACACGCCAGTGGAGCTCGCAGCGATGATCGCCGAGTTCGCCGAGTTCGCCGACAAGCGACTCTGACCCAGCAACGTCCTCGTGCTTCGGCACGTGGTCGGACAGCGCGAAGTGCTTCGTGTCGCTACGAGTGCACCCACATGCTCGCACACACCTGGTTCAGTGCCGTAGGGTGACGATTTCGTCGACGAGGCCCCACGCTTTCGCCCGTTCTGCGGTGATCGGTTCGCCGCTGAAGCCGAGGTAGGCGGTGCGTCGACGGCCGATGCGGTGGGTCAGGCTGACGGTCCCGCCAGCACCGGGGATCAGGCCGAGCGATAACTCGGGCAGACCGATCCGGGCGTCCGGCGTCGCCGTGATGCGGCTGGCGAACGCTGCCAGTTCGATACCCGCGCCGAGACACGCACCGTGCAGGTGAACGGTCAGACCAGCACCGAGGCGGTCGTTCAGACGAGCCATCATGCGTGCAGGCGAGCGGGTCAGACGGGTCAGATGGGCCGTCGCCGGATCCGGCCGTGAGCCGAATTCAGCGAGGTCTCCGCCACTGCTGAACGAAGGACCGCGTCCGGACAGCGTGACCTGGTCGATCGAATCATCGGCGATCGCCACGGCCAACGCCTCGGTCAGCCCGTCGCGCATCGAGCGGCTGAAGGCGTTGTGGCGCTGTGGACGGTTCAGTTCGATCCGCAACTCGTCCCCGAATCGCTCGGCGACGACGGCCGGTTCGACATCCGCAGACGACGGCTTTCGGTCATCGGCTATCTGCCAGGCGGCGAACTCCGGCCCGCCCTGCAGGAGCGAATAGACCGCGGACTCGGCGGCGAGCGCCTGCTCGATCGACAATCCGTTGCCGTTGCGCAACAGGACAGCCAGCGAGGTGGCGGCGATCGGGTGCCGTTCGATGTTGGCGATGATCGCCGCGAGCGCCGGATCTGCCGCCTCGACGAGCACGTCGAACATCGACAGGTCGGGATCTCGACCCGAATGGACATGCGAGGGAGCGATCACGCCGATGACGACCAGTGGGAGCGAACCCGGGCCGACCGCAGAATCACGCGTTCCGCCGAGTTCGACGTCGATGATCACGGCGTCGAGCCCGTCGGCGATCTCGTCATCGACGAACGGCGAAGACAACAGGTCCACGAGCTCACGATGCGAAAGGGGACGGGGACTGATGACGACACACTAGAACTGCGGCGTCGGGGCCTCGGAGTGCAACACGCTGAGGTGTGCTTCTCGGTGGGCGCCGTTGCGCGGCGAACGTACGATGCATCCCAGCACCATGGACACCTCTGCACGATCCTTACCTGCCGGCTCCGGCGGTCCGCTCGACGCGCGAGATGCGGTTCGAGCGGATGCATTGTCCGAGGCGTGGGCGCGATCGGGCTCCGCCGGACTCTGTGGACGCGCGAGCCGGCCACCGCTCGGTGTGTCGAGCGCGCTCGTCGAGATCCTCACGGACCTCGGCGGGACGATCTCGCGACGCTCGGCGCGATTGGGACGGCGGGTCGACCTCGACTGCCTCGCGATGATCGGTGAACGGGCGGCGATCGCCGGTCTACAACGGAACGGCACTGTCAGCTGTGGCGGTGCGACCCGGCTGGTGCCGGCGGCGGACGGATGGATTGCGGTGAGCCTCGCCCGCCCGTCTGATATCGAGCTGACACCCGCGTGGCTGCAACTGTCCACAGTGCCAGCTGACCTCGACGACACATGGACGACGGTCGAACGAACCGTCGCCGGGCTGTGCACCGGCGATGTCGTCGAGCGCGCCTCGCTACTCGGCATCCCCTGTTCCCGACTCGGAGAGCTCAAGGCTGGCCCGTTTTGGAAGACGACGAGACGCATCCCAGTGGAGCCGTCGACGGCAACCGAGGGAGCGGTCGTTGATGTGAAACCGGTCGAGGAACTGATCGTCGTCGATCTCTCGTCGTTGTGGGCCGGGCCGTTGTGCGCCAACATCCTCGGGCTCGCCGGCCTGCGCGTCATCAAGGTCGAGAGCGCCGGTCGGCCGGACGGAGCGCGCCTCGGCCCTGCGCCGTTCTACGACCTGTTGCACGGCGGCCATCTCAGTGTGGCGTTGGACTTCGCCGATACCGGGGACGTTGCGGTGCTACGACAACTGATCAAGCGCGCCGACGTCGTGATCGAGGCGTCTCGGCCACGAGCATTGCAACAGCTCGGGATCGACGCCCTCACGCCGGATGGGCCAGCCGTGTGGGTTTCGATCACCGGCCATGGCCGCACGGGGTCGAGCGCTGACAGAGTGGCGTTCGGGGATGATGCCGCAGTCGCCGGCGGGCTGGTGACCCGAGATGAGGCCGGGCCGTGCTTCCTCGGCGACGCCATCGCCGACCCGCTCACCGGCATGCTGGCAGCGGCGCTGACACTGACCAGGCTGCACCTCGGTGGCCGTTGGCTCCTCGACCTCTCGCTGGCACGGACGGCGGCGTGGGCCGCACGAGGACCAGTGCTCCCGATCGATCCACGGGGGATCGCCGAACCTCGGCATCGCCCGGTCACCGCCGTCGCTGCATCGATGGGACGAGACACGGACGCTGTGCTCGGTGAATTGCGGATCAGCCGATGACCGCCGAGCCGATCGTGGCACAACCTCCGGAGCCCGGCCACAAAATCTTTGCGCACACGCACACCGACAGCAACTCGAAGCGCTTTCACGAACCCGGCGATCGGGCTGTCCAGTTGCTGATCCACGACGGTGAAGTCGACGGTCGACGTGTCGACGTCGCCGTGGATGGTGGCGTGATCGTGGCGATCACGGATGTCGGCGCCGGCCCGCGAGCCGTCGATACGTTCGAGGCAGCGGGTGGTGCCGTCATCGCCGGACTCCACGACCACCACATCCACCTGTTGGCGCTCGCTGCAGCGCGCCAATCGATCCGATTCGACGCCGAAATCGTCCGTTCGTTGCAGATCGCCGACGCCGCACTGCCTTGTGACCAGTGGATCAGGGTGACGGGATACCACGAATCGATCCTCGGCGAGATCGACCGTGTGTGGCTCGATGAACGGCTGCCGACCCGACCGGTTCGTGTGCAGCATCGCACCGGGGCGATGTGGGTGCTCAACAGCGCGGCACTCGCCTCAGCAGGGATCGAGAGCGTCGACGGACGGCTGTTCGGCGCAGACGACGTGATCCGTTTGCGGGTCCCGTCGACCGATCTCGACCTGGCGGTGATCGGCCGACAGCTCGCCGGATTCGGGGTCACCGGCGTCAGCGATCTGACGCCGACGACCTCGTCGAGCGAACTCGAATTGCTGGCCGGCTTCGTGATCGGCGACCGCTTTCCGATCGACGTGATGGTCACGGGCGGTGCCGGGCTCGACCCGCTCGTGGTACCGGAGCTGAAACGTGGACCGGTCAAAATCGTCGTCGGCGATCACTATCTCCCGACAATCGACGAGCTCGTCAGCGCCTTCGCCGAGGCGCGACGTCTTCGGCGCACTGTTGCCGTTCACTGCGTGACACGCATCGGCCTCGTCCTTGCGCTCGCCGCATGGGAGGAGGTCGGCGCGACGATTGGTGACCGCATCGAGCACGGTGCTGTGATCCCGCTCGAGGTCATCTCGACGATTGCCGCCATGGGGCTGACGGTCGTCACCCAGCCATCGTTCGTCCACGAACGAGGCGATCAGTACCTCGGGGAGGTCGACACCGAGGACATCAGCGGCCTCTGGCGGTGTGGATCGTTGATCGATGCCGGCGTCGGCGTCGGCGGCAGTACCGACGCTCCGTTCGGCGACCCGGACCCGTGGCGGGCGATCCTTGCGGCGACGAGACGTTGCACCGTGGCCGGCTCGCCGATCGGCCTCGACGAGCGGATCGACGCGCGCCGCGCGCTGCAGCTGTTCCAGACACCAGCGCAGGCCCCCGGTGGCCGGGTCCGCTCCGTTGCTGTCGGCGAGCAGGCGCGGTTGTGCATCCTGCGAACGTCGCTGGCCGGCGCACTCGCCGAACCATCGTCCGACCTCGTCGCCGCAACATACGGACGCACTGGTCTCACCGTCGCCCGACCCTGCTGACTATCGTGAGCGGCCATGGAAGCTGTCGTGCAGCGAGGGCTGTATTTCGAGGAATTGCAGACCGAGACGCTGTACGTGCACAGTCCTGGGCGAACGGTCGGCGAGGCGGACAACACGTTGTTCACGACGCTGACGATGAATCCGCAGAGCCTGCACCTCGATGCCGCGGCGAGCGCATCGACGGAGTTCGGCGAGCGGCTCGTGAACAGCATGTTCACGCTGTCGACCCTGATCGGTCTGAGCGTCGCCCAACTGACCCAGGCAACAACCGTCGGAAACCTCGGCTTCTCGGAGGTCAGCTTTCCCCGTCCGGTGCTCGTCGGCGACACCCTCTACGCCGAGACGACGATCGTCGAGAAGCGGTTGTCGAAGAGCAGGCCGGACAACGGCATCGTCGTCTTCGAACATCGCGCCTACAACCAACGCCGCGAACTCGTCGCCATCGCTCGGCGCACCGCACTGATGCAACGCCTTCCGAAGCCAGCCGAGAGCTCCGGCGAGGAGACACCATGAGCCTGACGTTTCCGGGGCCGGCGATCCTGTTCTGCCCTGGCAACCGGCCGGAACGCTTCGACAAGGCCGTCGCCGCCGCCGATGTCGTGATCCTCGACCTCGAAGATGCAGTGCCGTTCGCCTCGAAGCAAGCCGCCAGAGCTGAGGTGATCTCTGCATGCGAACGGCTCGGCGATCACCTCGTCGTGCGAGTCAACGCCGTCGGCACACCATGGCATGACGATGACGTCGGAGCGCTTCGCCAACTCGGAGAAATGACCGGAATGCTGCGGCCGATCATGCTGCCGAAGGCCGAGAAGGTCGCAGGCCTGCGCGGACTCGCCGACTTCGACATCTTCGCCATCTGCGAATCCGCAGCAGGTGTCATCAATGCCGGCGCACTCGCTGAAGAACCGAACTGTGCGGCGATGCTGTGGGGCGCTGAAGACCTGACCGCCAGCCTCGGCGGGCGCTCCAGCCGCTCCCCCGCCGGCAACTACTACCGCGTCATCGAGCAGGCACGTGCGAACATCCTGTTCGCTGCTGCGGCCGCCGGGAAACTGGCCGTCGACGCTGTCTACACCGACATCTCGGACCTCGCCGGGTTGGCAGCGGAGGCCGCAGAGGCAGCCGATCTCGGTTTCTGCGCCAAGATCTGCATCCATCCGACGCAATCTGCAGTCGTCCGCAATGCGTTCGCCCCGACAGCGCAACGGCTCGCATGGGCGACCGGCGTCCTGGCCGAGGCCGAGCGCTCGGGTAGCGCCGTCTTCTCCTACCACGGACAGATGATCGACGCGCCACTGTTCGCTCAGGCGCAGGCGATCCTCCGCAGTGCCCGTTCGATCTGACCGGCGCCCGACCCTACGCGCCACGACGGCGGCTGGCAGAGTGCATGCATGACCGATTCCTCCAGTGATGTCGTCCTGCTCGACGTCAGCGAGCGCATTGCCACGATCACGCTCAACCGACCGTCGGCCCGAAACGCTCTGTCCAGCGAGTTGCTCCATCTGCTCCCGCGGCTGATGCTCGAAGCCGACCACGATCCGGACGTCGACGTACTGATCCTCACCGGTGCCGATCCGGCGTTCTGCGCCGGACTCGACCTCAAGGAGCTCGGCTCGACGGGCGGCAACCTCGGCGGTACCGGCGCTGACGGCACGACGAATTCGTCCGGGGTCCGCGGCCCGTTCCCGGCGCTCACCAAGCCGCTCATCGGGGCAGTCAACGGCGTGGCGATCACCGGCGGTTTCGAGCTCGCCCTCAACTGCGATTTTCTCATAGCGAGCGAGAACGCAAAGTTCGGCGACACCCATTCGCGGGTCGGCGTGATGCCCGGCTGGGGTCTGACCGTGCTGCTCCCGCAGGCGATCGGCGTGCGCCGTGCGAGGGAGATGAGTTTCACCGGCAACTTCATGCTCGCCGACGAAGCGCTGCACTTCGGCCTCGTCAACCACGTCGTGCCGCATGCCGAGTTGATGCCGTTCACCCGGTCATTGGCTGCCGACATCATCGGCAACGAGCAGACCGGCGTACGCCAGATCCGCACGACCTATGCGGAGATCAGCGCTGAGGAGGACGGTTGGCAGATCGAGCAGACTGCGGCTGCCGCCTGGCGACGCTCGATGTTCAGCGCCGAAACTGTCGAGGCGCGACGCCTCGCCATCCAGAGCCGCGGCCGCCAGCAGTAGTAACGGGCCCTCTTCAGCCCAGGACGACGCCGCACGGCTCGTCCGCCTGATCATCGCCGGCAGAAATCCTGGCAGTAGCTGCGATCTCTGCTGCCGGCGATCGGCGCTGGCCGTTGCCTCGCCTGGTCACTTGGCACATCCGTTACCCCTGAGTGCTTGCGAGCGGCAACAATACAGCCATGACGATGCGACGGTTGGCTGCTCTGCCCCGGCCATTGGCCTTCGTGTTCCCCGGTGGTGGTGCACTCGGCTCGTATCAGGTCGGCGTGTTGGCGGCATTGGCGGCTGCGGCGATCGAACCGGACCTGCTCATCGGCGTCTCCGCCGGAGCGATGAATGCCTCGTTGTTCGCATGGAACAACGGCAAGGACGGCATCACGAGGATCGAGGAGATCTGGCGAACGCTCAAACGCCGGGACCTGTTGCGTTTCCAACCTGCCCGACTGGCGCTGGCGTTCACCGGATACCGGCCATCGTTCATCGACAACCGTCATGGTGAGCAGTTCCTCCGCCGCCACTTCGGCTACCGGAGAATCGAGGAGTCCCCGACCCCGCTGGCGGTCGTCGCCACCGATCTCACCAACGGCAGGGCCGTAGCGTTGACAGACGGCGACGCGGCAACAGCCATCCTCGCCAGTACGGCGTTTCCGGGGGTGTACCCGCCGATCCACCGTGACGGCATGACGTTGATCGACGGCGGTGTCGTTGCCGACATCCCCCTCGATATCGCCGTACAACTCGGCGCCCGCAGCGCACTGATCATTTCCGTTCCAGTGCTCAAGCCGAGCACGCCGCCGCGCAAGGCGATCGACATCCTCATCCGGGCCTCGACGTTCGGAGTCGAGGCGCACGGACGAACGACGCTCCAACGGCCTCCCCCGGAGTTGACGGTCGTTGAGATTCCGGCACCACCATCACCGATCACGACGTTCGCCGTGGGTCGTTCCGGTTCGGCGATCGACGACGCCTTCCGCGAAACGACCGCCTGGCTGGCGAGCGAGTACTTCGAAGTCGCCCCCGGTTCGATTCCCGACCAGGACGGCACAACCGTTTCCGCCAACGTCTGACGCGAGTTCACGAACGCTCAGCTCGCAGGTTGGCGTTCGGCGGCGGCATGCGCTACTCGGGGCGTTGCATCGACCAGCGGATCACCTGGGTGACAGCTGTACCGACCGGGGCAGCGAGCAATTTCTCGCTGACCGGCAGGAACGGAAGGCGCAACGGCCACCGTGTCCATGCGGGTAGCGAGGCCACGGCCGCAGCGGCCAGCGCAAGATATGCCGGTCGAGCCGGAATCGGAATCGGTGGCTCGAGCAGAAGGAAGCGAGCGGCTTCCCGTGCTTCGGTCGTACCTCGCAGTTCCGGTCGGAACGCGGCGAGTTGGCGGCGCAGCATCGCCACCGACGTCGGAGGGTCGACGACCCCGAGTTTGCGGGCGACGAGCGCTGCGTCTTCGACGTATCTGTCCGCCTGCTCGGGTGTCAGGCGGACGTGTCCGTACCGCTGCTGGGTGGTGAGGAAGCTGTCGGTCTCGGCGAGGTGGACCCAGTGCAGGAGATGCGGATCGTTCGCTGCGTACGGTCGACCGTCAGAAGCGAACCCGACGACGCGCTCGTGGACACGCTTGACGACGGCGACGGCCTGCTCCGCGAGATCGGCAGGCCCGAAGGTCGTCGTCGCCAAGAATCCGGCGGTGCGCTGCAAACGACCCCACGGGTCCGTGCGATAGTCCGAGTGCTGCGCCACACCGGCCATCGCCAACGGGTGCAACGACTGCAGCAGCAGCGCCCGCAGACCACCGACAAAGATCGCCGCGTCGGAATGGACGATCCTGATGGGACTGTCATCGCTGAACCAGCGTTCGCCAGGCGTCTCGAAGATCGCCGCGTTCTTCGACTCGGGGTCGGACCCGACGATCCGCGAACGGATCTGGTCGGCAAGCCAGTTGCGCACCTGCACGGATGCATCGCTCATATGCACAGTCTGACAGCAAACCTCGTGAATCGACAGTGCGATACGCCACCCCGATCGGTGGGTGTGGGCGTGATCAGCGGAGTGGCATCATCGCCGGCAGAATCGTGTCAGCGGCTCGCCATCGCCTGGTCGATTCCGGCCTCGATCGCTGCGATCAGCGACGGACGGAGACCTTCGGCGGAGATGATCTCGTGGACGGAACCGACTTTTCGAGCCCGTTCGATCGAGTGAACGGCGTCGAATTCGGCCGCCACCACGCCGAGCATCTCGGATCGAACGGCAGCAGTGACGTCGACCAGCTCTGCCTGCAGGCGGTTGCGCTCGCCACCGGCCGCGACGTCGACGAGGGCCGAAGCGGCGACCACGCGAGCGTCCGCTCGTGTTCGCGACGACACATCGCCGGCGAAGACGACCGCTGCTGCAGGGGCGCCACCGATCACCGACGCATACGAACCTTCGACGGCGAGCACGCGCATGTTGTCGTTCAGGGTTCCCGAGAAGACGACGAAGGCACCACCGTGATAGCGCGAGATGAGGCAGAAGACGATCGGTCCGTCGAAGTTGACGACGGCTCGACCGATCTCGGCGCCGTACTCCAATTGGATCCTGCGCAATGATTCTGGCGATCCGTCGAAGCCGGAGAGGTTGGCGAGCACGACGACGGGGCGGCTACCGCTCGCGGCGTTGATGCCTCTGGCAACCTTCTTCGACGACAGCGGGAACAACGTTCCGGCCGACCATTGCTCTGGCCCGTCGGCGTTCAGCAGACCCCAACGAGGAAGGGGTTTGGACTCGATGCCGATGATCGTCACCGGGTAGCCGCCGAGGTGCGCGTCGACGACCACGCCGGTGTCGGCATCACGCATATCGACCCACCGTTCGAGCAGCGCATGATCCTGATCGCTGACGGCCCGTATCACCGTCCGGATATCGAACGGCTTCTTGCGGCCGGCATTCGACGAGTCGGAAAAGATCGCTCCGACGGTCGCCAGCCCTGCATCGGAGGCATGCGGAAACGGGCGTACATCGCGATCGACAGGATCATTAGTGAGTGCCCGTCTGGGAAACCGTTCGCCCGGTGCGACATAGCTGTGGTCGTAGTGGGCGAAGAGGATGCGACAGGCGGCGGCGAGGTCGACAGCCCAGTACTGTGCCTGTCCGTTCGGGCCCATGATGCGGTCATAGCCGCCGATACCGAAGTTGTCCTCCGCCGAAACGCCGCCGGAATAGTCCAGCGCCTGCTTGCCGGTCAGTACCATCGCCCCGTCGGGCGTCATCACGAGGATGCCCTTGGTGTGCATCAGCATCGTCGCCTCGGCATTCCAATACGGCTGAGCACCGACGTTGATACCTGCAACGATGATGTTGATCTCGCCGCCGTCCTGGGTGAATTCGACGACGCGGCGAAGCGCAGCGGCGATCCAGTCCATGTTCTCGACGCCACTGTCCATCGAGATCTTGGCGCCGGCGGACAGCGCGAACCATTCGACCGGGATGCGCATCTGCTCGGCGAGTTGCAGGGCGGCGATGATGCGCCGGCACTCCGGTTCAGCGAGCGAACCGAGTGATTTGAGCGGGTCGCCCATCAGCACGATGCGTGTCATACCCTCCGGATACAACGGCGTCGGGGTATGAACCAGACCGACGATGATTGCTGACGTGTTGCGACCGCGAGGCCGTTCCACGGGCACGAGCAGCCCGTCGTCGTCGAGGTCCAACTCCTCGAACGAGCCGCCGGGCCCGCCGGGTAGCTGGGTGATCATCGGTACGATCTCATACGGATAGACGACGCCCCGGCGACGTGCCTGCAAGACCTTGCGGGTGTATTCGTCGTGCGGCCGGAGCGGGGCGATCGGCGGATCGGAGAGGTTGAGGGTGACGCCGGTTCCTGGCTGATTGGAGACACGCACGACGACTTCGCGTAGCTCGCCGGACGCTTGTGGCAGACGGACCTGCACCATCACCTGTTCGAGCCCGATACCGAGCGTCAGTGGGGCGAGGTTGCGAATGACGGTCGCCAATTCGTCGAGCGGGGCGCCGAGCGTCGGCCATGCATACAGCACGATGCGGTTCCACTCGTTGCGGCGACCGGCAGCGGACTGCGCTTCGGCGGCACGCAATTCGTCGACGCAGACGGCGAGCACATATTCCAGTTCCGGAAGGGCGACGACGTGTCCGGCTGCATCCTTCACCGGCGTGAGGTCGCGAACCTCGGCGAGGGCGATGAACCGCTGATCGTCAGGATTCTCACCGGCGACGCAATCCAGCAGTGTGACCTCAGGGGCAGACGGGAGCCGGGTGACGTCGAAGTTCACCAACCTCCACATCTGCAATCGCTCGGCGATCATCGGGTGCAGTCCTCTGGCAGCAGTATCTTCGACGAAGAGCGCGCTGTCGCCGGTAACGATGTCGCTGACGTTGGCGCTCGGTCGGAAGATCATCTGCAGGGAGCCGCTCGAACCGGGCATCGAGACAGCAACGGCGACGCGACGAACACCGGCGCCGAGTCCAGCGGCGGCGAATGCCGAAGCGGCGCGCTCCGACCAAACGTCGTCGGCGACCGGTTCCTCGGTCCGTACGTAGAGTTCGCCGACGACGTCCCCGGCCGCACACCACGCCGCCGACTCGCTCGCCAACAGTTCGACCGCATCGCCCAGTCGTCTCTCGATAACGGCAACTGCGACCATATGAATCGGATGGTTCAGATCGCCATACTGCGCGTGGATGAGGTGCAGGCCATCATGCAGGCTGACGTCGAGGTCACGCAGATCGCGGATGACGTAGTAGCGCCGAACAATCGCCTCGACCAACGGATCCGGCCGCAGCGTCGTGTCGGCGAGTCGCCCGACGACCGCCGGAAGTAGCGGATACGGGCAGGTGATCAGTTCCTGCATGAGGGCGTCGCGTGAAGCCGAGTCCCCAGGCCCGCCGGTATGCAGCTCGTCGAGCTGCGCGGCGATGGCCGCGACCTCGTCGTAGGCGACCGTGCGCAGCCCGGCGAGAATCGGCCGGTCGAACGCCCGGTAGCGGACCGCTCGGGCAAATTCTCCGACCTTCGGGAACCGCAGTTGGGTGGCAACGACGAGACGATCGAGCGCCGGGCGCAGGTCCGAAGGCAACACCGCGTCCGAGGCGGCGGCAATGGCAGTGGCGTAGTCGTCGATTTGACGAAGCACGGCGTTTATCACCGGGATGTGATCAGCGGCACGTTGATGCGCCAGGAACAGACGGAACGCGGCTTCGTACAGTTGCTCACTGCGTTCGAGGCCGATGATGCCATAGTGGCCGAGCGCTCGGCGCAGCTTGTCGGCGAACGTGCGCGGCAGACCTTCGCGGTCGACGTCCAGCGAGTGCAGGTAGGCACGGAAATGCTCACGCTCGCTGCGCGCCACCTCGGTCGTCTGGACCTCGTCAGCCCGGCGATTCCTCGACAGCTCACTGATGTCGGAGAAGACTTCGAGCACGCGGATCTCGGACTGCAGCAACGATGACGTCGTGGCAGATTCAGCCGGCGCGACGCTGCCGGCAGCAGTCGCCGCTGTCCTGGCGACGGTGTAGCGATCGACGAGGAAACGCGTCGCCGCGTCATCGAAGTCGTAGCCGAGCAATGCCCAACGCAGTGACGCCAAGGCACCGAGCCCGTCGGCACGAGGGTCCACCCGTGCTGCCTCCGGCTCGGTGATTCCGGCGAGATCGCCGAATCCGACAGTTGAACCGGACGCTTCTTCTGTGCCGCTGACGTGCGGCTCGAGCCGCACCAACGGTGCTCCTGCACTGACCTGGACATTGGAGGTGACGAGGACGTCGCGCACACGTCCGCTGATCGGGGCAGTCATCGCCGTCTCCATCTTCATCGCCTCGAGCACGACGACCGTGGCACCAGCTTCGACGACGTCATCGACTGCGACCGGAACGGCAACGACGAGCCCAGGAGCCGGAGCGCGCACCAGCCCACCTTCGTCACGTGAGATCCTGTGGCTGACTCCATCGACTTCGACAAGCGTGTCGACGCCATGACTGGAGATGATCACCCGATACGAACGTCCGAGTATGTGGATCCGCCGTTGGTGCTCGTCGATGTGTTCGACGTCGACGAGCACGCGGTCGGTGACGACCAGCGACGAACTCGACTCGACCCAGTAGGCGCCCTTCCCGAAGCGCCCGACCGTCAGCGTGTACTGTTGGCCGAGGTAGCGGAATTCGGCGCGGTGACCGATCTCCGCACGCGCCTGCGGACGACCTCGGGCTGCGGACGCGAAGAATCCAGCTTGGTCGACGGCGTCTTCCCGGTCGGCAACCTCGACTGCTGCGGCGACGAGGGCGACATCGCTGAATCGACGGACGGTGCCGCCTGTCGACGTATCGTCGAGCGAGATGCCGTCGAGCCAGGCCGTCGTGACGTCGCCCGAGTGAACCTCCGGACGGTCGAGCAGTGCCAGCAGGAACGACTTGTTCGTCGTCCCGCCGTCGATCACGACGACGGTCTCGTCGAGTGCTCTGCCGAGTCTTGCCAGCGCCTCCTGGCGGTCCGTGCCGGTGGCGATGATCTTGGCGATCATCGAGTCGTACTCGGCCGGAATCACGTCGCCGGTCGCGACGCCGGTGTCGACGCGGATTCCGGGCCCGGCCGGTAGCACGAGCCGTTTCACCGAGCCGGGTGCCGGAGCGAATCCGCGATCGGGGTCTTCGGCGTTGAGGCGCGCCTCGATGGCGTGGCCGCGCGGGGGCGGAGCGGCACCATCGAGACGTCCGCCAGCGGCGATGTGGATCTGCAGCTTGACGATGTCGACGCCGGTTGCCTCCTCGGTGACGGTGTGTTCGACCTGCAGGCGCGTATTGACTTCGAGGAACGCCGTGAGGCCGGATTGCGGTTGATAGAGAAACTCGACGGTTCCCGCGCTGCGATACCCGGCGAGGCGGGCGAGGGCGACGGCAGACTCACGGAGCAGGCGCTCGTGGTCTGGATCGAGGGCAATCGATGCCGATTCCTCCAAGACCTTCTGGCGGCGCCGCTGCACGCTGCAGTCGCGGACGCCGAGCGCCCAGACGTTGTCGAAGTTGTCGGCGACGATCTGTACCTCGACATGACGTGCGTCGTCGACCAGCGATTCGAGGAACACGGTGGCGTCACCGAACGAACGCAACGCCTCACCACGAGCGGAATCGAACGCCGCTGGGAGGCCTGCCTCGTCGAGCACGAGGCGGATGCCGCGACCACCTCCGCCTGCTGTTGCCTTGACCATCAGCGGAAAGCCGATGCGCCTGCCGTGGTGCAGCGCCTCCTCGATCGTGTCGACGGGTCCGTCGCTCCACGTCGCAACCGGCACGCCTGCCTGTTCGGCGAGCAGTTTGGAGCCGATCTTGTCGCCGAGACGGCGCATCACCGCCGCGCTCGGACCGAGGAAGACGATGCCGAGTTGCTCGCACAGATCAGCGAACTCCGGGCGTTCGGCGACGAACCCCCAGCCGACCCAGACGGCGTCGGCGCGGGCGCGGACGAGGGCGTCTGCGAGTACCTCGAGGTCGAGGTATGGAATCGCCGGACCACCCGCGCGGGCCGTGATCACCACGGCTTCGTCGGCGTCACGGACGAACATCGCCTTGCGTTCCGCCGGGGTGTGCATGGCGATCGTGCGCAGGTGGGCGTCGTGCTCACGGTTCCATTCGCGCACTGCCCTGATGAATCTGACGGCCGGCTCACCCCGGTTGACGATGGCAAGACGCTCGAACATGTGCAGACCCCCCTGTCCCGCTCACAGTACATGAACACCGCGAACGGGGGAATCGGACGACAGACGGCACGTGTGCCAAGAGGTTCATCGGCGATCGAGTCGAACGGGTAGGCTCGACCACCGGTCGCCGAGGTGTCCTCTCGTGAGGACACATGGTGTCGGTGATCAACGGGCTGCTAGCTCAATGGCAGAGCATCGGACTTTTAATCCGCTGGTTCTGGGTTCGAATCCCAGGCGGCCCACCACGTTTCCCCTGGTCACAGCGCCGAATGAGCCGCCGTGGTCACAGAATGGTCACGAAAGCTGCGGACGGGCTTTTCTGACATCTGTTGGCCCGGCGACGTCCGCTGGTGCATTGCGACGGAGGTTGCCGATGGGCCCGTACAGCACTTGGTGCACATGTACAGAGTGTGTGGTCGTGTGAGTCGGTCGGGGCCGTGCACGATCCACGGATCAGTTCGAGCGCTGACGAACTGATCCGAGGATCCGGGTGCCCCCGAGGGTTTCCAGCAGTTGCCGTCGACCGTGACAAACGAAGCCTTTGGTGTCCATCGTGACAAAGATGTGCCGACCGTTACGGACGTGGCCGTCGAAGATCTGGGCAAGCGTGCGTGGCCGAGCACGGCAACCTCGTGCAACGCAGGCCTGAGAACGTCGGCGACCTCGTCCCGTTCGCGCTCGGTGGTGTTCACGATCGTGAACTCGTGAGGCACGTGGACTGATGCCAACAGTTCGTCGAGGAGTTCCTGATCGATTGCGTTCGTGTCGAGTGTGATGAGCAGCGTCACGAACGTCGCGCCTCGGCCCACTTTTCGACGTCCGCTCGCAGCCAGAGGTCGCACTTGCCGGAGTTCTTCGAGACGATCGGCGCAGGGAAGTCGGCGTAGCGATGCCGGTAGGTGCTGACAGCCTCGCGTCGGGAGAGTCCAA
>JANXUF010000147.1 GCA_025356335.1 Actinomycetes bacterium
TCTGGAACACCGGGCCGAGTACATCCCACTGATCGAGCAACGCGCCGATCGGCGTGCTGGTGTGACGCTCCACCTGAGTGGCGGTGAGTGCTTCGGTCGGCACACCGCTCAATCGCCCGGCGGCGGCATCCTCGATCACCCCGACGAGATGGGCGATCACGTCGTGGACGCTCCAACCTGGGCACGCTGCGACTCGCTGCGCCGCCGCCTCGGCCGGCGCATTGCGGAGCAACGCCTGGATGCGTTGACGGCTGCGTCCGTAGTGGGCGCCGACGTCTGTGATGGGTTCATCGAGGTCGGTTGTCATCGCCCACCGACGGCAGCGATCGGTGAGCCAACGGTCCTGCGACGGTGGAGCACGCCCCGCAATTTGCGCACCGCCGTGCGGCTCCCTGTGATCTCGATCAGGCGTGTGGCTTCGGAGAACGACAGTTCACCGGACAGCAGCCCGAGTTGCATCCAGTTCGATCCATGGACACGGACATCGGCATGGTCATCGGTCCCGATGCGGACGGAGACGTCGCCGGCGGCGATGTCGATGACGATCGGTTCTTCATCGTCACCCATCTGCACGCTCAACGTCGTGGCGTCGGCCCCCGGACCTCCGAGGAATGCGTCGGCGGCGAAGGCTGTCCATCGGCCCCGTTCATGGTCGCCGTCCGCGGGGCCCGACACCATGAGCGGACTGGCCCAGCGGACGATCGCGTGCATCGCCGGCAGCAACTCGCGTCCTCGCAATGTCAGCCGGTAGAGCGCTGAGGCGATGGGCTTCGGAGACTCGTACCGTTCGACGACGCCCGCATGGCTCAACTCGCGCAGTCGTTCTGCGAGCAGGTTCGAGGCGATTCCGGGGAGGCCATCTCGGATATCCGTGTAGCGACAGTCCCGTAAGCTGAGCTCGCGGATGATGAGCATCGACCAGCGGTCACCGAGTACGTCGAGGCCCCGTGCCAGAGCGCAGTACTGGTGATACGACTTCACCGTTTCAGACTACTGGATTCGTGTCCTATCACTTTATTTTCTCAAGCAGTATCGACTGAACGAGTGAACGCCCGGAGTCCGACGTTCTCCAGACGCGTCGGTGTATAAGCGAATCTCAAGACGAACCAAGCAGATGGAGCGCGTGTTCGTCAAGTGATCGGCTGAGGTTCGCGTCTCGTTCGGCTGGTGTTCACCCTGCGGCTTCCTCGGCGTTGTTGTGTTGCCATCATGAGCGATTTCACCAAGACCATTGCCCCCACCGTCGATGAGTACCACGAGCAGATCGAGGCGCATTGGCACAAGAACCGCATCAGCCGTCGCACGGCGCTCAAAGGCGCATTGGCCGGAGTCGGTGCCGTCGCCCTCGGCAACTTCGCCTTTCTCAAGCGCAGCTTCGCTGTCGGCGGCGGTACGAGCGGCACGACGGGCGCTGTCATCGTCGGCCGGCACGTCTCGTTCGCCAGCGATGGCGGCAACGATCCGGCGAACTCGATGCGCATCTCGGCGCAGGTCGTCTTCCCCAATGGTGTCCAGGCCGCCAGCATTGCACCGGTGCTCCGCTACGGCACGACGGCCTCCTACGGCGGGTCGGCGACGCCGAACATCGTCAACCTCACCGGCGTCGTCCCAAACGCACCTCGAGGCACGCTTGCCGGCAACCAGTTCTACATCAAGGGTCTGATCACCGGGCTACAGCCAGGCACGACCTACCACTACCAGTTCGAGCTCGGCGACGGCACCATCACCGGCGACGCCACCTTCAAGACAGCGCCGGACCGTCGCGGTCTCGGCTGCTCGCCGACGAGTGGCGTCAACGTCCCGGCACCGTTCACCTTCACGTCGTTCGGCGACCACGGCACGAATGCCGCCCCGACCGACCCGGCGTTCGCCTATGCATCGTCGACACCGTACACGTGGGCGCCGGCAGCATTCGATGACAACTACTACAACGTCGCTGATCCAGTGCTCGGTTACGACACGACGCCTGCGGTGACGATGACGGCACTGGTCGCTGCTCAGAACCCGGCCTTCCATCTGATGAACGGCGACGTGAGCTATGCAGACCCGAGCGGCTCCGGCCTGCCCGTCGACGACACCAACGCCGTGAGTTCGACCGGAACCGGAACCCATGGAGGTGCTCCCGCCGGGAAGAACGCCTACAACCCGTACACGTGGGATGTGTACCTCGCCCAGATCGAGGGCTCGACAGCGTCGACACCGTGGATGATCGCGACCGGCAACCACGACATGGAGGCGCTGTACGGCAACCACGGTTACGGCGGCCACCAAGCCCGCTTCGACCTCCCGCAGAACGGACCGAGTGGCTGCCCGTCGGTCTACAGCTTCGTCTACGGCAACGTCGGCATCATCAGCGTCGACGCCAACGATCTGTCCTACGAGATCTCCACCAACCTCAACTACAGCGGCGGTACGCAGTCGACGTGGCTGAACTCGACCCTCGCAGGGTGGCGGCAGGACCCGACGATCGACTTCATCGTCATGTTCATGCACCACTGTGCGTTCTCGACGTCCGGCAACCATGCTTCGGACAAGGGCGTTCGCGACATCGTCGGCACAGCTGCAGACCTCTATCAGGTGGACCTCGTGCTGTCGGGCCACAACCATCAGGTCGAGCGCACCGACCCGATCCGCAACAACACCGGTGCGATCAGTGCACCTGACGGATCGTCGATCGATGCGACGATCGGGACGACCTACCTGACGGTCGGCTCCGGCGGCCGCCCCCGCTACAACTGGTACAACAACGGAACTCCGGACGGAACCGGTACGACCGACCGCTATCGCGGCCGCACGACGGGTGCCGGTGCGACGACGTCGTACAGCAACTCGCGTATCTACACCGCTCCAGGGACCGGCGCGGCGGCACCGTTCGGTGCGACTGTGGGGGCGGAGTCGATCAACTGGTCACAGACCCGCTACCTCGACTATGCGCTCGCCAAGATCAATGTCGTCCCGGCAGCGGCCGGACAGCAGACGACGATGCAGGTGACGATCGTCGCCGACGGCGACCGGGTGTCGAGCAAGGGCGGCGTCGAGATCGACTCCGTCACGCTGCAGCGGACTGCCGGAGGCAGCCTCTGCGTGCCGACGAACATCCCTGAGGTTTCGAATGCCATCCTGTTGCCGGTCGCCGCCGGCCTCGTCGTCGCCGGCGCAGCCGCCTACGCGCACCATCACTCGGCGAAGGACTCCGACTCGCTCGACGGCGCCGGCGTCTGAGAGCGCGCCAGCTGCAGCGTGGGCACGAACTCACGGCGGCCCCGCTGCTCCCAGCAAGGGCATTTCGCAACCCCCATCCGATAAATGGATCGCACCCCCGCTGACCGGGGAGTTGGGGCATTGTTGGGTCGTTGTTCACCATCCGTTCACTTGATGAACGGATGGTGTCCACCTTGGTTTCTTACGGTGAGCGACGAAATCAACGCTTACCAAGGAGAACCCACGCGTGAACAACGTGAAACACCGTTTGCCGATGATCGCCGGCGCCATTTCCCTCTCGCTGCTGGCAGCTGCTTGCGGTAGCAGCACGAAGTCGACGGCCACCACGACGGTCGCTGCCGGCACCGCCACCACCTCGGCCGGCGGCACCGCCACGACCTCGGCCGGAACGACTGCTGCCACCACCGCCGGCGGAGCAACAACGGCTGCCACCGGAACGACGACCGGCGCCGGAGCAACGACTGCCGCCACCGGAACGACTGCTGCAGGCGGTTCGTCGGCGCCGGTCGATGTCTCCAAGCTCTCGGCCTCGCTGAACGCTTCCGGCTCGACATTCGTCGGTGCCTTCGTCACTGCGGCGATCGACGACTTCGGGGCCAAGGCCAAGGGTGTCAAGATCACCTATGGCGGCGGCGGATCCGGCAAGGGTCGTCAGGACCTCGCAGACCAACTCGTCGACTTCGCAGGATCCGACGGCACGATCGCCGACGCCGACAAAGCGAAGTTCAAGGGCGGCGACGTGCTGTACTTCCCGGTCATCGTCGCTCCGATCACGATGTCCTACAACCTCAGCGGCGTCACCAAGCTGCAGCTCAGCCCGGCCACCATCGCCAAGATCTTCCAGGCCAAGATCACCAACTGGAACGATCCGGCGATCGCCGCCGACAACAGCGGCACGACGCTTCCCGCCAAGCCGATCGTCGTCGCCGTCCGCTCCGACAGCTCGGGTACCACCAGCAATTTCACCACCTTCCTCGACAAGTCGGAGGGCACAGGTGGCGACGGAACCTGGACACTGAAGACGGGTTCGACCGTCACATGGCCGGCAGGCGTCCAGGCCGGTAACGGCAACTCCGGCGTTGCCCAGATCATCAAGAGCACCGATGGTGCCATCGGCTACGTCGACTACTCCGATGCCAAGGCTGCCGGCCTGACATTCGCCTCGGTGAAGAACAAGGCCGGCAAGTTCGTCGAGGCAAGCCTCGACGGTGCCACGGCCGCCGCAACAGCGACCACCGTCAAGGACAACCTGACGTTCAACCTTGCATGGGCGGATGGCGACGCCAGCTACCCGATCGCCGCCCAGACCTGGATCCTCGTCTACAAGAACCAGACCGACAAGGCCAAGGGCGAAGCCACCAAGGCGTTCATCAACTTCCTGTTGACCGACGAGCAGGCCAAAGCCGCCAGCCTCGACTATGCAGCGCTGCCGAAGGATCTCGACGCCAAGGCAATTGCACAGCTCGACAAAATCGTCATTCCGGCCTGATCGACTCGGCAACCCTTCCCTCCTGAAGTGATGCCGGTCCTCGGAGTTCGCACTCCGAGGACCGGCATCGTCAGGTTCTTGCAGTACCCGACTTCGTCCTAGGAGTGCACGTGGCGATTACGACCGCCCCCAAACTGACCCGCCGGCCGACGCCAGCCGACTCGACGTTCCGCTACATGTGTCTCGGTGCCGGCGTCCTGGTGCTGATCGTCCTCGGGTTGATCACCTACACGATGACGACCAAGTCGTGGGATGCCGTCAGCCATATGGGTCTCAGCTTCTTCACCGACAAACACTGGGACATCGCCAACCAGCATTACGGCGCTCTCTCCTACATCTTCGGCACGCTGTACAGCGCAACGATCGCCATCCTCCTCGCCGTCCCGCTGAGCCTCGGCATCGCCCTGTTCACGACCCAGGTGGCACCGTTGTGGCTGAAGCGACCGATCACCTATCTCATCGACCTGCTCGCTGTCGTGCCCTCAGTGGTCTGGGGTCTGTGGGGAGCGCTCGTGCTCGCCGCCCCGATCCGTACGTTCTTCAACCACATCCACGACATTTTCAAGGACGTACCGGTGCTCGGGACGATCTTCGGTGCTGCGCAGGGCAAGAGCTTCTCGACCGCCGGCATCATTCTCGCGGTGATGATCATCCCGATCATCACCTCGTTGTCCCGTGAAGTCATGGAGACCGTGCCGCCGACCGACCGCGAGGGTGCGCTTGCCCTCGGGGCGACCCGGTGGGAGATGATCAAGGGAACGGTCCTGCCGCATTCCCGCACCGGCATCATCGGCGCGGTGATGCTCGGACTCGGCAGGGCGATGGGGGAGACGATCGCTGCGGCGCTCGTCATCGGCGGTGCTGCGCAGATCTCGTCGAACGCCTTCGCCAGCGGCGACTCGCTGCCGGCCGTCATCGCCAACCAGTGGTCAGAAGCGGACACGCTACAGAAATCTGCGCTGATCGGCCTGGCGATGACACTGTTCGCAATGACCTTGATCGTCAACCTGATTGCCAACTCGGTCGTCAATCGTTCCGAGAGGCGGAGGGCAGTCTGATGGCCGCGACGACGCGAATCTCCGGCATCGGCGGCGGCGGTCAGCCGGCGACACGGACGGTTGCCCCGGATCTGCGGGCACAGAAGAGTTGGCGGCGAACGAAGAGCGGCATCATGCAGTGGTTGATGGGCGCCTCGATCGTCGTCGCCCTGCTGCCGGTCATCTTCGTCGTCATCACCGTCATCGGAAAAGGTGCCAGTTCGGTGTTCACCGGCTTTCCGAAGTTCCTCACTGCCGCGATCCCCAACCAGGAGCGCAAGGTCGGACCAGGTATGGGTCCTGCCGTCGTCGGAACCCTGCTGATCACGGCGCTGGCGACGGCGATCGCTGTTCCACTCGGGATTCTCGGAGCCGTGTACCTGCACGAATACGGTGGCAGGAGTCCGTTCGCCAAAGTCGTCCGTTTCCTGTCGAACGTGATGACCGGCGTGCCATCGATCGTCATGGGCCTGTTCATCTACGTGATCTTCACGTTGAACTTCGGCTATTCCGGACTCGGCGGAGCGTTGGCGCTCGCATTTCTGATGCTGCCGATCATCATTCGCTCGGTCGAGGTCATGCTCAAGCTCGTGCCGACGTCCCTTCGTGAGGCGAGCTACGCACTCGGCACGAGCAAGAGCCGAACCGTCTTGACCGTGGTGTTGCCGTCTGCGCTGCCGGGCGTCATCAGCGGTTGCCTGCTGGCCGTCGCCCGTGCCGCCGGCGAAACCGCTCCCTTGCTGTTCACGATCTTCACCGTCAACCAGACGAACCGCAATGTCTTCAGCGGTGCGAACACCACACTGTCCCGCCAGATCTTCTCCAACGCGCTGTCGTCCCTGTCCGGCGCCCAGGGCAGGGCGTGGGGCGCTGCGCTGACATTGTTGGCGATTGCCTTCCTGTTCACGATCATTGCCCGCATCGCCTCCGCCCGTTTCTCGGCGAAGCGCTGATGACCACGAATGCTGATGGACCAACCAACGCAACGGCTGAAACGAGTACCGTCATGACGACAGAATATGATCAGAAAGCGTCGATGAGCGATCAAGAGTCCATCACCAACTTCACGGTTCCGGCGGTCGCCGAGGAGACAGTCGCACCGTTGTCGGACCGGAGTGAGACGGTGTTCGCGCTCGAGGACGTTTCGGTGTTCTACAGCGCCTTCAAAGCCGTCCGCGAGGTGAACATCGGCGTTCGCGCCAATGAGATCACGGCGTTCATCGGGCCGTCCGGCTGTGGCAAGAGCACGGTCCTACGGTGCCTGAACCGGATGAATGATCTGATTCCCGGTGCTCGAGTCGAGGGGAGGATCAACTTCTACGGCACCGACCTGTACGGCTCGGACGTGTCAGCGACAGAAGTCCGCCGACACATCGGGATGGTCTTCCAGAAGCCGAATCCGTTCCCCAAGAGCATCTACGACAACGTCGCCTTCGGCCCACGGGTCAACGGTGTCAAGAAGAAGGACGAACTCGATCATCTCGTCGAGAAGTCGTTGAAGGGTGCCGCCTTGTGGGACGAGGTCAAGGACCGCCTCAAGACGTCGGCGCTCGGCATGTCAGGCGGCCAGCAACAGCGCCTGTGTATCGCCAGGGCGATTGCCGTCGAACCGTCGGTGATCCTCATGGACGAGCCGTGCTCAGCGCTCGACCCGATCGCCACGGCGCGTATCGAGGACCTGATGAAGGAGATCAAGAGTCGCTTCACGATCGTCATCGTCACCCACAACATGCAGCAGGCGGCTCGCGTCAGTGACCGCACGGCGTTCTTCACGACCGAGATCAATCCGGCGAGCGATCGACGCACCGGCGTGCTCGTCGAATATGCGCCGACGAAGCAAATTTTCTCACACCCCTCCGATATTCGGACCGAGCAATACGTCACGGGAAGATTTGGCTGATGAACGAACTGCGCAAGAGTTTCCACACGGAACTGGACCACGTCAAGAGCGAACTCGTCAGGCTTGCAGCTTCCGTCACCGAATCGATCCCGCGGGCGACGCAGATCCTCCTCGATCAGGATCTCGAAGGTGCCGAATACATCATCCTCGGTGACGACGAGATCGATGCACGCACGCTCGATGTCGAGGAGGAGTGCTACCAGATCCTCGCCCTCCAGGCCCCGGTCGCCAGCGACCTCAGGGCGATCGTCGGAGCGTTGCGCATGTCGGCCGAGATCGAACGTTCCGCAGACCTCGTGGTCAATATCTGCAAGGCCTCGCGTCGGATCTACGGCCATGAACTCGATCCGAAACTGCGCGGCATCATCGCCAAGATGGGCGAGCAGGCGCAAGTGTTGTTCGGCCACGCGATCGACGCCTACGTCGAGATGGACGAGGCAAAGGCGGCGTCGATCGACGACATGGACAGCTACCTCGATGGCCTGCAGAAGCAGTTCATCCAGGCGATCTTCGAGAGCCACGCTGCCGGCAACGTCGACCTCCAGGTCGCCGTGCAACTCGCCGTCGTCGCCCGCTTCTACGAGCGCATCGGTGATCACGCCGTGAACATCGGGGAGCGTGTCCGTTTCATGGTGACCGGCTGGGTGCCGGAACACGACGGTGCGGCCCGCCATCGTGCCCGCCAAGCGGTCGACCTGACGCCGGTCGGCGGGATCCCCGTCGTCAAGTCGTCGGTCAGTCTCGACACTTCCGTCAGGCCGTTCACTCCTCCAGACGAACGGACCTGACCACGATGGCGGCCGTCCTGACGTTCATTGCCGGGGTAGCGGTCGGCGCCGTCGTTTTCTGGTGGGCGCGGCAGCGCTCGGCCCCTCCGGTCGTTGTCGCCGCGGCAGCAGCTTCGCAGACGGAGCATCCGAGCGGGGCGACGATTTCTGATCGTCGGCTCGACATCGCGCTGGACGCCCTTCCCGTGGGGATCGCGCTCGCGGATTCGAACGGACGTGTCAGCTATCGCAACGCCGTCGCCGCGCACAGCGCCGGTGCCCGCCACGGCGACATCCTCGTCGACGAAGCAGTCGAGGGCCTATTGCGTGCAGCTGCCCGCGGCGAACACCGGGAGCAGGTGCTCGATCTCTTCGGCCCGCCGAAGAAACGTGTACTGGTGCGGGCGTTCCCGTTCGAGAACCGCAGCGGTGCCGTCGCCACCATCGAGGACATCACCGAACGGGCGAGGCTCGATGCCGTGCGCACCGATTTCGTCGCCAACATCAGCCACGAGTTGAAGACGCCCGTCGGTGCGATGAGCATCCTCGCCGAGACACTCCAGGGCGAAGATGATCCGGCTGTCATCAACCGCCTCGCCGGACGGATCGTCAGCGAGACCGGTCGACTGGCGCACACGATCGACGACCTCCTCGAACTGTCGAGGCTCGAACTCGGCGGCGACCCTGCACGGGACGTGGTACGTATCAAAGCGGTCGTCGACGAAGCGATCGGGCGCGTCAGGATGCAATGCGAGCGCCGGGGCATCACCATCACGACGCACCACGCCAATGCCGACGGAGCGTTTCTCGGAGACCGTCGCCAGCTCGTCAGCGCCGTCGCCAACCTGCTCGACAACGCCGTCAAATACTCCGAACCGAGTGGCACGATCGAGGTCGTGAGCGAAGTGGTCAGCGACCCAGTCGAGCGTGCTGGTGACCGCACCGGTGACCGCACTGGTGACCGAGTCGAATTGCACGTCGTCGATCACGGTATGGGTATTCCCACCCGTGACCTCGACCGTGTCTTCGAGCGCTTCTATCGCGTCGACAGGGCTCGCTCCCGCGAGACCGGGGGCACAGGTCTCGGCCTGTCGATCGTGCGACATGTGGCGACGAACCATGGTGGCGACGTCACCGCCAGCTCCGTCGAGGGTGAGGGCTCGATCTTCGTGCTGCGCGTCCCTGCTGCCACTGTCGCTGATGGCGCCGTCTCCGATGGCATTGTTTCCCGGTCGACGTCATCGGCCTCGTCAGCTCGTTCGTCAACCCGTTCGCCGACCCTTCCGTCAACCCTGTCGTCGACGCCGCTGGCAGCGCCCGACACGACGATGACCCCCGCAAAGGCATCATGACTTCGACCCAAACGATTCTGGTTGTCGAGGACGAAGACTCGTTCGTCGACGCCATGCAGGTCGGCCTGAAGCGCGAAGGATTCCGTGTCGAAGTCGCCAGAGACGGGGTCGAAGCGTTGGAGATGTTCGACTCCGTCCAACCGGATCTGATCCTTCTCGATGTGATGTTGCCGCGGATTTCCGGCATCGAGGTCTGCCGCCAGATCCGCAAGAAGAGCACCGTGCCGATCATCATGGTCACCGCCAAGGCCTCGGAAATCGACACGGTCGTCGGACTCGAAGTCGGCGCCGACGACTACGTCTCCAAGCCGTACCGGCTGCGCGAACTCGTCGCCAGGATGCGCGCAGTCCTGCGCAGGGCCCCGGACGGGGGCGGTTCCGGTGATCTACATCCTGACTCGATCATCGTCGGTGACGTCGCTCTCGACCCCGAGGAACATCGTGTCGTCATCCGTGGCGATGCGGCAGCGTTGCCGTTGAAGGAATTCGAGCTGCTTCATCTGCTGCTGGCCAACGCCGGCAGAGTGTTGCCGCGCGACACACTGATCGATCGCGTGTGGGGAACGGACTACGTCGGCGACACCAAGACACTCGACGTCCACATCAAACGGTTGCGCAGCAAGGTCGAAGACGACCCGGCGCAACCGACGCGGATCGTCACGATCCGCGGCCTCGGCTACAAATACGAACGTCCCCGCAGCTGAGGGACCGACGCAGGCACCTGAGATCGCCCGATGTGCGATCTCAGGCTCCAGCGTCAGAGCCGTCCTCCGAGAACCGGTGGCGCTGCTACCAAAGACACGGAAGCGCCACCGCGCCACCACGTAGAGTTGGCTCAATGAGCGGCATCGACGACTGGGAGCCGGCGCCACCTCCGCCACGCCAGCCGGTGCGTTCGACGGGCGCATCTGCAGGGAAATCGGGTAGCTCCGGAAGTGGCGCTGCGACGTCCGCCGCCACCAGGCCTGGACCGCGACCGGCGCCGCGAGCAGGACCTCGCCCACTCGGCATGCTCGGCAAGCGACGGGCGCATCGAGAGCAGCACAGCACGCTGACGAAATTCCAGCGAATGGTGATTCCGCACGCCCTGATGGGTGCCGGCGAGGCGACGATGGCGGTGGCGTTGGCTGGATCCTCGTTCATTTCCGTCACTCCCGATGCGGCGCGTAGCAAGGTCCTGCTCTTCCTGACGATCAGCATGGCTCCGTTCGCCGTCGTCGCTCCGTTGATCGGGCCGGTGATCGACCGCATGCGTGGCGGTCGTCGCCTCGTCGTTCAGATTGCAGCGGCCGGCAGGGCGATCGTGACCCTGCTGATGATCCGCCATCTCGACAGTGTCCTGCTGTTCCCCGAGGTGTTCGCCGCCCTCGTGCTCGCCAAGACGTACACCGTGTCGAAGGCGGCACTGGTGCCGAGCGTCGTCGGCAGCGATCAGGAACTGGTCGAGGCGAACTCCAAACTCGGCATCATCTCCGGCCTCTCGGGATTCGCTGCAGCGATACCGGCCGGCATCATCTACAAAGGCGTCAGCGCGTTCCACAGCGTGACGCCATCGGCACCCGGTTCGCTGTTGCACCGTGGCATCGTCGAGCAGGTTTCGGGACCGAAGGCGGCATTGTGCCTGACAATGGTGATATTCGCCGCTGCCTTCTTCGCCGCCACCCGCCTACCCCGCGAGGCGATTGCCGACCACAGTCAGAGCACCGAGGCAATGGAGGAACTGTCGACAGTGGCGGTTCGGCTGGCGTCATCGGGCATGGCGATCCTCCGCGCCTCTGTCGGGTTTCTGTTCTTCCAGCTGCTCTTCTACGTACGACGACACGATGCCAGCATCGGATGGGTCGGAGCGGGACTGGCAGCCTCGTCGGTCGCCACGATGCTCGGCAACGCCGTCGGACCGCGACTACGTCGACAACTGCGTGAGGAACTGATGCTGATCGGGGCGCTGATCCTCGCTGCTGTCGCTGGGCTGAGTACCGCTCTGGCTGCGGGGTTGTTCACCAGTGTCGTGCTGATGGCGGCCGTGAACGGCTCTGCAGCGATCGGCAAACTGGCCTTCGACTCGATCGTCCAGCGCGACGCGCCGGAGGCGAACCAGGGTCAGGCATTCGCCCAGTTCGAAACGAAGTTCCAGCTTGCTTGGGTCGGGGCCGGAATCGTCCCCGTGCTGCTGTCGATCACGCTGCCGATCAGCTTTCTCGTCGTCGGAGTGCTCGCTTCCTTTGCCGCCGTGACCTATCTCGTCAGCATGCGACGCCTGCAGCTCGGTCAACCGTTGCCGACGACGATGACCGAGCGCGTCCGCCGTCAGGCAAAGTCGATGGCCGCCCAGCGTCGCGCCGCCAAGGAGGCGGCGGCATCACGCGGAGACCAGTCACCGTTTGCTCCGCCGCCGACGACGACGACGACGAAGCCTGCGGCTCCCAGGCGGTCGAACCCTCGGCAAGGTGAACTGCCGGTCGGCCGGAAGCTGCCGCCTCCCTCGCTGTGACCGCCGAGCGGCTCAGCCCTGTTTGATCGCTTGCAGCGTGTAGGTCGCCGCCAGTCGTTCTGGCCGCGTTCGCAGTTGGTACTCGCCACCGGCGACCATCTCCATTGCCGCGCCGAGTGCGTTCCACGGCACCGTCTGGTGCTCTTCGATCGCCGTCAGCTGCATCCCGTTGTTCATCAACGCGGTGATGATCTCGGCGAGTCCGTGGTTGAAATGCACGATGGTCGGCGAGGCCAACTCGCCGTCGTGATCGACATAGGTCTTCGGGTCCGAGAAGAGCTGGCCGCCGCGCTGCTCGAAATAGTGGAAGTCGATGACGACGAGCTCGTCCTCACGCGGATCGCAGAGCGACCACAGCACGGGATGGCCCTCGCGGATGAACAACCGGCCGCCCGGCTTGAGGAGCGAACTGACCGTCTGTGCCCACTGATCGATGCTTGGCAGCCAGCACAGCGCACCGATGCCGGTATAGACGAGGTCGAAGCGGCCGACGCCGAGCACGTCGACGGCGCTGTAGACGTCAGCTTCGACGTAGTCGATCGACTGGCCGCAATCGTCGGCCAGCCGCCTGGCGACGTCGAGCGCAGACGCCGAGAAGTCGAGCCCGGTCATCGAAGCTCCGAGGCGCGAGAGCGACAACGTGTCCGTCCCGATGTGGCACTGCAGGTGGACGGCGGTCAGACCGCTGATGTCTCCGAGGCGCGGCAGGTCGAACTGCACGACCCCAGACAGCGCGAATTCGTCATTGCGGTACGTATCGAGCCCATACCCCTGCTCATGAAAGCCAACGCGGCTCTCCCAGTTGCTGTGATTGACGGCGAGGTAGTCGGAGGTGTCGGCCATGCCTCCATGATGTCGCACCCGCCGCTGCGACCGCTTCGAATAATGCGTCGGGAAAACGACCACTGGGTCGGAGCGTCATCGTGCAGACTGGTGACAGGCAGACGGTTGGCCTCCACGACCTCGGCGGTGAAGGGCAGCTTCCGGCGGTCACGACCGCCAACCGGGTGACCACCGAAGCAGCGTTGCGGGCACTGATCGGCGACCCGCAGCCGATCGTCTGCGCCAAGGTGACCGATCACCTCAACCACCTGACGCGTCAGTTCATCGAGCGTTCGCCCTTCGTCTGCCTGGCGACCTCTGGCGCAGACGGCTCGTGCGATGTCAGCCCGCGCGGCGATCCGCCCGGCTTCGTCCGGATCCTCGACGATCGGACGCTGCTGATCCCTGAGCGGCCTGGCAACCGCCTCGCCGACACGCTGCGCAACATCATCGCCAATCCGCGGATCGGTGTGTTGTTCTTGCTGCCGGGAATCGGCGACACCTTCCGGGTCAACGGTCGCGCCTGGTTGACCGACGACGCAGCGGTGCTGGCCGAGTCGGCTATCGAGGAGAAGGTCCCACGCCTCGGCATCGTCGTCGAAATCGAGGAGGCCTACACGCAGTGCCAGAAGGCGTTCATCCGCAGCGACCTGTGGAACGCCGAGCACTTTCTCCAACGATCACAACTCCCCTCGAACGGCGCGATCATGAAGATCATCAACGAACATGTCGACGCCGACCAGTACGACACCGAGCGCGCCGCCCGCTATGCGCGGCGCGAAGGTATGTACTGACTTACTGGCCTCGCACGCCGTCTCCGGCGCCGGGGCGCCTTTGACGTCGGCTCGGGAGTGCACTGTTCGGTCGGGCAAGCCCTCTCTCTCGACGTGTTCCTCCGGGTCTGGTGCCGCTCCGGCGCCGGGGCGCCGGTCGCGTGACCGACTAGAGGTCGATGCGGGCGAGCCAGAGGCCGGGGGCGTCCACTTCGCTGGGGGTCGGCAAATTCTTCGCCGAGGTGAACAGGCGCGAGAGGCCTGCTTCTCCAGCTCGTTCGACGACGCCGTCGGCGAACGCTTTGCCACGCTCGACCTGCTGGCGGGTCAGCGTCAGGCCGAACAGCTTCTCGACGAAGACGTCCTCGGCGGAGGCTTCGATGCGACGACGCCGGACGGCTTCGGAAATCCGGCCGCCTGAACCGAGTGTGTGCGCAGCTTCGAGATCGACGGCGTGATCGACGTAGCCGGTGATCACCGAGACAATGGCATTCAACCGGGGGAGCGCAGCGAGCTGTGCTGGTGACTGCACGGCCCCGAGCAGCACTTCGGGATCGCTGAGCGACCGTTGCAGCGCCTTCATCATGTCGTTGTCGGCGAGGTTCATGTCGCCGAGCTTGTCGGCGAGCGCACGCGGGTCCGGCCGGAAACCGGCGACATGGCTGGAGACGAGCGACTCGACCTCGGCGCGGATATGGGGAACGTTCAGGACGGCATGCGCCGTGAGTTCCTGCAGGCACACCCATAATCGCAGTTCGTCGATCGGCAACTCCCAGTCGGCCGCGAAGGCATCGATGTTCGCAGGGACGACGAGCAGTTCGTGCGACCCGGGTCGCGGGATCGGCAGGTCGTACTGGCCGAACGCTCTGGTCGCCAGATGCCCGACCATCGAGCCGACCGCCATACCGAGCATGCTCGGTGCCATCATCTGCCCGAGGCTCGCCATCATCGCCATCATCGGGTCGTTGGCGTCGTCGTCGTAGTCCAACAGGGCGGCAGCATCGGTGGCACCGACGACAGGTGATTGCCCGAGCGAGGTCGCCAACTGTGTGACGAGCGGACGGTACGCGTCGAGCGTGCGCGCCGCCCATTGGCTCTTGGTCACGGCGGTGATCTGGAAGTCGCGTCCACCGACGCTCGTCTCCAGCCCGGTGACCTGACGGACATGGAGATCGGCGATGCGGCCGAGTTGCTCGATGGCGACGCGGGAGATCGGATCGATGTTCATCTCGCTCGCACCGCCCGTGGCGCTGGCGTAAGCGAACTGCTGGGCGAGGTCCCAGTTGATCGGGCCCTGGTTCTGCAGCATCCGCGCCATGTCGGCGAACATGGGGATACCGGAGAACGGGTTGACAGGCTCCGGTGGGTCAGCGTCCGAGTCGCTCATGATGGTGATTGTACGAGCGGAACCTCAGAGAATTCCGGGCGTCGTCAGGTCTCGATGGCGAGAGCACTCACTTCTGCGCACGATCGGCGAGTAGCGAGGCGTCTGGGGTGGTGATCTTCGTCAAGTCAGGCAATGTGACGTGTCAGCGAGCGCACCTGGGACGATCGAGATGTCGCCGCTCATCGCCGGTTGCTGCGGGGGAGGTGTCACCTCGCGGACAGCGAGACCGTCCGGAACCGAGAGCTTCGGCATCACCGACGTCGCGACGCCAGCGCTCTTCGGAGTGCCGGCCGGGCATGACGCGCTGAGCAGTGTCGGCGGCTGGGCGGTGACTGCACCGTCGTTTTCGAAGCAGTTGCCAGACGACGGCGCGCCCGCCGATGACAGGTCGGCGATGTCGACACCATTGCCGGCGATCGTGTCGTTCGTGATCTGGTTGCCGGTCGCAGCCAGCTGCCCGGAATTGGTGAACATCAGCCCGGCATACGAATTTCCTCTGACGAGGTTGTGGCCGAGCACGTTGTCCTGGCCGGCGCTGATGCGTATTCCGACGCCGAAGGCTCCGTCCTGCTGTGCGGGGGAGTCGGGTTCGTTGTTGTCGAGGATGGCATTGCCGACGACGTAGTTCGCCCGTTGAGGCGCCAGGGCTTGCGAATCAATGGACTGCAAGATCACGCCGACGCGGTTCGACGCGAAGCGGTTGCCGGTGATGACGATCGAGTCGGAGGCGTTGGCGTTCTCGAATCCCACAGCATTGCGTTCGGCAACGTTCCCGGCAACGACGATGTCGCAGTCTGCGCACTGCTCGATGTGGATACCGGAACCGGCAGCTCCCGAGACGTACGAATTGGTGATCGTGCCGTGTTGGCTGTCGAAGGCGTCGATCCCGGACAGCCCGTTGTCGTACGAGGTGACACTGTCGATGGCGAAGCGTTGGATTGGTGGGTACTTCGCCGGATCGAGCCGTGTGTATCCATCGACGCCGTCGGCGCCGGCGGTTGCGCCATCGTGTAGCCCGGAGATCAGTACGCCGTTGAACGTATGCGACGTGACCGTGAGATTCTCGATCCGCACCCCGTCGGCGACGACGACGATGCCCTCTGGCCGCGTGCCTTCGCCATCGATGACCACACTGTTACGGTCCGTGCCACGAATGGTGATGTCCTTCTTGTCGACCATCACACGTCCCCGATAGACGCCTGGCGAGATCAGCACCATGTCGCCGGTCTTGGCCCTGGTGAGGGCGAGCGTGATCGTCTTCGCCTCGTCAGGGACCCGAATCGTGCGACCGCTGGGCGAGTGGGTCGACGCCGTCGTGCTGCTCGAGCACCCCGACGCGGCAAGCATCGCCAGCACACAGAGGCTGCGACCGGAATCTCCCCTGGTGACCCGTCGAGCCACCGAGTTGCGATGACCCATGGATCGCGAGCCTATCGAGAGGCCTTGCCGAGGATTGGTCGAGCGGATCAGCCGAGTGTCATATTCGGTTCTCCGGCGGCGTCGAGGCCAGTGCCGCGGCTGCAGATGCCACCGCGCGGTGTGCCGCCGTTGAACGCTTGACGCACGCAGTTGCGCAACGCCTTCTCGCCCCACCAGTTCGGGTGCAGCGATTCCTGGATCTGGTACGGGCCGGCGAGGGTCGAAACGGTGCGGATCTGTTCGATCCATTCCGAGGCGTCCGATGCTCCGGCCGATGTCCAGTTGGCGATCGATCCACTGGGCACCAGGTTGACCGTGTTCTCGCAGAGCCTGCGGCCGTTGAACGCTGCAGCGACGTCGAGGACCTTGGCGCCGGACGCGTTGGCGGCGTTCTTGACCGCATTGTTGATCGTCACGAGTGCCGTGCTGTTGGCCCAGTTGGCGTCGTTGTTCCAGAAGCCGCACCCTCCGGTACTCTGTCGCGTGAAACCCGACTGCGAATAGCGGAAGCCTGACGCCGGCGGGACCGGCGACGGGTACGTCTGCTGGACGATCGTGTACTGCTCGGTCGAGTACCCGGCCTTCGACATCGCCGTGCGGATATTGGCGATCGCCGCACGGATCGCGGTCGTCTGCGTGGCGACGTTCGAACTCGTGAAGTTGGCCGAGACCGACGAATCGTCGTGGCAGTAGTTCGGCCACCACGACGGAGATGTCAGGAAATCGACGACGCACGACTGGATGATGTCGGCGAAGTTGAAGTTGTTGCCACCGATCGAGAGTTGCACCATCGTGACGTTGTGGGTTGCCGCGAAGTTCTGCAACATCAGCGCCTGACCCTGGTTGGCACCGGAGTCGTAGAAGTCGATGCCGGGTTTGAAGTCGCCGTTGGAACTCGTGAACGTGCTGGTCTTCGCACCGGAGCACGCCAGGTTGAGGCTGCCGACATCTGCGCCGATGGTGATCTCGGCAGCGATCGAGCGGTGGCAACCGGGAATGGTCTCAGCGGTGTGTGTGGCGTTGTCGAAGTAGGCCGCCGACCCGCCAGCATCGGTGAGCGACGAACTGCTGTTGGTATTGCCGGCCCATCGACCACCCTCGCCGGATATGTAGGAGTCTCCGAGGGCGACGACCCAGGGTGTGCCAGACCCGGCACGGTCCGCATGCGCTGGCTGCGCGCCGAAGGCCGGAACGAGCGCGATGACAGCGAGCGCGCCGATGCCAAGACGTGAAAATGTGCGCGAAGCCCGCATGGATCATCATCCCCTTTGATGTGTGACGTCCGGAGCGTAGCGCTCCACGGTCTGCAGGGCCAGTGGTCATTTTGCACTGCCAGATCGGCGGGTTCGTAGACTGCGGAGCGATGACGATGCTCGACGAGGCCGGTGCGACGCTGCTCACGGGTGGATCGAGCAACCTCGGCAAGCGGGTCGCCGCCCGCCTGACAGCCGATGGCGTGAACGTCACGGCGCTGACGTTGACGGACCTGTCGAGGGTGAACCCGATCGAGCGCGGCGACGGCGACTCGACCGGCGATCGGATGCGGCAGGTACCGGCGACATGCCTCGTCCATCTCCTGTCAGGCGATCACGACGCGCTCGCCGATCGACGGCTCAACGCCGTCGAAGTCGCAGAGGACGCGCTTGCAGTGGCTACCGCTGCCGGCGTCACCCACGTCGTGCTGTTGTCTTCGGCGATGGCTTATGGTGCCTGGCCGAACAATCCGGTGCCGTTGACCGAGGACAGCCCGCTGCGCCCGAATTTCGGGTTCGCCTTTGCCAGGCAGCTCGCGCAGGTCGAATATCGACTCGATCGTTGGCGTGCTGCCGTCGAAGGCAGGACGGTCACGGTGCTGCGACCGGCGCTGTCGATGGCTGCAGACGGAGCCGGCACGGTCGTTCGGGCACTCGCCGCCGGCATGGGAATGCGCGTCGACGAGCACGACGAGCCGACGCAGTTCCTCCATCTGGACGACCTCGTCAGCGCCATCACCCTGGCCCACGATCGTCGCCTCGACGGGGTCTTCAACGTCGCCCCGGACGGCTTCGTCGCCGCCGAAACGGTCCGTGCGCTGTCCGGCAGCCGCTCGATCCGCCTACCGGAGCGCATCGCCTATCCGCTGGCCGCGCTGCGTTGGCGATTTCAGCGCGGCCCGATTCCTCCCGGTCTGTTCCGCTACGTCCGCTACCCGTGGATCGTTGCCAACGATCGGATCAGAGCCCAGGGTTGGAAACCGACATCGACGAACGAGCAGGTCTACGTCGAAGGGACCGAGCCGAAGTGGTGGACGATGATGACGCCGAAGCGCAAGCAGGAACTCTCACTCGGCGGCAGCGGTGCAGCCGTGGCTGTCGTCGCCGGGATGGCCGCCACCATCATCCGCAGAGCGCGCCGCCGCGCCGCCGCCGCCAGGCAATAGCGCCGACATCGGCTGGACGGCAGTTCAGGCAGCGATAGCGAGGGTGACGATCGCGTGGACGACCGTCGTCGAGCCCGGCACCCGATAGCCGATGTCGATGACCGCTCCGGCCTGACCGGCGTGGACCAACTTGGCGAGTTGATCGATCGACGAGATCGGCTTGTCGGCGTAGGAGACGATCAGGTCGCCAGGCAGCAGGCCCGCCGACTGCGCAGGTGAGCCCACCACGACGGCGGTGATCTTGACTCCGTCGACGGTGTCGCCGCCGAGGATGCCGAACCACCCTGCTGTGGGCGCGGTCGACGATCCGGCCGGCGATGTGGCCGGGCGTGGATTCACCATCGTGGTGCTCGCCAGTTGTTGGCTCGACGGCGTCGTTGCCGGTTGCGACGATGTCGTCGCGGAGGGCATCGACATCGTCTCCGGAGATGGCGTCGAGGTCGAGTCGGTTTTCGGGTCAGACGGGTTGCTGCGTATCCCGGACGTTGCCGGACTCTCTGCGCGGTCCGAATGGAAGCTGCCGATCACCGTCGCCAGTTGCACGACGTGGGCGTAACCGGTCGTCCATGTTGTCAGACCGACGACTGCACCGTCGCTCGTCATGATCGCCGAACCCTCTGGAATCTTGCCGGCGTCGTTGTCGATGTCCGTACCGGTGGGCTTGTCCGCTGCCTCGTCGAGGGTCACGACCATTCCATCGCTGCGCAGGGACAACGTGCAGGGCTTCTCCTGCCCATTGACATCGACCGTGTAGTCCGACTCGCTCGAATCGACTGCTGCGACCGTTGGCGCGTCGGTCGGTGAATCGAGCGCCACGAGGGCAACCCCTGATTCTGGATGGATCTCGACGACCTCGCCGGTGCGCTTTTCGCCCAGTGGGAGCACGACGTCGAGATGGGCGTGATTCGTCAAGCCCTTCGAGGTGGTGATCACCTCCGAGCCGTCGTTGACGGCGACACCGGATCGACGCAGACGTTGGGCAACTGATTGCGCGGCGGACGACGCAGCATTCTTCACGCGGGTCGTCACCGACGCCGCAGCAACCGTCGTGGTGGTGATTGCCTCCGTCACGAACACGCCGGCGGTTGCCGCCGCGGCGCCGTGATCGATGGTGGGAGCAGGTGCCGCAGCGGCTGTCGTACCGTGGGAGATCTCGCTCGACAGGCTCACCTGCTGGGCGCGTACCGCGGTCGTCGACTGCACGCTCGCCGAACGGCCGGCGCCTTCGGCGGTGACGAGACGGACGAGGACGACGGCGAACGCCAGGCCGATCACGGCACTGGCAGCGAGCAGGTTCCGTCCCGGGTAGGTCGCAGTCTCGATGTGATGGACCAGCGGGCCGAGTTCAGAAGGATGCCGCCACGGGCGTTCGTAGGCCGAGATCGGGGCGGGAGCGGGGTCGATATCTCCGTCGGCCCAGTCATCGGGGAATTCGCCGGATGTGTCATCCGATTCGTTGTTCCCCTTCCGCGTCACGGCTCGACAGAATACCGACCACGGACCAAGTTGTGTTGGCGGGGCTACGCTGCCACGGGTGACGTCGCGTGCAACCGGTGATACCTGGGTCGAACTGACCGAGGACGAGTTGCAGATCGGCGACCTCTACGACTGGGCTGTTCGCCCGGATTGCGGTGCGGTCGTGCTGTTCTCCGGGACCGTGCGTGATCACGCCGACGGTCGGGCCGACGTGCAGCGGTTGATCTACGAAGCGTACGAGGAACACGCTGTGGGACGGATGGGCGACATCGTCGGTGAGATCCGCACTCGGTGGCCGCAGACGGGCAACGTCGCTCTCGTCCATCGAATCGGCAGTCTCGAGCTCGAGGAGTCGTCTGTCGTCGTCGCCGTGTCGTCGCCCCATCGGCCAGAGGCATTCGAAGCGGCACGCTTCGGCATCGATGCACTGAAGGCGAGTGTGCCGATCTGGAAGCAGGAAATCTGGAATGGCGGCACCGACTGGGCGCTCGGAGCGCAGCATGTCACCGCTCCGGAGACGGTGCTCGACGGACGCTCCACGAGCGACGAGGTCGATGCGTCGGTCGATGCGCCGGTAAATGCGCCGGTCGATGCGCCGGTCGATGCGCCGGTCGACGAGCACAGCATATGACGCCGTTCATCATCGTTGCCGCTGTCCTGCTCCTTGCTGCCGCCGTCACCTTCGTGTTGCGCCGCCGAGCCGGCACCGGTGGGCTCGAGGGCGTGCGCGGCTTCCGCCGCCACATGGATGCGCTGTCGTCGGAGGCGCGCCGCGATGTCATCGGCAGGCTGCAGTCGAACGAGTGGCCCGCTGAGCAGCAACTGCAGACGCGGGGAATCGCCGGACAACCAGGTGTGGGTGGCAGAATGAACGCCGAGGCTGGCGAGCCGGCAGCACGTGGCGTCTCAGACGACGTCACGGAGGCCGTGCCCGGCACGCCGGACCAGCAGCGCAACGGTGAAGGCACGGAGGCCAAAGGGTGACAAAAGGGTGATTCGCTCTGGCTCGTGACCTCGCTATCGACTTGGGTACCGCAAACACGTTGGTGTACATGAAGGGCCGCGGCATCGTGCTCAACGAGCCCTCTGTCATCGCCCTCAACCGCCAAACCGGTGACGTGTTGGCGACGGGTCGCGAGGCCTGGCAGATGATCGGCCGCACGCCGGGCTACATCGTTGCCGTTCGTCCGCTCCGTGGAGGGGCGATCACCGACTTCGACATCACCGAACGGATGATCCGTCTGCTGTTGCAGCGTGTCGGTGTCACCCGGTTCAACCGTCCGAAGGTCGTCATCTGCGTCCCGTCGGCGATCACCGAAGTCGAACGTCGCGCCGTCACGGACGCAGCCCGTCGTGCCGGGGCCGCCGACGCCCAGTTGATCGAGCAGCCGATGGCCGCAGCGATCGGGGCCGACCTGCCGATCGACGAGCCGGTCGGCAATATGGTCATCGACGTCGGCGGTGGCACGAGCGAAACGGCAGTGATCTCACTCGGCGGCATCGTCGCCCTCGAGGCCGTTCGAGTCGGCAGTTTCGATATCGACGCCGCCATCCAGAACTACGTCAGGCGCGAACACGGCATCGCCATCGGCGAACGCACCGCAGAGGAAATCAAGGTGGCGATCGGTTCTGCCGATCCCACCGATGAGGAAACACAGGCCGAGGTCCGTGGACGCGACCTGATGAGCGGATTGCCGAAAGTCGTCACGCTGACACCGGAGGAAATCCGTATGGCGATCGAAGATGTCGTTGCGGCGATAGTCCAGTCGGTCATCCGCTGCCTGTCCAAGGCGCCCGCCGAACTGGCGCAGGACTTCTTGATCCGCGGCATGTTCCTCTGCGGCGGCGGCGGGATGCTCAGAGGGTTGAAGGAGCGGATCGAACGCGAAACGCAGGTGCCGGTGCACATGTCACCGATGCCGCTCGAGGCGGTCGTGCTCGGCGCCGGTCACTGCATCGAACACTACGAAGCACTGAAGAGCATGTTCATGGGGGCGCGGCGCTAGCGCTGAGGGCGCGGTGACGGGCGGGCTTCGGAGTACCGTTCGGCTGATGAGTGCGGTATTTGACGAGGTTGCTGTTGTTGCGGCTGGTTTGGCTGCGATCCGTGAGCAGATGCAGGTGCCGGGTGCCTTCCCGGCGGAGGTCGAGGAGGCGGCGGCACAGGCGGCGGCCACGACCCTCGCCACGCAGACCGATCCGCCTCGGACCGACATGACCGATGTCGACTTCGTCACGCTCGATCCAGCGACGTCGACCGACCTCGACCAGGCGTTCTGGATCGACACCGAGGGCGACGTGCTCGTCCTTCGCTATGCGATCGCCGATGTGCCGGCCTTCGTCGTGTCCGGCGGCGTGATCGAAGCGGAGGCGTGGCGCCGCGGCGAGACGATCTACCTGCCGGACGCCAAGGCCGGTGTCTACCCGTCCTCGTTGTCCGAGGCTGCCGCCAGCCTGTTGCCGGACGGCAAGCGACCGGCCATCGTCTTGAGCGTGGCGCTCGACCCCGAAGGACAGGCGACGTTGCGGTCGGTCGAACGGGCGATCATCGCCAGCCGGGCGAAACTCGCCTACGAAACGGCGACGTCGTCGATCCTGCCTCCAGGATTCGACGAGTTCTCCAAGCGGGTCACCAACGCCGAGGACCGACGCGGTGCCAGCCGTGTGCAGTTCCCAGAGCAGGACGTGATTGCCGACCCGGATCGTCCCGGCTGCTACCGCTTGCAGCTCCGGACGGCACTGCCGATCGAAGACTCCAATGCGGCGATGTCGCTTGCGGCCAACCTGGCGGTCGCCGAGGCGATGTTGAAGGCCGGCACCGGGCTGTTCCGGGTGATGGACGCGCCGGACGACAAGGACGTGCAGGGACTGCATCACATCGCCAACGCCCTCGGCATTCTGTGGCCGGCAACGGAGCCGCTGCTCGACCTGCAGCGACGCCTCGACCCGGCAAAGCCGCACCATCAGGCGATGCTGCTGGCGATCCGTCGGGCGGGTGGCGGCGCGAGTTACGAACCGTTGACACCCGGCAACGTTCCGTGGCATGCAGCGATGGCTGCCACCTACGCCCACACGACAGCGCCGCTGCGCCGCCTCGCCGACCGCTATGTGCTGGAGGCCTCGTTGGCGATCTCCGCCGGCCGGCCGGTTCCGCCGTCGGTGACGACGGCCTTCTCGAAACTGCATGACGTGATGGAGGCGTCGGAACAGAAGGCCTCGAAGGTCGATCACGCGGTGATCGAACTCCTCGAAGCAGTCACGCTGGCGTCGCACGTCGGCGAACAGTTCCGCGCCGTCGTCATCGACAACGACCATGACGGAGCAAAGATCCAATTGCTCGACGAGCCGGTGATCGCCAAGGTCGACGCAGACCACCTGGACCCCGGCGCGCAGATCGACGTCACCCTCGTCTCCGCAGATCCCGTCGCCAGACGCACGGCATTCGAATTCACGAAGCGGCACCCATCGTCGATGGGCCCCCAAACCTCGGGCCCGCCGACGTGATGGGTCACTGTGCGGACGCGACGACGGGCGGCTCGTCAGCGCATGACGCGGACGAGGCCCTCCTGCACGACCGTCACTGCGAGCAGTCCGTCGCGGGTGAAGATCGAGCCGGTTGCCAGGCCGCGTGACGAGGCGCTCGACGGTGTTATCTGATCGTAGAGCAGCCACTCGTCGGCGCGGAACGGCCGGTGGAACCACATCGCATGATCGAGGCTCGCCATTTGCAGGCCGCCGTTGTCCCACTGCAGATCGTGCGGGCGGATGACCGTGTCGAGCAGCGTCAGGTCGGACGCATAGGTGACGACACAGGCATGCAGCGTCGGATCGTCCGGCAATGTGCCGTCGGCGCGCAACCACACCTGCTGGTGCAGATCGCCGACGCCGCGTCCCTCGAACGGACTGCCACCGACGTACCGCTGGTCGATCGGGCGCGGCCTGTCGAACCATTCGCCCATCTGATCCTTGAACTGCGCCATGCGTGTCGGGAAGTCCGGCAACAACTCCGGATCGGTGACCACGGGCATCGGGATCTGATGGCTGAGGCCGGGTTCGGCGACGTGGAAGCTGGCCTGCAGGTTGAATATCGCCTGGCCGTGCTGGATGGCGACGACCCGCCGGGTCGTGAAACTCTTGCCATCACGCAATCGGTCGACTTCGTAGAGGATCGGGATCTTCGGGTCACCCGGGCGCAGGAAGTAGGCGTGGAGTGAGTGGATCAGGCGGTTCGGGTCGTCGACCGTGCGTGCACAGGCCACGAGCGCCTGACCGGCGACCTGGCCCCCGAAGACTCTCTGCTGGGTGACGTCGGGGGAGACGCCGCGGAAAATGTTGACTTCGATCGGTTCGAGGTCGAGCAACCTGACCAGGTCGTCGAGCGCCGCCTGCTGTTCTGGCATCCCGGCAGTTTGGCATATCCGTCGTCGCCGCCTCGCTGTAAGCGGCCGGGCATCGATCGGTACGCTGACGTGATGACGAACGCCAGCGTTGACGGATCCGCGGCGACGGACTACTTCTCCAGTCGCCATCCGTTGCGGCGGGCGGCGACGCGTCTGGCGCTTCGCGCCCGGAAGGTGATGTACCGCAGGTATACGGATGTGTTCCCTCCGACGCTGGAGCAGGCCGTCATCGACGTCGGCGTGACCCCGGATCGTACGTTGGCCGACTCGAATTTCTTCGAGCAGTGGTACCCGTACAAGCACAAATTGACGGCGACGAGCATCGAGGATGCCAGTTTCCTCGAGCATGAATATCCCGGGCTGACCTTCGTCCGGACGGACGGCTCGACACTGCCGTTCGCCGATGGCGAATTCGATATCGCCTTTTCGTCGGCGGTGTTGGAACATGTCGGCGACCGTGCGGCTCAACGTGCCTTCGTTGCCGAGATCTGCCGGGTGAGTAGGCATTTCTTCCTCACGACGCCGAATCGAGGTTTCCCGATCGAAGTGCACACCTTCTTACCGTTGCTCCACTGGCTACCGCAGCGCCATCACCAGAGCGCGCTGCGCCGCCTCCGCAAATCGTTCTGGGCGGACACGGCGAACCTCAATCTGTTGACCGCAGCAGAACTGATGGCACTCTTCCCGCCCGATGCGGAGGTCGACCTCGTGCGTCATCGGACCGCCGGGCTGTGCTCGAACCTGATCGTACACGGACGGTCGAAGCGCCTCACGTGAGGTCGATGTGCTTGTCCATCCCGAGGATCGACAGGAAGAGGCTGGCGAAGATCGTCGAGGCACCGAGGATCACGCCGAGCGCCGCCGGGACGACGACGCGAAGTTGACGGCTCGGGTCCAGTTCGCCGAATCCGACGTCACGCCATCGCCACAGCGAGACCAGCGCGGTGATGACGCCGGCAAGCAGTGTCAGCACTCCGAGGAGCAGTCCGCGTTCGAGTTTGAACTTGCCACCGAGCTCGTCGATGCGACTGTCTGCCGGCAGGAACCCCTTGGTCACGGCGTAGATCTTGGTGAACAGCCCGAATGTGACCGCCTGGAAACCGATCACCGTCAGCGCTGCGGCGTAGACGAGAGCGGCGACGTCGAACACCACACCAAAGGCATGGATCCTGCCGATGACGAGCGCAATGGTCAGCGTGAGACCGACGCTGAACATCGCCAATCCCGGATACAGGAACAGGAAACGGGGGCTGTAGAGCATCAGGAACCGCAGATGCCGCCAACCGTCGGACCATGTGCGTAGGTGCGGTTTGCGCGACCGTCCGTCGGGGCGCAGCGTCGTCGGCACCTCACTGATCTTCAATCCGCGCAACCCGGCTTTGACGACCATCTCGCTGGCGAATTCCATCCCGGTCGTGCGCAGGCCGAGACCCTGGATGGTGTCGCGGCGAAAACCGCGGAGCCCGCAGTGGAAGTCCTTGACGGGTAGACGGAACAACACGCGCCCCACCGTCGACAGCACCGGGTTGCCGAGGTAGCGGTGCAACGGTGGCATCGCCCCCTTCTCGATACCGCCGAGGAAGCGGTTGCCCATCACCAGTTCGTCCCCGGCTCGAAGGTTGTCGAGGAAGACCTGCAGTGCGGTGAAATCATAGGAGTCGTCGGCATCGCCCATCACGATGTAGGTGCTCCTGGCGGCGGCGATCCCGCCGATCAACGCTGCACCATAGCCACGTTCGGGGATCGGCACGACTCGCGCCCCGGCATCGATGGCCAGTTGCTGGGAGCCGTCGGTCGACCCGTTGTCGGCAACGAGCACCTCGCCAGAGACGCCCTGCTCGTCGAGCCACGCACGCGCCGTCCGTACACAGGTGGCGACGGTCTCCGCCTCGTTGAGGCACGGCATGAGGATCGTCAGCTCGAACTCGTCAGCCGGCGCAACGGCGCTCGGTGAGGACTCCGATGCGGGTGCGGCTGCGGGAATCGTGCTCGGGACATATGTGGGGTCGAGCGTCGTCATCGTTTCGGTACCTGCCAGAGTTCGAATTGCGAATTCTCCCAGACGAGCGTGAAGCCGAGTGTCGCAGCTGATTCGGTGTCGAGCGGTGCCTGGGAGTAGTTCGAAGCGTCCTTGCGTCGAGCGTAGTAGTCGGCATTGCTGATCACGGTGTCGATCCCGGTCGACTGTATGGCGTTCCTGTCGGTGTAGAGGACCATCGTGCGTGCCCGGAAGAAGGCGACGACGTCGGTCGGCTTGGTGGCGGTGCGCACCTCTGTGAACAGTTGCTGCCAACTCGGTTCAGCGGCTCCGGGCAGCGTGTAGGTCCCGTTGTCGTATCGGAACTCGGTCTTGTGCCAGGTGTCGGTGCCATTGCCGACGAGCAGCAGGACGATCGCCGCCGTCGCTATCGGCGCTGCGACGTAGGTGCGGATGTGGTCCGGATGAGCGAGCAGCGAACGTGCTGCCGTCGGGATGGTGGCGATGCCCTGATAGGCGAAGTAGACGAGCAGTGGGGTCAACGAGAAGATGTAGCGGGAGTCACGGAAAGGGGCGATGCCGATGATCAACGTGGCAGCGACCAGGTAGGTGAAGAGTGCGATGTCTTCGGCGAAGGCTGTGGCCAGACGGAGGACGATCCCGATCGCGGAGAAGGCGAGGAACAGGGCGAACATCACCTTGGCGACAGAGGCCGACCCGGCGAATCCCCACAGGGATGCGCCTGGGAACGCTCTGCCGGGATCCTTGAGTCCGATCTGTTCGGCGAGCGAGAGGCCGTAGGCCTGCAGATTTGCCCTGATCTGGCCGAGACCGGTGTGGTCCACGTGTTCCAACAGCGGTGAGGGCAGCACGACCCGCATCACCCCGACGAAGGCGACGAACGACAGTACGGGAACCACGAGCCGGGACCAACGGACTGCGAACGGCTGGGCGCGGTCTCGGCGCCACCAGCGCCCGAGGAGCCACGCCGCCTGGGCAGCAACCACTGCGGCGATCAGCGCTGCACCCTCTCGTCTGGTGGAGAATCCGTATCCTGCGGCGACGCCGACGACGATCAGTGGCCATAGCCGCTGGCCGTCGAACTGCTGCCGGGTGCGCACTCGATCCAACAGCCACAGCGTCAGGTAGACGATGAGGAGGTAGGGGATGTCGGACAGCACGGTGTCCGTCCAGCTGATATATGCGACGCTCAGACCGATCGTCGCCATGACCACCAATCCACCAAGGCGACCGACACGCCTGTTGACGACGCCGTACAGGAACAGCAGGAAGCCGCCGAGCAGTACCGCCTCGAACAGCTTGAACACGTTGTAGTCGATGCCCCAGACGGCGTAGAGCGGCGCCAGCATCAGCGGGAAGCCCCACGGATAGATGGATGGGCTGAACGAGTGCCAGGACGAATGGGTCAGGGTGAACTCGTTCTGACGGATCACCGCGCTGATCTGGCCGTTCGTCAGCGCCTTTGCCTGGCGGATATAGAGGCTGAAATCGTCGCCGTAGTCGTGCCCGGCATGCTGGTTGTACCGGCAGATGATCACGACGGCGGCAACGATGACGAGCGCGGCGACATGTGTTCTGATCCCGATGAGCGATCGTCTCCACCGCTGCGGATTCGTTTTCGGAACAGCGTCCGGCGGTAGTGAGCTGTCTGCGAGGTCGTCGGACGGGCGAACGATCTCCGGCTGCGCTTCGAGGGTCCCGTCAGCCTGCTGCCCAACCGCCGACGTTTCTTCCACGGGCAACGATTATGGTGCCTTCGTGACCGTTCTCCCCGTCAACTGCGTTGTCGAACCGCTCCGATCCTGGCGAGACGGATGACGGTACCGCAGATCGATTGGCGTGCCCACGCGCTCACGGCGACCGGGTTCATGCCTGCCGAGGAGGGCGATGCGCTGTACGCCGCTGCCGTCGCCGCCGGTTCGGCACGTCCAGGGTTGGCGTTCCTGGAGGTCGGTTCGTATTGCGGGCGCTCGACGGTGTGGCTCGGAGCTGCAGCCAGAGCCTGCCGGACCGTCGTCTTCGCCGTCGATCACCATCGTGGCTCCGAGGAGAATCAGCCAGGGTGGGAGTGGCACGACGAATCGCTCGTCGATCCGCTGACCGGCCGGATGGACACCTTGCCGCCGTTCCGGCGCACGGTGTACGACGCCGGTGTCGAGGAGTCGGTGATCGCCGTGGTCGGAGCGTCCCCGCTCGTCGCCACCTACTGGACGTCGCCGTTGGCGTTCTGCTTCATCGACGGTGGCCACGGGGTCGAACCGGCACGTCTCGACTACGAGGGATGGACTCCGCACGTCGCCCCGGGCGGCACGCTGGCAATCCACGACGTCTTCCCCGACCCCGCCGACGGTGGACGGCCGCCGTACGAACAGATCTACCTTCCTGCACTCGCCAGCGGCCGGTTCACCGAGATCTCGGCGACCGGCTCGCTGCGCATCCTTTGCCGCAACCGAGGATGACCGCATAGACGGGCACGAGGACATCGGAAACCGATGTCCTCGAACTCGATCGAGCCGCATCTCGTCCTACTTCACCTCGCGGCGTGAGCTGACCACGAGACCGGCGATCAATGGGATGATGATCCACACGGCGATCGAGGACAACGTCTGCGGCCACACGCCGTGCAGTTGCCTGCTCGAGATGTTGCCGATGGCGTTGGTGATGTCGAGCCACTTCGAGGCGGACTTGAACAGTGCCTCGCCGACCTGGCTCCAGATCAGCGGTGCTGCGAAGTAGGCGACGAGTGCCGCAGGCGTGATCGACAACAATGCTCCGAAGGCCGCGCCCATCAGCGTGCTGAGGCAGACGGCGATGAAGATGCTGCTGATCGAGGCACCCATGCCGGCATAGCCGGCATGAACCCCGCTGTGAGAGGCGGCGATCGACACACCCGCAAACGTGAGGACGACGGCGATCGCTGTGACGGTGATGCTCAGCAGCAGCGCCGCCCCCACCTTGCACAGCAGAACCCTCGTCCGTTTCGGCGACAGCGTGAATGTCGTCAACGCCGTTCGTTGGCTCCATTCCGAGGTCATCGCCAAGACGCCGACAACCGGCAGTAACAGCGTGACAGGCAGCGTGACGGCTCTGAGGACATCGCCGAACAGCAGTTGGTTGTCGGCGCCGCCCCACGTCCGCAGTGATGCCCAGGTGGCAATCGCCGACGCCAGCAGCAGCACGGTGGCGATCATCAGCCTTCCGGCGCGTGTGTCGACGGTCTTGCGGAGTTCGACGTCGAACAGGCGGCCGAGCCGTTGCGGCCTGACCGGTGTCGTGGTGATCGGACGGTCGGGCATCATGCCGCCGTGCGACTCGATGGGCGTGTGCGTCAGGGTGGTGGTCGTCATGATCGTTTCCTCGAGTTGGTCGATCGAGTGAATGGAGTCGGGGGGTGTGGTGATGGTGCTCACGAGGCAGCGCCGACGAGCTCGTGGTCGGCACTGGGAGCATCGGAATCGGTCAGCTTGAAGAACAGTGCCTCCAGGCCGTCTTCGCCGACAGGCCGAAGTTCGGTCAGCACAGCACCGGCATCGGCGGCGACTCGCCCGACGCGTTCGGCTTCGGCGTCCACCGTGAACCCACCGTCATTTCGGCGAACGGTCAAGCCGGCAGCGGAAAGTGCAGCACCGAAGGCCTCGTTGTCCGCAGCCCTGACGTACGTGCCGGCGTTTCCGAGGAGATCGTCGAGTAGTCCGTTGGCGACGATCCTGCCGTCCCCGATCATCACCAGATGGTCGACCGTCGCTTGGACCTCCCGGAGCAGGTGGCTGGACAGCAGGACCGTTCCGCCACGATTGGCGAAGTCTCTCAGCAGCTCGCGCATCCAGCGGATGCCGATCGGGTCGAGTCCGTTGGCCGGCTCGTCGAGAATGAGGATCTGTGGATCGCCGATCAGTGCGTTGGCGATCCCCAGGCGCTGGCGCATACCGAGCGAGTACTGCTTGACCCGACGCTTTTCTGCGCCCTCGAGTCCGACCCTGACGAGCATCTCGTCGGCGACCCGACGGTCGATGTCGAGCAGCGAAGCCGTCAGGTACAGCGTTTCGCGCCCGGTGCGGCCAGGATGTTGAGCGGCAGCGTCGAGCATCAATCCGACAGTGCGACCCGGATTCGGCAGTTGCTGATACGGCGACGCGTCGATCTGCGAGCTGCCGGATGTCGGCGGTGTGAGACCGGCGATCATCCGGAGCGTCGTCGATTTGCCGGCACCGTTCGGCCCGAGGAAACCGGTGATGGTGCCAGGCGTACAGGTGAACGAGACGTTGCTGACGGCGGTGTGGCTGCCGTATTTCTTGGTGAGATTTTCGACGGTGATCATGGTCATCACCTTCGTCCGATACGGGTTCTCGTGCATCGGCCGCACGTCGTCGACGACCCCCTACGAAAGTCGGCGTCGACGGACGAGGGAAGCGACTTTCGTCTGGTCCCCGGCGTCGCGCTGAGGGTTACGCTGACGGCGTGCGACGGATCAGGCAATGGTGGAACCGGTTTCGCCGCTGGTTCCCTCGGGTCCGTGACACCGGTGCCGTGCTCATCGGGCTGGTCGTCGCCGCCGACGTCGTGCTGCAACGTTTTCAGCATGGCCACGTTGCAGCGGTCGTCGAGACATCCTTCGGCGTTGTTGCGGCGGTAGCACTGTGGTGGCGTCGCAGCCGGCCGGTGCTCGTCACGGTGATCGGCATCGTCGTGATGTTCGTCATCGGTGTCGAATACGCCGCGCTGGTGGCGATCGCCACGTTGATGATCCGCCGCCGCGACCGACTGTCGCTCGCCCTGACGGCTGTCGCCGTCCCGTCAATGATCATCGGTTCCCGTCTGAACGACATCCATTCGCGGGCGAACTCCGACGTTGTCAGCAGCGTGCTCAACGCCGTGCTGACGATCGGCGTCGTCGCCGCGCTCGGCGCATACATCGGCGTGCGACGTGACCTGCTGACAAACCTTCAAGACCGCGCAGAGCGCGCCGAAGCGGAGCGCGAGATCCGTGAGGAACAGGGCCGCCTCGGCGAACGAACGCGAATCGCACGCGAGATGCATGACGTGCTCGCTCACAAGGTTTCATTGATCGCCCTGCAGGCGGGCGGGCTCGAGGTGACGAACGATCCCAGCGCGGAGCAGGTGCGGGCCTGCGCTGCGCTGATCCGCGAGACGGCCCATCAGGCGTCGGAGGACCTGCGCGATGTGCTCGGCGTTCTGCGCGACGCCGACGGTGATGTCCGCACGAAGTTCGCCCCGCAGGCGAAGCTCTCGGACATCGCCGGAGTCGTCGAGTCATCCCGAAGTGCCGGTCAGTCTGTCACGCTCGTCGGTACTGCCGACTTGACGCTTCCGGCAGGCGACCTGCTCGGCCGGGCGGCGTTCCGCCTCGTCCAGGAGGCACTCACCAACGTGCACAAACATGCGCGGTCGGCGGCGACGACGGTGCAGATCGACGGTGCGCCCGGTGGCCAACTGGAGATCGAGGTCGTCAACCTCGCACCGGTCGCCGCCGGTCAGCTGTTACCCGGATCCGGTCTCGGACTCGTCGGGCTCCGCGAACGGGTCGAACTCGTCGGCGGGACATTCGCCGCCGGACCCACCAGGGCAGGTGGCTTCCGTGTCTGCGCCAGCATGCCGTGGCCACCCCAGCTCCCGACTCCGGCGGAGGCGGCGGACCTCGATGTCGTCATCGCTGATTCTGCGACCATCCAGGCACGTCGATGAACGCCACGTCACCGGACAGCGTCCATCGATTCGATGGGCGTGGCATCACCCGCATCGTCATCGTCGACGACGAGCAACTCGTACGGGCCGGCCTGCGGATGATTCTCGAGTCCGCCGCTGACCTGCGCATCGTCGGCGAGGCGAGCGATGGTGCCGATGCCGTTGCTGCCGTGAAGGCGTTTGGCCCGGACGTCGTGTTGATGGACATCCGCATGCCGCGCATCGACGGTCTCGAAGCGACCCGCCGGGTGCTGCAACTTCCCGATCCGCCGCGCGTGATCGTGTTGACGACGTTCGACCTCGACGACTACGTGATGCAGTCTCTGCAGGCCGGGGCGACCGGGTTCCTGCTCAAGGACACTCCTCCGACCGAACTGATCAATGCGGTGCGCGTGGTCGCCGCCGGTGAGGCGATGCTCTCGCCGACCGTGACCAGGCGGCTGATCCAGCATTTCGCCGACGGGTCGACAGCCAAGCAGGACGCAGCGCAGCAGCGGATGAAGGCGCTGACGGAACGCGAGACCGACGTGCTCGTCGCCGTCGCCACGGGACTGTCGAATGCAGACATCGGCAGGTCGTTGTTCATGAGCGAGGCGACCGTCAAAGCCCACGTGTCTCGCCTGTTGAGCAAACTCGACCTCAACAACCGGGTGCAGGTCGCGATCCTCGCCCATGACGCAGGTCTGCTCATCTGAAGCATTCCGGGGAGTAGCCTCAAGCGGGTGACACGCGCAGCGGACTGGGTCAAGGCGAACGTTCCCGATCAGTCCGGCAGGATCGTGCTGGTGACCGGTGCCAACAGTGGGATCGGCCTGGAGGCGGCCAGGGACCTTGCCGGCCGCGGCGCTCACGTCGTGCTGGCATGCAGGACGCGATCCAAGGCAGAGGCCGCCCGAAGTGACATTCTCGGCACGAACGCCGGCGCCGAGGTCAGCCTTGTCGACCTCGATCTGGCCTCGTTGGCTTCGATCCGTGAGGCTGCCGGTGCCTTCCTCGCTGAGCATCAGCGCCTCGACCTGTTGATCAACAATGCCGGGGTGATGGCAACCCCTCGCGGCAAGACCGTGGATGGGTTCGAGACCCAGATCGGGACCAATCATCTCGGTCACTTCGCTCTGACGGGCTTGCTGATGCCGGCATGGTCGGTGACGGAACGTTCGAGAATCGTCAGTGTCAGCAGCCTTGCCCATCGGTTCGGGCGGATCAATTTCGACGACCTGCAATCGCAGCGGAGATATCAGAGCTGGATCGCATATGGACAGAGCAAACTCGCCAACCTGCTGTTCACCTTCGAACTCCAGCGTCGCCTGCGTGCCGCCGGATTGTCGACGATTGCCGTTGCCGCTCACCCCGGACTGTCGAACACCGGCCTGATGGGAAGCACCGGAGGGTTGATGAGCGCTATCGGGAAGGTGACGAAACCGATGATGGGCATCGTGATGCAGGGTGCCGACATGGGAGCGCTCCCGACCGTTCGGGCAGCGGTCGACCCGAACGCCAACGGAGGCGACTATTACGGCCCCGACGCAATGATGGAACAGCGTGGCCTCCCGAAAAAAGTCGGTTCGACGGGTGCCGCTCACGACGTCGAAGCGGCGTCACGTCTGTGGACGGTCTCCGAGGAACTGACCGGAGTCAGCTACCTCGACTGACAGCAGCCGAGTGTGGTGGCAGCAGCCGAGTGTGGTGGCGACGCCCACGGGTGTCAGCACACTCGGGTGGCATCGGTATCCGGGACACGGGGGGCGGCGAACTGCGGTCGGCGGGTACCTGCGACCTTCGGCCAGTCACGGCGGATGACACTCAACCGCCACAGCAGTCCGATCAGTAGCAGCACGCCAGAGCCGGAGGTGACCCACTTGAGACCGAAGCGGTCGGCCAAGGCACCCTCGACCAGCGTTCCGAGCGGGTACAGCACACCGAGGACGAAGGTGTTGACGGCGAGCACCCTGCCGCGCATCTCCAGGCTCGCTGCCATCTGGGCGACGCCGCCGAAGGTCGTGAAGGCGCAGGCGTAGCCGAAGCCGCACCCTGCCAGCGCGATCGCCGCGACCCACAGGCGCGGAGCGGCGCCGTAGAGCACCAGCGCGCCGGAACAGATGGCGATGGCGACGACCATCACGCGCCACAGCCCCCACCGCGCCGTGGACCAGCCGAGCGTGAACGCGCCGGCGACCGAACCGATACCCTGCGCCGAAACGAGGATGGACGTCGACTTCTCGTCGCCGTGGAAGACGACCGTTGCCATCTGCGAGACGAAGGCGATGAACGGCGAGGCGATCGCTGCGGTGCAGATCATCAGCGGCAGCATGCGGCGCATGTCGGGGTTCGTGCGGGCGAAGCGAATCCCGTCGGCGAGCGCGCCGAGCACCTTGCGCCGCTCGCCGTTCGACGGCCCGATCTTGACGATCAACACGCCGGCGATGACGGCGAGGAAACTGGCGGCGTTGCACCACAGCGCGGTGCCGATGCCACCGATGGCGATCGCCAGTCCGGCGATGGACGGACCGAGGATACGGCCGAGGTTCCACTGGGCGTTGGACAGCCCGACGGCGGCCACGAGCTGATCGGACGGTACGAGACGCGGCAGCGTGTTCTGGAACGCAGGGAAGCCGAAGGCGTTGATGCTGCCGGCGACGAAACTCAGCGCAGCGATGCCTCCAGGCGTCGCCTTTCCGCCACCGACCCACACCGCGAGGATGGCAGCGACGACGGCAGAGCCGGCGTTGGTGGCGATCAATATCCGCCCGCGATGCAGGCGGTCCGACATTGCCGAGCCGAGCGGGCCGATGATCGCCGACGGGATGAAACCGGCGGCACCGACGATTGCCGCCCACGAGGCCTTTCCGGTCGTCGCAGCGACGTAGTAGCTCAACGCAACGGTTTCCATCCACGTCCCGATGTTGGAGACGAGGGCCCCGAACCACAGGATCGTGAAGTTGCGGGACCGGAATGGGGCGAACGACGCTGAAGGCACCGTCGACGAACCCTACCGGCCGGCTGACCTCGCCGTCGGGCCAGAAGACCCGCTACCCGACGATGTCGGAACGGAACAGCGTGCTGGCCGGGGAGGCACCGGTGATCGCGTCGGCGGCGAGAATCACGGCGGCTCCGGTATAGGCACTGACCTCCTGATCGGGGAAGACGACATGCTGCGGGTAGACGATGCCGGTCCAGTACGAACCGTCGTCGTTGCGGTGCGAACGGGTCCACGTCAACAGCGCCGTCGCCGTCGCCAGATCGCCGATGGCTGCATGCGCGAGCGCAGCTTCAGCCGTTTCGGATGCGGTGATCCACGGCTCATCGCTGACGCAGCGCACGCCGAGACCGTTCATCACGAACGTCGGCCACCCGTCCGCCAGCCGTGCCGCTGCCTGCATGCCGGTCATCACGCCGGACAGCACCGGGTAGTACCAGTCCATCGCCCAGCGGTCCTTCGGCTCGAACGTCGCCGGCCGTTGGTTGATCGCCTCGCCGAGCGATGCTGCAGCGCGTGTCCACTCCGGATGATGCACCCCGACGATGCTTCCGAGCAGCACGCCGCAGTGCAGCGAGTGCCAGATCGACGACGATCCTGTGAGCAGTGCATAGTCCCAGGCGAAGGCGTCAGGCTCCTTTGCCCAGATGATCGGGCCGTCCGGCCGTTGCATCGACACCACCCAGTCGAGCGCCGATTCGACGACAGGCCAGAGGCGCTCGACGAATGCCCGACTGTGGGTGCACAGCCAATGGTGCCACGCACCGGCAGCGACGTAAGCGGTGACATTGGTGTCGAGTTTCGGGTCCTCGAGCGAACCGTCCGGGATGTAGTAGTTGTGCCAACTGCCGTTCGGCAACTGCTCGGTCGCCAGCCAGTCGTAGGCCATCGCCGCCTCGTCGTGGAAGCCGGCGACGTCGAGGGCCATCGCCGTCTCGACATGGTTCCACGGATCGCAATGACCGCCTGGAAACCACGGGATCATCCCGTTCGGCAGTTGCAGCGAAGCGATCCACTCGGCCGTAGCCACGACCTCGCCGGCGCTGATGCAGCCGTCGATGTCGGGGATAACGCCGAACGGACCGGACGTCACTGCGATGCGCCGGCCAACGCGTCGCTGACAGCACGCCGATGTCCGGTGGATGTGCTGCTGGTGCCGCCGTCGGCTGCCCTGCTCGGCGGCTTGGTGCCGTAGAGCACGAAGCTCTTGCCGAGCGCCGGCGACAGCACCTTCTCTGCAAGCCGCATGGAGCGCGGTTGCTTGATGATGTCCCATTCGAGGAATTTGCGGTAGGCGGTGACCGCTCGGTTGTCGTCGTTCTTCACGCCGACCGCGCACTTCAGCCACCAGTAGGGCGAGTGCAGTGCATGAGCATGGTGGCTGCCGACGACGTCGAGCCCCGCTGCCACGAACTTCGCCCTGAGTTCGGTCGCCGAGTAGATGCGAACGTGCCCGCCGACGGAGATCGGCGCGTGGTATTCGTTCGACAGCATCCAGTTGATCTTCTCCGGCAGCCACGTCGGTACGGTCGCTGCGAGCGTGCCCCCCGGCTTCAGCACCCGGGTGAGTTCGGCGATCGCGCTGACGTCATCCTGGATGTGTTCGAGCACTTCTGAGGTGACGACGCGATCGAAGGTGTCGTCGTCGAACGGCAGCTTGGTCGCATCGCCGCGCAGTACTCCGACGAAACTCGCAGCCTCGATCTCGCCGGCGACCGCCATCGCTGCGAACGTGTCGCGTGTGCGGACGACTTCGTCAGCTGCGTAGTCCAGGGCAACCACGCGGGCGCCGAGCCGGGCGGCCTCGTAGGCATGGCGGCCGAATCCGGCGCCGGCGTCGAGCATCAGGTCGCCGCGTCTGAGTCCGAGCTTTTGGTAGCGAACGGTCAACATCGCTGAACCTCTATCCCAGCCGGCCGTTGGCGCGGAGCTTCGCAACATTGGCCGGCATCGCCAGCACCTCGCGGTATTGCTCGACCGTCAGCTGTGCGCAGTGCTTCCAGCTCCACCGCTCGACGACGCGACGGCGGCCTGCCTCACCGATTCGCGTGCGCAGTTCAGCATCGTCGAGTCCACGGCGGATTGCTGCCGCCATGGCCTCGGCATCGCCCGCCTTGCACTGCAGGACCGTCTCGCCGTCCTTGCCCGTGACCTCCGGCAGCGCGCCGCCATCGGTCGCCACGAGGCAGATTCCCGTGGCCATCGCCTCGATCGCCGGCAGGCTGAAGCCTTCGTAGAGGCTCGGCACGACGGCCAGTTCGGCTTCGGCATACAGCTCGACGATGCGCTCGTCTGGTACTCCGCTGACGAATTCGATGTGCGGTCGCAGCCCGAGCTTGTCGATCAGATCGTTGCTCGCGCCCTCTCGTGGCTTGCCGATGATCGTCAGCGTGACGTCCTGTTCGGTGCGCAGCTTGGCCATTGCCTCCAAGAGGTAGGACAGGCCCTTGAGCGCAACGTCAGCCGATGCGGTCGTGATCAGGCGGGCGGGTCTGCGGGTGATGGCAGGCATCGGCTTGAAGAGGTCCGGGTCGACGCCGACCGGCACGAGGCGCATGCGATCGAGGCTCACGCCCATGTCGGCGTGGATGTCCTTGATGCTGTTCTCACTGACGACGACGATCCGCGGCATGCGGCTGGCGACACGCCCCTGCATCTTGACGAAGGAGTACCACCTGCCGACGCTGTGACGCTTGCGCCAGTTCTTCTGATGGGCCATCTCCAGCGCACGGTCACGGGTGATCGGGTGGTGCAGCGTGACGATCGTCGGGATGATCTTCTCGACGTTCAAGATGCCGTAGCCGAGGCATTGGTTGTCGTGCACGAGGTCGAAGTCGTGCGTGCGCTTCTTCAATTCTTTGAGGACGCGGACGCTGAAGCCGAGTGGCTCGCCGAAGGTGCCCTTGCTGTGCGTCAACACCTCGGCGATGTCGCCGAACGATTTGATCTCCCAATATGCGGGGAAACGGCCGGGGTAGTAGTCGTTCCACAGGTCGAGGCTCGGCAGTTTGTGCAGTTGCACGCGGTCGTCGAGCGGGGGGTATGGCTGGCCGCTGTAGACCTCCACATGATGACCGAGGTCGACGAGCGCCTTCGTCAGATGACGGGTGTAGACCCCCTGTCCACCGACGTGCGCCTTGCCCCGATAGGTGAGGTAGGCGAGCCGCAATGGCCGGTCGATATCCAACGCCGGCGTGGGTGACTGCATGGGCGGCAGGATATCGACCGAAAGCTACCGCGCGGTAGCGACGGCCAGCCGGCCCGCCGCGCGCCGCTTGGCCATCTTCGCCGCGTGCGTCTCAGTCCTCGTCGTCGTCGGCTGTGTCCTCTCGACTCGACGTGCGCGGTTTGCGGTGTCGTTTGTCCTTGTCCTTTTCCTTGTCACGCTGTTCGTCTTCGAGCGCCAACTCCTCAGCGACGAGGTGCTTCATGCTGACCAGCCGCCGAGGGTCCAACGTGCCCGCGATGATCGCCGCTTGCACGGCACAACCCGGTTCGTCCTCGTGCTTGCAGTTGCGGAAGCGGCACTGGTCGGTGAGGTCGAAGATGTCGGGGAAGGCGCGTTCGATACCCCGACCGCTCGACCAAAGGCTGATCGCCCGCAGGCCGGGCGTGTCGATCAGCCAGCCGCCGATCGGCAGTGGCACGAGTTCGGCGGCAACCGTCGTGTGCCTGCCTCGATCGTCACCGACGCGCACGTTCGCGGTCGCCTGGACATCTCGTCCGACGAGCGCATTGATCAGCGTCGATTTCCCGACCCCGCTCTTGCCGAGGAACGCCAGTGTCCTGCCTACCGCTGCATAGCCGGCGATGGCATCCAAGCCGCTGCCGGCTCGGCTGCTGACGAGGCGGAGATCGACCCCGGCGGCGATTTCGTCGACGAACGCTGTGGCTGCCGCAGCGACGTCGGGCTCGACGGCATCGAGTTTCGTCAACACGAGCACCGGCTTGGCGCCGCTGTCGAAGGCCAGCACGAGTTCGCGCTCGATGCGTCGCGGATTGGGCGGCGTCGTCAACGCGTGCAGCAGGAAGGCGACATCGACGTTCGCCGCGAGGGTATGCGCTTCGGCTCTGGCACCCTCGAACGAAGCTCGCCTGATGAATGCGCTGTTCCGTTCGATCACGTGGTCGACGCGTTCGCCGTCATCAGAGGCGATGACCCAATCACCTGCGGCAACGTCGGCACCGATATTGCGTACTCGGTGGACTTCGCTGTCTGCGCCGACGATTGAACTCCACCCACGATCGAGCCTGATCACCCGCCTCGGCGTGCCGGGCGCACCGAGATCGTGCCATGCCGCTGCCAAGCTGTCGTTCCAGCCGAGGGACATCAATGCGGCGTCGACGGCGGAGTCCGTGTCCCGTTCGTGCGCAGAGTCCGGTTGATCCATCATCGTCAGCGCCAACGGTAGTAGCGACGACGAGGAACGTGCGGGTTGTTTCGTTCACCTGGAATTCGCTTGACGTCTATCAACTATCTGCTAGTGTCAATAGCTGAACACCCTGTACTCGTGATGACAACGTCCGCACGGCGCCAGTCTGGCGTCGCCGATGATTATTCGGATTTCGCCTCGTCTGAGGCGTACTAGGTTTTATTACTCGTCACCTGCTGAACCTGAAAGGGCCTCGCACCGTGCTCGCTCGACTCGCTCAATTCTCCTTCCACCGCCGCAAGATCATGGTGTTCGCCATCTGGCTGCCGGTACTCATCGGGTTGTCCGTCATCAGCGGTGCGTTGAAAACCGACTACCACACAGACTTCACGCAGCCGAACAGCGAGTCGAAGCAGGTGCAGGACGTCTTCACCGAACTCGGCGACAAGACGGCAACCGGTATTCCCGGACAGATCGTCTTCAAAGCGACACAGGGCGTCGACGACGCAACAGTGAAGTCGGCGATGACGACACTGCTGGCGAACGTTGCCACGCTGCCGAACGTCAAGGTCACCAGTCCGTATGACCCCCAGGGAGCCAAGCAGGTCAGCGCCGACAAGTCGATCGCCTACGCCAACCTGTCGATCGGCAAGCGCACGCAGGCCGAATTCACCAGCCTCGGCAACGAGATCAAGGCAGAGGGTGCCAAGGTGAAGGTCCCCGGCGTGACGATCGAATTCGGCGGTCAGGTCTTCAATGCCATCAAGTTCCCGGAGAGCGAATTGCTCGGCCTGCTCGCCGCCGTGATCATCCTGCTGCTGGCATTCGGATCCGTGTTGGCGATGGGTCTCCCGATCGGCACCGCCGTCATCGGTATCGGCGTCAGCTTCGCGCTCATCGGTGTTGCCTCCCATGGTTTTTCGATTCCCGATTTCGGCCCGCAGATGGCGGCGATGGTCGGTCTCGGTGTCGGCATCGACTATGCGCTGTTCATCGTCTCGCGATATCGAGAGGGACTGCACAACGGACTGACGGTCGAGCGGGCGGTGATGGAGGCCATCGATTCCAGCGGTCGCGCCGTACTGTTCGCCGGTATTACCGTCATCATCTCGCTGCTCGGGCTGATGATCATGGGGCTGGCATTCGTCACCGGTCTGGCGATCTCCGCTGCCGTTGCGGTGCTCATCATGATGGTGGCCGCTTTGACGTTGCTGCCGGCGCTGCTCGGATTCGTCGGCAACAAGATCGACAACACGTCGCTGTCGGCAGCAATCGCCGTCGGGATCTTCGTCGCCGTCGCCCTGGTCGGCGTGTTCACCAAGACGCTCGGCGCAGCGATCGGCATCGCTGCCGTGCTGGCGATCCTCGTAATGGCCGCCGGATACGTGCCGTTCGGCCGTCGCCTGCGCAGCCCGATCAAGCGCCGTGCAGCAAAGCCGCAGGAGCAGGCGTTCTGGTACAGGTGGAGCCGCGTATTGCAGCATCGCCCGTGGCGGGCCTTCGTCGGTGGTGCCCTTGCGCTCGTCATCCTCGCCCTGCCCCTCTTCTCGATCCACATGAACTTCAGCGACGCAGGGACACTGAAGACGGACCAGACCACTCGTCGGGCGTTCGATCTGATCAGTACGGGGTTCGGTCCCGGCGCCAACGGACCGCTGGCCATCGTCAGTACCGACCCGGCGATGAACGCCACGATCGCCGCCAAGGTCGACACGGCGCTCGCCGCCGACTCCGGGGTTGCGTTCGCCACGCCGGGGGCGCAGCTGCCGAAAACGACGACATGGGCGTGGACCGTCATCCCGAAGACATCGTCACAGGACCAGGCGACGGTTGCGCTCGTGAATCGTCTGCGCAACGTCGATCTCGAGCAGGTCGGCGCAAAGACACTCGTCGGCGGCTTCACCGCCGGCGGCATCGACTTCTCCAGCTACATCTCCGGGCGCCTGCCGCTGCTGATCGGTGCCGTCCTCGTCCTCAGCTTCCTGCTGCTGATGGCCGTGTTCCGCAGCCTGCTCGTGCCGCTCAAGGCGGTCATCATGAACCTGCTGTCGATCGGTGCCGCCTACGGCGTGATCGTCGCCGTGTTCCAATGGGGCTGGCTGAAGTCGGTGTTCGGCGTCGAGGCGACCGGGCCGATCGAACCGTGGGTGCCGATGATGCTGTTCGCCATCGTCTTCGGCCTGTCGATGGACTACGAGGTCTTCCTGCTCTCGCGAATGAAAGAGGAGTTCCAGCGCACCGGTGACAACGGCACCGCCGTTGCCGACGGCCTCGCAGCGACTGCCAGGGTGATCACCGCAGCGGCGATCATCATGGTCTGCGTGTTCTCGGCGTTCGTCCTCGGCGACGACCGTAACCTCAAACTGTTCGGACTCGGGCTCGCCGCTGCCGTCTTCGTCGACGCCACGCTCGTGCGTATGATCCTCGTCCCTGCGACGATGGAACTGCTCGGCGCCCGCAACTGGTGGATCCCGAAGTGGCTCGACCGCATCCTGCCGAAGATCGACGTCGAGGGTCACAGTCACTCCGAAATCAGCAATTCGAGCGACGAATCCAAAGAGCCAGAACTCGTTTGACCACCCTTTCTGGGTTGCTGGCTTGACAGAGCTACCTCTGATGGCATAGCGATACCGACGCCATGTCCAAACCGCTCGTCATCGTCGAATCGCCTGCCAAGGCCAAGACCATCTCGAAATTCCTCGGCAGTGCGTACGACGTGCGCGCCTCCGTCGGCCACGTTGCGGACCTGCCGAGCAAGGGTTTGTCGATCGATGTCGACCACGGTTTCAAGCCGACCTATGAGCTGACGGTGCGCGGGAAAGACATCATCAAGGATCTGCGGGTGGCGCTGAAGGATGCCAGCGAGCTGTATCTGGCAACGGACGAAGATCGTGAGGGGGAGGCCATTTCGTGGCACCTGCTCGAATATCTGAAGCCGAAGGTTCCTGTCAAGCGGATGGTTTTTCACGAGATCACCAAGTCGGCGATCGACCATGCCGTCAACAACCCGCGCGGCATCGACTATGGCCTGGTCGACGCTGCCGAGACCCGCCGCATTCTCGACCGCCTCTATGGGTACGAGGTTTCGCCGGTGCTGTGGCGCCGCGTCAATCGCGGTCTGTCGGCCGGCCGGGTGCAAAGTCCACTGATCCGCCTCGTCGTCGAACGTGAACGCGAACGCATCGCCTTCCGCGCCGCCGGGTACTGGGACGTCAGCCTGCTCACGGCGACATCGCCGTCGTTCACGGCGACGCTCGGCGCCCTCGACGGCGTCAAAGTCGCATCCGGCAAGGACTTCGACAGTGTCGGTCGCCCGAAGAAGGACGTCGTCGTCGTCGACGAGACGCTGGCCCGATCGCTTGTCGACGGGCTGCACGACTCGCCGTTCACCGTTCGTTCGGTCGAGGAGCGCCCGTACCGTTCGACGCCCAAGGCGCCGTTCATGACGTCGACGCTGCAGCAGGAGGGTGGTCGCAAACTGCGCCTGTCGTCTGCGCAGGTCATGCGCGTCGCCCAGGGACTGTACGAGCGCGGCTACATCACCTATATGCGTACGGACAACGTCGTGATGTCGGACGAGGCGTTGATGGCGGTGCGGGCGACGGTCCGTTCGACGTACGGTGAGCGTTACCTGTCGCCTGCCCCGAAGCAGTACTCCTCCAAGGTCAAGAATGCCCAGGAGGCCCACGAGGCGATCCGTCCGACGACGCCGCTGCGTTCGCCGGAGCAGGTGTCGCACGAACTCAACGGCCAGGAACTGTCGCTGTACCGGATGATCTGGCAGCGGACGCTGGCGTCGCAGATGGCAGATGCTGTCGGCACGACGGTCAGCGTCCGCCTCGGTGCCATCGCCGGTCCCTCTCGTTCCACCGCTCCCTCCCGTTCCGACGATGCGGTCGCCGGTACCGACGCAGAATTCGCCGCCAGTGGCACGACGATCACCTTCCCCGGCTATCGGCAGGTCTACGTCGAGTCGTCCGACGACGCCTCTGATGACGACAGGGAAGCGCTGCTGCCGGTCCTCGCTTCCGGTGATCCGGTTGCCGTTGCCTCGTTGACGCCGAACGGTCATGTCACCTCGCCTCCTGCGCGCTACACGGAGGCGTCGCTCGTCAAGCGCCTCGAAGAACTCGGTATCGGCAGACCGTCGACGTGGGCGAACATCATCCAGACCGTTCAGGACCGCGGCTATGTCTGGAAGAAGGGGCAGGCGCTCGTGCCGACCTGGACCGCCTTCGCCGTCGTCGGGCTGATGGAGAAGCACTTCGACGAACTCGTCGACTATGCCTTCACCGCCAAGGTCGAAGAGGACCTCGACGCGATTGCCACCGGCGGCCAGCAGAAGGCCGAATGGCTCAAGGACTTCTACTTCGGTGACGGCGCCGTCGACGGTCCATTGCCGGGCCTCAAGCGGTTGGTCGAGGAGAACCTCGATGAAATCGACGCTGCGGAAATCAATACCTTTCCGATCGGCATCGACGAGGAGGGCCGCGAGATCGTCGCCAAGCCCGGCAAATACGGACCGTACGTCAAGCGCGGCGACGACACCGCCTCGGTTCCCGAGGACATGGCTCCTGACGAACTGACCGTTGCCGTCGCCACTGCGCTGCTGAGCGCTCCGAAGAGCGACGAGCCGATCGGCTTCATCGACGGACTGCCGGTGTACGCCAAGAACGGGCGCTTCGGGGCCTATGTGCAGTGGGGTGACGCCGCCGCGCCGCCTCCTGGTTTCGACAAGCCGAAGATGGCAAGCCTCTTCAAGACGATGACGCTCGAGCGAATGGACGTCGAGACGGCTCAGGAGTTGCTGTCGCTGCCGCGACTGCTCGGGGTCGATCCGATCGACGGCCAGGAGATCTCGGCACAGAACGGCCGCTACGGGCCGTATGTCAGCAAGGGCAAGGAAAGCCGCTCGATCACCACCGAGGAGCAACTGCTCACGGTCACGCTCGCCGAGGCGCTGGCAGTGCTGGCGACGCCACGGACGTTCCGCGGACGAGGCGGAGGTCCGGCCAAGCCGCCACTGCGCGACTTCGGCGTCGATCCGATCAGCGGTAAGGCCGTCCTCGCCAAGGATGGCCGCTTCGGTGTCTACGTGACCGATGGTGAGACCAACGCCTCGCTGACCAAAGGCGACCGCCTCGAGGCGATGAACAACGAGCGCGCCTACGAACTGCTGGCGATCCGTCGCGAGCAGGTCATCGAAAAGGGTGGGCCTGCAGCCAAGAAAGCTGCCGCCCGCAAGGCCCCGGCGAAGAAGGCCGCATCCGCTGCGAAGAGGGCGCCATCGGCTGCGACGAGGGCGCCGGCGAAGGCGACCGCCGGCGCAAGCGCTGGTGCCGGCGCAAAGAGGGCTCCCGCCAAGAAGGCTCCGGCCAAGAAGGCCCCGGCAAAAAAGGCTGCGGCCAAGAAGTCCGCCTCCTGAAAATCGGTCATCCGGATCGCGGTCAGCTCACGCCGAGTCTCGTCACGTCGTGGCAGGTGGTCGAGGCGCCGTTTGCGGGGAGCGCGCAGCTCAGCCGGTAGGGTCTGGCTCGGATGGAACGGGGTCGGTATATCGCCTTCGAGGGCGCGGAGGCGTGCGGAAAGTCGACCCACGTCGTGCGGTTGGCCAAGGAACTCGGTGCCGTCGCCACGCGTGAGACCGGCGGGACGCGGATCGGTCAGCTCATCCGCGGTGTGCTGCACGACACCGCCAATCTGGAGCTCACCGACAAGGCCGAAGCGCTGTTGATCGCCGCTGACCGGGCTCAACATCTCGCCGAGATCGTCGAGCCGGCCCTCGCGGCAGGCCGCCACGTGGTGAGCGATCGTTCGGTCTATTCGTCGCTCGCCTACCAGGCGTACGGCAGGGCGCTGCCGTTCGATCGGGTCCACGAGATCAACGATTGGGCGCTCGGCGGCGTGTGGCCGGACCTCGTCGTGCTGATCGACGTCGATCCCGCCGAACTCGCCAAGCGCATGGAACACCGTCTACTCGATCGCTTCGAGATCGCCGGTGACGATTTCCACGAGCGCGTCGCCGATGGCTTCGCGAAGATGGCTGCGGAGGATCCGGCGCGGTGGGTCGTCATCGACGGCAATCATTCGGTCAGCCAGGTTTCGGCTGCTATTCGTGCCGTCGTCCACGACCGGCTCGGGCTGTGATCCGATGAGCGTGTCCATCGGTTCGGACGTGTTCGCCGGCGTCGTCGGCCAGGACCAGGCTGTCGAGCGGCTGCAGGCGTCAGCGATCCACCCGGTCCACGCCTACCTGTTCGTCGGTCCCGCGGGCTCCGGAAAGCGCCAGGCCGCTCGATCGTTCGCAGCACTGCTGATCGGCAAGGGTGCCGCAGAATCGGAACGCAACACGCGCCTGGCGCTCGCCGGGGGTCATCCGGATGTGCGTGAGGTCGCCCGTATCGGCGCCTCGATCACCAAGCCGCAGGCGATGGAAATCGTCCAGGCTGCGTCACTTGCACCGGTCGAAGGCAACCGAAAGGTGCTGATCCTCGACGAATTCCACCTCGTCGCCCCGGAAGCGGCAGCAGTGCTGTTGAAGACGATCGAGGAGCCGCCGCCGAGCACCGTTTTCGTCGTGCTCGCCGACCAGGTCCCTCCCGAACTGGTGACGATCGCCTCGCGATGTGTGCGGATCGAGTTCCGCTCGTTGAGCGAGGAAATCATCGAAAGCGCACTGGTGTCCGAGGGAGTCGATGCAGTGGCCGCAACCGCGGCCGCCGCGGCCTCCGGCGGTGACCTCGATCGTGCCCGCCTGCTCGCCAAGGACAAGGGACTCGCTGACCGGCGGGCCGCATTTGCCGGCGTGCCGGCTGAGTTGAACGGGACCGGTGCACAGGTCGTGTCGATCGTTGCCAACCTGCTGGAGCGCATCGAGGCCGCTGGCGAGCCGTTGAAGCAACGACATGCGACAGAGCTGCTCGCCCTCGAAGAACGCATCAAAGCGTCGGGGGAGCGCGGCGCCGGCCGCAAAGGCGTCGAGGATCGGCACAAGCGTGAGGCCCGCCGCCATCGGGCCGACGAACTGCGTTCGGGATTGACGGTGATGGCCGGCAGCTATCGCGACGCCCTGGTGGCTGGTGGTGCTCATCACCCACCGGCCCTGATCGAAGCGGTCGCCGAGATCCATCGGGCGATCGAAACAATCGATCGAAACCCCAACGAACCGTTGCTGCTGCAGGCGATGCTCCTGAAGTTGCCGTCCCTGTAGCCGGCCCGTGTCTCCCGCCCGTGTCACCGAATGTCATCGGATCTGTGCACATTCGGTGACCCGGAAACCGAGACCAGTCCGGACGACGGGCCTCAGCCGCAGATCTCTCTGGCGATGTGCATCCAGAAATCGGCGGCGAGGCCGAGGGATTCGGTGTCGATGCGTTCATCGTTGCCGTGGAAGCGGGTGCCGAACGACTCGAAGGACACCTGTGAGGAGAACAGGCCGGTGCCGTAGGCGACGGCACCCTTCTTGCGGAAGAAACGGGCATCAGTCCCGCCGACGATCAGCCCGGGAATCAACTCTGCACCTGGGTAGGCGACCTGCGTGGCGGTGGAAATGGCATCCCACAACGCATTGCCGAGCGGCGATTCAGTCGGATCGCCCTGCTGTAACGGGCTGATCGACACGTGTGCTGCGAGGTCGCCGAGGGCCTCGGCGAGGTGAGCGGCAACGTCGGCTTCGGTGGTTCCCGGCACGGTGCGGATGTCGATGTCCAACTCGACCATGTCGGGGATGATGTTCGTCTTCTGCCCGCCGTGGGCGACGTTCGGCGAGAACGTCGTGTGCGTCGCTGCGTGACACGTGCGGGCGAGGGCCGGCGGCAGTGTTTCGATGGTCGACCAGATGCGGGCTGGATCGATCAGCCCGGCCTGCAGTTCCGCCGGCAACGGCATCGCTGCGACGGTCGCCTTCCAGACCTCGGTGATCTTCGCCGCTGGACGGTAGACGGACAGGCGGCGGACGATTTCGGCTGCTTTGATCAGGGCGTTGTCTGCACCGAACGGCATCGAGCCATGGGCCGGTGTGCCGGAAACGCGCAGGCGACGCCAGGCGATCCCCTTCTCGCCGGTATTCACCACGACGCGCCGCACGGCGTCATGACCGACCGATGACCATCCGCCCATCTCCGTCAGCACGAAATCGCTCTTGATCGCATCCCACTGGTGGTCGACCATCCACTCCGCACCCCAATGGCCGCCGGCCTCCTCGTCGGCAACCCCGAAGTACACGAGCGTGCCCTTCGGCTTCCAACCGCTCTTCGCCAACGTTCGGAAGGCGACGGCCATCGAGGCGGTGAGGTTGAGCATGTCGATCGCCCCGCGGCCCCATACCTCGCCGTCGATCAATTCGCCGGCGAACGGATCGCGTGACCAGCCTGCCGGGTTGACGGGCACGACGTCGGTGTGGCCCATGAGGCACAACGTCGGAGCCGTCGGATCAGAACCCTCGATGCGGGCAACGACCGAACCGCGGCCTGGATGCGACTCGAACTGTTCGACCCCGATTCCAGCGCCTGCGAGATAGTCGTCGAGCAGATCGGCGTTGCGTTTCTCGCCGCCAGAATCAGGGGTCCCGTCGTTGACGCACTCGTTGCGGATCAATGCCTGCAAGAGTTCGGTCGTCGCGCCTGTCAGTTCGTTGGCCATGCCCCAGTTGAGCGCACTCAGCCCGCAGATTCAAGCCCGGGCGTTCTACGCCTCGGCTCGTTGGATGCCGTGTCGACATCTGTGGACCGCTTTGCGCCGCCGGCGGTGCACCAGTGGACTCAGTTTCCGGGAAAGAGACCGTCAGTCGCCAGGCTCGTGCCCGTGACCGTGGCCGCCGCCATCGACGGCGTTCCCGAGATCGTTGACGACCGCATCCCGACTGGCGACCGGTTCGAGGTTCCATTGCGCCTCGATCGTGCGCATGATCGACGTCGTGTCGTACACGGTGTGATCCACGCCGGAGCGGTGGATGCCGCCGCCGATGACGAGCGCCGGGATGCGCGTCCCCGGGCCGAACAGGTCGTGGGGCCCTGCGGTGCCCATCCCGGGCGGCGACACGTGATCCCACTGGCCGCCGAACTCGTCGTAGGTGACGACGATCAACGTGTCCTCGGCATTCGGCCCGTGCTCGATCGCCGAGATCAGATCGACGAGGTGATCACTGCCGTTCGGTTCACTGGCGTAGCCGGGATGCTCGTTCTCGTTGCCGAGCGGCTTGACGAAGCTGACCGCCGGCAGCCGCCCGTGCTTGGCAGCATCGATGAAATTCTGCTCGTCCTGCAGATGGGCACGGTCCGGCCGGCCTGGCGCATAGCGGGCGTAATAGTTGAACGGTTGATGGTGGGTCTGGAACGAGAAGTCAGGGCAATACGGGAAACCTCCATTGCCGGCGAGGTCCGGGGTTGCCGGCGAGGCGTTCGGGTCGGAGCACGTTTTTCCTGTTCCGTTCGTCCACCCCTTACCGCCGACGTTGCCGTTGGCATTGTCCCAGCCGCCAGCGAACCACGCCCAGCTCACATGGGCGTCGGTGAGCCGGTCGCCGATCGTCAGATCTTTCGTGGTGTCATCGACGAGCGGCATCGTCGCTCCGAAGGCGCCCGTCGGCTGGTACGGCGGCTGCACCGTATTGACGGCATAGTCGCCGCATGCAAAGCCGGGAACTGCGGTCGAACCGCACGCCTGTGTATCGCTTTTGTCGAGAACAGCGGTCGCCGGGCGGTACAACGGATAGTCACCGTTCGGGAAGCCGTTGGCGTCAAGCACCGAGTGCGTCCCCCCGGCGAATGGCGGTGCGGCGGCGGCGACGAGGTACTGGTGATTGAGGAACGAGCCGCCGAACGCTGCCTGGAAGAACTGATCGAGCACGACGTAGTTCGGTGCCTTACGGCTGTGCAGATACTGGTAGATCGGGAGTTTCGTCGTGTCGTAGAAGCCCATCGTCATGCCGGCGGAGTCGCTGCCGGTGACATAGCGGTTCTGCTGCCCGCCGTTCAGTTGGTACTGCTCCTGGTAGAACCGATGCACGAGATCGCGGGTGCAGCCGCCGGTGACTCCCTGGCCGTTGAGGACACCGAACGGATACTTGAATAGTTTGGCCGGGATCGGGCACGTCGTCGCCGTTGCCGGGATGAAGCTGTCGATATTGAACGGTTGATTGGCGAAGTGATACGCCGTCGTCGGTTTCCCGGCGCCGTAGGAGAACGTCGTCGTGCTGCACTCCGGCGTCAGCGGCGGCGACATGAGGTTGACGTCGCTCATCAGCAGGCACTGGTACGGAGCGCCAGAGGCGTCGACCTGCGTAGTGTTCGCTGGTGTCGCCATCGCCCGGCCGTTCACCTGCTCGCCGCCGACCGTCCCCCAATTGCCGTAGAGGTTGTCGAAGCTGTGGTTCTCCTCGTAGATCACGACGAGATGCTTGACCTTGCCGAGCGGCCCGTCGTGCGGACGCGCGTCGGCCGCGGCGGGAAGGACTCCGGCGGTGCCGAGCGCCATGCACGCAAGTAGCGCGGTAGCTGTACCGATCCGACGTTCCATCTCGTTCCCCCCTGAGAGACAACTGTGTATGGACCACAAGCTACGTCGCCTCGGTACGCCTGGCAAGGGCCAAACGTTCCAGCCACACCGCACGGCCCGTCGGTTCTGTGGACCAAACACCGTCAAAACTGGCGGCTTGGTGGACTCAGTTTCCGAAGGGGGCTGACTGAAGGGGGCGGCGAGGCGGGTTACTCCTGGAGGGTGGTCGGCTTCGCCGGGCCGCTCGGCAGGAACCAGCTGTCGCCGTTGAGGATCTGCTCCGACTCCGCAGGACCCCACGTGCCGCGCTCGTATGGATACACCGGGCCGGGGTTGTCGAGTGCCGGTTGGACGATGCGCCAGGTTTCCTCGACGATGTCGATGCGGGCGAAGCGGCGCGGATTGCCGTCGAGGGCGTCGTTGATCAGACGCTCGTAGGCCTCCTGGCGCTCGCCGAGGGCGGCGGCGAAGTCGACGCTGACGTCGACGTCCTCGCTGTCGAGGTCCTCGCCGGGCGTCTTCGCCTGCAACGTGAACGTCACACCGTCGTTGCTGCCGAGGCGGAAGCGGACGAGGTTGCGGTTCGGGGTCGCTCCGCCAGACTCGTCGAACAACATGCGCGGCGGGCTGTCGAATTCGACGACGGCCTCGGTAGCCCCCGATGTCAGACCTTTGCCGGCGCGCACGTAGAACGGCACGCCGGCCCATCGCCACGAATCGATCTCGAACTTCACGGCCACATAGGTCTCGACCGTCGAATCCGGAGCGACGCCCGGCTCGTCGAGGTAGCCGGTGAACTGACCGCGGACCATGTGGTCGCAGTCGAGCGCACGGGTCGCCGACAACACTTTGGCCTTTTCGTCCTGCAGGTGCTTCGAGTCCGGCCCCACCGGCGGTTCCATCGCCAACAGTGCGACGACCTGCAGCAGGTGGTTCTGCAGTACGTCACGGATCGCGCCGACGGAGTCGTAGAACGCGCCGCGACCCTCGATGCCGATCGATTCGGCCATCGTCAACTGCACGCTGCGGACGTAGTTGCGATTCCATACCGGCTCGAGCAGGGAGTTCGAAAAGCGGAATACCAACAGGTCCTCGACGCTTTCCTTGCCGAGGTAGTGGTCGATACGGAAGATGCGTTCCTCCGGGAAGACCGAGTGCAGCGTGTCGTTCAACGCCTCTGCAGAGGCGAGATCGCGGCCGAATGGCTTCTCGACGACGATGCGACCGCGGTCGTTGAGACCGGCACCGGCCAGCGCGGTGGCGACGGTCGGGAACATCGAGGGCGGGATCGCCATGTAGTAGACGCACGTCTCGCTGTTGTGCTTGTCGAGCGTGTCCTTCAACGTCTGCCACGTGGCGCCGTCGGCGTAATCGCCCTGGACGAGGTCGAGCCTGGCGAGGAGCGACTCGATCGCCGACGCCGCCGCATTGGGAACTGCGGTGATGATCGAGTCGTGGGCGTGCTGGCGGAAATCGTCGTCGGACCAGTCGCTGCGAGCGACACCGATGACCGGCACCGTCAGTTCGCCCCGACGTTCGAGGTTGTAGAGGGCCGGGAAGATCTTCTTCTTCGCCAGGTCACCCGTCGCCCCGAAGAGCACGAGCGCATCGGCGCCAGGTTGCATCGCTGAGTTCGCCATGTCAGTCTGCCGATTTCCCGGCGGCCTCGGCGAGCGACTGCCCCGCCTCTGCGGCGGCGGCAACGGCGGTGCCTGCGTGGGACGGGTTCGGCCCCGACATCGCCAGTAGCGCGGCGGCGTCGGCTGGCGACTTGACCTCGACATGGCCGCCGAACTGCGAACGCATCGCCGACAACAACTTGTTCGCCGTCAGCCCCTTCCCCTGCGAGTTGAACCGCTCGTACACCGCCGCGGCCAGAACCGGTGCCGGGACGCCTTCGTCGATCGCTGCGTGCAGGGTCCACCGACCCTCACCGGAGTCGCTGACGCGCCCGGCGAAACCGTCGAGTGTCGGATCGGCGACGAGGGAGGCAGCCGTCAGGTCGAGCAGCCACGAGGCGATGACGCTGCCACGGCGCCATACCTCGGTCACCGACTTGAGATCGATGTCGTACTGGTAGTACTGGGGGCTGGCGAGCGGCGCCGTCTCGGCATCTTTCGAATGATCCCGGAGCCCGACACCGGAGTTGGCGATGATGTTCAGGCCCTCCGCGTAGGCCTGCATCATCCCGTACTCGATGCCGTTGTGCACCATCTTGACGAAGTGCCCGGCACCGTTGGGGCCACAGTGCAACCAGCCGCGCTCGGCCGACGACGGGTCTCCGGTGAGGCCGGGTGTGCGCTCGGCAGTGCCGACGCCAGGGGCGAGCGTGTCGAAGATCGGCGCCATGCGATCGACCGCTTCATCGTCGCCGCCGATCATCAGGCAGTAGCCGCGCTCGAGCCCGAAGACGCCGCCGCTCGTGCCGACGTCGATGTAGTGGATACCCTTTGCTTTGAGCGGAGCAGCACGGTCGATGTCGTCGCGGTACCAGCTGTTGCCGCCGTCGATGATCGAGTCTCCCGGCGACAGGAGTGGCTCGAGTTGGGCGATCGTCGAGTCGACGAACGCTGCGGGAACCATGATCCAGATGTTGCGCGGCGACTCGAGCTTGGCGACGAGATCGACGAGCGACGAGGCACCGGTCGCACCTTCGCCGGCAAGACCGTCGACGGCCGCCGCGTTGACGTCGAAGGCGACGCACGCGTGTCCGTCCTTCATCAAGCGACGCACCATGTTGGCGCCCATGCGGCCGAGGCCGATCATTCCGAGTTGTGTCTGCTCCGTTGCCATATGCCCCCATCGTCGCGCATCCGACGCAGGTCCTGGCACAGAAGTAAGGTGATTTCCGATGAATTCTCGTGATCTCGACGACGACGTCGAAGGCGTGGCCGCAGCGCATTTAGTTCTCCTTCAGCACCTCGATGCACTGCTCGAAACCGGTGAACTCGATCCGGCCGCTCCTTCGTTGCTCCCCGACTGGAGCGTCGGTCACGTGCTGACGCATTTCGCTCGTAACGCCGACGGTCTGCGTGGGATGATCGAGGCGGCATCACGAGGTGAGCAGGCGTTGATGTATCCGGGCGGTCTCGTGCAACGGACGAACGACATCGAACAGGGCGCTTCGCGTGATGCCGAAACGTTGGTCGCCGACGTACGCATGACGATTTGGAAGCTCGACGCCGCCTGGGTGACGCTCGACGCCGACGGCTGGGCCGGCAGCGGCGCGATGTTGACCGGTGAGGTCGTGCCGATCGTCGTCGTCCCGTTCCGGCGTTGGCGTGAGGTCGAGGTCCACCACGTCGACCTCGGAGTTCCCGGTTTCGGCGTCGACGATTGGTCCGACGCCTACGTCGCCAAGGAGTTGGCCATCCAGATGCGCCAGTGGAAGAGCCGGCGGCCGATGGGCATGACCGATCTTCCGCAGGCCGTCAACGGGCTCAGTGCCAAGCGGCGATTGGCCTGGCTGCTCTCCCGACTCGTCGTGGACGGCGTCGAGGCGCCGGGCCCCTGGAGTTGACGACAGTCTGAACGACGGATGACCCGAGAAGTGATAGCAAGAGTGTCGTGACCGAACCGACGCCGTTCCACGACCTCGACGCCTACATTGCGCTGCCTCGCCTCGGGGGATTGGCGCTGTCGCCGGACGGCTTGCGACTCGTGACGGCGATGAGCGTCCTCGATCCGAAGCGAACCACGTACGTGACCTCGCTGTGGGAGATCGATCCTCGCGGCGTTCGACCCGCCACCAGGCTGACTCGCAGCGCCAAGGGTGAGAACGGTGCGGCGTTCCTACCGGACGGTTCGCTGCTGTTCGTCTCCGCCCGTCCGGATCCAGCCGGGTCGGCCGGGTCGGCCGGGTCGCAGGACGAGCCGACGGCTGCGCTGTGGCGTCTGCCTGCCGGCGGCGGGGAAGCCGGCGTGGTGGCGACCCGTCCCGGCGGCGTCAGTGGTGTGGTCGTCGCCGAGGGGAGCGGCACGATCGTCGTCAGTTCCGAGACGTTGCCAGGCTCGACCGATGCCGAAGACGACCAGCGCCGTCGCGCCGCGCGCAAGGACAACAAGATCAGCGCGATCCTGCACGAGACCTACCCGATCCGGTTCTGGGATCACGACCTCGGCCCCGCCCTTCCTCGGCTGATGATTGCCGAGGCGCCGACCGGTGAGACCTGGAGCGACATCGAGAGCGTCGGCGAGAGCGACATCGCGCGCGCCGGCGCTGTCGTGAGCAGCGTGGCGAGCGAGACCGTCGAACTGCGCGATCTGACCGGTCACCTCGGGACCGCGCTGTCGACGGACGAGGCCTCGTGGGCGATCTCGCCGGATGGGCGGACGGTCTATGCGGCCTGGAGTGTCGTCGAGGCTGGCGGTTCCGACCGCTTGGCGATCGTCGCCATCGACGTGGCGTCCGGGCATCGGGTGGAACTGCTGTCCGACGCCGAGCACGAGTATCTGATGCCGGCTGTGTCGCCGGACGGCGCGCGTCTGGCCTACGTCGTCATGACCAGGTCGACCGTGAGTCAGCCACCGGATATGCAGCTGGCGGTCGCCGAACTCGGCGCCGGCGGTCTGTCGATCGCCGACGTGCGGATCATCGCCGCCGGGTGGGACCGCTGGCCCGGCCAACCGGTGTGGACGCCTGATGGCACCGCTCTCGTCGTCGCCGCCGACTCCGACGGCTGCGCACCGCTGTTCCGCTTCGACCTCGAAAGCGGCACGGAGACCTCGACCGTGACGCGGCTCACGGGCGATCACGGTGCGTATACGAGCATCTGCATCGACCCCGCCGGCGCGTGGATCTATGCGATGCGATCGGCGATCGACGCGCCGTCCGCTCCCGTCCGTATTGCCGCAGCCGGTGCCGGCCAGCAACCGGCGATGCTGCGCAGTCCATCTCCCGTGCCGGCACTGCCGGGGTCGCTGACCGAGGTGTCGGCGGTCGCCGTCGACGGGACACCGCTGCGGGCGTGGCTCGTACTGCCCGATGGCGCAACCGAGTCCTCGCCGGCGCCACTGCTGCTGTGGATCCACGGTGGTCCGCTGGGTTCGTGGAACGCGTGGTCGTGGCGTTGGAACCCGTGGCTGATGGCTGCGTCAGGCTACGCGGTCCTCTTGCCGGACCCGGCGATCTCCACTGGGTACGGCCTCGATTTCGTCGCCAGAGGTTGGGGTGCGTGGGGCGCAGCGCCGTACACCGATCTGATGGCGGTCACCGATGCCGCAGAACAGCGCGCCGACATCGATGCCACACGCACGGCAGCGATGGGCGGCTCGTTCGGTGGCTATATGGCGAACTGGGTGGCAGGGCATACCGATCGCTTCAAAGGCATCGTGACACACGCCAGTCTCTGGGCGTTGGATCAGTTCGGCCCGACGACCGACGGCTACCACTACTGGCGGAGGGAGATGTCGCCGGAGATGATGCTGGCGAACAGCCCGCACCACTTCGTCGACCGGATCACGACGCCGATGCTGGTCGTTCACGGCGACCGGGACTACCGGGTGCCGATCGGCGAGGCCTTGCGGTTGTGGGCGGAACTCGCAGAACGCCACGGCGGCGACGACGGCACGATGCCGCACAAGTTCCTCTACTTCCCCGACGAGAACCACTGGGTCCTCAGCCCGCAGCACGCCAAGGTGTGGTACTCGACAGTTCTCGCGTTCCTCGACACGACGATCAACGGCGTCCCCTGGGCCGTCCCCGACGCACTCCGCTGACCTCCGGGGAACGGTCCGGAGACGGTTCGACGTCGGTGCTCATCGCCGCCGTGACACTCGCAGAGTGTCTGGTTGCACCGGCGAAGCTTGGCAACGTGGATGAGGCCGACGCGGCGTTGCGCGCTGCGTTCGACATCGAGGACCACGACGACAGCGCGCCGCGAAGGTGGGCGAGCAGACGCGCAGTCGCCGGGTCGAGGCTTCCGGATCCGATCGTGATGGAGACGGCGCTGCACCATGGCGCCCGCGGCGTCGCGACCTTCGACGCCCGGCTTACCGCGTCTTGCCGCAGTGCTGGACTGGATGTGCTCGGGGACATGTAGCGCCGACTGGCCGAGCGGATCGGTCACGCCTCGTTATGCAGCTGGTTGCAACGCTGCCTGAATACCGGCCAGACCGTGCAGCAACGCCTGCTGCCCAGCCTCGTCGAGCACGGCGTAGGCCGGCAGCACGATGAGATCGGTCACTGTCTCTGCGCGGTCGAGCTTGGCCCGATCCTCTTCGGTGACCGCCGCAGCGTCGGCAGTCGTCCATCCGAAGAATTCGACCATGTCGGGCCGTTTGATGAAGTGCGCACGAGTGTCGGCCAAGCCGACCGATCTGATGGCGATGAGATGAGCGCTGCCACGGAACTCGCGCAGCACGGCGATCGCCTGCAGTGCCCGACCCGCGAGATCAGCAGCCGGTGGCATCTGTTTGATTCCGGAAAAGAGTGCAAGCCCGGTGTCGTCGGCGGCGACGATGACCTGCTCGGCGGCTCCGACGAAGGCTTCGAGGCCGTCGACGTCTGCGAGTTTGGCGCGGCCGAGGTCCGCGCACGCTTCCCAGTAGAGAGCTGCTGCGGCGGTCGGCGAGATCTTCGCCTTGGCGGAGTTCCACATCTTGGTCACCAGGTCGCGATGGAAGTACCCGAAGGCGCTGGCGACGACGGCAGCAGAGGTGTCACCGAGGACGCCGCCGCGTCCGAGGAAGTACAGGCGGAAGGCATCGAGGCCCTGTTCCTTCCCTTTGGCTGCTGTCTCGGGAGTGAAATAGAACGCGGAACCGAGTGTGCCGATCGTCGGGCAGGCGGCAAGAAGAAGTTCGTCTGGAGTCATCGCCGGCGACACTACACAGACGCCGTCCACCGGGCCGAGGTGCAGCGCCGAGTGCAGCTTCGAAGCAAAAATGTACGCAGACGCCGAGGCCGCGCTCTGGTGAGTGTGCCAGAACTCGTTGCTGCGATCGCCTCGGACGGTGCGTCTCGACGTTTCACGGGCCGTGCTACTCTTTGATCGAGGCTGGATGCGCGACACCACCGTGCATCCAACACCCCCCGAGAGGGACTATCGGATGAGTTTACGCACCTCGACGGAGGCCGGTACTCCGTGAGCACGCCGCAGATCCTCAACGCGCGTCTGCGCGTTCCCCAGGTCAGGGCGATCCCTCGCCAGCGGATCGACGAGCTGCTCGATCAGGCCTGGCAGCACAGGGTCACGCTGGTACTGGCACCTGCTGGCTCCGGAAAGACCACAGCGATCGCCGAGTTCGCAGCACGCGCCGCGCACCCTGTCGGCTGGTTCACGTCCACCGGTTGTGACGGGACGGCAGCGAGCTTCGTGTCGTACGTCAACTCCTCGCTCGCCATCGCCCACCCCGGTATCACGCCGGGTTGGAGGGACGTGAACGAGGCGATCGAGGCCCTCGACCAACTGCAAACGCCGATCGCGCTGGTCATCGACGATGTCCACACGCTCTTCGCAACACCTGCGGAGGAGGCACTCGGGCAACTGATCGAAGATGCCCCAGACCATGTCAAGATCGTCATCGGCACCCGCAGGGAGCCGTCCTTCGACCTCACCAGAATGCGGTTGGCCGGCAGCGTGATGACGATCGGCGCCGACGAGTTGCGATTCCGGTCTTGGGAGGCTGAACAGCTGTTCCGTGACCTCTACGACACCTGGTTGCGGCCGGATGATGTCGCCCGCCTGTCCAGACGCGTCGAGGGTTGGGCAGCCGGCCTGCAACTGTTCCACCTTGCTGCCCGCACGCTCACGCCCCCGGAACAGCGCAGGCTGATCGACCGGCTCGGTGGCCAGGCACGGATCGTCCGTGACTATCTGGCGGCGAATGTGCTGGGTCCGATCGCCTCCGAGCTGCGGACGTTCCTGATCGACACCTGCGTGCTCGGCGTCGTCACCCCCGCCAGTGCCGACTGTCTGCGCGGTGAGGCCGGTTCAGCGGCGTACCTGCGTGAGTTGGCAGAGTCGCATCTGTTCACCGTCGCCCTCGACGACAACACGTACCGCTATCACGAGGTCATGCGTTCACAGCTGGAAGCACTGCTCTACGAGCGTGACGGCGAGGAAGTGACAGCGCAGCGGTACCGCGCGGCTGCGCGTCTGCTTGAGGCAGAAGGACAGACCTATGAGGCGCTGCGCTGTTACGCCCACGCCTCGGAGTGGGGTGATGTTCGCCGTCTCGCCAACCCTGCAGGCAGCGAGTCAGCCGCGGGTTCTGCTCACTGGATCGTCGACATTCCGGCATCGATCGTCGCCGATGACGCCTGGCTACTGCTCGCCAGGGCCCGCGCCGAACTGGCCTCTGGACGATTCAGCGCTGCTGCAGCGTCGTTCCAGCAGGCCGAGAGCAAAGCGATCGGTGCCGAGGTCGCCAATCGGTGCAGCGCAGAACGGACCGAGCTGAATGCCTGGCTCGACACGCGTGCACCGGCACCGACGAATTGGATTCTCCTCGCCCGTCAGGGGTGCCGGCGCGATCCCGCCGCAGCGGCTGCGGCACTGGAACGTACCGGGGATCCGACATCGCTGGTCGTCGCCGGCGCGCTGCTGATCGTCGCCGGACAGGCAGAGCAGGCGACGACGGTGCTCGAGCGGGTGCTCGGTGAAGTCGTACTCACACCGTGGACGTACAGCGCGGCCGTCGTATCGCTGGCGACAGCCCGGCTGCTGCAGGGTTCCACTTCGGCCGGCCAGGCGCTCGACGAGGCGGGGGCCTACGCCGAACGGGTGGGTGCAGGATGGGTGGCGAGGATCGCCCGCGCCGTGCTCGCCCTGACCCGGCGGGCGAACGGGGTCGAGGAGGCGACACGCGTCGGGCAGCTGTGCGAGATCGACGGTGACCCCTGGGGTGCGGCCTTCGCGGCCTTGCTCGCCGGTCTCGGAGGCGCTCGCAGCGGACGTACCGACCCGTCGCCGATTTCCGTGTTGCGCAACGCTGCCGAGCGATTTCGTGAACTCGGCGCGACGGCACTGCAGAGCGTCGCTCTGCTCGGCGCAGCCGCGTGCCTCGATCGGGCCGGTGATCCCGATGCCGTACGGGCCGAGGCAGAAGCACGTGCGCTGAGTCACAGCAGCGGCACCTCGGCGGCGCGCGAACTGTTGGACGGATTGCTGTCGGCCGGCACCGCAAGCGCCACTGGCGCCGCTGGCGCTGCCGGCATCTCCGGTGTCTCTGGCACCGCCGGCGTGTTTGGCACCGCCGGCGTGTTTGGCATCTCCGGGTCGAATGGCACCTCCGGGTCGAATGGCACCTCCGGGTCGAATGGCATCTCCGGGTCGAATGGCACCTCCGGGTCGAATGGCACCTCCGGGTCGAATGGCGCCGCTGAACGGTCGGCCACTGCTGATGCCGCGGACACGTCTGGCGCGATGTCCAACGAGGCCGCGAAGCTCGACCGTGACGCTGCATCCAGCGTCGACGGCGGTTCGCTTCCCGCACCGTTGATCGAGTCGACGTGTTTCGGGCGCTTCGCCGTGCGGGTCGGTGGCGACGAAATTTCGTTCGCTTCGCTGCGCCCGCGTGCCAGAACACTGCTGCGCCTGCTGGTGGTCAACGCCGGCGCTGCGGTGCACCGAGAAGTCATCGTCGATGCGCTGTGGCCGGAAAGCGACCGCGAGACGGGCGTCCGCAATCTCCAGGTGGCGATCTCCGCTGTTCGTAAGGCGTTGAGCGACGCCGGCGTCGCCGACGAACTCGGCGTCGTGCGTCAGGACGAGGGGTATCGGGCGGCGTTCGCCGGTAGCGACGGCTGCGACGTGGTGCGCTTCCGCACGGCGATGTCCGCTGTGAAGACGGCGCTTGCCAACGGAGACGAAGACGCTGCGTTCGAGGCGGCGATGGCTGCGCTTCGAGAGCATCAGGGGGAACTGCTCGCCGAGGACGGTCCCGCAGAATGGGCGCAACCGGCGAGACAACTCGTCGGCAAGCAATTCGAGTCTGCTGCAGTACTCGCAGCGACCGGCTACGTCGAACGCCGGCAATTCGTCGACGCCGCCGAACTGTGCGAAATGGCGCTCGTGAGCCGGCCGTTCGCCGACGGTCTGTGGAGGCTGCTGCTGCGAGCGCACCGCGATCACGGCAACATCGCCGCCGCCGCCGAAGTGCAGACCCGCTACGACAAGATGCTTGCAGAGGTCGGTTGATGAATTCACGACGACAGCTACCCCGACGTGGGGCTACCGCTCCACGTTCGATTCCCTTTCCGCGTTCACGGGCGCTCGGCGTGCTGCTGACGATCGCCCTGCTGTTCGGTGCCTTGGTCGCCGCCAGGATCGCCGTCGAAGATGCCTCGGCGGCCGGGTCGCCGCAGACCGAGCTGATCTCACAACAGGCCAACGACGGCGTCCCCCTCGACCGCAGCGGAGCCCCGACAATTTCTGGCGACGGCCAGTTTGTCGCCTTCGGCTTCTCACCCGACAACACCAACCGTGAACTTCGCGATCGACAAGCGGCGACAACGCTCGCCGTTAACGACAACTATTTCACTGTCGTGAGCCGAGACGGATGCTTCGTCGCATTCACCGGCACTGGCTCGCCGACGGGATTCCAGCCATACGTGGCTAACCGATGTGGCGGCGGTGCGGCGCAGGCCTTGCCGGTCGCGGCGCCAAACGGCAATACGTTCATCTCGCGACTGGACATCTCTGCGCACGGTCGCTTCCTCGCGGTGTCCTTTCGGGGTAACAGTCCTGAGGTCGTCGTCATCGATCGCGCCGCGAATCCCGTCACATATGCGGTGCTACCAAACGCTTCTGAACCGTCGTTGGGGGACGAGACCATCACCCAAAAGGTCGCACTCACCGTCACTCAGCCTGCGGGCGGCGTAACCGTGCCACCTCCAGGCGTCGTGCTGTGGGATCCGATTTTCTCGGTCGATCCGGCGGCTCCCGCATTGCAGACGAGGTTCACGCAGATCAGCGTGGCGTCTGGCAACCCAATCGCCGGGAACGGTGTCAACGAGTCTCCATCGATGACACCTGACGGTCGGTTCGTGGCCTTCGCCTCCACTGCCGACAACCTGACGGTTCCGACCGGGGGGATCGAGCAGATCTATGTGCACGACGTCGCCAACAACGTCACGAAGTTGGTGACCCACAGTGCGGCGGCGAATTCATTTGGCGATCACGCGTCGCTCGTCCCGTCGATCAGTGCCGACGGCTCCCAGATCGCCTTCGAAACGACCGCAGCGAACCTGTTGGCGCCCGTTCCGGGACTGGGCGCATCTCCCTGTGCCAACTGCACCCCGAAATACGACCTGCTGGTGGCGACGAACAGGGGTGGCTTCTTCGACACCGTTGCCTACGACCGGGTACAGCTCGACCCCAATGGCAACCCGTTCGACATGTCGCAGAATGCCGCAAACGAAGATCCGCAGATCTCGTCGAACGGGCGTTGGGTCGCCTTCACGTCCGGGTTCAACCAGGCGTTGGGCGCGGCGACCTTGGGGCCGCCGGCAACCAATGTGGGAACGGGCCCAACCACGGACGTGAGCGACAACGTCTATGTCCACGGGCGGCCGACGGCGTTGACCATCTCGACGTCGGATTTCGGCAACGTCACACTCGGTCAGACGGCCCCGGCGTTGACCGCCACCGTCACCAACACCGGGATCTCCAGTGTGCTGCCGGCGACGATCACGGCCGCCGACGGTCAATTCGTCATCACCGGCGGGACGTGTCAGGTGAACGTGTGGATCTCGCCAGGGCAGTCGTGCACCGTCACGGCGACGTTCACGCCGTCTGCGGTCGGCGTTCGCGCCGGCACCTTGACGGTTTCCGAAGCCGGCTTCAGGCCGGTCGTCGGAACCGGAGCGTTCCGCGGCACCGGGGTGCTTCCGGCGACCGTTCCTCCGACGAACCCCGCGACGGACCCCCCGACCGACCCCCCGATCGCGCCGCCCACTGCGCCGCCGACGGCACCGCGTACGGTCCCGCCGACCGCACCGCGGACCGCGCCTCCGACGGCCCCGCCGACCGTCCCCAGAGTCGGAGCGCTGGTGTTCGATCCGCCAGCCCTGCAGTTCGGTCTCGCCGTCGCCGGAGCGGCCGCTGCGCCGGTGTCCGTCACGCTGTCGAGCGCCGGTACCGCCTCGGTGGCGATCACCAGTGTCGCTGTGTCCGGAGCGAATGCGGGCGAGTTCGCCGTGACCACGAACGGCTGCGACGGGCTGACGTTGGCACCCTCACAGACCTGTGCCATCACCCTCACGTTCACGCCGGGCGGTGCCGGCGACCGCACGGCGACGCTGACAGCCGGATCGGCGACCGTTACGGCGACGGCGGCCCTCGACGGACAGGGCATCTATCAGCCGACGCTCCGCCTCAGCCCCGACATGATCCCCATCGGGCAGATCGCCGTGGCCTTCGGCGACAAGTTCCCGCCGGCGACGACGATCCAGCTGAAGTGGGCCAACCTGGCGTCCACCTACACAGCAGTCACCGACGCCAACGGACACGTGACCGTACAGATCCCGATACGTTCAGGTGAGCCGCCGGGGCGGCGAACACTGCAGGTCGTCGATCAACCGACGCTGTTCACCACGGTGTCTGCACCGGCGCTGATCGTTTCCCCGAACATGCAGCCGCCTTCGAACTTCAATCCGGCGTTCAACGGCATCACCGTGCTCGTGATCCGCGGTTGACGCCGACCGGATTCGAGACAGCTGACCGGTCGCCGCCGCGAGCAACGAGGCTGGGGCGTAAGGTCATGGGTCGAAGGAGTGGGCAATGGGTAACGGAAGCTCGATAGTCAGGAGGCGGCCGGTCCGCGCCCTGGCCAGTGTCGCCGTGATCAGCGTCTCGCTCGTGCTGGTCGTGGCACAGCGGTCGCCGGCTGCGACGCCGCCGGCAGAATTGGTGTCGGTCCTCGATACCGGTGGCAACCAGTCCTACGGCCCGAGCATCTCCGCCGACGGTGCATTGGTCGGGTTCACCTCCAGCTTCTCGATCGACAACACGACGAGTTCGCTCGCCAAGGTCAGAGATCGAGCCGCCAAGGTCACCGAAGCGGTGCCGTGGCCGCAGCAGACACAGAACAGTCAGGACGGCGCCGTCCTCAGCCGGGACGGATGCCAGTCCGTCTACGTCACGACGGTCGACGCAGCGGACGCCGCCGGTGCGTACCAGACGCCCGCCGTCATCGCCGCCAATCGCTGCGCAGGTGGAGCGACGAACCGGCTCTTCGTCCCCGCTCGCGCCGATCTCAAGCACGGTCCGATCACGGACCTGGCGGTGTCGAGTCGTGGCGGGTACGTCGCCTTCGCCTGGGGTCCCGATCTGGTCAGGGTGGAACGCGACGCCAACGGCAACCCCGTCGACGTCAAGACGCTCACGAACCATCGGGCGAGCGCTCCCTCTCTCGGCGACGAGGGCATCACGGGAAGCGTCGCCTTCACCGGACTCTTCGGAGCTTCGGGGGGCCCGCCACAGGTCCAGCTGTGGGATCCGTCGAAGGCTGCTACCGATCCGACGTCGGTGACGTTGGTCAGCGCCAAGTCCGGTTCGACGACGGTGCCCGTCGCCGGCACTGCTCGGCAACCGTCCATGACCCCGGACGGCAGGTTCGTCGCCTTCGCAGCGCTCGTCCCCGACACGACCGCCGTCGCCGTCCAGGTCGCCAACCCGCAGGTGTTCGTTCGTGAGGTCGCGTCGAACACAACCCGTCTGATCACCGCGGCGGCTGGTGGGGCCCCGGCAAACGGCCGCTCCGATCTCCCGTCGATCAGTGCCGACGGCACGCAGATCGCCTTCGAGTCGACGTCGACGAACCTGATCGCGCCTCCCGTCAAGACGACCTTGACGCAGGCCGTCGGCGGATACGACCTGCTGGTCGCACTGTCGACGAGCGGGTTGTTCGACACGGTCGCCTTCGACCGCGTCTCGCTCAAACCGAACGGGGCCCCGGTCGACCCCGTCCTGTTGACGAACTCATCCCCTTCGATCTCCTCGAACGGCCGGTGGGTCGCCTTCACGTCGCAACTGAACAGTGAGTACACGACAGGCGGAACGAGTACCCCAGGTGGGAATGCCGACACCACCAGCAACGTCTACGTCATCGGGCGTCCGGCGTCTCTCTCGATACCGCCGACGGATTTCGGGGCGACCGCGGTCGGTTCGACGACGGCGGCAAAGACGATCACGGTCACGAATACGGGCATCTCCAGCGTGCTGCCGGCAACGATCACGGCTGCCAACGCCCAGTTCAAGATCACAGGCGGCACCTGTCAGGCAAACGCCTACATCTCCCCTGGCCGAACGTGCACGGTGACGATCACCTTCCGGCCATCCGCCGCCGGCGCACGCAACGGCACGTTGACGCTCGCCGAAACAGGGTTCGCGGCGATCACCGGGACCGGGCCGCTGACGGGGACAGGCACGCCTCCGCCGACGACACTGCCGGCAACGACCGTCCCGGCAACCACGACACTGCCGGCGACGACGCTGCCGCCTGTCACGACACTCCCACCGCTCGTCGGCGCGCTGACGATCACCCCATCGCCCGCATCGTTCGGCACCTCGCCCATCGGCGTCGCTGCGGCACCGATCACCTTCACGATCACGAGCAGCGGCACTGCCGACGTGCCGCTCACGGCGGTGACGATCACCGGAGCGGATGCCGGTGATTTCGTCACCGGCGACAACGCCTGTGCCGGAACGCTGGCCGCGGGGACGGCGTGTCATATCACGGTGGTGTTCACACCGACGGCGAACGGCAAGCGGACCGCGACGCTCACCGTCAGGTCGAACAAGATCAAAGCGACGTCGGCGCTCGACGGTCGCGGTGTCGTGAAGCCGGCGCTGCGCTTGACGCCGCAGGCGGTTCCCCGCGGGCAGAACGCTGTGGTCATCGGTATCAACTTTCCACCGGGGGCAGCCGTCGGACTGCGCTGGAGCACCGGTGACCAGGTCTACACCGCGACCGCGGCCGCCGACGGCACGCTGTTCGTCCAGATCCCGGTGCTCACCGGCGAGATCCTCGGCCCGCGCACACTGTCGGCCATCGACCAACCAGGCCAGTTCACGGGCGTCTCGACCCCGGCGCTGGTCATCCTGCCGACGCTGCAGCCGCCGGTGAACAACAACCCGGCATTCAAAGGTGTCACCTCGATCATCATCCGCGGCTGAGCGGTACTCGC
>JANXUF010000065.1 GCA_025356335.1 Actinomycetes bacterium
CAGTGTTTGTGGCGGGTTCGTTTGACTTGCCAGTTCGACATCTTGCGTTTGATGACTCTCGGGTTTGCTCGGAGTCGTCGGGCTGGGTTGAGTCGTTCGACGAGTTCACGCATGACGTGGAGCAGTAGGCCGGTGGGACGATCAGTGCCCGGAGGGGGGGAAGTCGCCCGGTTGGGCGATGGAACGACGGGCGATGCGTAGTGCAGCAACGAACGACACCCGGTTGGGGTCGGTGCCGGCGTGGATCGCTGCTTCCCACATGACCGCGCGAATCGCGTAGTGGCAGCACAAATGACCCCAGATCTCTTGTTGGACGAGGTCCGGGGATTTCGAGCGGAGCACGAGACGCGGGCCTCGTTGATGCGTTTTGAGTTCGTCGAACACGTTCTCGATTTCCCAGCGTTGCGAATAGCCGACAGCCATCTCGGTCGCTGAGATCTCCGCAGGATCCAACATCGTGGTGATCAAGCGGTACTCGGTGTCGTTGGTCCGGCCGTCGTCGATGGTGTATTCAACGACACGCACGACGAGGCCGGCACCTCGGCGTTTGAAGTTCGAGATCTCAAAGATCTTGGCGAGGAACGAACCGTCAGCGAACACCTCGATTGGATCGAGCCGTTGGTTTGCTTTCATCCGCCACAACAGATCGGCCCCCGTCTGGCTGGCTGTCTCCCACAGTTTGAACCCGTAAAACCCTCGGTCTGCCAGGCACAACATGCCCGGCTGCAAACTCGACACGAGCCCGCGTGCGAGCGTCACCTCACCCGTCGAGCAGGTCCCTGTCACCGCCGCGAAGATCGCGTGAGTCCCGCATTCCACCAGACCAACCACCCGTGCCTGCGGGAACGCCGACCTCTCACCTTTGTTCACCCCCGGGCGACCAAAGAACGCATCATTCACCGCTGTATCGGCGACATCCAACATCGTCGCGTCGATCGCCACCAACCTGCGCCCCACCAAAAACGCCGACGGTGACCCAACACCGGCCAACGGCCGCGCGACCCGCACGAACAACGCACGCACCGCCTCAAACCCGAGACGTCGCCGAGCCTGGAAGATCGCCGATCCCGACGGCGCCGTCCACGACTGCCGCCACGACGACAACCAACTCAACCCGTCCGTCAAACTGGCGAACACATCCTCATACGAACCATCCGAAAACATCGCCATCCCAATCACGAAATATGCGACAACCCGCGCCGGTAACGACCGCCGACGCTGCTCAGTCCGCCCCACCTCCGCGATCACCCCGTCCACCACATCCGACGGGAACACCCTCGCCAACAACCCGATCGACACCAAATCCGACAAACGACGATCAGACACAGGCTTCAACTGTCCAGCACGCGGCACACCACCAAACTACACCCACACCACCTTAACTTAAGGGTATTGCTATTAGGCCCGGGTGTGTCGGCGTCCAGCTGAGCTCGGTTCGGGTGACTGCGCTCGAAGACGGTTGGTCCATGGCGAAGATCTCGCCGCTTCGGGATCCCCAGCTCTACGTCGACAGCGGATATCAACCAGCTTCGGGCGGTGTCCGTTCCGCAACGCCGTCCGGTCCGGGCCGGGGAGTGCGGTCGGTTTGACTCGCCTGCCGTGAGTAGATGACGAGTCGCAGGTCGGGGTTGTCGTTGGATTGGAAGCTGTGGTGTGCCCACGTCTGCGGGGCGCGTCGACTTGACCAGATTGTTTTCAGTCCTGATGTGCTGGTGCCGACGTCGTGCTTGGCCCACCATTCCCGGAAGACGGGGCTTGTCGTGCTGAGACGGCCGACGAGGTCGATGAAGGCTGGGTCTCCGTCGTAGAGGTCGTAGGCCGCTCTGAACCGAGCGACGACTCGTTGCGCCTCCGTGCGCCAGCCCGTGCCGAACGCCTGTTTGGCGGACGGGTGGGTCATGATGATCGAGACGGTGTTGCGGTCCTGCTCGTCCAGCAGTGCGAAGTCGGTGAGCAGCTCGGTGGCGGCGTTGTTCCATGCGAGCACGTCGAAGCGGCGGCCGACGACGTAGGCCGGTTGCCCGAGTGTCGAGAGCATCTCGCACATGCTGTCGGGGACCAGCTCGCGGACGAACTTGGCGCGGGTGGTGGGGCGGGCGAGGGCGACGAGGTGGCGGTGCTCTGCGGCGTCCAGCTGTAGGGCTACAGCGAGCGCATCGAGTGTTGCATTGGAGGGGTTGACGGCGCGGCCTTGTTCGAGGCGGATGTACCAGTCCACGCCGATTCCGGCGAGCTCGGCGATCTCTTCGCGTCGCAGGCCCGGCGTACGCCGCCGGCGACCGTCGTGGCGTCGCAGGATCGACGGGTCGAGGCGCTCGCGACGTGAGCGCAGGAAGTCGCCGAACTCGCGGCGTGGAAGATCTCCGACATCGAGGAGCAGAGGACTACTGATCCCAGGATAGTACTACCCCTGGCAAAGAGTTGCACCGTTGTCGATACTGGTCGAACACCGACGTTTTCCGAAGGAGTGCGACCATGCCGATCGAGAGGATCGCCGTTGGGCTGACGGTCAACGGCTGCGCTGTAGAACAGTGGATCGATCCGTGTGCGATGTTGCTCGACGTGCTGCACGAACTTGGTCTGAGCGGGACGAAGAAGGGCTGCGAGATGGGCGCGTGTGGTGCGTGTACGGCGTTGGCCGATGGTCGCCGCATCGTCTCGTGTTTGGCATTGGCCGCTTCCTACGCAGGCGCGGCGATCACCACGATCGAGGGCGTCGGCACGCCCGATGAGCTGCACCCGTTGCAGGAGGCGTTCATCGACCACGACGCACTGCAGTGCGGTTACTGCACTCCCGGTCAGATCATGTCGGCGTTGGGACTGATCGCTGAGGGCTGCTGCGACCGGGCGACGATTCGGGAGGGCCTGAGCGGGAACCTCTGCCGTTGCGGGGCGTATCCGAGGATCGTTGCTGCTGTTGCAGAGGCGGCGGGGTTGTGAGCGGTGTCGCCTTCGCCTACTCGCGTGCCGCTGATGTCGCCGACGCAGTGGCACGTGGTGGCGCGCCCGGGGCGGCGTTCGTCGCCGGTGGCACCGATCTGTTGCAGCTGTGGAAGGCCGGCAGGGCGACACCGACGGAGTTGATCGATGTGTACGGGCTCGGGCTTGATGGCATCGGGGTCGACGGCGACGAGCTGTCGATCGGGGCCACTGCGAGGCTGAGCGACGTTGCCCGTCATCCGTTTGTCGTCGACCAGCATCCGCTGATTGCCGAGGCGGTCCTCGCGAGCGCGAGCGGCCAGATCCGGAACATGGCGACGGTCGGGGGCAACCTGTTGCAACGGACTCGTTGCCCGTATTTTCGCACGGCCGGCATGGCGTGCAACAAGCACCGTCCGGGTTCGGGATGTGGGGCGCTCGACGGTGAGGACCGCCATGCTGCGTTGTTCGGGGCCGGCTCGTCGTGTGTCGCCACTCATCCGTCGGATCTGGCGGTCGCGCTCGTGGCGCTCGACGCGACCGTCGAGGTCAGCGGGGCGCGAGGCGTTCGCCGTGTTGGTTTGAGCGAGCTCTATCGACTGCCCGGCGAGAGACCCGATGTCGACACCACCCTTGCCGCTGGCGAGTTGATCACGCGGGTGCTCGTCCCACGAGCCGCATCCATCGGGCGGCTGGCGACGTACGTGAAGGTTCGTGATCGGGCCTCGTTCGAGTTCGCGTTGTTGTCCGTCGCTGCGGTCATCCGCATCGACGCTGGAACGATCGTCCACGCTCGGCTCGTCTGCGGCGGGGTGGCGCCCGCTCCCTGGCGACTGCCAGCCGGCGAGGCGCTGCTCATCGGTCAGAAACCGGAACGTGGCGTGTTCACTGTTGCAGCGGCAGCGGCAGTCGAGGGTGCTCCGCCGCTGCCAGGCAACAGTTTCAAGGTGGAGTTGCTGCGCCGCGCACTGGTGCGGACCCTGACCACGATCGCGACTGGATCATGAGCGGAGAACGCGCACGTCGGATCGAGGGCGCCCTGAAAGTCACCGGCCGCGCCGAGTATGCCGGCGAGGTACGTCCCGACGGGATGCTCCACGCCGCCCTGGTTCAGGCCGAGATCACGTGTGGCGATGTCGTCGGCATCGACGACAGCGCAGCCAGGCACACGCCAGGATTCGTCGATCAGGTGTCCTACGACGACGCCCGCTCGCTGGCGCCGTCGACGGCGACAGCATTGATCCGTGAACCCGTCGTCCATTTCCCGGGCCAGCCGGTGGGGCTGACCGCCGCCGACACACTGCTCGCGGCACGGACCGCCGCAGCCAGGGTGCGCGTCGACTACGTGGAACGCCCGTCGGTGGCGGCCATCGATCAAGCCCTCGATGAGGCGTACGCACCGGCGATGGCGGGACGGATCATCGGGGCAAGCCATCGTGGCGATCCTGCCGTTGCGCTCACCGGTGCCCACCTGGTCGTGCGCAACCGCTACCAGACCGCGGTCAACAATCACCACCCGATGGAGCCCCATGTGGTCGTGTGCTGGTGGGAGGGCGAGCAGGTCGTGGTGCACACCAGCACCCAGGCGGTGTACGGCACACGGGCGATCATCGCCCACGCCCTCGCCATGCCCGCCGACGACGTACGCGTGGTCTGCCGGTACCTCGGTGGAGGCTTCGGCTGCAAGGGCCAGCTGTGGTGGCCGTGGATGCTGTGGACGCTGACAGCGTCCAAGCGCACCGGCCGTCCCATACGGCTGGAACTGACCCGCGCCCAAATGTTCACACTCGTCGGTCGGCGCCAAGAGACCGTGCAGGATCTGGCGGTCGGGTTCGACGCCACGGGCCGGCTGGTGGCGATCGAGCACGACGTGCTCGCCCAGACCTCCACTCACGGCGAGTACTGCGACACCACCGCAGAGGTGTCGCGCCGCCTCTACGCCTGTCCCAACGTGCGCACTCTCCACCGTCTCGTCCGTACCAACGAGCCGCAACCGATCCCGATGCGCGCTCCCGGAACCGCGCCCGGCACGTTCGCCCTCGAGTCCGCCCTCGACGAGGCAGCCGAACAACTCGGCATTGACCCGGTCGAGTTGCGAGTCCGCAACTTCGCCGACCATGACCACGACGCTGACGTCCCCTGGTCGAGCAACAGCCTGCTGCAGTGCTACCAGGTCGCCGCCGACCGATTCGGCTGGGCGCAACGACCAGCGTCGGCCACTGTCGTCGACGGTCGATGGCGCATTGGTTGGGGGATGGCCACCACCTGCTACCCGGCACACCGCCAACCGTGTCGCGTGCGCGTCCGTCTACAACCCGACGGCACGATTGTGGTCCAGTGCGGCACGCAGGACATGGGTTCAGGCACCTACACCGTGCTCGCCCAGATGGTGGCCGACGCGCTGGGCGTGCCGCTGTCGCAGGTCACCGTGGAACTCGGCGACACGTTGTTGCCTGAGGGCCCGTTCTCCGGCGGATCCCAGGTCACCGCGAGCATGTTCCCGGCGGCGCGCCAAGCCACCGATGCACTACGCGCACAGCTCGCCGAGCTCGGCATGGGCCATGACGAGACGCTTGCCGACGCCGTCCAACGCATCGCCCCCGACGGCATCGAGGCCGAAGGTGCCGCCACTGCGAACGCCGACATCGACGTGCGATGCATGAGCTTCGGCGCGATCTTCACCGAGGTCGGCGTGGACGCAGACCTCGCAGAGATCCGCGTGCGCCGCGTGACCGCAGCATTCGCGACCGGTCGGGTCCTCAACCCGCTGCTCACCGAAAGCCAACACATCGGCGGGTTGATCGGCGGCATCGGCATGACACTGCTCGAACAAACGGTGACCGACCGTTCATCCGGACGGATCATCGGCGACAACCTCGCCGACTACCTCGTGCCCGTTCACGCCGACATGCCCGAGTTCGACATCGCCCTCATCGACGAGGACGACACCTACCTGCCAGGGGGCGTGAAAGGCGTCGGCATGCTCGGCACCGCCGGCATCCAAGCCGCGATCGCCAACGCCATCCACCACGCCACCGGCACCCGCGTCCGCCACCTCCCCATCCGAATCGAAGACCTCCTCCACGAGCTCCCTGCCACCACGCCGGGTGCGCTCCCCTCGATGTCAGAGTAGATGGACCGAATCTCCAGTGGTGGCTCCCATGTTCCGGTCGACCCTCGGACGTCGGCTTGACCCAGGCTTGACCCGCCCGGAGCGTCGCCTGCCTTTGCGATGCCGCATGACGGTCATTCGTCATCGAGATAGGAGTCGCGCACGCTGCTCAGCTTCGTGTTCCCCGCAGCTTCGCCATCGTCAGCTGCGAGCACCTTGACTGTGTAACCGGGTACTTGCTGGCGAACCGGCCGCTGCGCGACGCAGCGACCGTCTTGGTGTGCTTCAACGCCCGCTTGTACGGATACTGCGGCACCCTCGACTTGTCCGCCCGGATGTCGCGACGGCTGCGTGGTGCACCCTGACCTCGAAGCTTTCGATCTTGAAGATCTTCCTCTCGACATTTTCCATAGAGGCATGTGCAGAACGGTCCTCGAACCCAGGTATGGCCTCGCGGACCCCCAGCGACACCCCGTTGGACAACAACCGCTGGATGCGCACGGCGAGCCAATGCGACAGCATGATGACCGCGACCACTGACAGACTGGCGTCCGTCGATGGTAGTCCGCGGCCGACGCGCCACCGACTGTTTCGGCGTCATTGCGGTAACTGGTGAAACTCAGATCGGTATGTCGGTTATCGCTTCCGAATCTCGTCCGCTTGCAGCACGTCGAGGTCGGCACCCACGGCGACAGCGGCGATCAGGCAGTCGTTGAGGGATCGCACTTTTCGCCGATTCGCGGACGTCTGGGCGAGTCCATCGACGTTGCCGACGTTCCGTTCTAGTTGTACAGCTAGCCGACCGGTGCAGCCTTCTTCGCCAGGTCGTGGGGACCTGAACTCAGATAGCCGAACCCTGCTCGAACCGCGGCACCCCATGGAACGATGATCGCCAGCAGTTCCTCGATGTCGTCGCCGATCGCTTCGATGGCCGCTTTCATCTGCGCGTCGGTGTCGATTTCGATCGACTCGCGGACTGCCCGACCGGCGTCCGTGAATCCGACGTCATCGATCAGTCCATCGGATCTGAGCGCCTCGGCAGCAGTATCGAACTGCGCGTCGGTCCACGCACGCGTGCGGCTGTAGGAACGCATCGGCAGTCCCCAGTAGAGCTCGCTGAGCAGCCCGATCTGCGTGGCGTTCAACCCCTTGGAGATCCATGAGGCCGTATGGCTGTCACCACGGTATTCCCGGAGCATGTCGCCGAGCCGCCACATCGTGCCGATCGGGACATCTGGCATATCCAACGAATGCAGGCCGGCGTACAACGGCCGGCCCTCGGGGCGCAACGGCTCGACCGCTCGCGCCAACAACTCGTTGACCCGCTCGATACGGTCCGGTGACTCGCCGAGCAGCCGTACGAGTTGGGCAATCGCCCCGTCATCTCGCGCCCTGCAGATCGTCTCGGCGTCCGTCAGCCCCCATCCGAGTTCGACGGACGGCACAACCGCTTCGGGATTGAAGACACCGAATGCTGCGGCGACGACGTCGCCGGGAACCTGCCCCATCACGCTGCCGCGGCTGGTGAAATATGCAGGACCGTCAGGGAGTGCGACCTCGCCGGCCTTCCCCGGGCTCGGACCGAAGCCGAGCGCCTCGTAGTTGCGGTGGCATTCCGGCGAGAAGTAGACCTGACCGGTCAACGGTTCGAGCGCCGATGCGAGCTTGCGGGCGAGAACCGAGCGAGTGGCAGCATCCATCGCCGCACCATATGACGAACCGCTTGCACTGCCAGAGTCGGAGCGCCGCTGTCTACCGATCAGCGATGGCGCAGGCCAACGGCTGAGATGGCGCGTCGTGTGTCACAGGCACCCGGGCGCGGTTACGCAGATCCCGCCCGTCATCGCCGAATGGACGTGACCGCAACTGCCGGCCTTGACCAAGCGGTCACGCAGATTCCGTCAATCCGGCATGCACGTGACCGCTCCGCCTTGGCCTTGCGCGGCCGACATCGACTCGAGCGCACGCAGCACCGCATCAGCAGGAACCCCGACGACGACTTCGACACCGTCAGGGCCGTCGAGGACGAACGTCAATCCGTCCAACGCCTTCTTGTCCCGGCCCATCGACATCAGCAGCTGGTGGTGGTCGAGGCCCGTCGGAAGCGACGTGTCGAGTTCGTAAGCTCGACCGACCACTCGATAGTGGTCGTCGACCCGTGCGTCGTCGATCCGTCCGAGTTCACGGGCGAGATGCGCTGCGTAGATCAGCCCGATGGCGACTGCCTCGCCGTGGGCGATGTCGTAGTGCGTGGCGATCTCCAGCGCGTGGGCCAGCGTATGGCCGTAGTTGAGCAGCGCCCGCCGGCCGGACTCACGCTCGTCGCTACCGACGACGTCCGCCTTGATGGCGATACACCTGGCGATGCGTTCAGGCTCGTCCATCGCCAACAGGTCGTCGCCCGTCAGGAAGTGGTATTTGGCCATCTCACCGCGGCCACAACGGAGTTCGCGCAGGGGCAGCGCCGAGAGCGCATCGAGATCGCAAATGACGCCGCTCGGCTGCCAGTACGCCCCGACGAGATTCTTGCCCTCGGCGATGTTGACGCCGGTCTTGCCACCGACGGCGGCGTCGATCATCCCCAGCAGCGTCGTCGATACGTGCACCACCGGCACGCCGCGGTGATAGCTGGCCGCTGCGAATCCGGCAACGTCGGTCACCATGCCACCCCCGACACCGACCACGGCATCAGCGCGATTGAGGCCCATCCTGGCGAATCCGCTGCACAGCTCCCCGATCGTCGTGAGCGACTTGTGATCTTCGCCGGAGCCGATCGTGAAGAGCTCGAACGGCACACCGGGATCGACCGTGAATGGAATGCCTTGCTGCGTCACGACGGCGACACGTCGGACGCCTGTCGGAATCATCGCCGCCAATTCGTGGCGTACGCCGTTGCCGACGAGCACGTCGTAGGAGCGGTCGCCGAGGTCGACACCGACCCGGATCGCCGACCCGCTGATCGGCGAGAACCCGTGTGCCGAAGTGCTGTCAGCACCACTGTTCATCGGACCACTGTTCATCGCAGCACCGCGTCGACGACGTCCTGAATGGTGCGACCGTCGACGCGAACGATGGCGTCTGCACTCTCGCGGTACAACGCCTCGCGTTCTGCTGCCATCAGTTTCAGTGTGCCGGCGGGGTCGGCCTCGATCGCTGGCCTGTGCTGGCCTTGACGTACTCGGCCGACGAGTGCCTCCGGTTCGGCGATCAACCACACGACCCGGCATCTTCCAGTGCGTAGCGCGTCCCGATTCGCCTGGCTGAGCACGGCTCCGCCGGCAGCAGCGATCACGCAGGGGTCCTCGGCGGCGATCGAATCGTCGAGCACTTCCGTCTCGATGCGCCGGAATTCCGGCTCGCCGTCCTCGGCAAAGATGTCGCGAACGGTCCTCCCGGAACGGCGTTCGATCTCGGCGTCTGTGTCGACGAACCTCCTGCGCAACCGCTCGGCGAGCAACCTGCCGACCGTCGTCTTGCCGGTCCCCATCAATCCGATCAGCACCAGATGGCGCTGCGTCGGATCCGGTCGCGTCACGGCGACAGGCTGGCGCGGAACGCTTCTGCGTTGCGGACCATCTCGGTGACGGAATCGCCGCCGAACTTGCGTTGCGCTTCGGCGGCAAGCGTGAGCGCAACCATCGTCTCTGCCACGACACCCATCGCCGGGACCGCCGTCACGTCGGTGCGCTCCTTGAAGCTGACTGTCTCCTGTTTGGTGACGACGTCGACGGTCTTCAACGTCGGGCGGTTGAGCGTCGCCAGCGGCTTCATCGCTGCGCGCACGACGAGCAGCTCGCCCGTCGACATTCCGCCCTCCGTCCCTCCGGCCAGTGTCGACTCGCGTCGATAGTCGTTGGCCTCTGGATCCCAGGCGATGGCGTCGTGTGCTCGGGATCCGCGGCGACCGGCGACCTCGAACCCGTCGCCGATCTCGACACCCTTGACAGCCTGGATACTCATCACCGATTGCGCCAGCAGCGCATCGAGTTTGCGGTCCCAGTGGACGTGACTGCCGAGGCCGATCGGGACGCCATAGGCAAGGACTTCGACGATCCCGCCGAGCGAATCGCCCTCCTTCGCGCACTGTTCGATCTCTTCGATCATCGCTTCTTCTGCCGCCTTGTCGAAGCAGCGAACAGGCGACTCGTCGACGGTAGTCAGATCAGCAGGCGTGGGCCTGGCGACGGACTTGGAACGGGCCGGCCCCATCTGGATGACATGGGACAGCACGTCGACCCCGAGATGCTTCAGCAGTTTCTTGGCGATCGCCCCGGCGGCGACGCGGGCGGCAGTCTCACGGGCGCTTGCCCGTTCGAGGACGTCACGGGCATCGGTGAACCCGTATTTCTGCATGCCGACGAGGTCGGCATGCCCTGGACGTACCTTTGTCAGCGGATCCTTGGTGAAGCCTGGCGCCGGCGACATTTCCTCGTGCCATTTGTCGGACCGGAACCATTCGCTGTTCTTGATCTCGATGGCGACGGGTGAACCGAGTGTCCGGCCGTGGCGGATACCGCCGATCAGCGTCAGTTCGTCGCGCTCGAAACGCTGGCGGGGGCCCCGTCCGTAGCCGAGGCGCCGCCTGGCCATTTCGTCGCCGATCTCCTCGCTGGTGATCTCCAGACCAGCCGGGAGGCCCTCGATGATCACAACGAGGGCTTGGCCGTGGGATTCTCCGGCTGTCAGGTAACGCAGCATCGCCCACAGGCTACGTCAGGCGGCAGCGTGACGAGGTTCTGTGGACCCTTTTGCACCGCCGGCGGTGCACCAGTTGGCTCAGTTTGCCGGGATGGCGCGATGTGCGAGTTCCGCCATCGCCGCCGCCCGCATCACCAACGGATCGGCTTCGACGCCCCCGGTGAAACGGCGGAATTGATGTACGGCTTGATGGACGAGCATCCCCAGACCGTCATGGACCGTCGCCTCGCGCTCGCCAGCAGCCTCGAGCAGCGCTGTTCGCAGTGGCTGATAGACGATGTCGGAGACGGTTTGCCCGGCGTGTAGCAACGACACATCGAACGGGACCTCCGACGAATTCATGCCGATGGAGGTCGCGTTGACGACGAGATCGGCATGTTCGATATCGCCGAACTCCCCGACCCGACCGACGTGCCCGGCGAGCATGGCCGTGTCGTGCGCCTTGTCGGCTGTTCGATTCACGACGACGATCTCCGCCGCCCCGGCCCTGGCCAGTGCATCGACGATCGAGCGTGCAGCGCCGCCAGCCCCGACGACGACGATCCGTCGGCCAGCGGGGTCGACGCCTGCATCGGCGCGCAGTGAATCGACGTATCCGTCGCCGTCCGTTGAACAGCCGAACAGGCGCCCGTCGGCGAGGGGCACGACGCAGTTCACCGATCGCAGCGCGGCCGCCGCCGGCTCGACGACGTCGACGTTGGCGAACACGCCTTCCTTGTGCGGCATCGTCACCGACAGCCCGCCGAACCCGCAGACGCGCATCGCTGCCAGTGCATCGCTCGCCAGCCCATGTGCGACGTCGAAGGCGACGAAGACCCAATCGAGTCCTGCCGCCGCGAACGCAGCGTTGTACAGCGCAGGTGACAGGCTGTGGTGGATCGGAGAACCGATGACAGCGCCGAGGCGGGTCCGCCCGGTGATCAACACGGATTCAACACGGGTGATCGTCGCACGGCGATCAGTTGGTCAGCAAACCGTTGGCCTGGGCGTAGGCGACGTTGGCGTCCTGTTGGGCCTGTGTCACTGCAAAGATGTGGTTCGTCTTGTCGTGCAGCACGTAGAACATGTACTGACACGTCGTATTCTTCGGCAGGCCCTTGCAGATCTCGGCGGTGGCCTTGGGGTTGTCGGCAGGAGTCATCGCCGCGACAATCGATGCCTTACCGGAGTTGGCGATCGGCGTCGGTGGCAGGCCGACGTGCATATAGGTGTTGTAGGGAGTGTCGACGTCACGAAGCGGACCGATCTTCGAGCCGGTCGGCTCGTTGTACAGCAGTGTGGCGTCGATCTGCAGCGGCACGCCGGCGGCCAAACGGTTGTAGATGACCCTGGCGATCAGCGGACGGTCTGCCGCCGATTTGGCTTCTTTCTCGATGATCGAGGCGACGATGAGCAGTTGGTACGGCGTCAGGCCGAACTTCGGCTGGGCGTCTTGGATGTTGACCTGGCGACCGACCCGCTCCATTTGCGCCGCCATGCGCTTGGCGACGGCGGCTTCGGTCTCGCTGTTGGAGACCTGGTACGTGTCCGGGAACAGCAGGCCTTCGAGGTTCGTCGTTCCGTCCGGCGCCAGCGTCGAGGTGACGGTGCCGTTCGTCGTGACCGACAGGAAGCTGTCGGCTGACAGCTTCGGCACCTTGGTGTTCAGGCGTTTGCTCATGTCCGAGAGCGTGAAGCCTTCGGGGAACGTCACTTTCGTGTAGGTCTGTTCCGGGGGCGTTCGGAGTCGTCCCAGTACATTGCCCATCGTGTCGTGCGGCTTGATCTGGTAGTAGCCCGGGGTCAGTTTGAGGCCGCCCTTGCGGCCGACATACCACTCGAAAACTCCTGCGTGGGTGATGATGTTCTGGTCCTTGAGGCGATGCGAAACCGTGACGAGCGTGTCGGTGTCCGTCACCGTGAACGACACCGGCGCAGCAGCGGCGCCAGGTGGGTTGACCTGGCGGATCACCCAGAAGCCGACGAGACCGCCGACGATCACGGCGGCAACGACGAGGAACGAGACGAACCACAGGATGTAGCCGATCCACCGACGATCCCTGCGGAGGACATCGCTGTGGTACTTGTGCAACACCCGTGGGTTGTCCCAGACGTCCGCCCGCCAGCGCGGGCTGTCGCGCAACGGACCGTCCCACTCCATGTCCTCGATCGCCGTACGGTCGAGATTTCCGGTCTCGTCCGACTGCACCGGTCTTCGCCGCTTGACCTGTGCAGTGGTGTGCTCGTGCGGCCGCGCCGTGGCAGCGGTGCCGTCGGAACGGCGATCGTCGAGCGTTGAACTCACGGGTGTCGCCGATCGAGCCAGTTCTGCAACATCACCGCAGCCGCGACCTTGTCGACGTACTGGCGACGCGCCGAAGCCCGGATCCCGGCCTCCATCAGAGCGCGGTCGGCGGTGACCGTGGTCAACCGCTCGTCGAAGGTTTCAACTGGCACTCCCAATACGGTAGTCATTTCGGCCACCTCGGCAAGTGCACCCTTGGCGGCAATGCCGATCCTGCCGTCCATCTGCAGTGGCAGGCCCACCACGACGCGCTCGGCTTCCTCCTCGATCACCAGCGCCAGAATCCGTTGATGGTCGAGGTTGCGGCGCCCGGAACGCTGCAGCACGGTCAACGGCGAGGCGATGGTGCCAGACCGGTCGGAGACGGCGACACCGATGCGTTTCGAGCCGAGATCGATGCCGAGGGCGCGCACGAACCGATCAGCCGACCGGCCGGGGAAGGTCCCCGATTGCCTTGCTGGCGATCGCCAGCGCCTCGTCGATCCCGGACGGATCCTTGCCGCCGGCAACGGCGATGTCTCCCTTGCCGCCGCCGCCGCCCCTGATCGCCTTGGCGGCGTCCTTGATCAACTCACTGGCGGCAGTGGTCGAGGTCTTGATGACGACGGCGACGAGCGCCGCACCACCGGTGTCGGTCTCGCCACCGAGCACGACGGTGTCGATCCCGTGCTGGCGAATTGCCACCGCGAGGTCACGGAGATCGCCGGATGAGAGGCCATCGATGCGTGCCACGACCACACCGTCGACACTGCCAGCGGCGAACTCACCCGCCTGACCTTGCGCAGCTCTGGCCCTGAACACCTTCACTTGATCGTTGAGACCCTTGATCTCGTCGAGTTTGCGTTGGATACCGTCGACGAGCTCGTCCGCCTTGGCACCGACCAGTCGTGCGGCATCGGTCAGTACGCGTTCGTCGCGCTGCAGCAGGGCGACCGAGTTCATGCCGGTGACGGCCTCGATGCGACGGAGGTTCGAGCCGATCGACCCTTCGCTGATGATCTTGATGGCACCGATGTCGCCGGTCGCCTTGACGTGCGTACCACCGCACAGTTCGATGCTGTTGCGGCCGGCCTCGAGCACACGAACGATGTCGCCGTACTTGTCGCCGAAGAAGGCGATCGCCCCCAGTGACGTCGCTTCGTCCTTCGTCGTCTCGTAGTTGCGGACGGAATCGTTCGAGAGCACCTCGTGATTGGCAAGCACCTCGATCTGTTCGATCTCGCCGTCGGTCAAGGCGGCATAGTGACTGAAATCGAAGCGAAGGCGATCAGGGCCGACGAGCGAGCCTGCCTGTTTGACGTGCTCGCCGAGCACCTGCCGCAGCGCCCAGTGGAGGATGTGGGTGGCCGTGTGGTTCCGCCGCGTCGCCGCTCTGGCAACGTTGTCGAACGCCAGATGGGCAATCTGGCCCGGCGAGGTGGCACCATCGACCATGCGCACGGTGTGACGCCGCAGACCAGGAATCGCGTTGGTCGTGTCGACGACCAACGCACTGCCGGTCGCCGTCGTGATCGTTCCGGTGTCGCCGACCTGACCACCGCTCTCGGCATAGAACGGGGTGCGGTCGACGAAGATCTCGACGAGTCCGTCAGCACCAGGCAGCACTGCCAGTACACGACCTTCGCCTTCGTTGTCGACATAGCCGGTGAATTCGGTCGTGCCGAACTGCTCCATCAACTCGCGATAGGTGTGGACACGATCGTCGTCAGGACCGGCGCCCTTGCGCGCCGCCTTCGCCCTGACCCGTTGCTGGGTCATCTCGACATTGAAGCCTTCGATGTCGACGTCGACGCCGCGCTCGCCACTGATCTCCGTCGTCAACTCGAGCGGAAAACCGAACGTGTCGTGGAGTTGGAACGCCGCTGAGCCGCTGAGTGTCTTCCCGCCTGTCGACAGCTCCCTGTCGAGAATTCCCAATCCGGTCTTCAGTGTCTGACGGAAACGTTCCTCCTCGCGGGCGATGACGCCGGTGATGAAGTCGCGATTCTTGACGACGTCGGGATAGGCCTCACCCATCACCGTGATCGCCGTGTCGACGAGTGACGGCATCACCAGTTTGTCGGCACCGAGCAGATAGGCATGGCGCACGGCACGCCGCAGGATCCGCCGAAGTACGTAGCCGCGACCCTCGTTCGAGGGGAACACGCCGTCGCTGACGAGCATCGCCCCCGATCGGGCGTGCTCGGCGAGCACGCGGAGGCTGAAGCTCGAGCGGTCGTCGTAGTCGCCGGCGGTGTACTTCGCTCCGGTGATCGAACACGCCTGTTCGATCAGCGGCGCCATCAGATCGGTCTCCCACACTGAGTCGACACCCTGCAGCAGCGCGACGATGCGCTCCAGACCGGCACCGGTGTCGATCGACGGCTTCGGCAGCGGTGTCCGCGATCCATCAGGCGCCTGGTTGTACTGCATGAACACGAGGTTCCAGAACTCCATGAAACGATCGCCGCCCGGATCGTGCAACGGCCCGCCGGCGGGCCCGAACGACGGGCCGCGATCGATGTGGATCTCCGAGCACGGACCGCACGGACCGGTCTCGCCCATCTGCCAGAAGTTGTCCTTGTCACCGAGGCGCTGGATGCGCTCCATCGGCACGCCGACCTGCTCGTGCCAGATGGCTTCCGCCTCGTCGTCGCTCTCGTGCACGGTGATCCACAGGCGATCACCGTCGAGCCCGAAGACCTCCGTCACCAGTTCCCACGACCACGGGATGGCGTCTGCCTTGAAATAGTCGCCGAAACTGAAGTTCCCGAGCATCTCGAAGAACACCAGGTGGCGTTTCGTGCGTCCGACCTCGTCGAGGTCGTTGTGCTTGCCTCCGGCCCTGGCGCATTTCTGGACCGTGACGGCACGCTTGTACGGCGAGGCCTCGTCTCCGGTGAAGTACGACTTGAACGGAACCATGCCGGCGACGGTGAACAGCACGGTCGGATCGTGGGGAATCAGGCTCGCTGATGCAACCGGCGTGTGTCCGAGCGACGAGAAGTAGCCGGTGAAGGCCCGGCGCAATTCGTGAGAGGTTCTCGGAGGCGTCGACATGCACCGACGAGTCTACGTCGAGCGGGTGTGGTCACCCAGGGTGATTTGCCGGTCGGCGTCGGTCGGCCAGGCTTCAGGTGTCCATACGGGGCTGGCGCGCCGGACGGTCTCGATGCGATGGACGAGGCTCGCGCGGGTGACGGATCTCACGGACGTTCTCGAGCACGATCGATTCGCATCGCTCGACAACAGGCGCCTCATCGGCGTCGAGGATCGCCCGCAATTCGTCCTCCTTGTCGTGCATCGCCTCGCGTCCGTCGCGTAGTGCTGCAACGACGTGCTGGCCGGTCTGCCTGACTTTGGCCACGGCACCCTTGGCGACGTTGCCGGGCGCCAGCTTGGCGGCCTGGGTCCTGATCTTCTTCTTGGCGTAGCCGGCGCCGGCCGCTCCGGCGGCGACTCCTCCGACGAACCACGTGACTCGTTTCATCATGCCCGCTTCAACTCCTTCGGCTTGCGTCCGCTGTCGATGGTCGGATGTTGCTGCGCGTTGCGCATCCGCCTGGCTGCGCGACGCGTCCCCGTCGCCAGCGCGATCGTCTTGATCACCGGCGTACTGAACGCCGCCTTGGCGACCCGCGTCGTTCCGGACACCGCCCCGCTGATCGCTTCGGCCGACCCGAGGACACGGTCGAAGCGGTCGAGATCATCGCGGGCGTCGTCGACAGACGCCCGCAGGTCGGCGAGTAGCGGCCTGGTCTCATGACGCAGTTCGGCGACTTCGGTCCGGAGCGCCCGCAACATGTCGAGCACGCGCAGCAACACGACGATCAGCGCAGCGAAGCCGATCGAGCACAGCACCGCCGCGAGGATCACCGCCAGGTCGCCGGCGGTCATGAGCAGTTCGGTCGATTCGTCGATTCGTGCTTCATCGTTCGCTACCTCGTACTGTCGTAGGTTCGGCTGTTCTGGCTGGTTCGTCCGGTTCGTCCGGTTCGTCCGGTTCGTCCGGTTCGTCCGGTGTGGCTGGTTCGCCGTTCGACGTGGAACCAAGCCGCTGCTCCACTACCTCGCGGACCCTGCGCTCGAAACCATTCCCGGAAGGATCGTAATACTGCCGCGGCGACACACCGCTCGGGGCGTACTGCTGCGGCAGCCAGCCACTCGGATCGTCGTGTGGGTATTGGTACCCGTCGCCGTGGCCGAGAACGGCTGCTCCCTGATAGTGACTGTCGCGGAGGTGCGCAGGGACCTCCCCCAACAGCCCATTCTTGACGTCCTCCCTTGCGTGCCAGATGCCAAGCGCACTGCGGTTGCTCTTCGGTGCAGTCGCCAGGTGGACGACTGCCTGCGCGAGGTTCAACTGCGCCTCGGGGAGCCCGACATGCTCCAGCGCCTGCGCTGCGGCGACGGCCACGACGAGCGCCTGTGGATCAGCCATTCCGACATCCTCACTCGCCAGGATGATCAGCCGCCTGGCGATGAAACGGGCGTCCTCGCCTGCTTCGAGCATCCGTGCCAGCCAGTACAGCCCGGCATCGGGATCGCTACCCCGAATGCTCTTGATGAACGCGCTGACGACGTCATAGTGGTCGTCGCGTCCGTAGCGCAGGGCGCTGGTGCCGAGCGCCGCTTCGACATCGGCGATCGTCACGGCGTGCGGGCTGGCCAGGGCGCAGGCGACTTCCAACGACGTCAGCACCTGGCGACCGTCGCCACCGGCCCGATCGGCGAGCAGGTCGATGGCGGCCGGCGCAGCCGTCATCTCTTCCGCTCGGAGGCCACGCTCGATCAACTGGACAATCGCCGCGCGGTCGAGGACCTCCAACCGGAACAGCGTCGAGCGGCTGCGCAGCGGCGGGTTGACCTCGAAGAACGGATTCTCCGTCGTCGCCCCGATGAGCGTGATGGTTCCGTTCTCGACACTCGGCAGCAGTGCATCCTGCTGCGATTTCGAGAAGCGGTGGATCTCGTCGAGAAACAGGATCGTGCCGCGTCCATGCTGGCCGAGTTGGTCCTTGGCGCGCTCGATGACCTCTCGAACGTCCTTGACGCCGGCGCTGACCGCCGACAACCGCTCGAAAACCCGGTGGGTACTCAGCGCCACGACTTCGGCGAGTGTCGTCTTGCCCGTCCCCGGTGGACCCCAGAAGATCGCTGAGCTGAGGCGGTCCTGCTCGACGAGGCGCCGCAGCGGCCGACCCGGTCCGACGAGATGCTCCTGCCCGACGATTTCGTCCAGTGAACGTGGGCGCAACCGTGCAGCCAACGGTGCCTGCCGGCGAAGTCGCTCAGCGGCTGCCGCCGAAAACAGGTCCTCGCTCATCGCTCCGTACCGTAGCGCGACGACCCGACAGCGGAACAGGCCGACAACCTCGACGCCATCGGAGTTGCACGGCTGTGCGTCAGGTCATCAGCTGAAGATGAGCTGATATCGAGAGATCACAGCAGGCAGCAGCACTTCCCTACAGTACGTACAACCGCGGCATTCGAAAGGGCGCAATCATGTCAACTCCTCCATCGACGATCGACAAACCAGCCGTCACCGAACTCGTGCATCATCCCGTCGTCGGGGACTACATCGCCACTCGCGCAGCAAGCCTGCAGATCAAGTTGGCCGACGGCATCACCCGCTTCGCTGGATCGATGCGCTTCGTGTATCTGCATATCGTCGTCTTTGCGGGTTGGATGCTGTTCGTCGAAAGAGCCCGTGGCCGACGTTGACGCTCGTCGTCTCGCTGGAGGCGATCTTCCTGTCGACATTCGTGATGATCGGCCAGAACCGCCAGGCGACGTTCCAGCAGCAGAAGGCCGACCACGACTTCGTCGCCCAGGAGCAGGAATTGCAGGGCAATACGGCAATAACCAAGCTGATCCACGACCTCACACGTGAAATCCACGCCCACGTCTGTTCAGCGGTCCACGATTCGACTCAGCCGACGACGCCTGAACCGCTCAACCCTGCCTGACCGTCTGGAGCCCACGGTCACCTCACGGTCAGGCCACGGTCCGGGCCAGGCTTCGGCCAGGTTTCAGGCCACCGTTCAGTCCTTGGTGGCCGGCGGCAGGACGCGTAGGCCGAGGTCGTAGAGTTGGCTCGCGGCGACAGGCGTCGGCGCGTTGGTCATCGGGTCGGTGCCAGACTGCGTCTTCGGGAAAGCGATGACCTCTCGGATGTTCTCCTCGCCGGCCAACACGGCGACCAGGCGGTCGATGCCGAAGGCGAAACCACCGTGCGGTGGCGCTCCGTATTTGAATGGGGTGAGGAAGAACCCGAAGCGCTTGTTGGCCTCCTCTTCGCTGATGCCGAGCAGGCCGAAGATCCGCGACTGCAGTTCCGGCTGATGGATCCGGATCGAGCCAGAGCCGAGTTCCCATCCGTTGAGCACGAGGTCGTAGGCCTGCGATCGCACGCTCATCGGGTCCGTTTCCATCTTCTCAAGGTCGTCAGGATGAGGCTGCGTGAATGGGTGATGGCCAGGGCGCGGCGTGCCCGTCACCGGGTCGACACCGACGAACAGTGGGAAATCGACGATCCACACGTAGCGGTACGGGCCTTCGTGGACCGGCGGACGGCCGAGATCGTTGCGCAATTGTCCGAGCACTTCGCAGGCGTTCGTCCACGAGTCGGCGACGATCAGCAGGAGATCTCCCGGCTCGGCTCCGAGACGCTCCTTGAGATCGCTCTGCTCTCGTTCTGAAAGGAACTTGGCGACCGGAGCTTCGAGAACTCCCTGTGCAGAGACCTTCATCCACACGAGTCCCTTGGCCCCGAGCGACTTCGCCCGATCCGTGAGCTGATCGAGCTTGTTCCGACCGAACTCCTCGGCGCGACCGGGGACGCAGATGCCCTTGATCGCCGCTGCACCTGCGAATGCCTTGAACTCCGTCCCGGCAAAGATGTGGGTCAGCTCTGTCAATTCCATCCCGAATCGCAGGTCGGGCTTGTCGACGCCGAAGCGCTCCATCGCCTCGAACCATGTCATCTTCTCGATCGGGTCGGGCCGCACACCGGTTGCTGCCTCCGCAGCGGCGAGGACGGCGGCGCCGATCGCTTCGTGGATGTCGTCCTGATCGGCGAACGACATCTCCGCGTCGAGCTGCATGAACTCGTACTGGCGGTCGGCGCGGAGATCCTCGTCACGCAGGCAGCGGGCGATCTGGAAGTACTTGTCGCAACCGGCGACCATCAACAGCTGTTTGAACAGCTGCGGCGACTGCGGCAGCGCGTAGAACGAGCCGGGATCCTTGCGCGACGGCACGAGGAATTCGCGGGCACCCTCCGGCGTCGAGGGGACGAGCATCGGCGTCTCGATCTCGACGAATCCCTGGTCCTCCATCGAGCGGCGGATCGCAGAGTTGACAGCCGAACGCAGGCGCAGGTTGCGCTGCATGCGCTCACGGCGCAGGTCGAGGTAACGGAACTGCAGGCGAGTGTTCTCCGCAACGTTGTCGGCGCGGGCATCGATCGGGAACGGCGGCGGCTCTGCACTGTTGAGGATCTCGACCGTGCAGTCGCCGACTTCGACGTCGCCGGTGCCGATCTTGTCGTTGATCGTGCCGTCAGGCCTGGCGCGAACGACTCCGGTCACGCGTACTACGTACTCGGCGCGCACGTCGACGAGATTGTCGACGACGACCTGGACGATGCCGGTGTGGTCGCGGAGGTCGACGAAGGCGAGGTGTTCGCCGTGCTCGCGGCGCTTCCCCACCCAGCCGCAGACGCTGACCGTCTGGCCGATGTGTTCGGTGCGCAGTGCACCGCAGTAATGGGTTCGCATGGTCATGACAGTTGCTTCCTGATTGCTGCTGAGAGATCGTCGCGAGCGACGACCGATTGAGTGCCGTCCGCCATCACCTTGCAGGTGGCGGTTCCGGCTTCGAGTTCGTCAGAGCCGATGATCACGGCGATGGCCGCACCCGATCGATCGGCCGCCTTCATCTGGCTCTTGATGCTGCGGTTCTCATAGGCCCGTTCGGCACGAAGACCTTCGCGCTGCAATTGCTGGGTGATGATCAGCGCCTGCATGCCGCCGGTCGTGTCGACAACGAACACGTCGGCAGCATCAGCAGGCGCGTCGAACACGCCTTCGTCGTCACATGCCAGCAGCGTGCGGTCGAGGCCGAGGGCGAAGCCGACACCGGCGGTCTCCGGGCCACCGAGCGCTTCGACCAGGCCGTCGTATCTGCCGCCGCCGCCGAGCGCGTTCTGTGCGGAGTTGAGCGTGCCGCCCTGGTATTCGAACGTCGTCCGCCGATAGTAGTCGAGGCCGCGCACGAGCTTCGGCTCGAGCGTGAACGGGATGTCGAGTGCCCGCAGTCCCTCTTGGACCGCAGTGAAATGGGCAGCGGCATCGGCAGAATAGAAGTCACCGATCGTCGGCGCGCCGGCCACCACGGCCGAGTCTTCGCGGCGCTTGGAATCGAGCACCCGCAACGGGTTCTTCGTCAGTGTGAGCTTGGATTCGTCCGAGAGTTCGTCGACGTTCGCGGCGAAGTATGTCTGCAGTGCCGTGACGTAGGCGGCGCGATCCGCCGGCTCGCCGAGCGAGTTCAGCAGCAGCGTCACCTGGCGGAGGCCGAGCGCCTCGAAGAAGCGCCAGCCGATGGCGATGACCTCAGCGTCGAGGTACGGGTCGTCAGCCCCGAGTACCTCGATGCCGACCTGGTCGAACTGGCGGTAGCGGCCACGCTGGGGGCGTTCGTAGCGGAAGTTCGGCCCTGCATAGAACGTCTTCCACGGCGTCTGCGGCCGGTTCTGTACGAATGCCCTGCAGACGCTGGCCGTCTGCTCGGGACGCAGCGCGATATGGCGGGGCGGATCACCCTTGTCGTAGAAGTCGTACATCTCCTTGGTGACGACATCGGTGGCCTCGCCCACCCGCTTGAAGACATCGAGGTCCTCGAGCAGCGGCACCATGATCTCGCCGTATCCGCCAGCACCGGCAACCTGGGCGAAGACGGCTTGAAACGCCCGCCAGCGGGTCGAATCAGGTGCCAGTACGTCACGCATCCCGGGGCTCGTCTGGAATGCAGGCACGTCGAGCGAGGCTAATCCGTTTTGCCGCTGACAGCACCGGAGATTCGCCGGACGAACTTCTTCGGCCCGTTTGCCGCCAACTGTGGCGGGTAGGTGGACTCAGTTTGTTTTCAGTTGGGGATCGGGAGGGATTCGCTGTCGTTGTCGCGACTCGGGATCGGCTCGGCGGTGCCGGGAACGATCCGGTAGGCGTCGTAGACGGCGTCGATCGACTTCATCATCCGCAACACCGATTCGAGGTGGTTGGCATCGGCCATCTCGAACTCGAAGCGCATCTTCGCCACTCGGTCGCTGCCGGTGTGCGTCGAGGCCGACACGATGTTGACGTGCAGGTCGGACAGCGCGTTGGCGACATCGCGCAGCAGCCGTGAGCGATCGAGGGCGATCACCTCGACCGCCGCGCGGAACACCGTGCCGGCGGCATCTCCGTCCCATTCGACGTCGATCATCCGCGCCGACTGATCGATCCGCAGCGCTCCGGCGTTCGAGCAGTCGGCGCGGTGCACGGACACGCCGCGGCCCTTGGTGACGAACCCGACGATCTCGTCGCCCGGTACCGGGGTGCAGCAGCGCGACAATCGCACGAGTACATCGTCGAGACCCTCGACATGCACGCCGACGCTCGGGCGGCGGGTGACGTTCGACCGCGGATGCAGTGCCGTGACCGACATCTGTTCTTCGATCTCGCCGCCGCCGCGATATTCGCGGGCGACGCGTTGGGCGATCGTCTTGCCGGAAACATGATGCTCGCCGATCGCCACGAACAGCGAGTCGATGTCGACGTAGTTGCCGTTGGAGACCGCCTCCTTTTCGAGCAACTCGGACTTGAGGATCTTCTGGATCGGCAGGCCTTCACGGCGGAGTGCGTCGACGAGTTCTTCGCGGCCGGCTTCGAGCATGTCCTCACGGCGCTCCCGCGAGAACCATTGGCGGATCTTGTTCCGGGCTCTCGGCGAAACGGCGAAGCCGAGCCAGTCGCGGGTCGGGCCAGCACCGTCGACCTTGGAGGTGAAGATCTCGCAGGTGTCGCCGCTGCGCAGTTCCTGGTTGAGCGGGATGAGGCGGCCGTTGAGCCTGGCACCGATGCAGGAATGCCCGACCTGGGTGTGCACGGCGTAGGCGAAGTCGACCGGCGTCGAGCCGACCGGCAGGCTGATGACCCGCCCCTTCGGGGTGAAGACGAAGACCTCGTCCTGTTCGAGATCGGTCTTCAACGTCTCCATGAACGCTGCTGGATCGGACGTCTCCGCCTGCCAGTCGATCATCCGGTTGAGCCAGTCGAGATCAGACGTCGGCGAACCGGCCTTGTAGGCGTAGTGCGCAGCAACGCCCCACTCGGCACGGTGATGCATTTCACGGGTACGGATCTGCACCTCGATCGCCTTGCCCTCCGGTCCGATGACCGTCGTGTGCAGCGACTGGTAGAGGTTGAACTTCGGCATGGCGATGTAGTCCTTGAACCGACCGACCACCGGGTTCCACTGGCCGTGGATCGATCCGAGGGCGGCGTAGCAGTCCTTGACGGAATCGACGATGATGCGCACGGCGATGAGGTCGAAGATGTCGTCGAACTCACGGCTCTTCTGCACCATCTTCTCGTAGATGCTCCACAGATGCTTGCCCCGACCGGTCACGTCGGCGTCGATCTTCAGGGCAGTGAGACGCTGGCGGATCTCCGCCTCGACCTTGGCGAGGTAGTGCTCGCGCTCCGGCGTCCGGCTGTAGACGAGGTGGTCCAATTCGGCGTAGCGCTTCGGAAACAAGGCGGCGAAGGAGAGGTCTTCGAGTTGCTGGCGGATCTCCTGGATGCCGAGCCGGTGAGCGAGCGGCGCATAGATATCTAGGGTTTCCTGGGCAACGCGACGCTGCTTGTCCGTCGGCGTGCCGGCGATGGTGCGCATGTTGTGCAGGCGGTCGGCGAGCTTGATGATCAGGACCCGTAGGTCCCTGGCCATCGCCACCAGCATCTTGCGCATCGTTGCGGCCTGCTGCGCCTCCTTCGAGTCGAAGTGGATGCGCTCGAGTTTGGTGACACCGTCGACGATCGCCGCGACCTCCGTACCGAAGGCCTGCTCGACATCGCCGACCGTCAGGTGGGTGTCCTCGACGGCGTCGTGCAGCAGCGCCGCTGCAAGGCTGACGTCGTCGAGGCCGATCTCGGCGACGATCTGTGCAACCGACACCGGATGGTTGATATACGCTTCGCCGCTCGAGCGGTTCTGGTGCTGGTGTGCTTCCGAGGCGGTCTCGAAGGCGCGGGTGATCAACGCAGTCGACGCCTTCGGATGCCTCGCCTTGAAGGCCGTCAGCACCGGTGCCAGGGTGTCGGTGGCGATCGGCGCCTGTCTCCTCCAAGGAAGAACGCGATCGACCGTACCCATCCATGCAGTGTAACCGCCACCCCCCTGCACCAGCGGAAACGCCGTTGTCGTCAGATCCTCAGATGAGCAATTCGAACGAACAGCTGACATTCGCAGCGCGCGTGAGGTGCTCATCTGCTGTGAGCAACGTGACGTCGAGCGCCTCGGCGAGGGCAACATAGGCGGCGTCGTACACCGTGGTGTTGTGGCGGAGTTCCCAGCAGCGCTGCATCAGGAATCGGTGCGACACGCGCTCGAGACGGAGCGCGGACAAGTCCGTCAGCGCCTGAGACGCCCGCTGACTTGGCAGTTGGCGGATGCGCAGAGCCGACGAAACACCGAAGCCACTTCGACGTCGATCAACTCGGGCCCGCTCAACCGCTCGCTATCGAGGCGGTGACGCGCCCGGTGGCCGTCATCGCCGTCATCGCTCAGCGCCGTCACGAGGACGCTCGCATCGAGAACGATCAATGCGCCTCGCGCTCGGCTCGCACCATCTTCGTGGCCGTCGCGAGACTGACGTTGCCGCCGGATCGATGCTCGATCCGAGCGAGCACCTCACTCATCGTTTCTGTCTCGGCATCCTCGATGAGCCGGGCAAGCAGATACTCCTGCAACGACTGGCCGGCTTGCGCTGCTCTGCGCCGCAGCACTGCGTGGACCTCGGCAGGAACGTCTTCGACCTGGATGCTCGACATCCCGAGATGCCAACGCCGAACTGGCGCTTCGACATGTGAATTGGCGCCAGAGTGCGGCACGGGAACGATCAGAACCTGATCAGGCTGTGAGCCACTCGATCGCCGAGCTTGAGCCTGCCCTTGAGCGCCTCGATCTCGATGACGAAGCCGAGACCGACGAGTTCCCCACCGAGGCCTTCGACGAGCTTGGCAGCCGCCTGCGCCGTGCCGCCGGTGGCGAGCACGTCGTCGATGATCAGCACACGTTCGCCGGGATGCAGCGCATCACGGTGGATTTCGAGCTTGTCGCTGCCGTATTCGAGTTGATACTCCTCACGGGCAACGGCCCACGGCAGCTTTCCGGCCTTGCGAGCAGGAACGAATCCCGCACCGATCCGGTAGGCGACCGGCGCGCCGACGATGAATCCACGGGCTTCGATACCGATGACCCGATCGACCGCTTGGTCTTCGAAGAGGTCGGCAAGGGCGTTGATCGTCTTGACGAAACCCTCGGCATCGCCGAGCAGCGGTGTGATGTCGCGAAACGTCACGCCTGGGCGCGGATAGTCCCTGATTTCTCGGATCAGTCCTGCAATCCAGCCGATGTCGTCCCCTGCCATGGCTGCAGGATAGCTGACCCGTTGCTTTTCCTTCGGCGACCGCCCGAGCGGCAAGCGCCCGGAGCCCGACTACCTGCGACGCTTCTTGCGCGGTCTCGGCGGATGCGTGAGCGCAGCTGTCGGGTCGACGGAAGCTACCTGCGCCCCCATGGCGCTCGTGGTCATCACCGTCGGGATCCGACGGGCGCGACTCGTCGACGGACCTTCGCCCATGCGCATCCGGGTGATCTCTTCTGGAGTCGCCTGACGCCCCTTGAGCGCCTTGTACCGCGGTTCGCGTTCCTTCTGCCATGCCAGCACCGGCGTGGCGATGAAGATCGACGAGTACGAGCCGGTGATCAGGCCGACGAGCAACGCGAGGGCGAAGTCCTCGAGCGCCACCGCACCCATGACGAACGAGCCGATGACGAGAATGCTGAACACCGGCAGGATGGCGGCGATGGAGGTGTTCAGCGAACGCATCAGCACCTGGTTCATCGACAGGTTGACGATGTCCGCATAACTGACGCGGTTACCGAACTTCTTCGTGTTGTCGAGCACCTTGTCGAAAACGACGATCGTGTCGTAGAGCGAGAAGCCGAGAATCGTCAGGAAGGCAATGACGGTCGCCGGTGTCACCGGGAACCCGAAGATCGCATAGATCCCGACGCTGATGAACACGTCGTGGATCACTGCAGTGATGGCAGCTGTCGCCATCTTCCATTCGAACCGCAGCCAGATGTAGACGCTAAGGACCAGGAAGAAGACGAGCAACGAGATGATCGCCTTGTTGGTGACTTCGCCGCCCCATGTTGCGCTGACGACATCCTCGGTCACTGCCGATGTGCTGACCCCTGCAGCTTTGGCGAGGTCCGCACGTATCTTCTCACGGGTCGCATCGGGGAGCACGGGTGCCTGCACCTGCAGCGTCTTGCCATTGTTCGCTTCCGGCAGTCTCGATGCCGTCGTGGTCACCGATGTGGTCACCGATCCGGGCACCGTTGCGGGCAGGGTCGCTCCTGCGGCAGCCGAACCAGGGGACGTCGACCCCGTCGCCGCCGATCCGGGAACGGTCGTCGGCGAAGCGGCTGTCGTCGTGGTGGCGGAGAATCCGTGCGACGCTGTCGTCGTCGCTGACGAAGATCCGGCCGCCGCCGTGGCCGCCGCAGGTGTCGCTGTCGCGGTAGGAGTCGTTCCTGGCGTCGTCGAAGCCGACCCGACGGCGGTACCACCGATCGTCGCCGGCGTGCCGGTGACGGACACCGCCGGGACCGTGGTCTGGGCGACGGTGGTTGCCGAGTTGTCGACGCCGCTGTCGATCGACAACACCTGGATCTTGGCGTCCCGTGGCTGCACACCGTTGGCCGACAGAATGTCGGAGGCCTGACTCTGCGACACACCGTTCTGTGGCAGTTTCCAGGAGACGCCACCCTCGAAGTCGATGCCGAGGTTCAACCCGCGGGCGAACAGAGCGATGATCGACAGGGCGATGAGTACACCAGAAATCGTGTAGCCGATCCACTTCTTACGCACGAAGTCGAACGTCGTCTCGCCGTGATAGAGGCGATGGCCGAGACCCGTCTTCTGATCCCTGGCGAGCGGGGTCCCGGCGAAGGGGCCAGGCGCCTCGGTCGGCACGGCGCCTGCGCCGCCGAGATCGTCGCTGTCGCTCATGCTGCTCCTCCGGCGTAGGCCTCACCGGAATGCACGCCGAGCACGTCGCCGCGGCGGTAACGCTTCGATTGCGCCACCAGCAACACGGCTGGTCGGGTGAACGTATAGGCGATCAGCAGGTCGACCGCAGTCGACAGGCCGAGGAAGAAGGCGAAGCCACGCACCGAGCCGACGGACAGCCAGAACAGGACGACGGCGCCGATCAGCGAAACGATGTCGGCAGCGAGGATTGTCCGCCACGCTCCCTTGAAGCCACGGAATGCCGAGGACTTCAGTGTCTTGCCGCCGCGTACCTCGTCCTTCAATCGCTCGAAGAAAACGACGTACGAGTCGACAGTGACTCCCACGGAGACGATGATCCCGGTGATTCCGGATAACGAGAGGCGTAGTCCGCTCTGTTTGGAGAAGAGTGCGACGATCGCCCACAGCAGCACGCCGGACACGACGATTCCGGCGAGGACGATGAACGCCAACGAGCGGTAGTACAGCAGCATGAACACCATGACCAGGGCGATGCCGATGAGACCGGCGATGATTGCCGCATGGAGCGAGTTCTTGCCGAGGGTGGCGGATACCTGCTCGGTGGTGTCGATCTTCATCTCGACGGGCGTCGCACCGTAGGCGAGGATGCGGGCGAGGTCCTTGGCGCGGCCTTCGCTGAAGCTGCCGGTGATCTGCACTCCGGTGGTCGAGAACACACTGATGCTCGGTACCGGGGCGGAGATGACCTGGTGATCGAGGACGATCGCCATGCCGCCCTGCTTGCACGCAGCAGCCTTCGAATAGCACAACCCAGCTGCGTTGTTCCACGCACCGAGGCCGTCTGCGCCGTCCTTGAGCGTCAGCGAGACGACCCACTGGCCGGTGGCGGTGTCGATGACGGCAGATGCCCCACCGATCGCCTTTTCGCCGTACGCGAACGCCGGCCCGAGTTGGTCGACGATCTGGCAGGACTTCGCAGCCGTCGGGTTTTCTGCGAGGAAGACCGTTTTCAGCGGATCATCCGCCTGTGTCGACGTCAGGATCTGCGCCGGTGAGACCGGCGCGACCGGCGCCGCCGTGGTGCTCGGTCCGGTGTAGGGGACCGTCGTGGGTGCTGCTGTCGTCTCGCCGACGGAGCCTGCGGTGGTCGTGCCGGACGATGCCGTCGTGGTGGCCGTCGACGCGGTCGAAGCGGTGGTGGTGGCCGTCGATGCGGATTGTCCTGGCTGTGTGGTCACCGGAACGATGTGCGGCTGGCGGCCGGCGCCTGGTGCAGAGCCAGGGCTGGAGGCCGGAGTCGTCGCGCTCGGCGTTGCGGTCGCCGTGGTCGTCACGGTCCCGGTCGGTGCAGCCGACCCGGCCGTCGAATCACTCGGCCCTGCGGTGCTGTTCCCCGTCGAGACCGGCGTGCTCCCGGCGACGGTATCAGCCACCGAGGTTGCGCCGCCTGCGGGCGTCGTCGTCGCCGGCGCTGGGGTCGGAGCGGCGGTGTTGACGCACGGACTGACCGGAGCACCGACGACCTGCAGCAGGTTGTACTGCGCCAGCACCGGGCGGAAAACGACCTTGCCGGTCACCGAGATCTGGGCGATGGCATCATCTTTGTTCTTCACCCCTGGCAGGTTGACGACGATGTGGTTGCCCTGACGGGTGACCTCCGGCTCGGCAACTCCCAAGCTGTCGATTCGCTGGCGGTACAGCTGGGGGATCTGATCGAGTGCCGCCGAGGTGTAGTTCGACCCCACAGGGCTCAGCGTGACCGATGCGCCGCCCTGCAGGTCCAAGCCGAGTTCTGGCGTGGTACCGGTCGCCAGCACCGCTGCCAATGACCCGAAGGCGATGACGGTGATGACGATCAGCGAGATGAGAAGATTGCGGCGACGCATGAACTATTTCTCGATGTCGTCCTGGCCGGGTCCATCCAGCTCAGAGGGTGATCCGAGTTCGGTCGGGGCGTCGAGCGCCGTCGGGTCGGCGTCGTCGCTCGATGTCCCGCCCGCCGCGACGTCCGACTGTGTCGCTGCGGTCTTCGGTGCAGCCTTTTGGAACTTCGTGAACCGTGACGTCGGCGCCTGCGGTGTCCCCGTGTCCTCGAGTAGTGGACCGCCGGCTGGCTCTTTTGCCGGGTCGACCTTGCGACTGACCGAGGAACGGTGGATACGGATCTCGACCCCGTCGGCGATGTCCAGCCAGATCGTGTCGCCGTCGATGGCGTTGATGAATCCGTAGATGCCGCCGTTCGTGATGACCTCGTCACCTTCCGCCAATTGCTTCAGCAGGCCCATGGCTTCGCGCTGGCGGCGGCGCTGCGGCCGGATCAGCAGGAAGTACATCACCACACCGATCAGGATGATCGGGGCGAAGGTAACCAGGGGGTTGGTCTTCGACGCAGCGGCGCTTGCGGCGAGGATTGTGGAGAGGAACATGCAACGACCAGTCAGCTGAGCAATAAGCAGTGGGTGAGGCTATCGAAAGCGCGGCCGAATAAGTGGTCACGAAGGCCTGCGGGCAAGTGTGGCGTCCGAATCTGAGATCGGCCTGTACGTGCTCAGGCGGGATCGGTCAACCCCAGACAGCGAGGATGTCCCGTCGAAAAGACACGAACCGACCAGCGACGATCGCCGATCGCATCTGCGACATGAGATCGAGCGTCCAAGCGATGTTGTGCAGGCTCAACAGTCGCGAGGCTGTTGGTTCACCGACCTGGAACAGGTGGCGGAGGTACCCACGCGTGTGCCTGGCACAGACTGCGCACGGGCAGGAGGCGTCGATCGGGCCCTCGTCGAGGGCGAAGGCGGCGTTCTTGAGATGGAGTTTCCCCTGCGACGTCAGTGCCGTGCCGTGGCGTCCGAGCCGTGTCTGCATCACACAATCGAACTGGTCGACGCCGAGGTTGACTGCTTCGACGAGCGAAGCAGGATCGCCGACACCCATCAAATATCGTGGACGATCGGCAGGCAGGTGTGGCGTCACTGCTGCCAACGCCGGCAGCATTTGCGAACGGGTCTCCCCCACGCTGAGGCCGCCGATGCCGTAGCCGTCGAAACCGAGGCTGGCGGTGTAGGCCGCCGACTCGGCGCGCATCTCCAGCGACAGGCCGCCCTGGACGATGCCGAACAACGACTGATCGTCTCGTTCGTGGGCGTCGATCGCCCGCTTCGCCCATGCGCTCGTGCGTTCGACCGCGAGCCGGACGACCGCATCGGTCGACGGCAACGGCGGGCAGACGTCGAGCACCATCTGGATGTCAGCTCCGAGCAGCTCCTGTGTCCGTACGGCGATTTCCGGAGTGAATCGGTGCATCGAGCCGTCGTACGTCGACTTGAACGTCACGCCGTCGTCGTCGACCTTCGGCTCGAGCGAGAAGACCTGGAAGCCACCCGAGTCGGTCAACGTCAGCCCGTTCCAGCCGGAGAACTTCCCCAACCCACCGAAGTGGGCAACGGTCTCGGCACCTGGCCGAAGCATCAGGTGGTAGGTGTTGCCGAGCACGATCTCCGCGCCCAGGCGGGCGTAGTCATCGGCGCTGAGGTACTTGATCGCCCCGCGCGTGCCGACCGGCATGAAGCACGGGGTCCTGTAGGTGCCTTTGGCGGTACGGCCGACGCCGGCGCGTGCGGCACCGTCTGTCGCCACGGCTTCGAAGTGGACGGGATGGGTCATCGTGGTGCGCTCCTGGTCAGCAGCATGGCATCACCGAACGACAGGAAGCGATAGTCGCCGGCGAGCGCTGTGCCGTAGAGGTCTCTCCAACGCGATCCGACGAAGGCGTCGATCATCATCAGCAGCGTCGTCCTCGGCATGTGGAAATTGGTGAGCAGCAGATCGACGATCGCCCACTCGTACGGGCGGTAGATGAACAGCTGCGACCGGCCCTCTAGCACGCCGGTTGCAGCAGCCGTTTCCAGCGCCCGCGTCGCCGTGGTCCCGACGGCGACGACGCGACGAGCCTGCTGGCAGGCCTCCATCGTGGTGGCTGGTACGGAATACCGCTCCGTGTGGATCAGGTGCGTCGTCGGATCCGGTTCATCGACCAGTTTGAAGGTGTCGAGGCCGACAACGAGTTCGACCCGCGCCAATTCGACACCCCTCGCCGTCAACTGCTCGATCAGCGTCGGTGTGAGATGCAGGCCGGCGGTCGGCGCGGCAGCCGATCCCGGCTCGTTGGCGTACACCGTCTGGTAACGCTCTGCGTCGGCCAGTGCGGTCGTGATGTATGGCGGCAGCGGCATCACGCCGAAGCGTTGCAGCGAATCGAGGGGGGCGGCCTCGCCGAGGATCGTCACCCGGAACGTGTCCCCTGCCGCAGTCCGGTCACCGACAGCGACGAGGGCCGTGCCATCGGATGTGTACAGCGTCTCGCCGGCGCGCAGCTTGCGCGCCGGCCTGACGAGCGCCTCCCACGATCGACGTTGCGGATCGAGCGGTTCGAGGAGCACGACCTCGGCAGCACCGCCCGTTTCGCGCCGCAACGTCAGCCGAGCAGGGATGACCTTCGAATCGTTGACGACCAACAGGTCGCCGTCGCGCAGCTCGTCGACGAGGTCGGTGACGTGGCCGTGTTCAGCCACCCGACCGGGTCCGCGGTCGATGAGCAGACGCGATGAATCACGCGGTTCCAGTGGCACCTGGGCGATGCGCTCCGGTGGAAGGTGATAGTCGAAATCCTCGATTTGCACGGCCCGCCAGGTTAGGAGGCAAACATGCCATAATCCGGCAATGACCGCGACTCGTATTGACCGCGTGACCGTCGCCGACGGCACGTTCGACCTGCACATCTGGATTCCCGAGTCGGGATCGGGGCCCGGCATCTTGCTGATCCAGGAGATTTTCGGCGTCGGGGAATACATCACCGGTGTCGCCGAGAAGCTGGCAGCTGCCGGCTACGTGGTCGGCGCACCGGACGTCTTCTGGCGTTTCGCCCCTGGCTGGTCGCCCGGCCAGACGCCGGAGGCGTTGCAGGCTTCGATGGAGCAGGTCGCCAAGCTCGACTTCCCGAAGGCGATCGAGGACTGCGTCGCCGCCTACGAACAGTTGACCTACACGGACGAGACGGGCGGGCGCGCCGGCGTCCTCGGATTCTGCCTCGGCGGCACGCTTGCGTGGGGCGTCGCCGGAGCGGCCGATCCTGATTGCGTGGTCAGCTATTACGGCTCGGGGGTGCCGTCGATGATCGACCTCGTCGAGACGGTGACTGCGCCGACGCTGTTCCATTTCGGCAGCGAGGATCCGTTCCTGCCGTTCGCCGGCGTCGAGGCGTTGAACGCAGCGATCGAAGGTCATCCGAACGTGCAGATCAACGTCGAAATCGCCGGCCACGCCTTCGACAACTTCGCCAGCGAGATGTTCTACAACGAGTCCGCCGCCAATGCCGCCTGGCCGAAGACGATGGCCTTCCTGGACACCAACCTCAAGTCCTGAGAGCAGTCACCTACTAGCAGGATGCGGAAATACACCGGTCGGCTCGGCTGAGCGCGTCGATGACCTGGGCATTTGCGGCGACGTGCGCCTGCCGAGATACCAGTTTCAGCATCCTGCTAGAGGTATTGGCCCGTCGCCACTCGTTCGATGGCCCGGCCACCCTCGACTCCCGCAGCCGCTCGGTTCTCGTTGACGAGCGTACGGATGAAGACGATGCGCTCGCCCTTCTTGCCGGAGATCTTCGCCCAGTCGTCGGGGTTGGTGGTGTTCGGGAGGTCCTCGTGCTCTTTGTATTCCTGCTTGATCGAGGCGATCAAGTCGTCGGTCTTGATACCACGGGCGCCTCCGGCGATGACCCGTTTGATCGCCAACTTCTTGGCGCGGCGAACGATGTTCTCGATCATCGCGCCGGATGAGAAGTCCTTGTAGTAGAGGATTTCCTTGTCACCGTTCTGGTACGTGACTTCGAGGAAACGGTTGCTCTCGTCGTCGCGGTACATCTCGGCGACGGTCGTGGCGATCATCTCCGGGATGACCTCGTCAGGGGCGATCGGAATGTCATCGGTCAGATAGCGGGCGAAGATCGCCTCGGCAGCCTTGGCGGTCGGGCGCTCGATCTTGATCTTGACGTCGAGGCGGCCAGGACGCAGGATCGCCGGGTCGATGAGATCCTCACGGTTGGTGGCACCGATGACGATGACGTTGCGCAGCCCTTCGACACCGTCGATCTCTGCAAGCAACTGCGGCACGATCGTCGACTCCATGTCCGAACTGATACCTGAGCCTCTGGTGCGGAACATCGAGTCCATCTCGTCGAAGAAGACGATGACCGGCCAACCCTCCTCGGACTTTTCACGGGCACGTTGGAACACGAGGCGGATCTGGCGTTCGGTCTCCCCGACGTACTTGTTGAGCAGTTCAGGACCCTTGATGTTGATGAAGTAGCTGCGACCTTTTTCGCCGCCTGTCTTCGCCGAGACCTTCTTGGCGAGCGAGTTGGCGACCGCCTTGGCGATCAGCGTCTTGCCGCAACCAGGCGGGCCGTAGAGCAGGATTCCCTTCGGCGCCGGCAGGCGATGTTCCGCGAAGAGGTCCTGATAGAGGTAGGGCAGTTCGACCGCATCGGCGATCTCTTCGATCTGGCTGTCGAGGCCGCCGATGTCTGCATAGGAGATGTCCGGCACTTCTTCGAGCAGCAGGTCCTCGACCTCGGGACGTTCCAACTTCTCGAGCAGCAGGTTGCTGCGATTGTCGAGCAGCAGGGAATCCCCCGAACGCAGGTGGATACCGCGGACACTGTCGGCGAGTTCGCAGACGCGCTCCTCGTCGGCACGTCCGATCACGACGACGCGAATGCCGTCATCCAGCAATTCCTTCACCGTGACGACCTCACCGTGCAGTTCGGGACTGCGGGCCATGACGATGTTGAAGCTCTCGTTGAGCACGACTTCGGCACCACGCTCGAGCGTCTCGTGGTCGACATCGGGATGCAGTGAGACGCGCATCTTGCGACCGTTGGCCAGCACGTCGACCGTCTCGTCGTCGTTTTTCCCGACGACAACGCCGTATGCCGATGGCGGCTGCGTCAACTTGTCGACTTCGTCACGAAGCGAGGAGATGTGCTCGCGCGCCTCGCGCAGGGTATAGCTGAGCTTCTCGTTCTGGGCAACGGCTTGGGCCAGTTGCCCTTTCGTTTCGAGCAGTCGCTCCTCGAGGGCCCGTACGCGCCGCGGTGAGTCGGCGAGGCGTTGACGGAGCAGGGCGATCTCTTCGTCGAGCGCCCGCACCTGATCGCCGACGTCTTGATCATTCACGTTGTGCCCGTCGACGTCCCGCCTGTGGACGTTCTGCCCCGGCGTCGTCCCGAAGCGGGAATCGTCGTCTTGTTCCACGTGTTGCGCCTCCTCGTCGTGCCACCGCCGAAACACGGCGCGTCGTCACTGGATTGCAGTCGAACCTACACGGCTGTTGTTACCAATGTGAGTCATTACAGCGCGACCCCCACAGCGTGGCCGGCGTGAGTTCTGTCACCTTCGGAGCCGGCCTGCGGTGGACCACATGGAAACAGTCCCAGGCGTGTACAGTCACTGCTCGTAATGCCCTTTCATCACTAGGAGCTCATCAGCACATGAAGGTCTGGATCGATCAGGATCTCTGTACCGGAGACGGTCTCTGCGAAGAAATCGCCCCCGACGTTTTCACGCTGCTCGACGATGGCCTCGCCTACGTCAAAGAAGGCAGCAAAATCTTCGCCACCGCCAAGGGAAATCCGCAGGGTGCTGAAGGAATGGCCGACATCCCGGACGGCCAGGTCGATGCCGTGATCGAATCCGCCGAGGAATGCCCCGGCGAGTGCATCTTCATCGAAGTCTGACGATCTCCCGGCTCGAAGGCCGGCAGTTGCACAAGCGCTAGCGAACGGGGTGCCGATCGGCACCCCGTTCTCGCGTCACCGCAGATGACCCTCTCGTCTGCGCCGGAGCGCTCGGACGTACTCAGTCGCCTGACTCGTCAGCCCAGGCGGTTGCGACAGCATCGTCGTCAGCTTGGATCAGTGCACCTGCCAGTACTGCCGCAGGGTCCGGCAGGTCCATTGCTGCGGGCATCGCCGAGCCAGTCGTCGTCGTCGCCGTCGACCGTTCCAGCAGCCGACCAACGGTCAGGAACGCCGTATGAGCGACCATCCGGTGGTCGGGCCTGACCGCCATCCCCTCGATGTGCCAACCGCGGTTCAGCACCTCCAACGTGCGGGTCGCGATCCAGCGGTGGCTGTGCATCGCCTGACGGACCTGCACCGCCTGGGTGATACTCGGGGTGTAGGCGACGAGGATCCCGCCGGGGAGAAGAGCGCGTTCGGCGAGCGGCACGACATTCCACGGCTCCGGGAGATCGAGGACGACTCGGTCGTAGTCGTCGCCGTCGATGCCCTCGTAGCAGTCGCGCAGTTCGACCTTGTACCGATCGAGCACGCCGGCTCCGAGGAACGCCCTGACATTCGATCGTGCCTTGTTGGCGAAGTCCTCACGCAATTCATATCCCGTGATGTCGGCACCCCAACGCAGCATTGTCATCGACAGCGCGCCGGACCCGACGCCGGATTCGAAGACCTTCATACCCGGGCCGATGTCGGCGAGCATGCAGATCGGTGCGAGGTCCTTCGGGTAGATGACCTGCGCACCACGTGGCATCTCGACGACGAAGTCCTCGAGCGTCGGGCGCAGTACACGGTACTGCGCACCCTTGGTCGCCTTGACGAGCGAACATTCCGGCTGCCCGACGATGTCGCCGTGCGGCACGAAGCCGTTGTGCGTGTGGAACTCAGCGCCCTCTTTGAGCGTCAGCAGGTAGCGATGCTGCTGTCCGCGCCTCGGCTTCATGTCGAGCAGCAGGATCATGTCGCCGTATTCCAGGAGTGCACTCATCGGCCGACAGTCTGGCGGGAGAACAGCGCGTTGCGCTGAACCTCACTTCGTAGGCTTGGCCTGTGCAACATCTGGTCGCCCTCGACGGGAGAGGCGACGATCATTTCGTCGAACGGTTGGCCGGCATCTGGGATCGGGGCGACGCCGCGTTCGTCGTCGATCCACGCCTGCCGCTGGTCGCTCGCGCCGAGCTGTTCGCTGCCATCAGACCGACCCACGTGCTCGATGCCGACGGCTCCACGACGTCACTGCCAGATGGCGATCCGGTGGAACCGGGTGATGCCCTCGTCATCGCCACATCCGGGACCTCGGGGACCCCCAAGGGAGTCGTGCTGACCCATGCCGCGTTGGCGGCGAGCGCGGCGGCGACGAGCAAACGGCTCGACATATCGAGCGACGATCACTGGCTCGCCTGCCTGCCCCTGGCACACGTCGGCGGCCTGTCGGTCGTCATACGCGCGCTGCTGACCGGCACCCGATTGACCGTCCATGCCGGCTTCGACGCCGCAGCGGTCCAGGATGCTGGGGCGACGCTCGTCTCGCTGGTCGGGGCCGCTCTGCGTCGAATCGACCCGTCGTTGTTCCGGGTGATCGTTCTCGGCGGGTCGCGCCCGCCGCCGGACCGGCCGGCGAACAGCGTGACGACCTACGGGATGACCGAGACCGGAAGTGGCGTCGTCTACGACGGGATCCCGCTCGACGGTGTCGAGGTTCGTATCGATGTCGAGAGTGAGATCTCGTTGCGCTGCCCGATGATGCTGCGGTGCTATCGGGACGGCACGGATCCACGGACGCCTGACGGCTGGTACCCCACCGGTGACCTCGGCAGATGGTTGCCAGACGGCCGACTGCACGTCGACGGCCGGCGCGGGGACGTGATCGTGACCGGCGGCGAGAAGGTCTGGCCGGACGCCGTCGAACGGGCACTCGCCGGGTATGTGGGCATCTCCGATCTCGCCGTCGCCGGTGTTCCCGACGAACGTTGGGGTCAGGCCGTGACGGCGTTCGTCGTCAGCGACGCCCCGACCGCAGTGACGCTCGAGCGCCTCAGGGCAACGGTCAAGGAAACGATGCCGGCCTACGCCGCACCTCAGCGCATGGAGATCGTCGACGTGATTCCACGCACGAGCCTCGGGAAACCGCAACGTTCCCTGTTGGTCGCCGCCCTCGACGTCTCCAGCGACTGACCAGGACCGCAACGTTTCGGCCACCGTGGTCACGTCCAGTCCGCCATCACGGAATCCACGTGACCGACACCCCGTACGGTCACGCCCAGTCCGCCATCACGGAATCCACGTGACCGACACCGGTACGGTCATCCGCAGTCCGCCATCACGGAATCCACGTGA
>JANXUF010000092.1 GCA_025356335.1 Actinomycetes bacterium
GAGATGGTGATGCCTGGCGACAACATCATGATCTCTGTGGAGTTGGGCAAGCCGATCGCCATGGACGAGGGTCTTCGTTTCGCGATTCGTGAAGGTGGCCGCACTGTCGGCGCCGGCCGCGTCGTCAAGATCACCAAATAAGGCTGGCTGACGACATGGCACAATCAATCCGCATCCGCCTCAAGGCATTCGATCACGAGATCATCGACCAGTCGACTCGTAAGATCGTCGAGACCGTGACCCGCACGAGCGCCACGATCCGTGGCCCGATCCCGTTGCCGACCGACAAGCATCGCTTCACGGTCGTCCGCGGACCTCACGTCGACAAGGACTCGCGCGAGCACTTCGAGATGCGCGTCCACAAGCGCCTCATCGACATCGTCGACCCGAACCCGAAGACGATCGACAGCCTGCAGCGCATCGAGCTGCCGGCCGGCGTCGACATCGAGATCAAGATCCAAAACGGCTAGTTGTACTCGGCCTTGACACGGGATGAGGGGGCTGACGCCCCCTCGAACTCCCCCGGCGAGGGCCTGCCAACTGAACTGCCCTACTTGCTGGTGAGGTCCTGGCTGCGGAGTTGGCGAATACGTTCCTGCAGGAATTCGAAGGCGGTGCGACCGTCGGCGAGGATCACATCGTCTGCTGGGTGCAGGAACAACGGGACCGAGAGCCGTGACTTCGTCGCCGATTCGCCGACCGGGTTCGTCACACGGTGCGTCGTCGAGGGGTAATAGCCCCCACTGGCGAGTTGCAGCATGTCGCCAGAGTTGATCGCCAGGCTTCCGAAGTCCGTCGGTACGTCGTGCCAGTTACCGGCGAGATCCTTGACCTGCAGGCCAGGTTCGTTCGACGCCGGGAGCACGGTGATGAGGTTGATGTCCTCGTGCGCTGCGGCGCGGATGGCGTTCGGTGGCTCGGTGCCGGTCAGCGGCGGATACCGAAGAATGCGCAGCAGCGATCGGGTACTGCCGTCGAGCATCGACGACAACGGGCGGGAGAAACCGGCGCTGACCTCCGGCGGTGTGTTCGCTTCGACCCAATCGAGCAACGTCCTGGCGACCAGACCGGCGTCGTGGTGCAGCCGAAGTGCCGCATCGCTGACCTCCGTCGGGTACTTGCCCCACGGATAGACGTGGAAGAACTCCTTGATGTCTTTGATGTTGTTGCCCTTTGCCGTCTCGCTGACATCCGGGGCGAAGTAGCCGTCCTGATCGCCGTCCTCATAGCGGTACGCGTATTTTGCGTCGCTTTCGAAGAACGTCAACCATTCCCCGTAGACTTCCTCGACGAGCGCCTGGCTCACCGGATGATTGGTGACCACGGCAAAGCCCGTTTCGCGCAACGAGCGGGTGAAGTCGTGCGGGGCGGACGGGGCGGTGAAATCAACGACAGCGACTTCCATCGGACCATTCTGGCGCAAAACGTCGCACTTGTCCTCGGCGGCGGCGAGGATGGACGAGTGAGTCAACCTCGACCAGATGCCCGGGACACGAGCAGTCGGTTCACGAACCGTCTGCAATCGATGCCAAGTCGATCGAGTGGCCGGGCGGGCGCCTCCGGAACCGGCGCCGCTGCTGGTACGTCGGGTCGCATCGACCCGGTGCGAGCCCAACGAGCGAAGATCGCCAAATGGACGCTGCTCGCCAACCGCGTCGGGTACCTGTTCTTCGGCGTGGCGATGGCGGTCTTCTTCATCGGTTTCGCCATGAAGTTCACCGGAGCGCTCGTGGCCATCGTGACCGGCTGCCTGATCGCCGGATCGATCCTCCTCGCCCCTGCACTGGTCATCGGGTACGGGATCAAGAAGGCCGAGCGGGAAGACGTAGCCAGAGGCCTCTGACCTGCTCCGCGAGGCGCTCGCCGGCCTGCCTCCGGATGGTGTTCGGCGGCCAACTTACTCGGCGGTAGCATTGCGAGAACATGTCCGCACGACTCCCCGCACAAGAACGTCGTGATCAGATCATCGACGTCGCGCTCGCCGTTTTTGCCAATCAGGGGTTCTACGGGGCGTCGATGAACGACGTCGCAGACGCCGCCGGAGTGACCAAGCCGGTGCTCTATCAGCACTTCGGATCCAAACGCGAACTGTATCTGGCGCTGCTCGAAGACGTCGGGGCGCGTCTGATCACGGCGATCTCCAAGGCGGCGAGCGAATCGGCGAACGGCAAAGCGCAGACCGAGGACGGCTTCCTCGCCTATTTCCGTTGGGTCCACGACAGCCGTGACGCCTTCAGCCTGTTGTTCGGCGGCGCGGCCAGACGGGACGAGGAATTCGCCGAAGCGGTCCGCCGTGTCGAGGACGCATCAGCCGAGGCGATCGCTCCACTGATCGCCGCCAATGTCAGCGCCGAACAGCAACGAACGATCGCCCACGCGCTCGTCGGTATGGCAGAGGGTGTCGCCAGGCGGCTCGTCGCCGATGAGCACACCTTCAATCCGGAGGCGACAGCCCGCTGGGTGAGCGACCTGGCATGGGCCGGCCTACGCGCCCTCGGGCGCGAACGCTGACCAGACGATGCGTCCGCCGCAGTCCAGAGTTGTTGCGGCTCGCGAGTGTGCACATGGTGCGTTCGAACACGCAGTAGTCGCGTCCGGCGCTATACGCGGTCCGGCACCGGCTCGGGCGGGCGCACTGGTCGAGAGCGCCGTCTGGGCCGATCGAGCCAGACGCTGAGCATGAGGGTGACGAAGACGAGCAGCACCCACGGCTTGTCGCCGATACGGACGGCAAGCGTTTCGCCGCGGCGCAGGGCGACCTCCTGTTGGCGGACGGCGGCCTCGCTGACGCTCGTGCGCTGGATGACATCGCCGTCCGGTGAGATGAAGGCGCTGAATCCCGTCGGAGCGGTCTGCACCACCCAGCGGTCCGTTTCGATCGCCCGCAGCCGTGACGAAGCGACCTGTTGGCTCTGCAGGATCGTCCACGTGTAGCTCGAACCGTTCGTCGGGTTGATGAGCAGTTCGCCGCCGTGCTTGACGCCGTCGCGTGCGCGCCCTGCGAAGAACACCTCCCACGAAATGACGACGGCGACCCTGCCGACCGGGGTATCCAGATACGCCGGTCCGGTTCCGGCAACTGCATCGCGTGGGATTGCCTCGAGTGGAGCGCCGAGCGATTCGAGGAGTCCGCGCATCGGGACGTATTCGCCGAACGGGACCCGGCGAACCTTGTCGTAGCGGCCGCCGATCGAGCCGTCCGGCAGCACGACGACCTGGGCATTGAGGAAGTGCTTGCCGTCGCCGGTGTCCTCGGTGACGCCGACGAGCAGCGGGGCGTTCAGTCGCCTGGCCTCGGCCGCGACCTCGGTTCGCTCGACGCTTGTTGCGAAGTCGGCGACGTTGATCACATTCTCCGGCCAGATCACGAGGTCGGGCCCCGGCTGCAGCGTGTCCGTCGCTGCGAGGTGGCGTTCGACGACGAGCCGTGGGTTGGTGTCGATGGCGTGGGTCCCCTGCGGACCACCGCCCTGCACGAAGGCAACGCGGATTGTCTTGCCGGTCGAGTGCACCATGCGGATGCTCCCCACCCCGATCAGACCGGTCGTGAGGACGGCTGCGACGAGTGCCGGCAGCAGCGAGGCGATGACCGCAGCGGGTGTGTTCGTTGCCGCCTGATCGGTGCCGTGCAACGAACGCACGATGGTAGTGACGACGGCGAGGAGGGCTTGGGCGGCGAGCATCGTCACGAACGTCATGAGCAGCGGTCCGCCGACGCGGGCGACCGGTGCCAAGGGGCCGGGAACCTGACTGATCGCCAGGCTGGCGAGGGGCACACCGCCGAACGGAAAGCAGAATCGCAAGGCCTCGGCGAGCGTGAACGCTGCCGGCAACCCGAGCCAGCGCCAACGGCCGAACGGCGCGATCGCAGCGGCGGCGCCGTGGACGACGGCGAAGATGGCGACGGCGATCACGTAGCCGGGAGGTGTGAGGAACCACATCCAGGCCATCCCCGGCCCGAGCCATCCGAGCGTGAAGAGGAACCCGCGTGACCAACGTGTGCGCCACGAACCCGGTCGGAGAAGTGACGAGTAGATCGCCAGACCGATGAAGGCGAGCGGCCACCAACCCCATGGTGGAAGCGAGAAACCGACGAGCGCGCCAGCGGCGACCGAAGCAACTCCTGCACGCCAGGAGCGGCGGGGTCGTGCGGTCGCCGCCGGTGCGGTTGCCTCGGCCTCGACCTGTGTCTCGGCTGTCGTCACGCCGAACAACCCACGGGCGCCATCCTTACGCGTCGGCGAGCTCATGTAGCAGCGCGTTCGCCGACTCCCGGCCCTGACGGATGCACGCCGGTATCCCGATTCCCCGGTAGGCAGCACCGGTCACACGCAGACGCGGTACGGCGGACACCTTCGACTCGATGTCGGCGATCAGATCGAGGTGGTGAGGCTGGTACTGCGGGAAGGCCCGTTCCCAACGAGAGATCCGTTCCGCGACGGGCGTGATCGCCGTCCCGATGTGCGTGGAGACCTCGTCGACGGCAGTTTTCAGCAACTCGTCGTCGTCCATCGCCAGCGGGGCAGCGTTGCCATGACGTCCGAGCGAGACCCGCAGCAGTTCTGTCGAAGCGAAGTCGGCGCCGCCGGCGCCGTGATCGGTGCGCTGCCAGTGGGCCCACTTGCGAGAACCGAAGGACACCGCCGTGACGTGGCGTTGAGCGGGCTTGGGGACGAGGTACCCGCTGCCGTGCGGAACGGAGGCGAGATCGCTGCTCGGGATGGCGAGCGTGACCATCACGACGCCGGCATAGTCGATCGATCCCAACGGCGCAGCGGCATCCGGCCCTATTCGCCGGAGCAGTCGGGCGGCGTCGAACGCCGGCGTCGTCACGATCACGCCGTCGAAGTGCTCACCGTCGATCCGGTAGCCCGCTGACGAACCGTCGCCAGGTTCGATCAGATCGACCGCCGCCGACCCACGCAGTTCGACGCCGCGGGCGGGCAGCGCGGCGACCAACGCGTCGATCAACGCACCGGTTCCGGCCGTCGGTGCGTAGAAGATCGGGCCGGGTGCCGGCGCAGGTGCGTTGCGCAGCCCGAGGAGCATGCTGCGTTTCGTCGTCGCGACATCGACGAGTTGTGGCACCGCGGCGCGCAGCGAGAGGTCGTCAGCGTCGCCGGCATTGATCCCACCGACGAGCGGATCGACGAGCCGTTCGGCGACTTCGACGCCGAAGCGATCGCGAATCGCACGCCCGAGAGAGTCGTGCGCCGTCGACCGCTTCGGTAGGACGAGGTCGAGTCCGGCGCGTGCCTTACCGCGCCATGTCAGCAGGTCCGACCTGAGCAGTCCTCCCATGCCCTTCGGCACGCCGAGCATCAGCCCGGTCGGGATCGGATGGAGCACGCCGCCGAGGGCGACGAAGGCGGAACCGCTCGATGGCGACGTCAGCGAGTCGGCGAGGCCCAACTCTGTGGCGAGTTGCAGCCCCCATGGCACTCGGGCGAGGAAGGCGTCTGCCGCCTCGTCGATCGCCGGTCTGCCGGCGAACGGGGTGGTGCGGATCTTGCCACCCCACCCGGCGTCGCGCTCGAGGACGACAACATTCACGCCGGCATGCGAGGAGAGCTCCCACGCTGCAGACAGGCCGGCGATACCTCCGCCGATGACGGCGATCCGCGGCATCGTCAATCCTGGTCTGTGGCAGCGGGGGCTGCGTTCAAAACCCTGCTTGCCAGTGCTCCGATCACAGCCGGATCGTCGTTGACGCAGGCGGTCCTCGCAAAGCCGAGACCCAACCGTGCAGCTCGTTGCGACGCCTCGATATCGAGGTCGTAGAGCACTTCGAGGTGGTCGGCTACGAACCCACAGGCACAGACGATCAATGCGCTGGAGTCTTCGGCAGCACCGAGGTCGTCGACGACGGTGAGGATGTCGGGACCGAGCCACGGTTCCGGCGTCCGGCCGGCCGATTGCCAGGCGGTACTCCATGTGCTCCACGGCGACAGGCCGATCCTGTCGGCGACGGCCTGGGCGGTCGAGCGGACCTCCGACGGATACGGGTCGTTGTCCTGGACGATTCGCCGCGGCAGCGAATGAGCGGTGAACACGACCTTGGTGCTCTCGGGCATGGCCGACAATTTTGCTGCCAGATCGTTGGCGAGGAAGTCGATGAACGCCGGTTCGGTCGCCCAACTCTCGACAACGAAGACGGGGATGCCGGTCGGCTCAGCGGCGGCGCGGGCACGATCGAGGTACTGCCCGACGGAGAAGCCGGAATAGTGCGGAGCGAGCACGAGGCAGACGATCGATCCGTAGCCGGCGTCGGCGATGGTGGTGACGGCGGTCTCGATCTTCGGCGCTGCATGCTTGAACCCGAGGATGACGTCGAACCGTCCTGGCGCCAGCTCCTCCAGCGAATTGGCCAGACGCAACCGCTGTGCTTCTGTGCGTTCGTTGAGCGGGGAGATGCCGCCGATGGCGTCGTAGCGACGGACCAGATCGGCGAGCTGTTCCGGTGTCGGTGGGCGGCCACGCCGGATGTCGATGTAATACGGCTCGATTTCCTCAGGCGTCCGTGGTGTGCCGTAGGCCATCAGCAGGACAGCGACGCGTGATGTGTTTGCGCTCACCGTTTCGTCGTCTCGTGGACGTAGGCGACGAGTTGTTCGAGAACACCGGGGTCGATGTCCGGTGTCACCCCGTGGCCGAGGTTGAAGACATGGGCGCGATGGCCCGCATTGGCGGCGAGTACGGCGTCCGTTGCCGACCTGGTGACATCCCACCCGGCGAGTACCAGTGTCGGGTCGAGATTGCCCTGTACAGCGGTGTCGGCGCCGAGTCGCTTGCGGGCCTCGTCGATCGGGGTGCGCCAGTCGAGCCCGATGACGCGATGCGGCGACGTGCGCTGCGCTGCGTACATCGATTCGAGCAGGTGGTCGCAGCCGACGCCGAAGTGGATCGCAGGAGCGTCCGGATAACTGGCGGCCAACTCGGTGAAGACGCGCTCGGAATGCGGGAGCACGAACGTCTCGTAGTCGGCCCGGCTGAGAGCGCCGGCCCACGAATCGAACAGTTGGTACGCAGCAGCGCCGGCCGCGAGCTGCGAGCTGATACTGGCGATGGCGTGCGAGGCCAGCCGGTCGAGCAACTCGTGCCACGTTGGCGGATCGGTGTGCATCAGTGCCTTGGCGTGTTCGTAGGTGCGTGACGGCCGCCCCTCGATGACATAACTGCCGACGGTGAACGGGGCGCCGGCGAAGGCGATCAGCGGGACGTCCAACTCGGCGACGAGCATCTTGATCGTTTCGGCGACATACGGAGCGTCGAGATCTGGTTCGAAGGGGCGGACCCGCTGCAGGTCGGCAGGGCTGCGGAACGGATTGGCGGCGACCGGACCGGTGCCGGGGGCGACGTCCATCCCGAAGCCGATGGCATGGATCGGGACGACGATGTCGCTGTAGAGCACGGCGGCGTCCACGCCGTAACGGCGGACCGGTTGCAGCGTGATCTCGGCCGACAGCTCCGGGTCCTTGATGGCCTCGAGGATGCTGCCGTGCCCGCGAATGGCCCGATATTCTGGCAGGCTGCGGCCCGCCTGGCGCATCATCCAAATCGGTGTATGCGCCGCCCGCTCGCCCCGACACGCCGCTAAAAACGCTGATACACCCTCGAAACCCATGAGCCGATCACGCTATCCGGCGCCTTTCCGATCTCTCGAACATGTCGCCGCAAACGCATCCCTCGACAACTCCGGCAGGCGCCTGGCGTCAGCCGGCTTGTTCGTCGTCTCGGTAGCCGGCGAGTTGTTGGAACATCGCACGGCGTTGTGCGATATCGCCGAACTCGACCACGTTGGTGCGTTTGACGCCCCATCCGTCGATGAGGATCAGCGGACTGACGACGATTGGCTCGTCGATGGTTGCTGGCTCGGGTGAGGCTGCCTGTGGCTGCATTCCGGCGGTCTCCGCGGTCGGGTTCTCGGTCACGTTGGTGGTGGACGCCGGTTCGGTTCGGGTGATGCGTCGTCGTGTGTCGATGAGTTCGCGGCCGTCGTGTCCGATGGCGCGAACGGTCCCGTCGGCGTCCATCGTGATCGTCCAGCCTGCCCGGTGTTTCAGGCGGTGGTGGCCGTTGCAGAGCGGGACCATGTCACCGGTGTTCGTCAACCCGCCGTCATCCCACGCCGCTGTCTCATGGTGGGCTTGACATCGTTCATACGGTTGGTCGCAGCCGGGGAACCCGCACCCGTTCCATTGGACCCGCATCGCCAGGCGCTGGCTGAGGTCGGCGAGGCGTCGGGTTCGTCCCATTGCCAATGGCATGTTCGTCGCGCTCGTCAGCAGCGGGTGGATGTCGGATTGGCAGAACAGTTCCCAGAGGACATCTTCTGGGACGGGGGTGCCGTCGGCGAAACGCGCGCTCTTCCCGGTTCGTTGTTCGAAGTCGTCGATGGTCATCGTGACGATGATGTGCGGACGTTGCACATGACCGGCCCGACCGGAATCGAGTCCCATCTTCGCCAACGTGACGAGCGCTTCCGCCTGGCGTTCGCACAACCTCCGTGATGAGTCGTCGTCTTTGAGCGCCAGATTCTCGATCGCTGTGCGGATCAGTTGAGCTGACATCGTGTCGAACTCGGCTTCCATCCGCACCCGGCCGCCGAGCAGCGTGCTGAACGACAGAAACGACGGTTCCTCCGGCTGCGATATTGTTTCCGGCTCGTTGGAAGCAATCATTGCCCTGGCGGCGGCGATCCATATGTCGATTTTCTGCCGCGCCTGACGTTCATGCAGTCCCTCGACCGCTTCCAGCAACGACGCTTCGGCGTCAGCGAACGCTTCTGGCAAGATCGAGTTCGCCTGCCCGAGTAGCAGGGCGATGGGGCGAGAGATGCGTCCGGTGCGCATCTTCTCGAACGTCACCGGGAGGAGTTGCAGGCGTCGAGCGTTCTGGATCAGGTTCCTGGTGGAGGATCGCGGGGTGTTGAACCGTGATGCGAGCCATGCCGAGCCCGACAGTGCGCCGTCATAGCCCCACGCGCCTGCGCAATCCCAACGACTCAGCACCACATCCAGCGTCGCCGAGACCGAATACGAAACCGATGTCAGCGCCTCGACCACAGCGTTCAACGCTGGCATCGGCACCGAATCATCAACCGACCGCGAGGCCAGTTCGGCCAACGATGCTGCGGCGAGGGCGAGCGTCACGTCGTCTCCGTCGAGCGTGGCGGCGAATGCCGCCACCGCTTCATCGATGTCCGAACTGAGCATCCCCACGACAACCAGTCTACCGTTTGACCTCGAAGGATACAAACGTATGTTCCTCTATTTGAGGAGGTCTTCTATCGACTCGCACTGACCGCAGCGCCCGTCGATCACACCGGTGAACGCTTCATGGCAAACTCGAGCCGTGATCGATGAATTCGCCAAGGAGTACCTGCACGGTGAGCTGTCCGACGTGCGCGAAACGATGATCTTGAAGCTGGACGGGCTGTCCGAATATGACGTTCGCCGGCCTCTCACCCACACGGGGACCAACCTCCTCGGCCTGATCAAACACCTTTCGACGTCTGAGGCCTGGTACTTCGGCGACGTTTTCAGAAGGCCGTTTCCCGGTCAATGGCGCCGCTGGGACGATCCCAGCCCGATCGATGGCATGTGGGCCGCTGCGGATGAGTCGCGCGCCGGGATCGTCGACCGCTATCGGCGAGCGTGGGAACACTCGGACGCGACGATCGCTGCCCTGGACATCGATTCGCGTGGCGACGTCCCCTGGTGGCCGCGCCCGGACGTAATGCTGTTCAACATCATGGTGCATGTGCTCACCGAGACCAATCGACACGCTGGGCACGCTGACATCCTGCGCGAACAGCTCGTCGGGGCAGTGGGAACTGAGGCGGGGATCACGGACGGGCCAGCACGTGACGCGGCGTTCTGGGCGGACCGTCGAGCGACGATCGAGCGGGCCGCCAGGGCAGCCGGCCCTCCGCTGGGCTGAACCCCGACAAGCGGCGATCTCGTTCGCCGGCCTGCGAGTTTCGGCGAGGCGGACAGTCACCCAGCAGCGGTGTCGCGCGGACCGATGTACCTCGTTACTGTCGTCGCCATGACTGCATTTGGGGTGATGTTCCGGCGCGAGTGGGAGCCGGAGTTGTTGGCCGACTTTGCTCGCACTGTCGAGGCTGTCGGTTTCGACGAACTGTGGGTCGTCGAGGATCTCGGCTACCACGGTGGGTTCGCCCAGGCCACGGCCGCGCTGGCGGTGACCGATCGGCTGACAGTCGGGCTCGGCATCGCTCCGGCGGTTGTTCGCAATGCAGCCTTTGCGGCGATGGAGGTGGCGACCGTGGCACGCATGTTCCCCGGCAGGTTCCACATGGGGATCGGGCATGGGGTGCAGAGCTGGATCGCCCAGGTCGGAGCGACGCCGACGTCCTGGCTGCAGTCGATCGGTGAGGTCGCCAGCTCGATCAAGCGCCTCGTCGGCGGCGAAGCAGTGACGGTCGACGGGTCGCACGTTCACCTCGACGATGTCACCCTCGTCCACCCGGTCGCCGACGGCGCCCCGCTCATCTCGCTCGGAGTCCGCCTCCCGAGATCGATGGCCGTCGCGGCAGCGGTCGCCGACGGCGTGATCCTCGCAGAATGCTCGGGCCCGCGGTATATCGAGACGGTCCGCACCGCCGTCGGACCGCAGGCGCGCATCACACTGTTCGTCAACGCGACGACCGACGCAGCCGGAGCGGCCGCCGAGATCGATCGCCGCCTGGCGATGGGCCGGTCCGAGGGTCAGCTCGCGCCGTACGCCGACGTCGACGACGTCGATCTGTACCGTGAGCTGGCGATCAGCGGGCCGATCGACACGTGGGGCGAGCAGTGCACGCGCTTCATCGGGGCCGGCGCTGACAGCATCGTCTTCGTCCCACTCGTCCACGAGTCGCCCGACGCGCTTGGCGATTTTGCGGCAGCGCGGGCGCTTCTGTCAGCGGTCACCGGATGACATGTTCGCCACGATCGGCATCGTGGCGAAATCTGCGGCTTCCGCTAGAGTTGCGCATCCCCCTTACGGACCGTCATGCGAACCGCAGGAGCCGCCAGTGAGGTTCGAGAAATCGAGCAGTGAATGACCGAACACCATCCTGACCTCGCTGAGGAGCAGGCCAACATCGACCACGCCTATGACTGTCTCGAAACGAGCCGGACCGATGCGTGGAAATTGCGGGGGCTCACCGACGCCGGCATCGCCGCGGGTGGGACGATGCAGGCACGCTACGAACGCGACGTATTCGACGAGGCACTGGTCAACCGGCTGACACAGTTGGACCTCGGCGATGCGGCGCTCGTCTTCGGACGGATCGACCGCCGCGCCGAGGGTCCCGACGCCGTGGAGAGCTTCCACATCGGCCGGCTGGCGGTCGCCGACGAGAAGCGTGACCCTGTTGTCATCGACTGGCGCGCACCGGTTGCCGAACCCTTCTATCGGGCGACGGGCCGTGATCCGATGGGGCTGCTGCGTCGCCGCCACTTCAGCGTCCAGGGCCGCAACCTGCTGGACATCGAGGATGAACTGTTCGGAGACGGCCACCTCGGCGTCGTCGAGGAAGACGGCACGCCGCCGCACAACGGGTTGCGCGGCTACAGCACGCTGCTGTCCGTGCTCGCTCGCGGCCGCACCGGCCAACTCGGCGACATCGTCGCCACGATCCAGGGTGAGCAGGACGAGATCATCCGCTCGCCACAGGCCGGCGTGCTCGTCGTCCAGGGCGGCCCCGGCACCGGTAAGACGGTTGTCGCCCTGCACCGCGCCGCCTATCTGCTCTACACGTACCGTTTCCCGCTCGAAGCCCAGGGCGTGTTGGTGATCGGACCGAACCGCGTGTTCCTCCGCTACATCGAACGCGTCCTGCCGTCACTCGGCGAAGCCGGGATCGAACAGATCGTGATGGCCGACCTCGTCCCCGACGTGCGCTACGGCCACCGCGACAACCCGCTTGCCGCTACCACCAAGGGCGATCAGCGGATGATCAAGGTCGTCGCCAAGGCGATCCGCGATCGCGAACGGCCGCTTCGTGAGGATCTCGTGATCCCGTTCCGAACGACGTTCCTGCGGCTCACGGCACACGACAGTTCGCGGATCATCAAGGCCGCTCGCCGTCGTTACCGGCACCACAACGCCGGGCGCCGCTACGTCGAAACAGAGTTCTACGCCACCCTCGCGGCGACGAGCCGGCTGGAAACGACTCCTGAACTCGTCAGGGAAGCAGTGAGCAAACTGGACGAGGTGTGGATCGCCCTCGAACGGATGTGGCCGCTGCTGACCCCGGCGCAGCTGCTCCACGATCTGTATGGCTCGAAGGCGTTGCTCAAGTTGGCGAGTGAGCCGACGCTGACGCCGGCCGAGTACGAGTCGCTGTTCCGCCCGCGTGGCGAGGACCTCGAAGCGGTGCGCTGGAGCGATCCGGACATCGCCCTGCTCGACGAGGCCCGCGAGCTGCTGGGGCCGCGCCAGGGTAAGAACGGCAAGCTCGAAGACGACGTCGACATCCGGACGTACGGCCACATCGTCATCGACGAGGTACAGGACCTGACGCCGATGCAGTTGCGTATGGCAGGTCGCCGTTCGCTCAACGGTTCGATGACGATCGTCGGCGATATCGCTCAGGCGACCGGCCCGCTGGCACCCAGCAACTGGGACGAAGTGCTCGCATGCCTGCCGGACAAGAAGGAGTCGCGGATCGTCGGTCTGAGCATCGGCTACCGCATCCCGACGGAGATGATGGAACTGGCGACGAAGGTGATGATGGCGGCGACGCCGGAGTTGCGCCCGCCGACGTCCGTCCGTGGCGGCGGTACGCCGCCTTCGGTCATCGCCACCACGCACGAGTTGCTCGGTTCGGCCGTCGTGTCGGCGGTGCAGGACATCCTCGACGAGGTCGGCGACGGTAAATGCGCCGTCGTGACGCCGGACTCGATGATGGAAGAGGTCGAGGCCGCACTCCACGCCGCCGGGGTCAAACACGGTCGGGCGACGCGCACCGGTCTCGAAGGTGCAGTCACCGTCGTGCCGGTCAGCGTGGTCAAGGGTCTTGAGCTCGACGGCGTCATCGTTGTCGAACCGGCGCGAATCGTCGCCGAGGAGCATCAGGGGCTCCGTGCGCTGTACGTCGCCCTCACCAGAGCAACGAAACGCCAGACGGTGATCCACGCCGAGCCGCTGCCGCCCTCGATGCTGTAGCGCCACCGCGAATGCCACCGGAGTCGGCGACGCTCAGAGGACTCCACCGGCCCAACGGGCCACCGCCGTCGCGATCGCCGCGGCGACGATGACAACGATGAAGTTGGCCTTGCGTTGCAGGGCGATCGCCGCTGCGACGAGCCCGAAGACTCTGGCGTCCACCTGCAGATGTTTGCCGCCGGCGAACGTGTTCACCATCACCAGCGCCGACAGCAACGCAGCAGGCAGGAGCGATGCGGCAGCATTGACGATCTTCGGGAGTGGCCGGTTGCCGAGCAGCAGCGGACCGACAGCCTTCAGCGCGTAGACGCCGGTGGCGAGGCCGATGAGGACGATCCATCCAGCATTCATCAGCTGCACGTCATGTGCTGCACGTCATCTGCTCGTGGTCGTCGGGAGGCGGCCGCGTCGGCCGATGAACGGGCTGATGCCGACAGCGAGGCCGGCGAGGATGATCGGCATCCCAGCCGGAGCGATGGGGACGGCGACGATGGATATCGCCGCGCCGCCGGCAGCGACCCAGCGCTGCACGGGATCCTGCAGACGGTTCCAGACGAGCGCGAGAAACGACGCGGGAATGGTGCCGTCGACGCCGAGCCTGCTGATCCATACCTCGGAGGCGTTGCCGAGCACCGCGCCGGCCACAGTGGCGAGGTTCCACAGCACGAAGACCGAGCCGCCGGCCCACAGGTAGCCGTACCTGCGCAGCACGAGGTCGTCGTGGGCGGTGCCGACGGCCATCGCCTCGTCGATCATCACGTGTGACCACAGTGCGCGTTTCCACCAGCGCCCCTGCAATGCGGGGGCCATCACGACGCCGTAGGCGAGCGAGCGGATCGCCAGCAGCAGGCCGGCGGTGATCGCCGCGGCAGCCGCTCCGTGTTCTGCGAGTACGCCGACCGCCGCGAACTGTGTTCCACCGGTGAAGACGAGTGACGAGAATCCTGCGGCCTGCAACCACGTCAGGCCGGCCTTGGCGCACGTCACGCCGAAGGCGACACCAAACGGGGAGACGGCGACGCCGATGGAGATTGCCTGTCGTCTCGTCGTGCGGCGCTGTGTCTCATCGGCGGCGGTCGGGCACCGAGCCGCAGCAGCAGCCTGATGAGCTTCGGCGTCGGACGGTGCTGGTTGGTCGGCGTTCTCGTCGACCACCGCTCAGCCTTGCGGGTGGCGTTGCAGGTAGACGGTGACGATCGCCTGCAGATTGGTTGCGGCCTTGTCCTCGTCGGCCGCCCGCTTGTATTTCACGCCGGTCTGGATGATGGCGATCTGCACGTCGATCTGCTGACGGAGTCCGGCGTCGGTCGGCCCGACGGTCTTGGCGGCAACAGCCCACAGCGCGTTGATGCGATTAAGGACCGGCCCGGATCCTCCGTCGGCGACGAGGTCACCGAGACTGGCTGTCAGGCGGATGATCTCGTTCAATTGCGTCGGCGTGTCGGCAGGCAGCGCCTGCGTGGTGGTCGTCACATCTGCCGGGATCGTCGACGTCGCACTCTGCACGATCGTCGTCTTGCAACCGCCGAGCACTCCCACCGACATCGTCGACGCGCAGACGAGCGCACCGATCCTGGCGAACCGTGTCATCGGTGGATCAGGAAGCGACGAGGATGCGGGCGGAAGCGAACGCTCCGACACCGACGTGGTGACCGTTGATCTCGATCGTCATCGTGCCGTCCGGCGATGCAGCCGTGACCATCCCGATCTGGCCCGGTTGGATCGTCGACGACTCGAGGTAGTCGAGCAGACCAGGCTCGAACTCCAATTCTTCGGTGATCCGGCTGATCGTGAACTTCGTGCCGGTCTTCACCACCGAGAGGGTGACGGTGTCCGGGGCGATGTACTTCGAGCCGGGAATCGGATTGCCGTGTGGGCACGTCGTCGGTGAACCGAGCACACGGTCCATGGCCGCTTCCACTTTGTCACTCATCACATGCTCCCAGCGGCCGGCTTCGTGATGCGCCTCCGCCCATGGCAACCCGAGCATGTCGGTGAGGAAACGCTCTGCGAGACGGTGGCGGCGAACGGTCTGTTGGGCGAGTCGCATACCGGATTCCGTCAAACGGATCTGACCGTCGTTCTGGACGATCAGATGCTCCGTCTCGAGACGACGGATCATCTCCGAGACGGCGGGACGACTGATCTGCAGGCGTTCGACGATGCGCGCCTGGATCACGTCGACGGAATCTTCGTGCAGTTCGAAGATGCACTCGCAGTATTCCTCGAAAGCAGGGTGATGCTCGCCTGGAGTGGGCATGGCGCAACCCTACCCCTTGCGGACGGGGTTCGTTCCCGCTCGCACTGGCGGACGGTGGGGCGCGCCCGCCTGGGACCACTCGGCTCGTATCTGGCCGGCGCCGCACTCCTACAGTGAGCCGATGGACTTGCTCGAAGCTGATATCGATCCGCACGAAGCCGGGTTCGACCCGTCACGCCTGCAGCGTCTGGATGACCATTTCGGTCGCTACGTCGACGACGGGAGGCTCGCAGGGTGGCAGTTGGCGTTGACCCGTGGCGGCAAGCTCGTGCATTCCGCCGGCAGGGGTCATCGGGACGTGGCAAGCGGTACAGCGGTCACTCCGGACACGATCTGGCGCATCTATTCGATGACCAAGCCGATCACCTCGGTCGCGGCGATGATCCTCTGGGAGGAGGGCGCCTTCGAGCTCAGGGATCCGGTGTCGAAATTCATCCCGTCGTTCGCCGACCAGCAGGTCTGGCGTTCGGGGTCCGTCACCAGGCCCGGCCTCGAGCCGTTGATGGATCCGATGGAGATCTGGCATCTGATGACGCATACGTCCGGCCTGACGTACGGCTTCATGTACGTCCATCCTGTCGACGAGCTCTACCGCAGGGCCGGGTTCGAGTGGGGTGTGCCGCAGGCCACCGATCTTGCGGGCGTCTGCGAGCGCCTCGCCGGTCTGCCATTGCTGTTCCAGCCGGGGACGGAGTGGAACTATTCGATGGCGATCGACGTGCTCGGGCGAATCGTCGAAGTGGTGAGCGGGCAGACGCTCGACGAATTCTTCAGGACGAGGATCTTCGAGCCGCTCGGCATGGTCGACACCGGCTTCTCGGTCCCGCAATCGCAGGCCGGCCGGTTGGCGACGCTGTACGGAGCGCACCCCGCAACGGGTCAGGCGATTCCGTTGCGGGCGATGGGTGAAGCAGCGTTGACGCCGCCTGCAGCGTTCCAGGGTGGTGGCGGTCTCGTGTCGACGATGGCCGACTATGTGCGGTTCGCTGAAATGCTCCGCCAACAGGGCCAACTCGACGGCGTCCGTCTGCTCTCGCCTCGAACGGTGCGCTCGATGACGAGGAATCATCTGCCAGGCAATGCCGACCTGTCCGCCTATGGCCGTCCGTTGTTCAGCGAGACGACATTCGACGGTGTCGGATTCGGTCTGCTCGGATCGGTGACCCTCGATCCTGTGAAGGCGAAGGTGCCGGGCTCGGTCGGAGACTTCGGCTGGGGAGGTGCGGCGAGCACCAACTTCTGGGTCGATCCAGTCGAAGACATCACCTGCGTTTTCATGACCCAACTGCTGCCGTCGAACACCCATCCAATCCGTAGCCAGCTGAAACAACTCGTGCACCAGGCACTCGTCGACTGACCCGGTGTCGCTGACGGCCGTCCCGAAGATCGGCTGGTTGCGAAGGTGACAGGCGGGGGTGTCACTGACACACTGGTGTCCGTGAGCAACGCCGGTCCGACAGAGCAAGATCCCGACGGCGCTTCGCCGTCCTCAGCGTCCGTTGCCGGACCGACACATCGCATCGACATCCGGCGGTTGCTCGACCGGATAACCGCGTTGGCCGAGATCGGGCCGATCGCCGGAGGGGGGAGTTCCCGGCTGGCGTTGACTGATGCCGACAGGGCTGCCAGAGGTCTGGTCACGACGTGGATGGGCGATCTCGGACTGACCGTCAGCATCGACGGCATCGGCAACGTCATCGGCATGTGGGAGATCGGCGAGGGCGCACCGGTGTTGGTGGGTTCGCACATCGACACCGTCGCCACCGGAGGTCGCTACGACGGCAATCTCGGCGTGCTCGCAGGGCTCGAAGTGATCGAGGCGCTGCAGCAGTCAGGGGCGACGCCGAACCGTCCGATCGGCGTCGGCTTCTTCACCAACGAGGAAGGCGCCCGCTTCGCCCCCGACATGATGGGCAGCCTCGTGTACGTCGGCGGATTGGCGATCGAGGAGGCACTCGACACGGTCGGCATCGACGGAGCCCGCGTCGCCGACGAACTCGAACGCATCGGCTATTCCGGCCCGACGCCTTCGCCGGGGCCGGCCCCGTACGCCTTCGTCGAACTGCATATCGAACAGGGTCCCGTACTCGAGGCCGCAGGTCTGCAGATCGGTGCGGTGACCGGTGTGCAGGGGATTTCGTGGAGCGAATTCACGTTCACGGGTAGGTCGTCGCACGCCGGAACGACACCGATGGAGTTGCGCAACGACCCGTCGATCCCGGCGTCGCAGCTGTTGCTCGAAGCCCGCCATCTCGCCCATCTGATCGGTGGGCCGCAGGTCGCGACGGTCGGTCGGTTCGAGCCGTATCCGAACCTCGTCAATGTCATCCCACGGTCGGTCGAGATGACGCTCGATGTCCGCAACAGCGACGACGAAGTCCTCCGCCATGTCGAGCACGTGCTGTTCGACTATGCCGAAACGATGGCTGCGCAGGAGGGATGCTCTGTCGAGCGTCGTTCGCTCGCCCGCTTCGAACCGGTGCAGTTCGACGAGCGAATCGTCGGGCTGGTCGAAGCGACGGCAACTGGTCTCGGACTTTCGGTCCAACAGATGCCGTCCGGCGCAGGTCACGATGCGCAGATGTTCGCCCGAATCTGCCCGACGGCGATGGTTTTCGTCCCGTCGGTGAACGGTTTGTCGCACAATCCGGCAGAGTTCACCGAATCCGCCGATTTGGAGAACGGGGCCAATGTGCTGATCAATGTGGTCTGGACATTGGCAACGACCGGCGTCGAACTGAACGGGGCAGTGCATGAGTGACTCTGGATCGCACGACATCGAAGAGGCGGACCGTCTCGACGTCGATGATGACGAGGGCATCTACAACGTCGGCACGGCGGTCGACCGCCACCGGGGACACGGCGACGATGCGCATCGCGACGCGGTTGCTGTGGTTGATGCGCCGAGCTGGCGGCTGACGATCAACGAGGCGCGTGTGCTCGGCTCGCTGATCGAGAAGCAGTTCACCACTCCGGACCTGTACCCCTTGTCGCTCAACGGTCTGACGCTTGCCTGCAACCAGTCGACGAACCGCGAGCCGGTGATGTCGTTGACCGACACCGACGTAGTCGCGGCGATGAATACGTTGAAGGACCACAAGCTCGCCCGGTTCGTCCACCCGACGTCAGGTCGCGGGGTGACGAAGTTCCGTCAGGTCTCGGAGGACACGCTGGGGCTGGCGCGTGACGAACTCGCCGTGCTGGCGGCGCTGCTACTGCGCGGGCCGCAGACGAGCGCCGAGCTGCGCACGCGCACCGAACGGATCCACGCCTTCGACACGGTGACCGATGTCGAGCAGACACTGCAGAAACTGCACGACCGCCGGCCGTCATTCGCTATTCGGCTCGAACGCCAGCCCGGCCAGAAGGAAGCGCGCTGGCAGCAGTTGTTCGCCGAGGAGACCGACTTCTCGTGGTCGTCGTCGTCGAGCGAGAGCGGCAGCAGGGGAGCGACGAACGCTTCGAATGCGGCCAGAGCCGACGAGTTGGCTGCCAGGGTCGCCTCGCTGGAAGCAGTCGTCGAAGAACTACAAACTCGCCTTGCGCGCCTCGAAGAGGTCTTCTGATCAGGCGACCCCACGTTGATTCGGTCGTCTGCGCGTTGGCCGGCGTGAACTTCAGGCGGAGATTCTCGCGCTCTCCGGGAAAGACGCTGCCTGAACGACGGACTGCTCAGCCGGTAGGATCGTCAAGGAGAAGGATCCCGGAAGCGCTCAGCGTTCCGCCCCATGGCAGCGGGACGTCCTCGCCGGCCTCGAACTCATCGACGGCCGAATAGGTGCCATCGACGGGAGTCGTGAATACCGTGACCGTGTTGGCGTTGACGTCGATGAGCCACGACACGGTCACGCCTGAGCGGGCATACAAAGGCATCTTGACGTTGCGGTCGTAGAGCAGTGTCGTGTCGGAGACCTCGACGACGAGGAGGAGATCGGCGGGTTCGGCCTTGCGATCTACGAACGACTTGATCGATCCCACTGCCACCCACACATCTGGCTCCGGTTCGCTCTCGTTGTCGAGCACGATCGGACTCTGACTGGCAACGGTGAAATTGTCCAGGTCCAGCCGCTTGACAAACGACGATGAGAGATTTGTCGTAACCGCAATGTGCCGAGGCTTGATAGGTGACATGTCGATGATCTCGCCTTCGATCAGTTCGCAGCGGAGATCCGATTCGTACAGGAGCGCGTACTCGTCCCGCGTCCAGCGGTGGCGGCGCAGTTCGACGGCGGACATGACGTGAGCGTAGTCGCGACTACAGGCAGATGTCCTGGGGTCTGACGGGGACCCTGGTGATGTCGCGGCCGATGGCGTTGCGGATGGCGGCGGCGACGGCGGCGGTCGAGGCGATCGTCGGCGGTTCGCCGATCCCCTTTGCGCCGAACGGAGCGCCAGGTTCCGGCTCCTCGATCAACGCAGCGATCGTGACCGTCGGCATGTCCAACGTCGTCGGGATCAAGTAGTCGGTGAAGCTGGCATTGCGCACCTTGCCGTTGGTGACGATGATCTCCTCCATCACCGCCAGGCCGACGCCTTGGGCGATGCCGCCCTCGATCTGGCCGAGCGCCTGGCGAGGATTGAGCAGCTTGCCGACATCCTGTGTCGTGGTGATGTCGATGACGCGGACGAGACCGAGTTCCTCGTCGACGTCGACAACGGCGCGGTGGGCGGCGAAGGCGAAACTGACGTGGGCGTCGCCCTGACCGTCGGCGTCGAGTCGCACCGTCTGGACGTGACGGTTGACTTCGGTCGCCTCGAACGTCTTGTTGGCGACGGCATCTTCGACAGGTATCGAGAACGTTCCATCCACGGAGACGATGTGGTCGTCCTGGATCGCCAGTGTCTCCGGATCGACGCCGTGGGTCGCAGCAAGTGACGCAAAGATCTGTGTGCGCACGGCCTCGCACGCCTGTTGGACAGCCCCGCCTGACATCCACGTCTGGCGGCTGGCACTCGTCGAGCCGGCGGAACCGACCTGCGTATCAGCAGGATGCAGGAGAATCTCGTCGAGCCCGAGCACCGTCCTGGCGATCTGCTGGGCGAGTGTGACGAAGCCCTGGCCGACCTCGGCGCACGCGCAGTGGACCGTGACGACGGGCCCGTTCTGGCCTTCGTCGATACGTACACGAGCCGTCGAATAGTCGTCGAAACCCTCGGAGAACATCAGGTTTTTCCAACCGATGGCGAAGCCGAAGCCGCGCTTGATGTGGTGGGCATCGGCTGTTCTCCCGGCACCTCCGGGACGGCCCATCATCTCGCCGACCTCACCCATCGCCGGCAGCGGATGAGCAACGCATCGTTCGATCAACTCGGCGACCGGCACGACACCGGACAGCAACTGTCCGGTGATGTTGCGGTCGCCGGTCTTCAGTGCGTTCTTCAGCCGCAGGTCGATCGAGTCGATCCCGAGCGCAGCGGCGAGCTTGTCCATCTGTGCCTCGTGGGCGAAGCAGGTCTGCACGGCACCGAAGCCGCGCATCGCCCCACATGACGGGTTGTTCGTCCGCACGGAGTAGCCCTCGATCAATGCATGCTCGACGTTGTAGGGGCCGTGGGCGAAGCAACTGGCGTTGCTCAGCACTGCCGAGGAAGTCGAGGCGTAGGCGCCGCCGTCGAAGACGAGCCGAGCCTCGATCTTGGCGAGCGTGCCGTCGGCGCGTGCACTGTGGCGGTACCACATCTTCGCCGGATGGCGATGGACGTGACCGAAGAAGCTCTCCTCGCGGCTGTACTGCAACTTGACGGGCCGACCGGTGTGCAGCGTCAACAGTGCGGTGTGGATCTGCAGCGAAATGTCTTCACGGCCGCCGAACGCGCCGCCGACGCCGGCCATCGTCATCCGCACCTGTTCCGGGTCGAGCCCGAGGCATGCCGCTGTCTGCTCGCGGTCCGCATGGATCCACTGCGTCGACACGTAGAGCTCGATGCCTCCGTCCTCCAACGGGATGCCGAGCGCGCACTCCGGTCCGAGGAACGCCTGGTCCTGCATACCGATCTCGTAGTCGCCCTCGACGGCGACGACACCCTCCGACTCCGGTGAGTCGGGGTGCCCGTGGCGGATGAACATGTGCCGGAAGATGTTGCCGTCGGGATGGATCGGCGGAGCGGTGATCGAGAGTTCGGCGTCGACGATCGGCGCATGGACGTCGTACTCGACCTCGATCGCCCGGCACGCACGGCGGGCAGTTTCCGGATGGTCGGCAGCGACGGCGGCGATCGGTTCGCCGTGGAAACGCACGACCTCGCTGGCAAACACCGGCTGGTCCTTGTGCTCCAGCCCGTAGAGCTTCTGCCCAGGAACATCGTCTGCGGTGATCACGGCATGGACTCCGTGCATCGCCAACGCCTTGGAGATGTCGATGCTGATGATCCGGGCGTACGGGTGTGGCGAGCGGAGGGTGCGCCCGAAGAGCATGCCTTCGATCCACATGTCGTTGCCGAAGGCGAACTCGCCGTTGACCTTCGGAACGCCGTCGGGCCGTGGTGCGTTCTCGCCGATGCGCGGGCCGCGCGTGCGCTCGCTCGAATCCGCCGGAGTGGTCTCGGTTCCCGTGGTGGTCTCGGTTCCCGTGGTGGTCTCGGTTCCCGTGGTGGTCTCGGTTCCCGTCGTGGTGTCGGTTCCCGTCGCGATCGTCTCGGTGGTGCTCATCATGAGGCTCCTGCGGGCGAGCCGGAGCGGCGGGTCACGACGAGGTCGATCGCTTCGAAGATTCGACCGTAGCCGGTGCAACGGCAGAGGTTGCCGGAGATCGCCTCGCGCCTTTCGAGGTCGGTCGGCGCCGGCGTTGTGTCGAGCATGTCGTGGACCGACATCACCAGTCCGGTCGTACAGAACCCGCACTGGACAGCTCCGGCGTCGAGGAACGCCTGCTGCACATCGGTGAGTCCACCATCAGCGCTGAGCCCTTCGATCGTGGCGATCTCCGAGCCGACGGCGTCGGCGGCGAGCACGAGGCACGAGCAGACGAGCGTTCCGTCGAGCACGACCGAGCACGATCCGCACTCGCCCTGCTCACACGCATTCTTCGCACCGGGAAGTCCGAGGCGTTCGCGCAGCACGTAGAGCAGGCTCTCGCCGATCCACGCGTCCTGCACCGGATGGGTGCCACCGTTGATCGACAGCGAATACCCGACGGTCACGTCGTGGTCGTTCGTCGGTTCGTTCGAGTGTGCCTGCGGCGCGGTCACGACAGGCACCGTTGCAATGCGCGCCTGGCGCAGACCCCGACGGCATGGCGGCGGTAGGCGGCGGTCGAACGTTGGTCGTCGATCGGGCTGGCGGCAGCGGAGACCAGAGCGCCGAACTGTGCTGCGCCGCCGTCGGGGATCGTCATCGTCGCCCAGTCGATCGTCGAGTCGGCAAACGCTTCGGCGGCAGGAGCGCGCAGCGGAACGGGCCCGACCGATCCGAGACCGACCCTGACGGTGTGGGCGTCGTCGTCCATCACCAGCGCAACGCCGGCGACGGAGATCACCATTGCGTTGCGGGTGCCGACCTTCAGGTATTCCTGGCGGCCATGGACCACAGGAACCCTGACGGCGGTGACGAGTTCGTCGCCGCGGCGGGCGGTGCGCTTCGGGCCGAGGAAGAACTCGTTCCACGGCACGCGTCGTTCGCCGTCTGCCGCCGACTGCAGCACGATGACGGCATCGAGGGCGACCAATACGGGGAGCGTGTCGCCGGCCGGGGAACCGGTGGCGATGTTGCCGCCGATCGTGCCGGCGTTGCGGATCTGCGGTGAACCAACGGTCCTGGCGGCCTGGGCGAGACCGGGGACGACATCGAGGAACGGCTCGGCCTGCAACTCGGTATACGTCATCCCCGCTCCGAGGACGAGGGTGTCACCGTCACGCCACCACCCTTTCAGCTCGTCGACGCGCCGCAGTGTGACGATCGACGCCGGGCGGCGATGGGCAAAGCTGACCTCGACCATGAAGTCGGTACCCCCAGCGAGTAGCTGCGCCGAAGGATCGCCCGCCAACGCATCGAGCGCCTCGTCGAGTGAGGTTGCAGTGACCACGGTCATGGCCGCAGATCCTACGATGCGAGCCCACCCGGGTTGACAATTTGTCAAGCAATTGACCAGTCTTTAACAGAGCGGAAAACATGCTGCGCGAGGATGGACAGATGACTGCTGTGGAAACCAACACGATCACGTTCTCCGTCAACGGGGAATCCGTGGAGGTCAGTGCCGGTCACCCGCACCTGTTGGCCGCCCTGCGTGACGAACTCGGGGTCACCTCGCCGAAGGACGGATGCTCCCCATCCGGACAGTGTGGCTGTTGCACCGTGCACGTCGACGGCAAACCGATCGTCTCCTGCACCGTGTCTGTCGCCAAGGTCTCCGGCAAGGCGATCACCACGCTCGAGGGACTTCCGGAATCCCACCGCCGGGACTTCGCAGACGCCTTCGCTGCGTGCGGAGGACTGCAGTGCGGCTTCTGCACGCCGGGCATCGTGATGCGCGCCGAAGCGCTCATCGACAAGAAGGGCACCGACCTCACCCGTGACGACATGAAGCGCCACCTCGGCGCCCACCTCTGCCGTTGCACCGGGTACGTCAAGATCTACGACGCCATCGAGATGGTTGCCGAGACGCGCCAGTCCGGCACGCCCGTCGCCGTCCGCCGGCAGGGTGGCGTCGGCAGCAGCGGCCCGAAGTACGAGGCCGCTGATCTGTGCCTTGGCGACCGTGGCTACGTCGACGACATCAGCGTTCCGGGCATGCTGCACGCGGCGTTGCACCTCACCGCCCACACCCGTGCCGATATCGTCCGCATCGATCTCAGCACGGCGCTCGCAGCACCCGGAGTCGTCGCCGCCTTCACCGGTGCCGACGTGCCGGGCGAGTTGTACAACGGCATCATCTACAAGGACTGGCCAGTGCTCATCCCGGAGGGCGGCCGGACGTCGTATGCCGGTGATGTGCTGGCGATCGTCGTGGCCGAATCCCGCCAGTTGGCGCGCGCTGCGGCCGAACTGGTGAGCGTCGAATACGTGGTGATGCAACCGGTCACCGACCCCGTCGCCGCTCTCCGAGCAGGTTCCCCGCTGGCCGTGTGGAACACGAAGTCGAACGAATTGAGCGTCAGTGAATACGCCCGCGGCGATGTCGATGAGGCGCTTGCGGACAGCGCCTTCGTGGTGTCCGAGACGTTCATCACGCAGCGGGTCGAACACGCCTTCCTCGAACCGGAATCGACACTCGCCGTGCCCGATGGCGAGGGCCACCTGCACGTCTACTCGGGTGGCCAGGGTGTGTGGGACGACCGCAATGACATCGCCCGCATCCTCGCCATCACCAACGAGCAGGTGACGGTCGAGTTGGTGTCGAACGGTGGCGCCTTCGGTGGCAAGGAGGACATGAGCAACCAGGGTCAGACGGCGCTCGCCGCCTGGCTGCTGCAGCGCCCGGTCAAGTGCACGCTCAGCCGCGAGGAGAGCTTCCGTATCCACGCCAAGCGTCACCCGATCACGATGGAATACACGCTCGGGTGCGACGCCGACGGCACCTTCACGGCGCTGAAGATGCGGGCGATCGGCGACTCCGGCGCCTATGCGAGTGTCGGGATGAAGGTGCTGGAACGGGCTGCCGGTCACGCCAGCGGGCCGTACCGGGTCGGCGCGATCGATGTGCGCGCCGTTGCCGTTCGGACGAACAACCCGGTGTGCGGCGCGTTCCGCGGCTTCGGTGCGAACCAGGCGCAGTTCGCCATGGAGGGTTCGATCGACCGCCTCGCCGAGAAGGCCGGCATCAGTTCGTGGGCGATCCGCAAGAAGAACGTCATCCACTCTGGCGACGTATGGGGGCCCGGACAGATCATGGACGACGGGTGCAAGGGTGCAGAGGTGTGCCTCGACAAAGCCGGTCCGATCGTCGAAGCTGCGCTCGCCGACGGCAAAGCGGTCGGGCTCGGGCTGGGGTTGAAGAACTCCGGACTCGGCAACGGTTTCAAGGAGATCGCCAAGGCCGTCGTGCGGTTCAACTCCCACGACGATTCGGTCGAGGTGCGCCACGGCTGGACCGAAATGGGTCAGGGGGTGCACACCGTTGCGTTGCAGGTCGCGGTCGAGGAACTCGGTATCGACCCGGCGCGCATCAAGGTGATCGTCGACACGACGCGTGAACTCGGTCAGGGTCAGACGACCGGCAGTCGCGGCACGCTGATGGGTGCCGGCTCGGTGAAAGCCGCGTGCGAGGCAGCACGTGCGGCGAACTGCGCACCGGATGTCGATCACGAGGGTGAGTACCGGGTCGACTGGACCACCAAGCTCGGCGACCCGACGGTCGAGCACCCGATCATCCATTCGACGTTCTCCTACGCTGCGCAGATCGTCATCGCCGACAAGGCGACGGGGGCGATCGAGAAGGTCGTCGCCATCCACGACGTCGGCTGCGCCGTCAACCCACAGCTGTGCAGTGGCCAGGTCGAAGGTTCTGTGCACATGGGCCTCGGCTACGCGCTGAGCGAGGAGTTCCCGCACGATCCCGCCACGGGTTTTCCGACGGCGACGACGCTGCGCCATCTCGGCATCCTGCGCCCGAAGGACATCCCCGAGATCGAAGTGCACTTGGTCGAGTGCCCGCAACCGAACTCGCCCTACGGGGTCAAAGGCGTCGGTGAGATCGGCCTCGTACCGACGGCGCCCGCCGTCGCCGCAGCACTGCACCAGGTCGACGGCATCTGGCGCAACAAACTGCCGATGAAGCGCACCGGCGCCGACGATTCCGAGAGCTGACGCCTCCGACGCACCGTCCAATCGAGTATTTCCGTACAATCGAGTAGGAACCCGCCCCACGCTGCGACGGAAATACTCGTTCGGATCCTCTGGCGTGAACGGCGCCGCTGGGCTCCCACCTGCAGCAGCGCCCGAGGAGCTGAGGTACCGGTGGATGGGCGGACGGCATAACGTTGGAGCGTGCGCCGTTCTCAGGCCCGGGCCGCCGGGATCTTCGCCGCTGCGCTGCTCGTCGTCACTGCTGCGTCGTGCGGCACGAGTGAGGCCACAACGCGACAGACCGCTGCGTCGCCTCCGCCGGAGACGATCTCCCTCGCCGACGCGCCGACCCAGGCGGGTGCGCGTGCCGTCGTCACTGCGCCGCCATTCGGGGGTCCGGTGAGCACGCTCGTGTTGACAGGGACAGCCGCACCGAGACCGGCTCCACTGTGTCTCGCCGACGCCAACGCCAAGATCGGCGACAACTCTTCATCGGTGCAGTGCATTCAGATCGCGCTGTCGAAATTCCACAAGATGCCGGGCACGAACCTCAGCGGCACGTACGACACCACGACGTTCAACGCCCTCAAGTCGTTCCAGAAGGACCATCCTCCGTTGATCGCCGACGGACTGCCGGGCCCGTTGACGTTGGCAGCTCTGCAGATCTGGAGTGGGAACGAGGTCGGAGCGCCGCAGGCCTCGACGGCAATTCTCTCAGGACCGTGGCCTGCGCCGGCTACAGCTCCGTATCCGAATTGGGCGGTCTCTCCGGATGGCATTCCGTACTACAGCGGGCGCACGGTGTGCAGCCGCGCCGACGCCAACACGATCGCCACGGAGTTCGCCAAGGACGGAGCGCTGGCGGCGACGCAGCAGTGGGCCGTGTACATCGCCAGCCGGGAGACGAGCTGTCGCTACAACGCCGTCAACCAGAACGCCCAGACGCAGGACGATTCGCACTGCGCCTTCCAGATCAACGCCCTCGCCGGATTCTTCGACCCGAACGGGGAACTCGGCCGGCGGGGGTGGACGGCAGACAACATCGAGGTCTCGATGCAGGCCTGCGCCGACGCCGCCAGCGACCTGTGGGTCTTCTGCGGACAGGGTCCGTGGACGAAGCCGTACAGCTGCGCCCCGCCATGGGGGGACCTCCGCTCAGAAGAGAGCTAGCGTCTGCGACCCTGGGTACCTGTGTCCGCAGAGGTGAGGCACGAAAACCGAGGCCGGACTCCTGCGTCCAGCCGCTCCACGTCGTTTACCACTCGGATGCTCAAGACGCTGGTGGCGAGGCCATCGACTGCGACGTGGAACGGGTGGCCGCCAGAGGGGCCGCGTCGATCTCGCTAGAGTCGCCGCATGGCAATCCCGGCAGCTCTGTATCTGCAAGACGCGCACACGATCCGCGACGGCATGGAGATCGCCAAGTATGCGGAAATGAAGGGCTTCCAGGCCGTATGGCAGGCGGACAGCCGCCTGGTCAGGGATGCGATGATCCCGATGTCGGCGTTCGCTGCGGTGACCGACACGATCAAGATCGGCTCGGGAGTGGTCGATTGCTGGACGCGTAACCCTGCCCGCCTGGCATCGTCGTTCTCGACACTCGACGACCTCGCTCCCGGCCGAGTGATCCTCGGGATCGGTGCATGGTGGGATCCGTTGGCGGCGAAGGTCGGCATCTCCCGTGCCAAGCCGCTGCGGGCGATGCGCGAGATCGTCACCAACGTCCGCGCCCTGCTGCACAACGAGACGGTGACGTTCGACGGCGAGTTCGTGCACTTCGACGGCGTCGAACTCGACTACGTCTACCAGCAACGCCGGCCGAAGGATGTGCCGATCTACATCGGCGCCACCGGTCTGCAGATGATGGAGCTGTGCGGAGAGATCGCCGACGGAGTCGTGCTCAACTATCTCGTCGCACCCGAGTACAACCGAACGGCGATCGAAGCGTTGCAACGTGGCCTCGACAAGAGCGGCCGGACACTCGACGACATCGACCGTCCGCAACTCGTCGTCTGCTCCGTGCACGAGGACCGGCAGACGGCGCTCGACATGGCGCGCATGATGGTCACCCAGTACCTCGGTCAGCAGCCGCACATCATGAAGGCCTCCGGTGTGCCGCAGTCCTTGCTCGACAAGGTCGGCGAGGTGCTGACATGGCCGGCGACGCACGAACAGGTCGAGGCCGCGAGCAAGCTCGTCCCTGACGAGATCGTGCAGATGCTGACCGCCTCCGGCACCGCCGCCGAGGCCCGTGCGAAGGTTGCCGACTACATGCGCGACGGCTGCACCTGCCCGATTCTCTATCCGCTCGGCGACGTCCACGCGATGATCGACGCCTTCAGCGAAGACGCGCCGGACACCTCGGTCTCGGCGAAGGACGAGGCGGGTGACACCGCCGAAAGCCTCGACGCCGACGGCGGCTGACGACCGTCCACGCGGCTCGACCGCAGTGACTGGCCGGTGGGTTCGTCGGCGCAACGCGGTGGACACAGCAGGCGACTTGCGGGCAATGTGGGGGGATGGCATTCGCATCGCTGAACGCCCGCGGCGTGACGGTCGTGCGCGGCAGGTCGACGACGCTCGAATCGATCGACCTGGCGCTCGTTTCGCGTCATCGGGTCGGCGTCATCGGACCGAACGGGGTCGGCAAGACGACCCTGCTACGCGTGCTCGCCGGGGAGATCAGGCCGGATATGGGGGTCGTGACGACGATGCCCCCTGACGCCACCGTCGGCTACCTGCCGCAGGAACGGGCGCGGCTGAACGGAGAGACGGTGAGGGACTACCTCGTTCGGCGAACGGGGGTCGGCGCAGCGAGCGCCGAACTCGATACGGCGACCGCCGCGCTCGCCGGTACCGATCCCGATGCCGGCGACCGCTACAGCGTGGCGCTCGATCGCTGGATGAACCTCGGCGGTACCGATCTCGAGGCGCGCATCGGCGAGGCGTGGGCGTCGCTCGGTCTGTCGGCGACGTTGATCGACCAGCCGACGGCCTCGCTGTCCGGCGGCGAGGCAGCCCGCGCCGGGCTGGCCGCATTGATCCTCAGCCGGTACGACGTCTACCTGCTCGACGAGCCGACGAACGATCTGGATACCGACGGGCTGGCGGTGCTCGAACGCTGGGTCGAGGGATTGAGCGCTCCGGTAGCGCTCGTCAGCCACGACCGTGCGTTCCTCGACACGATCGTCACCGACGTCTTCGAACTCGACGAGTTCAGCCATCGCGGCACGCTGTACGCCGGCGGTTGGGCCACATATCAGGCGGAACGCCACGTCGCCAGGCGCCGCGCCGAAGAGGCCTTCGAGGTCTACGACACCAAGCGCGCCGGCCTGGCATCGCGTGCCCAACGCGAGCGTGAATGGGCGACACAGGGGCTCAGCAAGGCGAAGAAGAAGCCCGCCGACAACGACAAGAACATCAAGGCCTTCAAGATCAACCAGACCGAGCAACTGGCCGGCAGGGCGGCTCGAACGGAGAAGGCGATCGAGCGGCTGGAGGTCGTCGACTCTCCGCGCAAGTCGTGGGACCTGCATTTGACATTCGCCGAGGCGCCACGCAGTGGGGCGATCGTTGCCCGCCTCGATCGTGCCGTTGTCGGGCGTGGGTCGTTCACGTTGGGGCCGGTCGATCTGCTCGTCGGATTCGGTGAACGTGTGGCGATCGTCGGCACCAACGGCAGCGGCAAGACGACGTTGGTGGACGCGCTCGTCGGCCGCGCCGAACTGACATCTGGCGAGCGTCATCTCGGCCCGAGCGTCGTCGTCGGCGAAATCGAGCAGGCCCGTGGACAGCTCACCGGGGCCGATTCGTTGTTGACGGCATTCATGAGCGCGACGGGTATGAAGGTCGTCAGCGACGCCCGCACGCTGCTCGCCAAGTTCGGCATCGTCGCCGCCCACGTCGACCGGCCGACGTCGTCGCTGTCACCGGGAGAGCGGACACGTGCGGTCCTCGCGCTGTTGATGGCGAGGGGTGCGAACTGCCTCATCCTCGACGAGCCGACGAACCATCTCGATCTGCCGGCGATCGAACAGTTGGAACAGGCGCTCGACACGTTCGGCGGAACGGTCCTGCTGATCACCCACGACCGCCGGCTACTCGACCACGTCCGCCTCGACCGCATGATCCGCCTGGAGAACGGCCGAGTCGTCCTCGACACCGCCATCTGACACCGGATTGTCGGGTGTCCAGCGGCTTGCCGGCGATCGGCCAGCCCTTCCCGTGTCACCGAATGTCGCGGATTCGGTGCACAATCGGTGACACGGTCCGACGAGCTCGGCGACAAGCGGCCTTCGGCTGAGGGAATCGGGCGGTATCCCCGGTCATGCCCCGGGCTGCGGCCGGGAACTATCCGACACCCCTTGGGTACTGTGTTCCGTATGGCTGACGATCCCGTCCTACAGCGGTTCTCGCCAGCTGTCCGTACCTGGTTCGCCAGCAGCTTCCCCGAGCCGACAGGTGCCCAGCGCCTCGGTTGGCCGGCGATCGCCGACGGCGACCACACACTGATCTGCGCTCCGACCGGGTCCGGCAAGACGCTCACCGCTTTCCTGTGGGGGATCGACCGGCTGGTCACGACGCCTCCGCCCGAGAAGTTGCTGCGTACCCGCATCCTCTACATCTCACCGTTGCGTGCCCTGGCCTTCGACGTCGAGAAGAACCTGCGTGCGCCGCTCAAGGGCATCGAGTTCGCTGCGGAGCGACTCGGTGAGCCGTTCGTCGAACCGGTCATCGGCCTACGAACCGGTGATACCAGCCCGAAGGACCGCCAGAAGCTGATCCGCCGACCCCCGGACCTGCTGATCACCACCCCCGAGAGCCTCTATCTGATGCTGACGTCCTCAGCGCAGGAGACATTGGTCGGCGTCGAGGCGGTGATCATCGACGAAATCCACGCACTTGCGCAGACGAAACGCGGCGCCCACCTTGCACTGAGCCTCGAACGGCTGGAGGAGATCACCAACAGGCCTCCGCAGCGCATCGGGTTGTCGGCGACACAACGCCCACTCGAGGAAGTCGCCAGGTTTCTCGGCGGATGGAGTGCACCGAACCACCCACGCCCCGTCCGCATCATCGATGCCGGCATCCGCAAACCGTTGGAGATCGACGTCGTCATCCCGGTCGAGGACATGGGCATGATGGGCCAGGCGCTGCCGCAGCAGGAGTTGCGCAGTGGCCCTGCGTCGGCGGCGATGGCGGGGCCCGCGAGGTCCAGTATCTGGCCGAGCATCTATCCTGAGGTACTGAAGCTGATCCTCGCGAACCGTTCGACGATCATCTTCTGCAACGCCCGCCGGGCTGCCGAGCGGATGGCTGCGAAGTTGAACGAACTCGCAGCCGACGAGGGCATCGAGCCTGGTGAGGCTGGCGAACTCGTCAAGGCGCACCACGGATCACTGGCGCGCGAACAGCGGGTGATCATCGAGGATCAACTGAAACGCGGCACCCTTCGAGGACTCGTGGCGACCAGCAGCCTCGAGCTGGGGATCGACATGGGGGCGGTCGATCTCGTCATTCAGATCGAGTCGCCGGGCGCCGTCAGCCGGGGCCTGCAGCGGATCGGGCGCGCCGGCCACTCCGTCGGCGAGCCGAGCAGAGGAACGATCTTCCCGAAGCACCGCGGTGATCTCTTGGAGACCGCTGTCGTCGTGCGGCGGATGCGGGAGGGGCTGATCGAATCGACCAGATTCCTGCGCAACCCGCTCGACGTTCTCGCCCAGCAGATCGTCGCCCATGTGGCGATGAAGGAACGCCCGCTCGGAGAACTGTTCGCGCTGGTGAAACGGTGCGCCAACTTTGCAGACCTGTCGGAGGAACTGTTCAACAACGTCCTCGACCTCCTTGCTGGGCGCTACCCGAGCGAAGAGTTCAGTGAACTCCGGCCCCGTGTCGTTTGGGACCGCGTCAACGGCATCGTCCGCGCCCGCGATGGATCCCGGCGGCTCGCCGTCACCAGTGGCGGCACGATCCCCGACCGCGGGTTGTTCGGTGTGTTCCTGCCGGATGGCACACGCGTCGGCGAACTCGACGAAGAGATGGTGTACGAATCCAGACCGGGGGAGACGTTCCTGCTTGGCGCTTCGACGTGGCGCATCGAAGACATCACGTTCGAGCGTGTCATCGTCACGCCGGCGCCGGGGCAGCCCGGCAAGATGCCGTTCTGGCACGGTGACCGACCTGGTCGCCCGTTGGAATTGGGACGAGCGCTCGGTGCCTTCATCCGTGAGATACGCGAGTTGCCAGACGATCAGGCACTTGCCCGTCTGCGCGAACAGCATGATCTCGACGAGTTCGCAGCGAACAACGTCGTCATGTACCTCAAAGAGCAGGCCGAGGCTGCCGGCGTGGTGCCGGACGACCGCACGATCGTCGTCGAGCGGTTCCGTGACGAGATCGGTGACTGGCGCGTCTGCATCCTGTCGCCGTTCGGGACGCCGGTGCATGCCCCGTGGGCGATGGCCATCGAGAAGCGACTCGACGAGCGCTACGAGATGCCGGTCGAAACGATGTGGGGCGACGACGGCATCGTCATTCGTCTTCCAGAGGCGGCAGACGAGATCCCGATCGCCGAGCTGATGATCAACCCCGAGGACATCGACGAGATACTGATGTCGACCCTGCCGCAGACCTCGTTGTTCTCGGCACGCTTCCGTGAGTGCGCTGGTCGAGCCCTCCTGCTGCCTCGCCGGCGGCCCGATCGGCGTACGCCGCTGTGGCAGCAGCGCCAGCGCGCCGCGAACCTGCTGTCGGTCGCGGCGAAGTATCCGTCGTTCCCGATCCTGCTGGAGACCAGCCGTGAATGTCTGCAAGACGTCTTCGACGTGCCGGCACTCCGCGAGGTGCTCGGCCAGTTGCGCAGCCGAGCCATCCGTGTCGTCAGCGTCGATACACAAAAGGCATCGCCGTTCAGTTCCAGCCTGCTGTTCAACTGGATCGCTGCGTACATGTACGACGGCGACGCGCCACTCGCCGAACGACGTGCCGCAGCACTGGCGCTCGACCGTGACCTGCTCCGCGATCTGCTCGGTGCCGAAGAACTGCGCGAGCTGCTCGATCCCGGCGTGCTTGCCGACCTCGAACTCGAACTGCAATGCCTCACGGACGGACGGCGGGCACGCAGCGGCGACGAACTCCACGACGTCCTTCGCCGCGTCGGCGATCTCACCGAAGCAGAAGCCGACCTTCGTTGCGAAGGTACCGGCGTCGCTTCCGGTTGGCTGGACACACTGGTTCGTGAGCGCCGTGCCGTACTGCTCGGCATCGGCACCGAGCAGCGATACATCGCAGCCGAGGATGCCGCCCGGTATCGCGACGCACTCGGTTGCGCCATGCCGGTCGGGTTGCCGGCGGCGTTCACGGATCCCGTTGCCAGGCCGCTGGAGGAGCTCGTCGGTCGCTACGCCCGCACCCACACGCCGTTCCTGACCATCGACGTGGCCGCGCGGCTCGTCGCCACCGAGGAACGGGTCATGGGCGCATTGCGTGCCCTGGAAACCGAAGAGCGCTTGGTGCGTGGCGAATTCAGGCCGGACGGCGTCGAGCGGGAATGGTGTGAGGTCGACGTGCTCCGCCAGCTGCGGCGGCGATCGCTCGCCTCGCTCCGACGTGAGGTCGAACCCGTCGAACAGGCTGCGTTGGCGCGTTTCCTTCCGCTGTGGCACGGCATCCCCGCACAGCGCCGTGGCCTGGACCAACTCGTCGAAACGCTCGGCGTACTGCAGGGCGCATCGCTCGTCGCCTCGGCGTTGGAGACCGAACTGCTGCCTGCCAGGGTGCTGGGCTACCGCTCGGCTGATCTCGACGAGCTGTGCACCAGCGGCGACATCGTGTGGGTCGGTGCCGGTCCGATCGGTTCGAGTGACGGACGGGTGCGCCTGTTCTTCCGCGATCAACTGGCGATGCTGTCTGCGGGGATCGATCGCCCTGAACCTCCCGACGGTGCGTTACACGAGGCCCTTCGTGTGCTGCTCTGCCAGCAGGGCGCTTCGTTCTGGCAGCAGTTGCGTGGCGCAGCGCTCGGGGCGACCGACAAGGAATTGCTGACAGCGCTGTGGGACCTCGTTTGGGCCGGTGAGGTGACGAACGACTCGATCGCCCCGTTGCGCGCCGCGCTGATCGGGGGAACGAAGAAGGCTCAACAGGCGCCGCGCGGTCGTCCATCCGTGCTCCCACGATCACGGCCTCGACCCGGTCGTCTGACGCAGATCGGGCCGCCCGCCGGCGCCGGCAGGTGGTCGCTCGTCGCTCCCTTGCTGTTGCCGGCTCCGAAGCAGACCGAAGCGACCTACGCAGCGGCGCTGCAACTGTTGGAACGCCATGGTGTCGTCACCCGTGAAGCGGCGCTTGCGGAGGGCGTCGTCGGCGGATTCTCCGGTGTCTACGGCGTGCTCAAAGTGCTCGAGGAACGCGGTCAGGTCCGGCGCGGCTACTTCGTCGATGGCCTCGGGGCAGCGCAGTTCGCACTTCCCGGAGCCGTCGACCGGTTGCGCGACGTCCGCGCCCGGCCAGACCCGATCTCGACCGAACCGACGCCGGCGCTCGTGCTGGCGGCGACGGACCCTGCGCAGCCGTATGGCGCGGCGATCGCCTGGCCGAACTCCGAAGGTCGGCCGTCTCGCTCTGCGGGGGCGATGGTCGTACTCGGTGACGGTGAGCCGCTGGTATGGCTCGATCGGCGCGGTCACCACCTCGTCACGTTCCCGATGGCGGCAGAGGACGACCGCTGGGCCGACGCGCTGGCGATGCTCGTCAAAGACGGCAGAGCCAGGGCTGTCGAGGTTCGCAAGGTCAACGGCGCCACGGATGTGCCGGCATTCGTGAGTGCGCCGCTGGTGCGCTCAGGATTCGTCAGCGGCTATCGGGGCCTGTTGTTGCGCTCCTGAATCTGCCATCGGGATCGGTGCGATCATGACGGACTGCTTCGAACGTGCTGGCGAACTCCACCCAACGTTGCTGCGATCCCTCGACGCAGTGCATCTCGCCTCGGCGCTGGCGCTCGGCGATGACCTCGATGGCATCGTCACGTATGACCCGCTCCTCGTCGATGCAGCGCGGCGGTACGGGATCCGCGTGCTCGCCCCGGTCTGAGACGACAATCGGGCCGCCCATTCGGGTGCATTGGTCCGTATCGCCAACGGCTCGGCGAAAGACGCCTAACCTGGAGACCGTGCCGGAGGGAGACACGATCTATCGCACGGCGGCCGCATTGCGCATGGCGCTTGTCGGCAGACCGATCAGCTGCTTCGATGCGGCGCGCTTGACCGGTCCGAAACCTGGCATCGGCCGGGTGATCGAACGGGTCGACAGTCATGGCAAGCACCTCGTAATCCACTTCGACGACGGCATCATCCTCCACACGCACATGAAAATGACAGGTTCGTGGCATCTGTACCGCCATGGCGAGCGTTGGCGGAAGAACGCCCACCAGGCGCGCGTGATCATCGAGACGGACGTCTGGGTCGCCGTCTGCTTCAATGCCCCGATCGTCGAGACCTATCACCAACTCGACCGCCACCGACATCCTGGGATGGGCAAGCTCGGACCGGATCTGTGCGACGAGAACGCCGACCTGCCGACAGCCATCCGACTGCTGGCGGCCTACGAACCATCGACGACGCCGCTCGCCGAAGTGTTGCTCGACCAGCGAATTGCCTGCGGCGTCGGCAACGTCTACAAGAGCGAGGTGTTGTTCGTCTGCGGGCTGAACCCCTTCACCCCGGTTGGCATACTGCCACCGTCGGAACGGGTCAACATCATCGAGGCGTGCGCTCGACTGCTCAGGGCCAACCTCCACAATCCGGAGCGCATCACCGTTTCCGACGTTCCCGGTGGATTGGCGGTCTACGGACGGGTCGGTAAGCCGTGCTTCCGCTGCGGCACGACGATCGTTGCCAAGCGGCACGGCGAGCACAACCGTACGTCGTACTGGTGCCCGACATGCCAGTCCAGGGGCGCGCCGGAATCGCACGAAGCCGAGGAACACGATCGCGACTGGTCGTCCGTCGCCCGTGAGGAGGGTGCGGCCGATCCTCACCCGGCAGCGGTCCGGTACATGCGTGACGCTGCCAAAGCACGAGCGGCCACACCCTCGGGTGGTCTGCGGCGCAACCGACTGCAGGTTCTGGAGGAGGAACTCGAGCCGCCGCCGGCAGATCTCGGCGACCCATTGCTCGGCCACGTCGATTTCTTCTCCGACGGCGACGACGGCGGCGAAGACGGCGAAGACGACGAAGACGGCGAAGACGACGAAGACGACGACCCCCGCGCCGACTACTGACGCCGGCGCGCGGACTCAGATCGCCGCCGGAATGCGTCGAGCGTCAGGTGGTGGCGATCGCCGCCAGGATGTCGGATCGTGACGCTCGTCTTGCCGGGAACCAGGCGGCAGCGAGCCCGAGCAGAATCGCCATCACCGCAACGAAGACCACCGCCGTGGTCGACACGGAGAAGCTCGAAAGACCTTGAGATCGCAGCGCCCGCACGACGACCCAGCCGAGAAGCACGCCGATGATCACGCCCTCGACAGCACCGAGGACCGACGTGATCAACGACTCCCAACGGATACTCGAGCGGATCTGGCTGCGGGTCGTACCCACCGCCCGCATCAGGCCGAGCTCTCGACGGCGCTCGTAGACCGACAGCAGCAGCGTGATGACGATGCCGATGGCGGCGATGAAGATCGACATCCCGAGCAGCGCGTAGATGAAGTTGAGGAAGCCATCGATCGAACTCGACTGGTCGGCGATGTACTGCGCTTTGGTCTGCAGCTTCGCCGTCTGACTTGGGTCTGTCAGTTTCTTGATGGCGGCGAATGCGGCAGCGTCGCTGACACCGGGCTTCTTCGTCACAACGATCTGGAAGTCGAACAACGGCGAGTTCTGGCTCTTGAACAGGTCGCGTGGGACGATGCGGTTGGCGAGCGTGTCCTGGGTGAAGATGCCTTCGACCTTCAGTGCGACCTTCGCCTGGTTGAGCAGCACGACGTTCACGGTGTCGCCCATCTTCAGCCCGTCGCCCGTGGCACGATCGCTGCTGATGGCAATGCCGTCTGGTGTCAACGCCTGCAACGAGCCCTGGGTGAAACCGAGGTTGTACAGATTGCCGACGGTCTTCGGATCCACGACGATGACGGTCCTGGCGGCGCCCTTACCCGTCTTCGGATCGTCGATCGTGATGCGGTTGGCACCGAGCCCCGTCGACGACTGCACCTCCGGCAGCGCCGCGACCTGATCGGACAGCGCCGTCGGCAGTCCGCCGAGACCACTGTCCGATACCGGGGTGATGGAGTAGTCGCCGGTGAACTGCTTGCCGAACGTGTCCTTGATCGACTGACGCACGGATGAACCGACGGTGGCAACGCCGATGATCAGCGAGACGCCGATCATCAGCGCGCCGGCGGTGATCGCTGTGCGGCGAGGGTTGCGTGCCGCGTTCTGTCCAGCGATCTGGCCGGTTACGCCGCGGAACCTGCGGAGCGGGGCACTGACGATTTTTGCCGTCGGGGAGGCGATGATCGGGCCGAGCACGATGAACGCGACGTAGATGCCGATGACCCCGGGAACGAGCCAGATTGCTGAACTGCCGGCCAGCCCGGTGATCAGGCTGGCGATGGCGATGGCGACAACGATCGCCCCGCCGATGACCCGGCCACGGGAGACCGCACCCTTTTCGAGGGCCACGTCGCGCATCGCAGCGAGGGGAGGAACTCGACCTGACCGCAATGCCGGAGCAATGGCGCAGACGAGCGTGACCACGAGACCGACGATGATGGTGATGACCGGCACGGACGGGGAGATGACCAGACCGGCACCGGTCACGCCGAACCCGACAGCCGAGAGGATGCCGGTGATCAACGCGGCGAGACCGATTCCTGCGGCGAAGCCGATCACCGCGCCGACGAGGCCGACGATGAGCGCCTCGATGAACATCGAAGCCGACACTTGGCGGCTGCTCGCGCCGATCGCCCGCAACAGGGCATTTTCCTTCTGGCGTTGAGCGGCGGAGATGCTGAAGACGTTGTAGATGATGAAACTGCCGACGAACAGCGAGATCCCGGCGAAGATCGTCAGGAAGAGCGTGAGGAAACTGAGGCTCTTCTCGATCGCGCTCTTGCTCTCGTCGGTGATCTGTGCGCCGGTCAGCACCTGGGTCTGCGACGTCGGTCCGAGTGCCGTCTCGATCTTCTGGGCGAGTGCCGTATCCGTCAGCGAGCCGTCGCCCTTGACGACGATGCTGTCGATCAGTCCCGTCTTGTTGAGCACGACTTTCTGGGCGGTCGGCAGGTCGAAGAGCGCCCATGCTGCACCGCCGGAGGTGTCGGAATCGCCGAAGGTGGCAATGCCGACGACGGTGTACTTGGCGCTGCCCGACGCGGCGGTGATGTTGATCTGGTCACCGACCTTGACGCCCATGTTCTTTGCAGAGGATTTGTCGATCACGACCTCCGTACCGCCCGAAGGTTGCTTACTGCCGGTCGTCAAGTGCCACGGCGTGGTCGCGACGTTGCCGAGGCTCCCACCGAACTCCGGCGGTCCGCTGGCCTTTTGCGAGGACTTGCCGGTCAACGATGTCATCGTTGCGAAACCACTGACGTTGCCACCAGCCTCGGCGACGCCTGGAACGGACCTGACGGCTGCGACCAGCGAGTCAGGGATCTGATCGCGCTGTGCCTGACCGAACTGGCTCTCGATCTTGTTCGACGAACGCACGAAGGCGTCGGTCTTCGAGTACGCCTTGGCGAACAGATCGTCGAAACTCTGCTTGATCGTGCCGGTGAAGATCAGCACACCCGAGAGGAAGGCGGTGCCGGCGATGACCGCAAAGGCGGTGAGGAACAGACGTGCCTTTCGCGCGAGGACATTTTTGAGGGAGATGCGGAACATGGACATCTCAGTCCCCGAACCGCTTCATCCGGTCGAGAACGCTCTCGGCCGTCGGCTCCTGCATCTCGTCGACGATCTTTCCGTCTGCGAGGAACACCACTCGGTCGGCGTAACTGGCGGCCTGCGGGTCGTGGGTGACCATCACGATCGTCTGGCCGAGTTCGTTGACGGCGCGACGCATGAAGTCGAGAATTTCGGCACCGGTACGGCTGTCGAGGTTGCCGGTCGGTTCGTCGGCGAAGATGATGCGTGGCTTGCTCGCCAACGCTCGAGCGACCGCAACCCGCTGCTGCTGACCGCCCGACAGTTCGGACGGACGGTGCTTCAGGCGATTCCTCAGGCCGACGGTTTCGACGACCCTGTCGATCCACGCCTGGTCGCCCTTCTGCCCGCCGAGGAGCAGCGGCAGTGTGATGTTCTCGTAGGCGTTCAGCGTCGGTATCAGGTTGTACGCCTGGAAGATGAAACCGACTTCGGTGCGGCGGAACTCGGTCAACTGTCTGTCGTTGAGCTTGGCGAGATAGGTGTCGCCGATGTACACCGCACCGCTGGTCAAGGCATCGAGCCCTGCGAGGCAGTGCATCAACGTCGACTTGCCGGAGCCGGAAGGACCCATGATGGCGCTGAAATGCGCTGCTTCGAAGCCGACGGTCACTCCGTCGAGGGCGCGGACCTCGCTATCGCCGGAACCGTAGATCTTTGCGGCATCGACGGCACCGGCGGCCGGCGTGGCGGTGGAGACGTTGCCAGGCGCGATGGGGGATGAAGAGGAAGACGCTGCGAACGTTGGCGAAGTCTGCGGAACCGGCGGGTCGACGAGGGACATGGGTTCCTTTGTATCTGGCGGCTCTGGCAACGCCATCCACCTCTGCGTTGATCGCCGTCATCCCGATGGTGGACCGCTGGTGTCAATGCGACGTCATCTGTGACAGCGCGTCGATGCGCGCAGCGCGACGGGCGGGCCAGATCGAGACGATCGCGCCGATGGCGATCGAGGCGGCGAGGACGATCACAACGGTGCCGATCGGGGCGGAGAAGTGGTGCAGACCGCGGTCTCGCAAGGCGCGCACGAACGCCCAGCCAGCGATCAGTCCAACGACGATCCCTTGCAACGCGCCGCTGGCGCATGTGGCGAGGGACTCCCATGCGACAGTCCTGCGCAGTTGGCGAACGGTCATGCCGGTGATCCGCAACACTGCGAATTCGCGGCCGCGTTCGCGGACGGACAGCATCAGCATCGTGCCGACACCGATGACCGCCACGAAGATCGACAACGCCACGAGGGCGTCGACGATGTGGAGGTACTGCTCGACCTGATCGCTCTGCCCGGCGAGGAAGTCACGCCGGGTCTGTACCTGGGCGCTGGCGTAGTCGGCCATCACCCGTTCCAACGCCGCTGCGGTCGTGTCGCTGTCGGACTGCGGGCGCTTGGTGACGACGATGAGGCCGAAGTCGACCGGCTTCGATTGTGTGTCGAACAGATGGATGTCGAGGACCTGGTTCGTCAGGTCGTCGCGAAGGAAGATGCCCTCGACATGCAGTACGTGGACCTCGCCGTTGAGCAGCGTGGCCGTCACTGCGTCACCGAGGTGAAGGCCGTCACGTCGGGCCTTTCCCGCACTGACCAGGACGCCGTCGGTGCTCAGCGATTGCAGCGAGCCGGACTGGAAGTCGAGGTCCACCAGATCGGAGACCGTCGACGGATCGATCACCCTGGCGACCTGCCTGGTCTGCTGACCGTCGCTGTCGAGGGTCGTGAATCGCTGATAGGCGACGCCGGTCGCCCGGTCGACCTGCGGGAGGGCGCTGATCTCGGCGAGGAGCGACTGCGGGAAGATGCCGTCGAGTTGCTGCGACGGTTTCGTCGAGGAAATGAGGAAGTCGCCGCGTATCTGGTCTGCGAAGTTGTCGAACAGCGATGCGTTAGCAGACGCGCCGATCGTTGCTGTGGCGACGACGAGCGCGGCGGCGATCATTGCCGCATTGTTTCCGAGGGCGAATCGTCGCGGGCGTCCGACGAGCGAACGGGCAGCGAGCCAGCGAGCGGCGTCGCGCCGACTCGAATCACCCGGAGACAGCAACCTGCCCACTCGGCCGATGGTCAGTGCGCCGGCGCAGACAACCGCGGTGGCCAACGCCACGAGGCTCGCCAGCAGCCACAGCGATGATGTCGTGTCGCTCGCCTCGAGGAAGGCAATCACGGCGAAGAGCATGCTGGCGACGATGATCGCCAGACGGCGCCCGAGGGCGATCTGCGGTTCGATCGAGCCGGTGCGAACAGCCACGAGCGGTGGAACACGGCACGAGCGGAGCGCAGCAACACTGCCGGCGGCGAGACTGACGACGATCGCCACCCCGATGTCGAGGAGCAGCACGATCGGCTGCACGACGATCGTCGGAGCAGGAAGGACGAGACCGATTGCGGAGAGGAAACGCCAGACGAGACGGGCCAGGCCGATGCCGGCGACGAAACCGGCAATCGCACCGAAGGCACCGAGTGCGGCCGCCTCGAGCAGTGTCGACGTGGCGATCTGGCGTCGAGTCGCCCCGAGCGCACGCAGCAGACCGTGCTGCAGCTCGCGTCGTGCGGCCGACGTCGCCAGCGCCGCGGCGATGATGAAACTGCCGGCGATGGTGGCGATGCCGGCGAACAGCAGAGCGAGCGAGGTGAACAGCTGCACGGTCTTTCCGAGCGCTCCTTGGGATTCCTCTGTCAACTGTCTACCCGTCAGCACCTCGGCATCCGGGCGACCGGCCAACGATTTCTGCAGGTTCGCGACCAACTGCAAATCGTTTAGCGAACGATCACCGCGCACGCGGATCTCGTCGAGCAGACCTGTGCCGCCACTGACCACCGTTTCGGCGGTGACCTGGTCGAACAATGCCCACGTTGCCCCGCCTGCACTGTCGCCGCTGGCAAAACGGGCGATGCCGACGACGACGTAACGAAGCGGACCGATGCGGGTCGTGACGCGAACCGTGTCGCCGACGTGGATGTCGGCGGCGCGCGCTGCGCCGCTGTCGATGACGACCTCTGTCGGGCCGTGCGGCGCTCTGCTGCCGGGCATCAACTGCCACGGCGTGAGGGTCGAATCGACGTAGATGCCCCCGTACTCCGGCAGATCGTCGTTCGGTTGGGCGCTGACGCCGTCGAGCGTCGAGATCAGCGCCTTGCCCTCGATCGCCCCGATCGCCTCGGCAACCCCTGGTGTGGCGCGTACCTCGTCGAGCAGCGAATCAAGGATCTCGTCACGATTGTCGCGACCGAACTCGCCTTCGAGTTTGTTGGCCGATCGGACGACGGCGTCGCTGTGGGCGTACGTCGTGGCGAAGAGTCCGTCGAAGCTGTGCCGGACTGTCGCCGAGACGATGAGCACGGCGGTGATGAAGGCGATGCAGGCGACCATGCTGATCGAGCCGAGGATCGCCGACTGTCTGTTCGACCAGATCTCCCGCACGGTGATCCGCGTCAGCAGCAATGGCCGTCTCACGTGCCGGTCAGACGCCAGGGGTGACGACGCCGGTCTCGTACGCCAGCACGACGGCCTGGACGCGGTCGCGGACCCCGAGTTTGGTCAGCACCCTGCCGAGATGGGTCTTGACCGTTGCTTCGCCGAGGTACAGCGATTCAGCGATCTCCGAGTTCGACATACCACGGGCGACGAGGACGAGTACTTCGTGTTCTCGCTCGGTGAGGTCGCTGAGGCCCGGCACGGTCTGTGACGACAGCCGGGGACGTTTGGCGACCTCCTCGATCAACAGCCTCGTCACGGACGGCGCGAGTAGTGCATCGCCGTTGGCGACGACATGGATCGCCTCGACCAGCTGTTCCGGCGGAGCGTCCTTGAGCATGAAACCGCTGGCCCCGGCACGCAGCGCTGCGTAGACGTAGTCGCGCAGGTCGAAGGTCGTCAGCATCAGCACCCTGGCGCCATTGTCAGGGAGCTGGTTGATGCGTTTGGTGGCCTCGATGCCGTCCATCTGCGGCATGCGAATGTCCATCAGGATGACGTCAGGACGCTTCTGACGACATTCGTCGACCGCTTCGGTGCCGGTTGCCGCTTCGCCGACGACGACGAGATCCGACTCGGCTTCGAGAATCATGCGGAACCCGGTACGGACCATCAACTGGTCGTCGACGAGCAACACGCGGATCATGTCTGCACCGTACTTCGAGAGTGCGGGTTGCACCGCCAACGCCATTGCTCGCCGGCAGCCCCGGCAACCCCGGCAGCCGGGGGCGGTCGGGACTAGCGCGACAGGGGTTCCGGAATGGCGAAGGAGGCGCTGACCCGCCAGCCGCCCCCGACCCTCGGGCCGGCCTTGAACGAGCCAGTTGCCAGACCGACGCGTTCCCGCATGCCTTGCAGCCCGAAACCCTGCTCGGTCACGTCGGCAGCGGCCCCCCGGCCGTTGTCGGTGACGCTGATGTCGAGCGAACCGTTGTGGCGGTCGGCGAGCACGTTCACGCTGGTCACGGTTCCGGCGTGCTTGCGGATGTTCGTCAGCGCTTCCTGCACGAGGCGGTACGCGGCGAGTTGTGTCGAAGCTGGAACGTCGTTCATGTCGCCGTTGACGAACAACGAGACGGGCAGCGTCGGGTCGGATCGGGTCAGGTCTTCGAGATCGCTCAGCGTCGCCTGCGGCTCCAGCACGACGGTGCGATCGCCGTGATCGCCGTGATCGTCGTGATCGTCGTGATCGTCGTCCGATCGGAGCACACCGAGGATCTGGCGTAACTCGGTCATTGCCTGGCGGCCCGACTCCTCGATCGCCTCGAGCGCAGCGACCGTCTTCGACGGGTCCTGGGCGAGTTGGCGTCGGGCGGCGCCCGCCTGAATGATCATCACCGTCACCGAATGGGCGACGACATCATGCAGTTCGCGCGCAATCCTCGTGCGTTCCTCACTGACGCGCTGCTGGGCGAGCAATTCCTGTTCGCGTTCGGCTCTGCCGGCACGTTCGACGATCACCGCGCTGACGTCGTGGCGGCGGCGCACGCTCTCGCCGATGAGAAAGGCGAATGGCAGGAACACGAAGCGCGCCAGCGTCGGATGGGCCCACCGGTTGTCGATGACAACGGCCGCTGCTGTGAACAGTCCGACGATGCCGACGAAGACGATCAGGGCGAGATGACGCAGCCGTGTCGGCGTCGAAATACCGACGGTGGCGAGGGCGATGCCGACAAGAATCCAGTTCGGACTGCCGAAGTTCGCCAGGTCCAGTGCCATCTGACCGACGGTCACGGCGCCGAGGACCCTCAGCGGGGCTCGTCGACGCCATGCCAGCGGAACGACGGCGAGGATCAGGAGCGGGACCCCCCACCACAACGGACCGCGGATATCCGGGTCGTGGTTGTGGGTGAGGAACGAACCGACGGCGATTGCACCGACGACAACGGTGCTCCCGATGTCCCTGGTGACGGGGTGCCGGCTCAGCCACAGCAGCGGATGGGACCGGGTCACGGCTCAACGCTAGTGAGGTCGGCAAATCCGCACGTCAGACTGACGGTGGATTGTCGTACGATCCCTGGTTGATGCTGTGCCGCAACTGTGCAACCCCGATTCCGTCCGGGGCGCGTTTCTGTCCGGCGTGCGGGACGGCAGTCGATTCGCTCGGGGAGGAACGGCGAGTCGTCACCGTGCTCTTCGCCGACATCGTCGGCTTCACGACGCTGGCAGAACATCTGGACCCCGAGCAGCTCAAGCGGCTGATCGATGGCTGTCTGCAACGACTCGTCGCCGACGTCAATGCCTTCGGCGGGCGGGTCGACAAGATCGTCGGTGACGGCGTACTCGCACTCTTCGGTGCGCCGGTCGCCCACGAGGATGATCCGGAACGCGCCGTCCGGGCGGCGTTGCGGATGCAGTGCAGTGTCGACGAGTACGCCGGCTCGCATGACGGTGGCCTGCGGTTGCGAGTCGGGATCAATACCGGCGAGGTGCTCGTCGGCGCGTTACGTGCAGGTGGCGACTACACGGCGATGGGCGACGTCGTCAACACGGCTTCGCGGCTGCAGACCGAGGCGCCGATCGGTGGCGTCCTCGTCGGCGAGACCACCAAATTGCTCACCGACGCGGCGATCCGCTACGAACCCTTCGGGCAGTTCCAGCCACGCGGCCGCGAACAGATCATGACCGCCTGGCTCGCCGCCGAGCCGGTGGCGCTCCCTGGCGGCCATCGACGCCGGCAGAACTCACGGTTGGTCGGCCGGGCAGCAGAAGTCGGCCTCGTCGTCGATGCCCTCGATTTTTCCGTCACCCGTCGTAAGGCCTTCCTGGTGACGATCGAGGGGGAGGGTGGTGTCGGCAAGAGCCGCCTCGCCGACGAAGTGGTCGCCCGCGCTCGCGAACAGTGGGGCCTGTCCGTCCTCGAAGGTTCGTGCGTCCCCTATGGCGAGGCGAACGTCTGGTGGCCGATCGCCGGTGCGCTCGTGCGCTATCTCGGCCTGCCGAGCGGCGACAACATCCAGCAGATCCGTGACATCGGCAGTGCCAAGGCGGCTGAACTGCTGGGGCTCGAAGCCGGTGACGCCGAGGTCACCCGGATCATCGAGGCGTTCTGCCACCTGCTCGGGCGGCCGTCGGCACTCGATGATCTCGAACCTGCGAGGGCCCGTTCGGAATTGTCGCGAGCCGTCACCCGGGTGATCGAAGCGCGGGTCAAACGTGCTCCGCTGATGTTGGTGATCGCCGATGTCCACTGGGCTGATCCGGCGTTCCTCGACCTGCTGGAAAAGGTGATGAGTGCGCTGGCCTCATTGCCGTTCCTGCTCGTCACGACGATCCGCCCCGACAGCGAATCGGCATGGCCGCCGATGTCGTTCGCCGGGTACAGCGCCCTCCGTATCCGCTTGGAGCCGTTGGACGAGGCCAGTTCTGCCGAACTCGTTCGGGGCATCCTCGGTTCCGCGGTCGAACCGGCCACCATCGCCAGATTGTTCGAGCGCAGCGGCGGCAATCCGCTGTTCCTCGAAGAATTGGCGACACTCGTGTCCGAGCAGGGCGCTTTGCCAGTGCTCCCGGATTCGCTGCGGGCGATGATCGCCGCCCGCCTCGACCAACTGCCGAACGACCAGCGGACGATGCTCGACAACGCTGCGGTTCTCGGCACGTCTGGCACGTGGGGTCAGCTCGAACACTTCGGCGATGCACGGCGCCGGCCGGCGACCGAGGATGCGCTGACCGGGCTGGTCGACGCCGGCTTGCTGGCGGTCGACGGCGACCGCTGGCGCTTTCGCTCGCAGTCGGTCCGTGAAGTCGTTTACCAGACGCTGACGAAGTCGGCTCGGACGCAACGCCATGCCGGCGTCGCCATGGCGATGGAGCGTGATGGCAAGGGATCGCTCGAAGATGCGGCGCACCACTGGGCTGCAGCCGCTGACCTCGTTGCTGAGATCGGCACGGTCAGCGGCGTCCCGTCCGACGTCGGCGTGCGCGCCGTCAACGGCCTGACCGGCGCTGCGGAACTCGTCACCGAGCAGATGTATCCGCGATCAGCCATCCGCTTGGCGACACGCGCGCTGGGGATGCTCGACAGCGTGCCGCCATCGGAACGGGCGACGATGAAGCGGCGACTACTGCTCGTCAGGGGCGAAGCGCTGTGCGATCTGCGCAAGCTCGACACGGCAACCGACGACGTGCTCGCTGTGCTGGAATCTGCGGTTCACGACGGAGAACGGAGTGCCGAAGCCGCCGCCCACCGGATCATGGGCGAGATCCAGCGTCTCGGGGGGCATCTCGATCGAGCGCGCTCGGAGTTCGACGTGGCGATCGAAATCTGGGCGGAGTCGGGCAACGACCAGGAACTCGCCAGGTCACTTCGGGGCCGCGGCTTCGTCGAGGTCTTCGGCGGCCGAGCGGCGGTTGCCGAATCGTTCCTCAATCGTGCCGACGAGCTGTACCAGCGCATCGGCGACCGCCGGGGCAGCGCCTGGGTGGATCAGCATCGTGCATGGGCGGGGTTCACCTCCGGCAACCTCGTTGCCGCTGAGGAACGGTTGCACAAGTCCGCTGCGACGATGGCCGAACTCGGCGATCTCGGCGGACTCGGTTGGGCGCGTGGTGTGCTGGCGTGGGTCCGGTTCCTCGCAGGGGACATGCGCGAGGCAGATGAGATCGCCGTCGGTGTGCTCGCCGACGCGATCGAACGTGGTGACGATTGGGCGGAAGGCATGATGCTCGCGCTGCAGGCCAATCTGCGGCTGTGGGAGGGCCGGACCGAGGACGCGCTTGCGCTGTCAGAACGTGCCAGGACGCGCCTGCACCGGCTCGGCGACGGATTCGGTGAGATCCAGGCGTTGACCCCGATGGCCAGGGCGCTGGAGGCACTCGGCCGCTCGGCGAGTGCGGCGCGCATGCAGGAGGAACTCGCGGCGGCAGCACCGGCGTTCGGCCAGCAGGCGGTGGCGCTGTTGGTCGATGCCGAGTTGGCGATCGTGCGGGGTGATGCGCAACGAGCCCGCTCGTCGGTCGGCAATGTCATCGCCGCCGCGCTCGAACAAGACGTCGGAGCGACCGAACCGTACATCGTCCGCGGGCTCGCCGAGTTGCAGTTGGGCATGCTCGAGGAGGCGCTGACGTCGTTGGCGATCGCCCACGACGAAAACGGTGAGACCGCGTTCTTCCTGGCTGTCAGCGCAATGCTCGCAGCCGCTCAGGGCCGGCCGGTCGATGCCCTCACCGACATCGAACGGGTCACCGAATCACCAGGAGCCACATACCTCGACCGTGTCTACGCCGGCATCGCCGCCGTCTTCGCCTACGCCCAACTCGGTGACGACGAACGTTCGACGTGGGCATTGAACGAACTGTCGGCGATCGCCGAAGGGACGCAGGACGTCATCGCCCGGTCGCTCGTCTCGCTCACGCGCACGGCCGTCCATCCGCCTGATCCGTTGTCGGACCCTGAGTCGCTCGAGACCGTCGTACTGCCACTTCCAGGATGGCGACTGCTCATCGGCATCCTCGCCAGCCAACCCGTGAAACCGTCCTGAAGGCACGCGACCGTTCGCCGGGTCGGGACGCGGCAGCGCCCCGCCTGCTCACGGCAAACGGGGCGCCGGCACATCCTGCTCCTCGACCCGTACAGGTCGAGTCTGGTGTTGAGCTGAAGTAGTGCTGACGTGGCTGCGAGACGGTACGCGGCTGCAGCCAGAAGGGTGCTCGGTTGCCGCATGTCGAGCTGAAGTGTGCTGTTACCTGTTCGGCTGGGGAAGGGTACGCAGGTACGGCTTGACCGTGGTCCAGCCGCCTGGGAACAACTTCTCGGCGTCTTCGTTGGACACCGCGGCACCGATGATGACATCGTCGCCGTCCTTCCAGTTGACCGGCGTGGCGACCTTGTAGCCGGCGGTGAGCTGCAGGCTGTCGATGACGCGGAGGATCTCGTCGAAGTTGCGGCCGGTCGAAGCCGGGTAGGTGAGGGTCAGCTTGACCTTCTTGTCCGGCCCGACGATGAAGACGGAGCGGACGGTCATCGTGTCGCTGGCGTTCGGGTGGATCATGTCGTAGAGGTCTGCGACCTTCTTGTCGGGGTCACCGATCATCGGGAAGTTGACCGGCGTGCCCTGCGTCTCGCCGATGTCTGCTTCCCATTTCTCGTGCGACTCGACCGAGTCGACGGACAGGCCGATGACCTTGACGTTGCGCTTGTCGAACTCCGGCTTGATCTTGGCGACATAGCCGAGTTCGGTCGTGCAGACCGGGGTGAAGTCTTTCGGGTGGCTGAACAGCACGCCCCACGAATCGCCGAGCCACTCGTGGAAGTTGATCGTTCCCTGGGTCGTGTCGGCGGTGAAGTCCGGGGCGGTGTCGCCGAGGCGGATGGACATGGGTGTCTCCTTGTTGCTGCGTACTACTGCTGCGTACTACGAGGAGAGTTCTATCGGCGTGCCCGTCTAATTCCGACCCGGCTTGTCGAGATTCCCCGGCAGGAGGGTGGTTGACATGTGACTCTTTAGTCACCTATATTCACTGCTGTGGAGGACGTCTTCAGAGCGCTTGCCGATCCGACCAGGCGGCAACTCCTCGACGCCCTCTTCGAAGACGATGGTCAGTCGCTGAGTGAGCTATGCGAGCAGATCCCGCAGATGACGCGCTTCGGGGTGATGAAGCACCTGTCGATCCTCGAAGCCGCACACCTCGTCACCACCAGACGCGAGGGGCGGGAGAAGTTCCACTACCTCAACCCTGTGCCGATCGCCGAAATCCACGACCGGTGGGTTTCCAAGTACGCAGCACCGTTCGTGTCGGCGCTGGCCGCCTTGAAAGGCGAGTTCGAAGACGAGTACGGGGCTGACGAGTACCGGGCTGACGAATACCGGGGTGTGGAGTACTTCGCCGGCCAGTCTCACCCCGACCACGTTCCCCGTCACCCACCGAGCACAAGGATTGCCTGACATGCCCAAACCCCGACACGTCTACGAGACGTACATCAAGGCCACCCCCGATCGCATCTGGCATGCGCTGACCGACGGCGAGATGACATCGAAGTACTACTTCGGCACGTCGTTCGTCGGTACCGCAGCGACCGGCAGCGACTACCGGATGGAGGGTGCGGCCGGCACCGTCGCCATCACCGGCACTGTCATCGAAGCGAACCCGTTCACCAAGCTGGTGATGACATTCACAGCACTGTGGGACCCGGAGGCAGCGTCCGAACAGCCGAGCCTGGTCACCTGGGAGATCACGCCGATCGATCCGACGATGTCCAAGTTGAGCGTCGTCCACAGCGACTTCGGCGGTCTCTCGAAGACGTGGTCGCTGACACGCGGCGGTTGGGAAGGGATCGTCTCCGGTCTGAAGACACTGCTCGAAACGGGCGAGGCGATCGGCGAGATTCCTGGGCTCGACGACGAGGTCGATCCCGTCGATCTCACTGCACTGGAACATCGCGAGCGCGGCATCGAGATCTTCAACAACACGTGGACATGGATCGAGATGGCCGACCGCACGCCAGACGATGACGAGTCGATGATCCGCTCGGCGTACGCCGCTGCCTATCACTGGTCCTTCGCTGCCGGTCGGACCGTGGAGAACGATGCGCGTAGCGAGTGGATGCTGTCACGGACGCACGTACTCGCCGGCCGTGGTGAGCACGCACTGTTCTATGCCCGCCGGTCTGCGGCGATCGTCGAAGCGAACGGTCTCGCCGACTTCGACCTCGGTTACGGGCTCGAAGCTGTCGCCCGCTCGCTCGCCCTGCTCGGTCGCAACGAAGAGGCAGCGAAGATGAAGGAGGCTGCCTTGCTTGTCCCGATCGACGACGACGAGGACAGGAAGATCTTCGAAGCCGACCTCGCAGGCGGCCCGTGGTTCGGCCTCGAAGCGACCGCCTGAGCGGTCCGATCCCCCACGACGCCGGGCCGGCAGCGTCCGCACCAGCGGTTCGCACCGTTGGGTCGCCGGATACCGACAAGCTGGGCGTCTCGGTCCGACGAGCAACCGTCGGACTGACCGGCGGGGGAGCGGGCGTCTTGCGGGCGGCGGGAGCGCATCGGACTCAGCTACCGCTGCTGGTGGTGTTCGATTTCGAGGACGGCGTGGCTGCTGTTGCTTTGGTCGTCGACTTCGTGGCGGTCGTCGACTTCGTGGCGGTCGTGGCTGCGGCCGTGGCTGCGGCCGTGACTGGGGTCGTGGCTGGGGCTGTTGCAGCGGAGGTTGCGATTGCGGTTGTTGCTGCTGAATCGCTCGACGTGGCTGCTGCCGTCGTCTCGGCGGTCACCGAGTTCGACGTCGAGGTCGAACCGGTCGCGGCGGCAGACATGCAGCCGGCGAGGGCGATTCCGCCGAGGATGGCGACCGCGCCGGAGAGTTGGCGAGCCTTGCGTGCGGGGTGTGGGCGCTTCTTGCGGGGTGTGGAATTGGTGATCATCGTGCTTCCTTTGCGGATGGTCCAGGTCGGGCTGGTCGATGGTTCATTGTCTGATCCATTTCTCAGACTGGCCTTGGATCGAAATCCGTAGTTGCTCCAACTTCGCGCCCCGTCATGATGGATCGATGAGCTCGATCACGGAGCCGCCCTCTACGGGAAAGAGCGGCGGTATGAGTCGTATGCACTGAAGATCGCTACGGTCGAGCGGGATTACCGGTTCGATCGCAGTGCGCCGACCGAACCCTGACATGCAGACGAGAGGTCCGATTCATGAGTATCGCTGTGAGCCTTGATGACCTGCCGGCGGCGATCGCCGCCCGCCCGTGGGCATACCTGTTGACCGTCGGCGACGACGGCCGCAGCCATCTCCTCGCCACCGTGCCGACATGGCGCGACACAACGCTGTTGGTCGAGGCAGGACAACGGACGCGTGACAACGCTGTACGTCAACCGCGTGTCGCCCTCGTGTATCCGCCGGTCGACGCGCCGGGTGAGACGAGTTCCTACAGTCTGATCGTCGATGTCGAGGCGTCGGTCGAAGGCGAACTGATCGTCCTGCAGGCGATGAAGGCGGTGTTGCACCGCCCGGCGATTGCCGTTGCGACACAACGGAACCCGTAGGACTGCAAACTCATTCGGATGGCGCTCGGGATGAGATGCAAAATGGTGCGATGCCGATTGTCGTGACCACGCAGATGCTGCAGTTCCTCGAAGAGCGCCATCTCGCCACGCTGACGACATCGCGCGCCGATGGTTCTCCTCACGTCGTACCGGTGGGTTTCACCTTCGATCAGGACACGGGTCTCGCGCGGGTGATCTGCAGAGGTGGTTCGGTGAAGGCGCGCAATGCGATGCGAGGCGGCCGGGCAGTGGTCTGCCAGGTCGATGGCCGGCGCTGGTTGTCGATGGAAGGACCCGTGCGTGTCGCCACCGATACGGCGTCGGTCGCCGAGGCAGTCCGTCGCTATGCCGAGCGATATCGCCAGCCAGAGCCGCGAGCCGACCGCGTGGCCATCGAGATCACCGTCGACAGGCTGCTCGGCAGAGGCTGACGTTTCGCAGGCCGAAGCTCGCCTATGCCGCTTCGTGATCCGCAACTGGCAGTTCCGGCGAGACGTGACAGTCGCACCCGTTCGCCGGCGTGCGATCGGCGAACCACGCAGCATGGCGGTCGAAGGCGATCGACATGCTGCGTAGATCATCGCCGTTGACCTGGACGACGTCGAGCAGGTAGAGACCCTGCAGAACATGGAACTTGCGGATCGATTCGAACCCGGTTCGTTCTTCGGCAGAGGGCGCCGTCTGCAGGTCGTCGGCGACGATCATCACGATCATCGTCTGACAGAAATCGACCTCGAACCCTGGTCCTTCGATCATCCCGGGAAAGACGGTGACCGAAGCCGGCGGGTCGAGGAGAATCGCTGTGATCTGGCGATGGGCGTCCATCAGGATCAACGCCTGTGAGGTGAGCGGGCCGTCATTGATCCAGCAGGCGATCGACGCTGCAGCACCGAAATTGTCGATGAAAATCGGCTCGTCGACCGGTGGCAACCACAGATCGATCGGCTCGGTTTCGATCGCCAGGCGCAGGGTCTGGCGACGGTTGTGCAGATGAGGGCGGTGGCGCGTATATGACATGGCAGTCTCCCGGAACACGACGAACAGTGTGATGACGACGGGGGAAGCCGTAACTGCGCCTGACGTTAGCACGCCGGAGCCGGCGACCTGACCGCTTCGCACCGGGGGTGGGTGAGCGGCGAGACTCTGACCATGCTTCGGCCCATGCGCCGAGCCATCGAAGGGGGAGCGCTCGTGGATACGTTCGCAGGCAAAGGGGTCGTCGTCACCGGTGGCGGCAGTGGCATCGGACTGGCGACGGCCAGGCTGTTCGCTGCCAGGGGAGCGAAGGTGATGCTCGCCGATGTCGAACAGACGGCGCTCGACAACGCCGTTGCCGAACTCACCGAGGCCGGCTACGACACGCGTGGGTTTCGCTGTGATGTGAGCAAGCGTGAGCAGGTGCAGGCGCTCGCCGACGAGTCCTTCGGGGTGTTCGGCGGCGTGCACCTCGTGTTCAACAATGCCGGTGTCGCTGTCTCCGGTCCGATGATCGAGATGACGCACGAGGATTGGCGATGGATCGTCGACGTCGATCTGTGGGGTCCGATCCACGGCATCGAGTCGTTCGTGCCGCGTATGGTCGAACAGCGCGAAGGCGGCCACGTGCTGTTCACGGCCTCGTTCGCCGGCCTCGTCGCCAACGAGGGTCTCGGGCCGTACTGCGTCGCCAAGTACGGCGTGGTGGCGATGGCCGAGGTGTTGTCGCGTGAGATGCGTCCGCACGGCATCGGTGTCTCCGTACTGTGCCCGATGCGCGTCGGCACGAACATCACCGCCTCGGAACGAAATCGCAGCGACGAATACGGCGACGACATGCACACGGTGCCGGAGCCTTCCGACGAGGATGCGCCGAGCGCCGGCCGGGTCCTCGCCGTCGAAGATGTCGCCGAACTCACCGTGCAGGCAGTGATCCACAACCGGCTCTATGTCCTGCCGCACGACGAGAGCCGTGCCTCGATCCGCCGCCGCTTCGACCGTATCGACAAGACGTTCGACGCCCAGGCAACAGCCTGAACCGATCGGTCCCCGTGCGGAAAAGGTCACGGTGACGTTCGACGACGCGGTTGTGAGGGCGAGGACCGCCCGCCGTCAGTCGGTATGTGCTGCGTTATTGAGCAGCACCCGCTGGCGACGTCGCGTCAGTCGGTATGTGCTGCTTACAGCGATCGACCAGCCTCGTACCCGTCGCCGATCGAAGCCGTCAGGAATCGTTGCGTGCGTGCCTCGCCGATGACGCGGACTTCCGTGGCGACTGCCTCCAACACGGTGGCGAGCTCGAGATTCGGCTCGTGGAACGTGACATGGACGACGGCCTCTGCCGGCAGTTCGGTATCGGCGGCGCCGTCGAGCGAGGAGACGGTGACGGTGCCGTCGCCCACCTCGCTGACGAACGATCGGCCGCGCAGTACGACCCCTGCGCCGGCGAGGTACTCCTTGGCGGACCACGTCGCCCATGCGGGCTGGATGAGACTGGCGAGTTCGTTGAACCTGGTGACGACGGTGACGTCGCAGCCGTTGGCGACGAGGTGTTGGGCCACGCTCATTCCCTCCATATGTCCGACGTCGTCGAGCATGATCACCGGTCCTCGAGGCAGGCTGTGGACCCCGTTGAGCACTTCCCATGAGCTGAACACCGGCGTCGAAGCGGTGGACGTCAACTCGACCGTCGGGCGTCCGAGCTGCAGTGCTGCCCGTGCCGACGGGCCGGTGGCTACGATCGCCAGGTCGAAGTGTCCGAGCGCTGTGACTGCCTCCGCCGTCACGGCCTGACCGAGGCGGACGTCGACGCCGAGGCGGCCGATCTCCTCGACGAGCCAGTCGACGATCAGTCCGATGTCAGCCCGGTCGGGGGTGAGGCGGGCGAGACGGAGCTGTCCGCCGAGGCGATGCTCGCGCTCGAACAGCACGACGTCGTGACCGCGGGTGGCGGCAACACGCGCCGCTTCGAGTCCGGCCGGTCCGCCGCCGACGACGAGCACGCGGCGTCGGGCGTGCGCTGTGCCGGGGTCGTCATCGTCGAGCGACGACTCCCGTCCGACGGTGGCGTTGACCGTGCAGCCGAGGTCCTTGACGTACAAACCGCCGAAGCAGCCGTGCAGGCATCCGATGCATGGACGAGGGTTGATGCCGGCTATCGCACGGCGCACCAGGTTGGGGTCTGCGATCGTCGCCCGCACCATCGACACCATTGCCGCATCGCCCCGCGCGACGATGGCGTCGGCCTCGGCGAGTGTCAGCACGCGGCCGGTGACGATGCACGGCGTGGTGACGGCGCGGGCCACGGCGACCGAGTCCGGCAGTTCGTAGCCGCGCGGCTCGTTCATCGGACCGATCATCTTGTTCATCGACTGGTAGACGCCGGCTGACACGTCGATGACGTTCACCAGACCGGAGTCGTCGATCAGCTTGGCGATCTCCACACATGCCTCGTTGTCGAGCCCGCCGGGCAGCCGCTCGTTGCCGGAGAGGCGGATGCCGACCGGGAAGCCAGGACCGACCTCGTCACGCACGGCCTGCAGGATCTCCAGCGCGAAGCGCACCCGCTGGTCGATCGGCCCGCCGTAGTCGTCGGAGCGGCAATTGGTCAGCGGCGACAGGAACTGGGCGATCAGATACCCGTGTGCGGCATGCAGCTCGACGCCGTCGAGGCCGGCCGCCTTGACCCGTCCGGCGGCGGCGGCGAACGAGTGGACGGCGTGCTCGATCATCGCCGGCGTCATCGAGCGCGCCGGTAGGCCGAGTGTCCAGCCGGGGATCGTCGACGCCGACCATGGGGCTGATCCGTCGAGTGGGGCGACCTGGTTGCCGCCGTGATAGAGCTGACCGAAGACCCGCATCCCATGTGTGTGCACGACATCGGCAACCCTCGCCAGGCCGTCGACGACCCGGTCGCTGGATGCGTCGAGCGGCGCCGGGCTGACGCTGCGGTCGACCGTCGCACTTTCGAGGATCGACAACCCGACACCGCCACGGGCACGGGCCTCGTGGTAGGCGACGAACTGGTCGGTCACCTGACCCCTACTGGTGTACTGCGTGAGGTGCGGTGCCCGTACGACGCGGTTGGGGATCTCGATCGTGCCGAGCGTGATCGGGCGGAGGATCGCCTCGTAGCTCATCGCCGAATCTCCGCTGCGTTCCCACCTGACTCGACCGCGTGGTGCATCTTCAGGACCTCCTCGACCTTCTCGCCGCCATCTTCGTCCCCCATCGACGTCGTCGTCGCCAGACCGACGTGCGGCGTGCGCTCGCAGGTCCGATGACGGAACGCACCATACCGCAGTCGCCGTTGGCGCCAGATCGCTGATCCTTCGACCAACGGCTGCAGATCTCCTCGAAACGTGCCAGGCGGCTACGGTCGCCACGTGATCAACGACCTGACCCGAACGTTCACCGTCGACGACGTGATGCTGGCGTGGGACGGGTGGGGCACGCACGGCGACAGCCCCCCGTTGTTGCTATGCCACGGCTTCTCCGGCTCCTCGCACGACTTCGCCATGCAGATCGAACCGCTCGCCGAGCGACGGCAGGTCGTGTCGATCGACCATCGCGGCCATGGTCGGTCGCAGAAGCTGAGGACGGTCGAGCGCTACTCGATCGACCGGCTGGCCGCCGACGTGATCGCCTTCCTCGATGCCGAAGTGGGCAGACCGGTGGATCTGCTCGGCCATTCGATGGGTGGCGCGATCAGCCTTCGCGTGACACTCGCCAGGCCGGACCTCGTGCGATCGCTGATTTTGATGGACACCAGCGCGTGGTCGTTCGTCTCGCCGTCGGAGGAGATCGCCGAATTGATGACCGCCTTCGTCGAGGCCTACGACCCCGCAGACGGGCTGCCTGACCTGTCGGCGATGACCAACCCGGAGGAGCCGTTGATCGCCGCAGCAACGTCAGCCGAATGGCAACGGGTCAAGGACGAGATGGCCGCAGCGTTCGACCCGTATGCCATGAAGGCGCTCGGTTTGGCGTTGTTCGAGCGCGACAGGGTGTCTGTCCGCGGCCGCCTCGGCGAAATCGCTGTCCCCGTCACGGTCATCGTCGGCGAGCACGATCACCCCTTCGTCGACCAAGCGCCCGAACTCGCCGCCGAGGTGCCTGACGGACAGCTGACCGTCGTCGCCGGTGCCTACCATTCTCCACAGCTCACGCACCCCGGCGAGTGGTTCGCCGCCGTCGAAGCCCACCTCGTCAGGCTGTAATTCGAGGCGACGTCCCGCAAGCCGCAGCGACCGGACAGGCGGGTCGTTCGATCAGGCGACGACGGATCGGAGGCGGTTCATCGTTTCGACAACGAGGGTACGCTGCCCTGTGCCTGCTCCGCCGGGACAGCACCTTCGACACAGCGCGATCAGTGATCGTCGAACTCCAGGCCGAAGCACGCAACGACAACAG
>JANXUF010000096.1 GCA_025356335.1 Actinomycetes bacterium
GAGATGGTGATGCCTGGCGACAACATCATGATCTCTGTGGAGTTGGGCAAGCCGATCGCCATGGACGAGGGTCTTCGTTTCGCGATTCGTGAAGGTGGCCGCACTGTCGGCGCCGGCCGCGTCGTCAAGATCACCAAATAACACATACGAAGCTTTCGAAAGAGGTAGTCGGCCATGCCGAAGAACGACAAGCGAGTGAAAATTACGTTGGAGTGCACCGAGTGCAAGCGCCGTAACTACATCACCACCAAATCCAAGATCAACGATCGCGAGCGCCTCGAGATGAAGAAGTACTGCGCAAACGACCGTCGTCACACGAGCCACAAGGAAACTCGCTGAGCTCTGCTCGGCATCACAACACGTCTGCCGAGCTCGCTCGGCCCGAAAACCTCTAACGGGGTAGCGCTGGTAGCCTTTGGACCCGAACATCCAGAGGGTCATCCGGCCCTATCCCTGCAAAGGGCAGTAGCTCAGCTGGTAGAGCATCGGTCTCCAAAACCGACGGTCGGGGGTTCGACTCCCTCCTGCCCTGCAAGCTGAACCCACGCGGTGCCACACTGGTCCGGCGACGAACTTCAACTCGACAGAACCTGCGAGATAGCGACACATGTCCACCGATCTCAACCGAGAGCAAAAGCGCCAGATGCGCAAGATGGGTGCCCTGGATGAACAGGGCAATCCCAAACGCGCCCCTCGGGCGACCGCACCGGCGAAGAAGCCGGACGAAGAGCGCACGAGCATCCCGCAATATTTCCGTGAAGTTCGCGCCGAAATGCGCAAGGTCGCCTGGCCATCGTGGGAAGAAGTTCGCCGATATTCGATCATCGTGCTGATCACGGTGCTGATCCTGACCGCCTATGTCGGTGGCCTCGACGCACTATTCGGACTATTCCAAGACTGGCTGTACAAGAGCTGATATGAGCGACGACACAATGACCGACAACGCGGCCACACACGAAGCAATCGACGACGAGACCACCGACATCGAGCCGGGCGACACCGTCCTCGACGACTCTGCTGCCGAATCACCGACCGTCGTCTCCGAAGACGAGGCCTTCGCTCCGAACGACGATGCAGATTCCGACGACTCCGACGGACCCGTGACCTCCTTCGATCTGACCTCGTCGGAGGACAGCGAAGAGGAGGAAATTCCCGTCGTCGACGCCCCGTGGCTTCGCCCCGGCAAGTGGTACGTCGTCCACACGCAGTCCGGCTACGAGAAGAAGGTCCAGGTCAACCTCGGCGCTCGTATCCAGTCGATGAACATGGAAGAGCGGATCTTCGAGATCGTCATCCCGATGGAAGAAGTCGTCGAGTTCAAGAACGGCCGCAAGCAGATCGTCCAGAAGAAAGTCTTCCCGGGTTACCTGCTCGTTCGTTGCGAGATGGACGACGAGTCGTGGTACTGCATCCGCAACACGCCGGGTGTCACCGGTTTCGTCGGCCAGGCACGCTTCGACAAGAAGCCGACGCCGTTGTCACGCCGCGAAGTCGACACGTTCCTCACCGCCAAGGGCGACGGCCAGGAGGCCACTCCTCGTCGCAAGCCGAAGCTGGAATACGACGTCGGAGAGGGTGTCCGTGTCAAGGAAGGCCCGTTCGCCGATTTCAACGGTACGGTCGCCGAGATCAACGCCGATCACATGAAGCTCAAGGTGTTGGTCAACATCTTCGGCCGCGACACGCTCGTCGAAATGGACTTCGCCCAGGTGGCCAAGCTCTAACAGCGACATCCCACTCGGCGGGCCGATCGGCTCTCCACGACCAATTCCCCGTTCTCAATGCTCTCGTTCTCGAAGTCATAGTCAAAGAAGGTTCCCGTCGTCATGGCGAAAAAAAGGGTTGCAGCAATCGTCAAGATCCAGATTCCTGCTGGCAAGGCCACTCCGGCCCCGCCAGTCGGTACTGCATTGGGGCCGCACGGCGTGCCGATCATGGAGTTCGTCAAGCAGTACAACGCTGCGACGGAATCACAGATCGGCACCATCATTCCGGTGGAGATCACGGTCTTCGAAGACCGCACCTTCACCTTCATCCTCAAAACGCCGCCGGCGCCCGTCCTGCTGCTGCAGAAGGCCAAGCTCCCGAAGGGTTCCAAGAACCCCGGCAAGGAGATCATCGGCACCGTGACCGAGGCAGACATCGAAGAGGTCGCCAAGATCAAGATGCCGGACCTCAATGCCTATGACCTCGACGCTGCCAAGCAGCAGATCCGTGGCAGCGCCCGTTCGATGGGCCTGAAGATCTCCGGCTGATAGCCGGATCGCTGGTCCTCTCTGACCGGCACCCCGGTGCACTGCACCGGAACGAACACACCAAACCAGCACCGTCCGGACGACCTCGCCGACGGGCCGATGAAAGGATGAGGGAGCCACCATGGCGCACACCAAGAAGCTCGTCGACGCTGCCAAGAAATACGACAGCGCTCAATTGTTCAGTCCGACGGAGGCCCTCGGCCTCGTCAAGTCACTCGCCGCGGCGAAGTTCGACGAATCAGTCGAAGCGGCGATCCGCCTCGGCGTCGATCCCCGCAAGGCCGACCAGATCATCCGCGGCACGGTCGCCCTGCCGGCCGGTACCGGCAAAGACGTTCGCGTCGCCGTGTTCGCAGCTGGCGATGCCGCCGTCGCCGCCCGTGAGGCCGGTGCCGACATCGTCGGTGCCGACGACCTCGCCGCCGAGGTCGAGAAGGGCAACTTCAACTTCGATATCGCCATCGCCACGCCGGACCTGATGCCGATGGTCGGCCGTCTCGGGCGCGTGCTCGGACCTCGTGGTCTGATGCCGAACCCGAAGACCGGCACCGTCACCAACGACGTGGCTCGGGCAGTCACCGAATTCAAAGGCGGCAAGGTCGAATACCGCACCGACCGTTACGGCAACATCCACGTTCCCGTCGGCAAGGCGAGTTTTGAGGTTGCTGCCCTCGAAACGAACCTGCGTGCGCTGCTCGACGAGTTGCTGCGTGCCAAACCGGCAGCAGCCAAGGGCCGCTACCTGCGCACGATCACCCTCAGCTCGACGATGGGACCTGGCGTCAAGGTCGACACGAACCGACTGAAGCCAGAAGTCACCGTCTGACATCCGGGTGGCGCTGCGACTTTCATCGTTCGCTCGCTCCGGCTGGGTCGCTAGGTCGAGTCGCCGTGTAGGTCGGTGAACTGTTGCGGATCGAGTTGGTAGCTGGTGATCGATGAGGTCCCCATCACCAGCTCTGCGGCAACAGCGGCGATCAGGCCCGGAACGATGAAGCCGGGATGGCCGGTGGTCTCGGCGACGAACATCACCGCTGCCAGCGGAACCCGGTAGCCGGCGCCGAGGAAAGCGGCAGCACCGATGACGCTGAACAGCGTGATGTTCTTCGGATCGATGAGGCCGGCGGCCGCCCGGCCGATCAGCGTGCCGCCGACCACGAGCGGAACGAACAGACCGGCTGCTCCGCCTCCGGCGACGCCGAGCGCCGATCCGGCACAGCGGATCGCCAGTACCGCCATCACGACGGCGAAGCTGTGGCCGGGCAGGATCGCCCAGGCGATGACGTTGTAGCCCGGCGACAGCGACAGGTTCTGGCCGGTCGCCAGCCGGCACAGGACGAACAGCCCGACGAGCGACCCGCCGACGATGACGTGCCGCGGTACCGGCGCGGCGGCGATCATCGACTTGGCGATGCGCACCATTTTGGCGAACACTCTGGCACCGAGCCCGGCGGCGACGCCGAGCCCGAGAGCGCCGAGCAGATCGGCAAGGCGGAACACGGGGTTGCCGACGATCGCAAACAGCGGGGTCGTCCCGTTGATCGCCGCGAAGACCAGATAACTGAAGGCCGCTGACACCAGAGCAGGCAGGACCATCCGCCTGGCGAGGTCGTCCCGGTACGGCACCTCGAGGGCGAACACTGCTCCGGTCGCTGGTGCCTTGAACACTGCCGATACGCCGGCGGCGGCGCCGGCGACCATCAGTGTCCGGCGATCGGTCGTCGCAAACACCCTCGGAAGGCGGCGCTGCAACTGTGATCCGATCGTGGCGCCGGCGTACAGCGCCGGCGCCTCCAGACCCATCGCATTGCCCGAACCGACCGTGCTGATGCCGGCGATGGTCCGCACGACCAGGGCGCGTACGCCGAGGTCGTAGTGCTCATCGTGAAATGCATGGAGGTACTCGTCGGCTGTCGATGGCGACACCCGTGGGCCTGCGTACCGCCGGACGATCTCCGAGATGACCAGGCCGATGACCGGAGCGAGCGCGAGGATCCACAGGTCGAGGCGAAGGACGTGATCGAAGATCAGAACGTTGACGATCCATTCGAGCATCGACACCCACAGGCCGGTGATGCCTCCGACGAGTGCGGCAAACAACAGGTTCTCCGCTGAACGTTGGCGCAGCACGCGGAGTTCTTCGCGGCGCCCGCCGAACGGGTTTCTCACCGTACCGGCAGCCATTGCCGGCCGTCCCACCACCACTGACCATCAGCGGATCGTGGAGCGTTCGGCGGAATCTTCGGAGCGTCGTAGAGCGGAACAACCTCGCGTCGCACGGGTGCCTGCTGGCTGCCGGCCGGAGGGAGTGCCTGGTGGCCCTGTTGAGGCGTCGGTTCCGTGATCATGATCGTCACGATCTCGTCGCCGCGTCGGCGCTTCTTCCGCAGGACGATCCACGTCGACTGCTGTGCCTCGACGACGAACCCTTGTCGCACGAGGCTTTCAGCAGCGCCGGAGGCATGGGCAGGAGTCTGTGCGAGGACGCTTCTTCGCAATTCTGACATCGCCTTGAAGGCTAACGGCCACGGCGATGATGACCCATTCGCCGATCGATGACCCTGTCGGCTGCGGGCTACGGTGTCCAGACCTGCTCGAACTTGGTCACCTTGGCGCCCGAGACCGTCGCCAAGAAGGCGAACGGGGTGAACGAGAAGTTGTCAGGGGCTCCGGCGCTCGGGCTGCTTGCGCGGATACGGACCAATTCGTCCGGTGTGATCTGGTAGCTCTTCTGTGTCGTCGCGTCACTGACGGTCAGCTTCACATTGCTCGCCAAGGTCAAGTCGATTTCCCGATCTGGAGTGTCGGGGATGTAGATGTCGTCCTCGCATGTAGCGCCGTCCTTCGTGGCCTCCGTGACGCAGGCGTCGCCGAAGAAGGCTTCACGGAGTGCGACGGTCGGAGCGAACTTCCCGCCGCCGGAGTACTGCGCCCAGTAGACCCCGTTCGGCAGATCTCCATCGGCCGGCACCTCTGTCGTGTGATCCTTTGGAAGCGTCGGGGGGCTCACCGGTTTGTACAGTGCCGGCGGCGTCGTGAGGTTCGTCGAGGGCACGGTCGAGGAACCCTGCGCCTTGGTACCCGATGTTGTTGCCCTGGTTGTGGTTGTCTTCGGCTTCGGTGCCGTCAGTGGTGGCGTCGGCGCGACGGTCTTCAACGCAACGGTGGCGTCTGCTCCAACGCTGGCGTCTGCGGCAACGGTGGACGGGTTCGTCACGACCACGGTCACGATGACCGTGACCGCCGGTGCCGTTGTGACCGCAGCGGTTGCACCCACTGTCGCCGAACCGGAGGTCGTCGTGGCGTCCGTCGCCGCCGTTTTCGGAGCGTTGCTTCCGCACGCCGTCAGCAGAGCGAGGACAGCAGCAACAGAGAATCCGGCCCGTTTCATACGTCGGACTGTACTTCGCCGCCGGATTCCGCAGGTCAATCGGGTGACGCCGTGGTAGCAATGCACTCGATTGCGCCGTTAGTCTCGACCGACAACAAAACTACGGTCGCTCGCCGCAGACAGCTGGTTCTCGTCACATTCGTTTCGAGACAATGGGTCTCCACCCCCCAGCCGAGGTGAACCCCTGATGGATGGTTCCGCACCCGCATCTCGCAGGTTCTGATCGCTCCTCGCGGTGTTCGCTTTTGCGAGCACCCGAGTCGTAGCGAACAGACGAAAGCGAAAGGAGGTGTATGTATATGGGAAACGTTCTGACAACCAACCCGCGTCCTGCGAAGGTCGCGGTCGTCGAGGAAGTCAAGCAGCGCATGAGCGAAGCTCAGGCGATTCTGGTGACCGAGTATCGCGGCCTGTCCGTTGGACAGCTCGCCAAGTTGCGCAGGGAACTGCGCACAGCCGGAGCGGAATACAAGGTGTACAAGAACACGCTGGTGCGTCGGGCAGCCGACGAATCCGGTCTCGGCGACCTGTCGTCGGTGCTCACCGGCCCGGTCGGACTGACGTTCGTCACCGGCGATGTTGCCGCGGCCTCCAAGGCTCTGCGGGAACTCTCCAAGACGAATCCGCTGCTGATCGTCAAGGGCGGCGCACTCGGCACGAAAATGCTGTCCGAGAAAGACGTCCAGGTCCTCGCCGACCTGCCGACGCGAGACGTCCTGCTGGCACAGATCGCCGGTGCCTTCCAGGCACCGCTCGTCAAGACTGCCGGCCTGTTGCAGGCTCTGCCGCGCAACTTCGCCTACGGCCTCAAGGCCCTCATCGAACAGAAATCGGCGGCCTGAGCCGTCGGAACCCGGCGAAAACAGATCGCCACCAACCGGGTGCCCAGTCAGTACCCACAACAACAACCATTTCTTAGGAGAAACAATCATGACTATTGCATCGATTCTCGATGAAATTTCCAGCCTCACCGTCCTCGAACTGTCCGAACTGCTGTCGTCGTTCGAAGAGAAGTTCGGTGTCACTGCTGCTGCCCCGGTCGCCGTTGCCGCCGTCGGTGGCGGCGCTGCCGCCGCTGTCGAGGTAGAAGAGCAGGACGAGTTCGACGTCGTCCTCGAATCCTCTGGCGCCCAGAAGATCCAGGTCATCAAGGTCGTGCGTGAACTGACGAGCCTCGGCCTCAAAGAAGCCAAGGACGTCGTCGACGCCGCCCCGCGGGCCGTGCTCGAGAAGGTCAGCAAGGACGACGCCGCCAAGGCCAAGACCAAGCTCGAAGACGCCGGCGCAACCGTCACCGTCAAGTAATCCCACGTGGCCGACCGGCCACTTCGTGAACTGAAAGCGGCGAGTCCCAGTGGGGCTCGCCGCTTTCTTTTTCCAGGGCGTCGGAGGACGGCTGCCTGAGACGATGATGTGGTTGTGGAAGTGGCCGGAGCACTCGTTGCTGATCATCTCGGCGATGATCAGCGCCGCGCGCTGATGCGGTTGTACGAGTCGTCGCTCGATGACGTCTACCGGTACCTCCTCAGGCGGACGCCGGACGTGGTGACAGCGGAGGACCTGACCGCCGAAACATTTTTGGCCGCCGCAGCAGCAGCGAAACAGGGCAAGGCGGATCTGAACGTCGCCTGGCTGATCGGCGTCGCCCGCCACAAGCTCGTCGACCACTGGCGCCGCTCCGAACGCGACGAACGCCGGCTGCACCTGTTGGAGGCTGCCGCTGACGACGACCCGTGGGATGTGCAGTTGGAAATGATGCGCGCCCAACAGGTGCTGGCGACGCTCGGAGCCCCCCATCGGCTTGCCTTGACCCTGCGTTATCTCGACGGTCTCCCCGTTCCCGAGGTCGCTGAGCAACTCGCCAGGACGATCCACGCAACCGAGGCGCTGCTCGTACGGGCCCGCATCGCCTTCCGGTCGAGTTACGAGGGGAGTGACGATGCCGAGTCCTGATCCCTTCGACGCCCTCGCCGAGTTCGAAACGATGGCCGCGACAGCGGCCGGCACCGTCCTGCAACCGAGCGACCGTTTCCGCCGCGAACTGCGGAGCCGCCTCGCCACAGAACTCGGTCTGACCGAGGCGATCACCGATATCGAGGCGCCGGCGCGCCGCGCCACACGAGTCCCGAACACCACACCACAGGAGATCACCATGACCGACACCGCAGCAATCACTGACCAACCGGCTCCGGTCACGATCAACGTCCTGATCCCGTACCTCTGCTGCAGCAACGCCGCTGCAGCGATGACGTTCTACGCAACGGTGCTCGGTGCCACCGAGACGGTGCGAATGGTCGCAGACGACGGCCGCGTCGGACATGCGGAGATGCATGTCGGTGGAGCAGCGTTCTACCTCGCAGACGAATATCCCGAGATGGATGTGCTCAGCCCGACGACGATCGGTGGGACCTCCGTGAATCTTCAACTTCATGTCGCCGACGTCGATAGCGCCTTCGCTGCCGCCGTCGATGCCGGCGCGATCGGCCTGCGCCCGCCGTCCGACCAGTTCTACGGAGAGCGCACGGCGACGTTCGTCGATCCGTTCGGGCACAAGTGGACATTGGCGACGCAGATCGAAGCGATATCGAACGAGGAGATGGCGGCCCGTAGCGCATCGGAGGGTTTCGCGAGCAGTTTCGGCGATGTGGCAGCAGACGGAACTGCTGCAGATCGGTCGGCGGACCTCGCCGCCGCGGCGGTCGTCGAGGTCGGGTACTACACGATCGGTGTCGCCGACGTCGACAAGGCGGCGACGTTCTTCGGTGGGTTGTTCGGTTGGGAATCGGAGCCGGCCACCGCTGGTTCGGCCGGCGGTTCGTACCGCCACGTCGGAAATACGACGATGCCACTCGGCTTCACCGACAACGAAGAAGCTGGTAAACCACACCTCTACTACCGGGTCGACAACGTCGCGTCCTATGTCGCAAAGGTCCGTGAACTCGGCGGGACAGTCGTATCGCAGGACGAGTACGCCAGCGGCGGGGCAGCGTCGTGCCTGGACGATCAGGGGAACCCGTTCGATCTCTGGGAACCGGCCCCCGGCTACTGAACCCCATCGCCACGATCGGGTTGTCTCAGGGCGGGCTGGTTGCAGCCAGCAACGCAAGGATCGTTTCGTTCGTCGGTGTGGGGATACCGAGCGCGGCTCCGTGCCGCACGACGGCGCCATAGAGCGCGTCGTGTTCGGTGGACCGGCCGGCCAGGCGGTCCCACAGCATCGAGGTGCCACCCTCGCTTCGGGTCGTCGTCAGATATCCGAGCAACTGCTCGGCCTGTTCGTCGGTCAGGTCGGCACCGAGGGCGCGGCCGACCGCCCATCCCTCGTACAGGATGCGCCGGGCAATGGCGTTCATGCCGGGCGCTGCGAGTACTTCCAACCGCCGAGAAGTCAGCGCAGTGATCCCGTTGGCGACCGTGTTGATTCCGAGCTTGCGCCACTCATCTGTCACGTAGTCGTTGCTGATCGTGATCGTCGCAGGGCTGCCATCGAACAGGGAGGCGAGGGCATGAGCGGAAGGGGTATCGGCGACGATGAGATAGCCATTGTTGCTATGGCGAACATGACCGGGCTCGATCAGTTCGGACCCGCAGTACACAACGGAAGGGATGATCTCCGCTCCGTGGACGTATGGCGTCAACCGCTCGACACCCTCGACGCCGTTCTGCATCACGACAACCTTGGTCGACGCGCCACACAGAACGTCGAACCATTCGGCAGCACCCGCCGTCTGGTGAGCCTTGACGGCGACGAAGACCCACGTGGAAGGGCCGGCGATCTGTGACGGATCGGTGACGGATACCGCCGGTGCCGTGATCGGCGATGTAGCGGAATCGACGCGATATTCCTGGAACGGCCGGCGAACGCAGGCGACGATGTCGTGTCCGAGCGCTGCAAGGTGGGCGGCGAAGAAGGTGCCAACCGATCCGGCACCGACGATGGAGATCTCGCTCATCGCTTGGGCATCCGGCTCGACAGGACACCATCGGCCTCGAGGCGATCGATGTCGTCGTCGGAATACCCGGCGACTTCTTTCAACACGATCCTGTTGTCCTCGCCTCGGTAGCGCGCCTCCCCTCTGACCCCGGTCCACGCGCCGGAGAAATGCCACGGCGTATTCGGGATGCGCAGCGTTCCTTCGCCGCGGTCGGAGATCGTGGCGATCGCTCCTCTCGCTGCGGCCCAGTCTGTTGCGGCGGCCTCGCTCGGTGAGCGGATCTCACCGCAGGCCAGCCCGACGGCGTCCAGCGCATCATCGAGTTGCTCATAGGTGGCGAATTTCGACGCTGCGGCGTCCAAGAGCTCGTACAGCGCTTCGAAATGCTGCAAGCGCAACGCCGTGGACGCGAACCGTGTGTCGTCCAGCAGTTCGACACAGTTGAACGCCTTGCAGAACGAAGGAAACGTCCCGTTCTCCGCTGGGTGGCCCGGCAACGAAGCCGTGCGGCCATCGAGCGTGGTGACGACAAGATAATCGTGCGGCTGATAGCTGATGATCTGCTCGTCCGGATGCAGCGCCGCGGGGTCGAGCAACTCGGCGTGCAAGTGTTCGTTGACCACCAGGAGTGTCTCCATCATCGACACGTCGATGTGCTGCCCGACGCCGGTGACCTCGCGTTGGTGCAGTGCCGCAAGTATCGCGATCGTCGCCTGGAGGGCGCTGTAGACGTCACCATGGCTCATCGGCTCGCTCAGGAACGGGCGCCCGATGCGCGTCGATGTCGTCCACCCGTAGCCCGATTCCGCCTGCGCGACCTGTGCATAGGCCCGACGGCCCTTCCACGGCCCGGTCGCACCGAAGCCGGTGATCGAGCAGAAGATCAGCCGGGGATTCAGGTGCTGCAGGTCCTCGTAACCGAGCCCGTATTTGGCCATCACGCCGACTCGGAAGTTCTCCAGCACGACGTCGCTCTCGACAGCGAGCCGTCGAACGATGTCGGCACCCTCCGGCTTCGACAGGTCGAGGCTGATGCACGACTTGCCGGCATTCTGCTGGGTGAAGTAGGTGGCGATCGAATTGACTCTCGGGTTCGACGAGCGGGTCATGTCACCGGTCGGAGCCTCGATCTTGATGACCTCGGCGCCGAGATCGCGCAGCGTGCGGCCGCAGTGGGGCGCCGCCAGCACTCTGCCGAAATCGAGCACCCGTATCCCCGTCAGTGGGCCGGGGGTGTGCTTCGAAACTTCTTCAACCATCCTCCCATGTTGTCTCGCAGTGCTTGCCCACACACCACCGAGCAGCATGTTGCCGTGCGAAACTCGATCATCCGGGCTGCCGGCGGATCGGGCCACGGCTTGGTCGGAGCGTCGAGGAAACCAACGAAATCCAACGAAATCCAGCGATGGACCACGCTGTCCACCGCTGGATCTGTTGTTGCCGCCTGCCGCGCGCTGCCCGCCGGACGGATTGGCGACGAGCAGTCAGGCGATCGGTGTGGCGGCGATGCCCATGTAGTTGCCGTCAGCCGATCCCGGTCCGAATGTTCCGACCGACACCATCCATTTCGGTGACGTTGCCACGAAGGCGATCCCGGCGGGCAACGCTGCCTGCGCCGGGGTCGACGATTCTGCGGTGACCTTGAAGCCCGCCGCCTTCAACGCTGCCTTGTAGGCGTCGCTGTCCTTCTGAGCGTCGGTCGAGGCATAACGAAGGGCGTACGAGCCGTCCGGCGTTCCGGCACCACTCGACAGCTTGAGGCTCGGCAACGGGATGTCCGCCTTCGGAAAGGTTGCCGGCAGGCCCTTGCCGTTGTCGGAGATGTCGACGCCGGCCTTCTTGAGCTGTGCGTTGGCATCGGTGGCGCTGCTGCAGGCGGCGACCCCCAGCGAGAGGGCGGCGAATGCGGCGATGGTGGTGACGGTGCTGGTGAAGCGGGACATGGTGATTGAACTCCTGAGTGATGGTCGACACCGCCCGGGTGACGACGTGTGAACGTTTCGAACGATGACCACTACAACATCAGCGCAGCGACTTGTCCTGAGTAGCGACCTACTCATTTGTCGCGGCGGCTACTCCCGAACGCCGTCGCGCAGCCGGCGTGAACGATTTCGACGAATGAGCAATGGACTGCTCATGACAACGTCTTCGGCAAACGGCACGATTCAATCGTGCAAGAGAAGCGAGACGATTACCAACGCAGCGACGATGCCGTCAGCGCCAGTGCCACCGTCGTGGGCGTCCGTGCCACCGGCTCGTATGTGAACCACGATCCGATTCTCGAGTTCGACCTGACCGTCCTCCTCGCAGGGGCGACGGCCGTCCCCATCAGCCACAAGGAGCTCGTTCCGCAACGGTTTCTCGCCAGGGTGCAGCTGGGTGGTTCGCTGCCGATACTCGTGAACCCGCTCAATGTGCACGAGCTGTCCATCGACTGGGCCCGATCGGGTTGACGGTTCGACGAGGCGCCGGCGCGGCCAACGGCGTTGCATCGGCGTCGTGTTCGAGTTGGCGCTGCGCTCCGTCGTATTCTGAGAAGATCTGTGAACTCATGACCGTCGGTGACTTCGTTCTGGTGCGACCTCGTGATTCCCCGCGTCCCTCTTAGGTGGCCGTTCGTCGGTCGAGCGATCGAGGCGGCGTCCCTGGCCGAGGCGTTGGACGACGACAACGTGAGTGTGATCCTGGTCTGCGGCCCCGCAGGCGTCGGGAAGTCGCGCCTTGCAGAGGAGTGCTACGAAAATTCGTCGTTCACCGCCGACCGTCGCGGCCGTTGTGTCGCCAACCCGACACTGCGAACGATTCCGTTCGGGGCGATTGCGCATCTGCTGACACAAGCGGCCGTCGATATCGCCAGCTCCTCCGGTGCTGCATTGGCGATGTTCACGACGGTTCGTCGAGCGATCGGAGCCGAACCGTTTCTCCTGTTCGTCGACGACGTGCAACATCTGGACGATGCTTCGACGGCACTGCTGGTGCAGCTGGTGCACGTGCGGGCAATCAGGCTGCTGGCGACGCAGCGCAGCACGCAGGAACTGCCGTCGGGTCTCGCCACGTTGCTGCGCAGCGAGCGACTCATCCGCGTCGATCTCGGACCGCTCGATCGGGCCGACACGGCTGAGCTGACTCGCAAAGTCCTCGGCGGGGAGCTGACATCATCATTGGAGATGGCGCTCTGGGAGTCCTCACAGGGCAATGCGCTGTACCTGCGTGAACTCGTCCGCGGCGCATTGGGTTCCGGGCAGATCGTCAGCAACTACGGGGTGTGGGCGGCGGAGGGTGAATTGAACGGCACACGTCTTCTGCTCGATCTCGTGACTGAGCGGCTTGCTGGTCTCGATGCCCGCACGTTGGAACTCGCCGACACCTTGGCGCTGTGCGAGCCGCTCGGCCTCGGATCGATCGAGACCCAGGGTTTCGGTGAAGAGATCGCCGAACTCGAGCGGCTCGGCATCGCCAAGACGACCCGCAACGGTATGCGTCGTGAGGTCCGCCTGTCGCATCCGCTGTTCGGCGATTCGATCCGGGCCGGCCTGCCGGAGTCGTCGCGACGCCGCATCCTGCGACGTCAAGCCGACGAGTTGGAAACGCTCGGCCTGCGCAGACGCGGCGATGACCTGCGTTGTGTGATCTGGCGGCTCGATGCCGGCGTCGTCTCGGATCGGGCGGCGCTGACCCGAGCGACGAAATCGGCGTTGGCTGGAAAGGACTACGACCTGACGATCCGCCTCGCCAGGGTCGCCGTCGCCGCCGGTGCCGGACTCGAGGCGATCGCCCCGCTGAGCGAGGCATTGTACGAGAACGGCCACTTCGACGAGTCCTATGCAGTGGCCGCGCAGGCGATGGAGGCGGTGACAGACGAGGAACAGCTCGTGCGTCTCGCCGTCAACATGCAGCGCATCCAACTGTGGGGATTGGACGACCCAGCCGGAGCGATTGCGATGCTCGAGGCGACGCAGCAGCGCGTTCATCATCCACTGCTGCGTCAGATGCTCGAAGCCGCCAAAAGCTCCGTGTACGCATTCTCGTATCAACCGCAACTGGCGTTGCAGGTCGTCGAGCAGGTCAGCTCACAGATCCCGATGATTCGTTCTCTCGCCGGGATCGGCCTCGCCGCTTCGCTCTCGCAGACCGGCAGGACCACCGACGCCGTCGACGTCGCTCTCGCCAACTTCGAAGCAGAACTCGCCCGCCGAGAAACGAGCGATCCGGTGTTCGCCGCGCTGCATCTGGTGACGCGGGCGTATGCGCTGACCGATGACGGCAGACCTGGTGAGGCGGTGATCGTCGCGGCCGAAGCACACGCTGCGCTCGTCCGCCAACATTTGCTCTCCGATCGAGTGTGGGCTTCGCTGACTGCGGCGCGAGCGGAATTGATGTGCGGGCATCTCGAGCAGGCGCAGCGCTGGGCTCGCGAGGGCCTCGCCGCCGCCGATCATTGGCAGATCGCCCAGGGCAAGCGGTTGGCGCTGACGGTGCTCGCCGCATGTGCGGCACAGCTGAACAACGCCGACGAAGCGGCAGATCTGCTCGCCAGGCTCGATGGCATGTGGAAGCTGGATGGCTTCCTCGGAGACGAAATCGTCGTCGGCAGGGCATGGGCGCTCCACCGCCGCGGCGATCGCGACCAGGCCAGGACGGAGATCACCGCTGCCGCCGATCGGGCGATGTGCCGAGGTGCCGTGTCGACGGAAGGCTTCTTGCGCCACGAGGCGGCGCGCCTCGGAGCGGCCGACGACCGCAGGATCGACGCGTTGGTCGCTGCCTCGCAGAGCCCGCTGATGCGCGCCCGAGGTCGCTACATCACCGGCATCAGCCGGCGTGACCCTGGTGCGCTCGAACAGGCAGCGATGCAGTTCAAGGAACTCGGCTTCGACCTGCCGGCTGCAGAATCGGCACGTGCCGCATCGCAGTTCTATCGCCGCCAGAACGCTGCGGGTGCCGCATTGCGGCTCGACCGGCTCGCCGACGAGGCGATGATCCGTTGTCCCGGTGCTGACACGCCAGGGCTGTACAGCGTGGAGTCCGGCGTGCAGTTGACCGATCGTGAACGGGACGTCGCTGCGCTGGTGGCGACCGGGTTGAGCAGTAAGGATGTCGCTGCGCGGCTGTACCTGTCCGTCAGGACGGTCGACAATCACCTGCGCCACATCTACACGAAACTGAACATCACCACCAGGACTGAACTCGTCGAATTCTTCGTCGACGCCCGACACTCCGCTTGACGCCGCTCCACTCATGCGGTCGGCGCAGTGTCACCGAGATCGTCCACCACACGGTGTGGACCACGAGCCGCCGGCGGTGCTAGAAATGGTCATTCGTCGGTCAGCGGGCGCATCGATCGGGGATCGAGATCGGTGAAAGGAATTTCTCAAATGAGGTCGGATGGCTTCGACGTTCCGGTGCACGGCGGACGGACCGATCGACCCCGGCGGGCGACGGTGCCGGCCGCTGCTCAGCTGTTCGTCGGGCGTCAAGTCGAACGCAGGGCAGCCCTCGGAGCGCTCGACGACAGTCGGCTGCGTGTCGTCCTGATCTGCGGGCCCGCTGGCGTCGGAAAGTCGCGCCTTGCTCTGGAATGTCTCGATTCGCAGTCTGTCGATGCGGAGCATCGATGGATCTGCCTTGCCAACCCGACGCTGAGTTCGGTGCCGTTCGGCGCGATTGCTCATCTGCTGCCTCCCGAGGCGGTCGCCGCTTCCAGTTCGCCGGGGGCCGGATTGGCGATGTTCGCCGCATTCCGCCGATATTTCGGCACCGCACCGGTGCTGATCCTGGTGGACGACCTGCAGCACCTCGATGACGCCTCGGCAGGTCTACTGATCCAGTTGATCAACGTCGCCAGCGTGCGCCTCGTGGCGACGCTGCGAGACGGTGCGACCGTACCGCTCGGTTTCGGTCCGGTCCTGCAGAGCGAGCAAGCGATGCGGATCGATCTCGGCATGCTGAACCGTGCCGAAACAGCGGAGTTGGCGCGGCAGTCGCTCGACGGTGACCTTGCGTCGAGCCTCGAAGTCGCACTGTGGGAGTCCTCTCAGGGCAACCCGCTGTATGTACGTGAACTGATCACGGGGGCGGTCATGTCGGCCACCGTCGTCAACCGGGACGGAATATGGACGGCTGACGGTCCGCTGCCCGTCAGCCGGCGACTGTCGGACCTGCTCGGTGATCGACTGACCGATCTCAGCCGCCGCAGTCGTCATCTCGCTGAAACGCTGTCGCTGTGCGCCCCACTGGGGCTCGAGGCGATCGAACGTCAGGGGTACGGCAACGAGCTCGCAGAGCTCGAACGTACCGGCATCGCCACGTTGCGGATCGATCGCATGCGTTGTGAGGCGAGGCTGTCCCACCCGCTCTACGGGGAGGCGCTGCGGGCGGGCCTGATCGAGACGTCGCTGCGCCAGATCCTGCGGACACAGGCTGACGACATCGAGTCGTCAGGAATGCGGCGCCGAGGCGACGAGCTCCGCGTCGTCATGTGGCGGCTCGAAGCCGGCATCGCCTCTGACCGTGGGGCCCTCGTCAGGGCGACGAACTCGGCGTCGATCGGCAAGGACCACGAGCTCACCGCCAGACTGGCGACGGCGGCCATCCGCGCCGGTGCCGGCGTCGATGTCATCGCCCCGCTCGGTGAGGCACTGTACGAACTCGGTCGGTTCGACGAGTCGATCGCTGTGCTGGTGCCGGCGCTCGTCGCTGCTGAAAATGAGTTCGATGTCGTGCGTCTTGCTGTCGCCCTGCACCGTTCGCAGCTCTGGGGCCAGGAGGACCCTGACGCCGCGGCGTCGACGTTGGAAACGAGTCGGGGGCGAGTTCGCATGCCGCTGCTCGACGACGCGCTCAAAGCGGCCTTGGCAAACGTGTTCGCCTTCTCCAATCGGCTCGTCGACGCGTTGCACTACGTCGAGCCGATCGACTCTCCGATCCCGGTCATCGCCACCGTCGCAGGTGTTGCCCACGTCACTGCGCTGACGCAACTCGGGCGGGTCGAGGAGGCGTTGGTCGTCGGTCGGCGGCATCGTGAGCTGCAGGCGGGATATGGGGACCAGGCCGATCCCGTCTTCGGTGCACTGCATCTGATGACGAGCGGGTTGGCGCAGTGCGAGGCCGGTCAGATGGAAGCGGCGCATGCTGCGCTGATCGAGGCCTACGAGCAGTTGCTCCGCCATCGGGCGTTGCATGAACAGGTCTGGGCTTCGCTCGCCCTTGCGCGGTTGACGCTCTATCGGGGGCATCTGCGCGAGGCATGGAAATGGGCGACCGAGACGCTCGCCAACGCCGAGCTGTCCGGTCTGCGCCACGGACAACGACTTGCGCTGAACACCCTCGCCGCCTGCGCTGGTCAACTGCACCTCCCCGACGAGGCTGCCAACGCGCTGGATCGCATCGAGCAACTGGACAGGGGAACTGATCGTGGTGGTGGACGCGGGTTCTTCGGTGCCGAGCTGGCGGTCGGTCGGGCGTGGGCGTGGTTCAGCAACGGCGACATCGAACGTGCGAGGGACACAGTCCGGCGAGCTGCCGACGACGTCGTCGGGCTCGGATGCGTGATCACCGAGGGTTTCCTCCGCCACGAGGCAGCGCGTCTCGGGGCAGCCGACGACCGACGAAACGAGGCACTCCTGTCCGCAGTGCAGGGCCGATTGATCGCTGCCAGAGCGCTTCACATACGCGGCATCGCTGAGCATGACGCCGACGTTCTCGAGTTGGCGGCAGCGGCGCTCGCTGGCGTCGGATGCGACCTCGCAGCAGCAGAGGCCGCTCGGACTGCTGGCCGCCTGGTGATGGCGGGCGGCGATGCTCGGCGGGCGCGACGGTTGGACGGGATCGCCGATGGTCATGCATTGGCGTGCGCCGGGGCCAGGACCCCCGGCCTGCGGGCGATCGAACCGACGTGGCGGCTGACAGACCGTGAGGTGGATGTCCTCGACCTCGCCGCCACCGGCCTGACCAGCAAGGAAATGGCCGACAGACTGTTCGTTGCCGTCCGCACGATCGACAATCATCTGCGCAACGTCTTCGCCAAGCTCAACGTGACATCCCGCCATGAGCTTGCAGCGCTGGCCTTTTCACGAACCGCGAAACCGTGAACCCACGGCTGGGAAAGTAGGGGACAAGTCTGTGGGCAATCGGTGCGCAACGCCGGCGGACTGTTGATGACGTGGCTGTTAACTGTGGATGAACGGAAAGTTCTGCGGATAACCCTGTGAATTCAGAAATACCCCTTGACCTGCACGTTTGTTGCCCGCATACTGATGACATCACCACGACGAAGCGTCGCAGTGACTGGCCCGAAAGGGGCGGTTGCAGCGAAGTGGAAGCGAGGCGAAGGAGCAGTAACCAACCGAAACGGAAGGGTGTGGCGGAAGCTGCATCACTCAGGCAGTGCGGTGAAAGCTGTGCACGACGATGCTGTGGCGTAAGCGACAGGGCCGTCGTTGTGCGGTCGACGTCGGGTTGTCGAAGTCTCGGTTCGACAAAGTGAAGACGTACGCTGGATGCACGTGACGCAAGTCGTGTGTGGATGGCCGATCGGGGTGTCGGGCGCAAACCCGGTGCCACGACTCGAGCGCAAGCTCGAGAGGAGATCGACGTTCGGAGCGGAGTCGAAAAACGGATTCTCCCGCCAGAGCTTGCTCTGACGGGAGAAAGATTGATCGAACGGAAGGCTAACCGCCCCAAGATCGCTCATCGTGGATACTGATCCGCTTGAAGCGCCCCGGATGGGAAACTCGGAAACGAGGGACCTCGACGGGGCGCTTTGCTGTTTTCCCGGGCCGCAGTCTTGGCCACGGTCACAGTCGTGTCGTTCTGGGCGGCCTGTGCGAGCGAAGTGAGCCGCCAGAGCGGCCGACAGCGGGCCCAGGTTGACGCCAAACGCCGCCAGGGAAGCTGCAGTTGGACGGCGGTCCGAGAGAGAAAGCTTGACTTCGGTCGTCCGAAGGCTTACCGTTCCCACAACTGATTGCACGTCCTGCAGAATCCGGAGATTCGGGTTCTGGTCAGTTGACGTTGCACACTCGTCGGCGATAGCGTCGTCTGTTGCCGTGCGTCTGCCTGTGTCTGTCTTTTCCAGTCATCGGGGCCTTGCCGCGCAACCACGTCCGTCCGCCTGCGAGGAGTAAGCTTTGGCCCAGACTCGATCGTCCCACCGCGAACGGTATTCGTTCGCAAACCTCACCGAGCCGCTCGAGCTCCCTGACCTGATCGACGTTCAGAGGTCCAGCTTCGACTGGTTCCTGAACGAAGGACTGGCAGAGACCTTCCGCGATATTTCGCCGATCAAGGATTTCTCCGAGGTGCTGCAGCTCGAGCTGGAGTTCGACCCGGACGACGAGGATCTGCGCCCACCGCCGAAATTCAGCGTCGAGGAGTGCAAAGAGAAGGACATGACCTTCTCCGCACCGATCTTCGTCCGTGCCCGGTTCATGAACCGCAACACCGGGGAAATCAAAGAGCAGACCGTCTTCATGGGCGACTTCCCGATGATGACTTCCAAGGGAACGTTCATCATCAACGGCACCGAGCGTGTCGTCGTGTCGCAGCTCGTCCGCAGCCCCGGCGTGATCTTCGAGCCTGGCGAGCGCTTCCGTCTCCGTAACCTCGCCAAGCATCAGCTCGTCAAGGGCACGGTCCACCCGTACCGTGGTGAATGGATCGAGTTCGACGTCGAGCAGAAGCCCGGCAAGGACGTCACCGCCGGCACCCGGGTCGCCCGCAAGCGCCGGCTCAGCGTTTTCACGATGCTCCGTGCTCTCGGCTACGACGACGAGCACTGCCCCGGCTTTCTCGAGCGTTTCGTCGCCCACTTCGACTTCCTCGAAGGCCAGTGGGAAAAGGACCGCCACATCGCCCCGACGCAGGACGAGTCGCTGGTGGAGATCTACAAGCGTGCCCGTCCCGGTGAGCCGCCGACGGTCGAATCCGCCCGCGCCTACTTCCGTAATGCCTTCTTCGAGAACCGTCGCTACGACCTCAGCCGCGTCGGCCGCTACAAGCTCAACCGCAAGCTGGGTTCCGAAGTCGCCAAGCTCGGCGAGATGTTCGGCCTCACCGAGGATCAGCTCGACCTGCCGGCCGCCGATCAGGACGTCCTCAGCCGCTGCGAAGTGCTGGCGACGATCAGCTACATGCTGCACCTCGTCAAGCAGGAGCCCGGCTACCGACTCGACGACCAGGACCATTTCGCCAACCGGCGCATCCGCAGCGTCGGCGAGCTGATCCAGAACCAGGTCCGCATCGGCCTCTCCCGCATGGAGCGCGTCGTGCGTGAGCGCATGACGACCCAGGACGTCGAAGCGATCACGCCGCAGAGCCTGATCAACATCCGTCCCGTCGTCGCGGCGATCAAGGAGTTCTTCGGAACGTCGCAGCTGTCGCAGTTCATGGACCAGGTGAACCCGTTGTCGGGCCTCACCCACCGCCGTCGCCTCTCGGCGCTCGGACCTGGTGGCCTCAGCCGTGAACGTGCAGGCTTCGAAGTCCGCGACGTCCACTTCAGCCACTACGGCCGGATGTGCCCCATCGAAACGCCGGAAGGCCCGAACATCGGCCTCATCGGCGCGCTGTCGACATACGCCCGCGTCAACGAATTCGGCTTTATCGAGACGCCGTACCGCATGGTCAAGCACGGCAAGGTGACCAACGAGATCCGCTACATGGCAGCCGACGAAGAAGAGGAATACGTCGTCGCCCAGGCCAACGCCCCGGTCAACGCCGACGGCAGCTTCAAAGAGGAGCGCGTCCTCGTGCGTCGCTCGCCGCAGGCAGCCACGCTGGCGCAGCTCAAGCACATGCTCGAGGCCGAGAGCTTCTTCGGCGCGACTACCGACATCGCCTACGTCAAGCCTGACGAAGTGCAGTTGATGGACGTCTCCCCGAAGCAGATCGTCTCCGTTGCAACGGCGCTGATCCCGTTCCTCGAGCACGACGATGCCAACCGAGCGCTGATGGGTGCGAACATGCAGCGTCAGGCCGTGCCGTTGGTGCGCCCGGAAGCGCCGTATATCGGTACCGGCATCGAAGACCGTGCAGCCCGAGATGCGGCCGACCTCATCCAGGCGCCTGAAGAGGGCGAGGTCATCGAGGTCAATGGTGACTCGATCATCGTCCAGTACAAGACGCTCGGCCGCAAGGTCTACAACCTCTCGAAGTTCCGCCGCTCCAACCAGGACACCTGCATCAACCAGCGTCCGAAGGTCAAGGAGGGCCAGCAGCTCATCAAGGGCACGATCATCGTCGACGGTCCGTCCACCGACATGGGCGAGCTGGCGCTCGGCAAGAACCTGCTCGTCGCACTGCTGCCATGGGAGGGCTACAACTTCGAGGACGCCATCATCCTCTCCGAGCGCCTGGTCAAGGACGACGTACTGACGTCGATCCACATCCACGAGCACGAAGTCGATGCCCGCGACACCAAGCTCGGCGCCGAAGAAATCAGCCGTGACATCCCGAACCTGTCGGACGACATCCTCCGCGACCTCGACGACCGCGGCATCATCCGCGTCGGCGCCGAAGTCGGACCCGGCGACGTGCTCGTCGGCAAGGTCACCCCGAAGGGCGAGACCGAGCTGACCCCGGAAGAGCGCCTGTTGCGGGCGATCTTCGGTGAGAAGGCCCGCGAAGTCCGCGACACCAGCCTGAAGGTGCCGCACGGCGAGAACGGCAAAGTCATCGACGTCAAGGTGTTCAGCCGCGACGACGGCGACGAGCTGCCGCCTGGCGTCAACCAGCTGGTCCGCGTCTACGTCGCCCAGAAGCGCAAGATCTCGGTCGGCGACAAGCTCGCCGGACGCCACGGCAACAAGGGCGTCATCTCCAAGATCCTCCCGCTCGAGGACATGCCGTACCTGGCCGACGGCACCGCCGTCGACATCATCCTCAACCCGCTGGGTGTCCCGAGCCGTATGAACGTCGGCCAGGTCCTCGAAGCGCACCTCGGTTACGCAGCCCGTTGGGGTTGGGACACCGGCGACTCGAAGGTCGGTCCGGACCCGATCCGCGGCACGGAGACGAAGACGCGTGCCTACACCAGGCCGGCGACGTTCATCGCCACACCGGTGTTCGACGGCGCTCACTGGGACGAGACCGAGTCGGCAGGCAAGCACCCGACGATCAAGCGCATCTTCCAGCACCTCAACCCCGAGAGTGTCGATGGCGTTCGCCTGATCCAGGACGACGGCAAGACGATCCTGCGCAACGGCCGAACCGGCGAGGTCTATGACCAGCCCGTCACCGTTGGCTACATGTACATCCTCAAGCTCGCCCACTTGGTCGACGACAAGATCCACGCCCGTTCCACCGGCCCGTACAGCATGATCACCCAGCAGCCGTTGGGTGGGAAGGCGCAGTTCGGTGGCCAGCGCTTCGGTGAGATGGAAGTGTGGGCGCTCGAGGCCTACGGCGCCGCTTACTGCCTGCAGGAACTGCTGACGATCAAGTCCGACGACGTACTCGGCCGGGTCAAGGTCTACGAGGCCATCGTCAAGGGCGAGAACATCCCGGAGCCGGGTATCCCTGAGAGCTTCAAGGTGCTGATGAAGGAAATGCAGGCGCTGTGCCTGAACGTCGAAGTGCTGCAGGAAGACGGCAGCGAGATCGAGATGCGCGAGATCGACGAAGACGTCTATCGCACCGCTGAAGAACTCGGCATCGACATCAGCCGCCCGGAGCGCGGTACCGACGAAGACGACCGCGAGCGTGCCGCCCGGCGCGCAGAGCGCTCCTCCTTCTGAGCCGACGACGCTTGACCAGCAGCGCTTTGACCAACGGCTCTTTGACCAACACAGCACGACACAAGAACGACGAAGAAACACAGATGACGCAGAGAACGACGAGAACCGGGGATATGACCGATGCTTGATGTGAACATGTTCGACCAGTTGCGGATCGGTTTGGCCACGGCCGACCAGATCCGTGCATGGTCACACGGTGAAGTGAAGAAGCCGGAGACGATCAACTACCGCACGCTCCGTCCGGAAAAGGACGGCCTGTTCTGCGAGAAGATATTCGGACCGACCCGCGACTGGGAGTGCTACTGCGGTAAGTACAAGCGTGTCCGTTTCAAGGGCATCATCTGCGAGCGGTGCGGCGTCGAAGTCACACGCAGCAAGGTTCGCCGCGAGCGCCAGGGTCACATCGAACTGGCCGCTCCGACCGTCCACATCTGGTATCTCCGCGGTACCCGTTCGTGGCTGGCCTACCTGCTCGCAGGTATCGAGCCGAAAGAAGAGCTCAAGGCCAAGCAGCTCGAGAAGGTCATCTATTTCGCCGCCAACCTGGTGACGTGGGTCGACGAGGACCGTCGCCATGCCGATCTCCCGAACCTCGAAGCGGAACTCCGTGCCGAGATCGAAGAGATCCGCAAGGAGACGGAACTGAACATCGACCGTCGCTACAAGGACGGCGAAGCCGAAGCTGCGCGCCTCGAAAAAGAGGGCGCAAAGGATTCCGATGTCAAGGCCCGTGCCCGTCTGCTCGAGCGTGATGTCCAGTCGATCCGCGACAACGGTGCCGCTGAGGAAGACCTGCTGAAGCGCACCTGGGACGAGTTCAAGACGATCCACAGCCGCAAGATCATCGACGACGAGTTGCTGTGGCGTGAGCTGCGCGACCGCTTCGGCGACTATTTCGAGGGCGGCATGGGTGCCGACTCGATCAAGGCATTGATCGATCGCATCGACTTCGACGTCGAGGAGAAGCGTCTCCGCGTCGCCATCGAAGCTGGCGAGGGGCGCAAGCCGCTCAGCACGCAGCGCAAGCAGAAGGCGATCAAGCGACTGAAGATCGTCACCGCCTTCAACCGCCGTGACGAGCACGGTCGTCGTTCCAACGACCCGAAAGCGATGATCCTCGAAGTCGTCCCGGTGATCCCACCGGAACTGCGCCCGATGGTGCAGTTGGACGGTGGCCGTTTCGCCACTTCCGACCTCAATGACCTGTACCGCCGCGTGATCAACCGCAACAACCGCCTCAAGCGGCTGTTGGATCTCGGCGCTCCGGAGATCATCGTCAACAACGAAAAGCGCATGCTCCAGGAAGCCGTCGATGCACTGTTCGACAACGGCCGCCGCGGCCGCCCGGTCACCGGACCTGGCAACCGTCCGCTGAAGTCGCTGTCCGACATGCTCAAGGGCAAGCAGGGCCGCTTCCGTCAGAACCTCCTCGGCAAGCGCGTCGACTACTCCGGCCGTTCGGTCATCGTCGCCGGCCCGACGCTCAAGTTGCACCAGTGCGGCCTGCCGAAGCTGATGGCGCTCGAACTGTTCAAGCCGTTCGTCATGAAGCGTCTCGTCGATCTCGAATTGGCGCAGAACATCAAGTCGGCCAAGCGGATGGTGGAACGTCGCCGCTCGCAGGTGTGGGACGTCCTCGAGGACGTCATCAAAGAACACCCCGTCATGCTCAACCGTGCACCAACCCTGCACCGCTTGGGCATCCAGGCATTCGAGCCGGTCCTCGTCGAGGGCAAGGCCCTGCAGATCCACCCGTTGGTCTGCACCGCCTTCAACGCCGACTTCGACGGTGACCAGATGGCCATCCACGTGCCGCTGTCAGCAGAAGCGCAGGCTGAAGCCCGCGTGTTGATGCTGTCGGCGAACAACATCCTCTCGCCGGCATCGGGCCGCCCGATCGTCACGCCGAGCCAGGACTTGATCATCGGTGCCTACTACCTGACATCCCATGTCGTCGGGGCCAAGGGCGAGGGCAAGATCTTCCGCCACGAGTGGGAGGTCTACCGGGCCCTCGACGAGGGCGAAGTCAATCTCCAGGCGATGATCAGGGTCATCCCGCGGCGTGACGACAATGGCGAGCGGGTCATCCGCGAGACGACTCCAGGCCGTATGAAGTTCGAGAGCGCACTGCCGTCGAACTACGGCGAGCGCTTCGGGCACATCGACATTCCCTTCAAGAAGAAGGAAATGGGAGTCCTCGTCGAGATCCTCTCGGACAACTACCGCAAGAGCGAAGTTGCCAACGCCCTCGACAACATGAAGAACCTCTGCTACCGCTATGCCAGCCAGAGCGGTCTGACGATCTCCATCGACGACGTCGAAACACCGGCGGCGAAGAAGGAAATCCTCGATCGGTACGAGAAAGAGGCCGACAAGGTCGAGAGCCAGTACCGCCGTGGCATCATCACCGACGGCGAGCGCCGCCAGCAGGAAGTCCGCATCTGGACCGACGCCACCGAAGACGTCAAGAACGCCATGGAAATCAGCTTGAAGACCAAGCAGTTCAACCCGATCGACGTGATGGTCGGCTCGGGTGCCCGTGGCAACATGATGCAGGTCCGTCAGATCGCCGGTATGCGCGGCCTCGTGGCCAACCCTCGCGGTGACATGATCCCCCGCCCGATCAAGTCGAACTTCCGTGAAGGCCTGCAGATGTTGGAGTACTTCATTGCTACTCCTGGTGCCCGTAAGGGATTGGTCGACACCGCCCTGCGCACCGCCGACTCCGGCTATCTCACCCGTCGTCTCGTCGACGTCGCCCAGGAACTGATCGTTCGTGAGCGCGACTGCGGCACCTCGTTGGGTGTGTGGGTCGAAGACGTTGCTCCTGACACCGCCAACAAGCGCGCCTACCTCGAAACGAAGTTGTTCGGCCGCACGCTGCTCAACGACATGACGATGGGCGACGGCAGTGTCATCCCGGCGAACACGATCATCGGCGACGATGAGATGGCGGCCCTTCGGGATGACAAGACGATCAACCGGGTCCGCGTCCGTTCGGTCCTGACCTGCGATGCCGAACTCGGTATCTGTGGTCTGTGCTACGGCCGCTCGCTGGCCACCGGTAAGGAGATCGAGCTCGGAGAGGCTGTCGGCGTCATCGCTGCCCAGTCGATCGGTGAGCCCGGTACCCAGCTGACGATGCGTACCTTCCACACGGGCGGCGTCGCCGGTAAGGACATCGCTGGCGGTCTGCCCCGCGTCGTCGAGCTGTTCGAGTCACGTACCCCGCGTGGCGCCGCCAAGCTCGCCCGCAACACCGGTGTGATCCACATCGGCGAGGACGAGGGGAAGGGCGTTCCCGTCACGGTCATCTCCGACGAGGGCACAGAAGAGACGACGATCCTGCCGCTGCAGAGTCGCCTGCTCGTCCGCGATGGCCAGGACGTGCGTGCCGGTGACCCGATCACCGACGGACCGTACGACCCGAAGGATTTGATGGAGATCAAAGGTCCGCGTGAAACGCAGATCTATCTCGTGGAGGAAGTCCAGAAGGTCTACCGCGACCAGGGTGTGTCGATTTCCGACAAGCACATCGAGCTGATCGTGCGTCAGATGACGCGTCGTATCGGCGTGCAGGAGCCGGGCGATACTGGGTTCCTGCCAGGTGAGCGTGCCGACGCCAAGGTGTTCCGAGATACGAACAAGCGCACCGTCGAGCGTGGCGGCAAGCCCGCAGAAGGTCGCCCGGAAATCATGGGTATCACCAAGGCGTCGTTGGCCACCGAGTCGTGGCTGTCGGCAGCGTCGTTCCAGGAAACCACCAGAGTGTTGACAGAAGCGGCCATCGACGGCCGCGGCGACAACCTCGTCGGCCTCAAGGAGAACATCATCATCGGCAAGTTGATCCCGGCGGGATCGGGTATGAACAAGTACCGCGAATTCGATGTCGCCGCACCTGACTACCAGCCGATGACGTACTACTCCTCCGACATGGAAGACCCGGCCGCCTACCTGGCGAACATCCAGGGGACCTACAGCAGTGACGCCGCCGACCTCGTCGGTACCACCGACTAGATTTCCTCGCACGGGATCTCCGGTGCCAGGGCACCGTTGATCCGGCTCGGGAGCGTTGCCGCTCTGGTCGGGCAAGCCCTCCCGTCGCTCCTGTTGCGGCGGGTGAAACGAAGTAGTTGAAGAGCCGGGCCCCGGGGCCCGGCTCTTTCGCGTCGAGGTTGGGGGGCTGGGATCGCGCCACTAACCTTGCACAGTTCCTGTACGTCGGTATCTCCCGCCTCCGCCTTCTGGCACTGCGGGTTACACGTCGTAATTCACAAGGGTAAAAAGGAAAACGCATGCCCACAATTCAGCAGCTGGTCCGTGAGGGCCGCACGTCCAAGAGCGAGAAGACCAAGACTCCCGCTCTCAAAGGTTCCCCGCAGCGCCGCGGTGTCTGCACCCGGGTGTTCACCGTCACCCCGAAGAAGCCGAACTCGGCGCTTCGCAAGGTCGCCCGTGTCCGCTTGACGAGTGGCACCGAGATCACCGCCTACATCCCGGGCGAGGGTCACAACCTCCAGGAGCACTCCATCGTGCTCGTCCGTGGTGGCCGCGTCCGCGACCTCCCTGGCGTCCGCTACAAAGTCATCCGCGGCGCACTCGATGCCGCCGGCGTCAAGAACCGCAAGCAAGCACGCAGCCGCTATGGCGCGAAGAAAGCCAAGTGAGCTGAACCATGCCCCGTAAAGGACCTGCCCCCCGTCGTGAGCTCGTACCGGACCCCGTGTACCGCTCGCTGCTCGTCACCCAACTCGTCAACAAGATCTTGCTCCACGGTAAGCGCTCGACCGCCGAGAGGATCGTCTATGACGCCCTCACGATGGTCGAGGAGAAGACCGGCTCCGAGCCGGTCGCCACGCTGAAGCGGGCAATGGACAACGTCAAGCCGCCGCTCGAAGTCCGCAGCCGCCGGGTCGGTGGCGCCACCTATCAGGTGCCGGTCGAGGTTCGCCCCCGCCGCGCCAACACCCTGGCCATCCGCTGGGTCGTCGGCTACTCCCGTGCCCGTCGCGAAAAGACGATGGCCCAGCGCCTCGCCAACGAACTGATGGATGCCGCCAACGGACTCGGCGCCAGCATCAAGCGTCGTGACGACCTGCAGAAGATGGCAGAGTCGAACAAGGCCTTCGCCCACTACCGCTGGTAGTCGAACGGCGACGCATGCCGCCGCCACATCCGAAACTGAGACGAGCCCGCCGGCGACGGCGGGCTCGCCTCGTCTATCTGTCTGTGCAATGTCTGTCTGTCTTTCTGAGGGTGTGGGTGCCATCGGGGGGTGTTCTGGCGCTCACGTCCCACGGTGAAACAGCCCCGGCAGTCGGGGGAGACCGGCGTGAGCCGTCAGCCGACGAGGCGGGTGCGGCCCTCCCAGAACGGCGCGCGGAGGTCCTTCTTGAGTATTTTGCCGCTCGGGTTCCTCGGCAATGCCTCGACCCATTCGACGCTCGTCGGACACTTGAACGGTGCGAGGCGAGTCCTGGAGTAGGCGATCAACTCGCCCTCGGTCGCCTCGGTGCCGGGTTTCCGCACCACCATCGCCCGAGGGGTCTCGCCCCATTTGTCGGACGGGATGCCGATGACGGCAACGTCGGCGACGCCGGGGTGCGACATCAGCACGTTCTCGACCTCGGCAGGGTAGATGTTCTCGCCACCGGAGACGATCATGTCCTTCATCCGGTCGTACATGTACAGGTATCCGTTGGCGTCGAGGAATCCGGCGTCGCCGGAGCGGAACCAACCGCCAGGACGGATCGCCTCGGCGGTGGCCTCCGGCATGTTCCAGTAGCCCTTCATCACCATCGGGCTGTTGATCCAGATCTCGCCGACGCCACCGACGGGCGCATCGTCGCCTGTATCGGCATCGACGATACGGATAGCGCTCCCGGGCACGGCAAGACCAGCTGCACGCAACCGTTCGGGATGCGGCCCGCCCGGCTGGTGATCTGCGGCGGGCAGGATGACGACCGTGCCGGTCGTCTCCGTCAGACCGTAGGCCTGCAGGAACTGGCATCCGAAGGTCCGGATCGAATCGGTGAGCACCTGCTCGGAGATCGGCGCCGCACCGTAGAGGAAGTAGCGCAACGCGGAGAAGTCGCGCCGTTCGATGCCGGGGACGGCGAGCATGAACTGCAGCACGGTCGGCACGAGAAAGGCGTGGGAGATGCGCTCACGCTCGATCAGTTCGACGAGGTCCGCCGGCACGATGTCTCGGACGATCACGTTGGTCGCACCGAAGGCGATGCCGGCGAGCACCCAGCCGCCGCCCCCGATGTGGTACAGCGGCATGGCGACCATGCTGATCGCCTTGCTGTCGAGTTCCATCAGCCCGGGATACAGCGAGCGACCCGCTTCGAGGTTCGACTGCGTGAGCTGCGCGCCCTTCGGCCGACCGGTCGTGCCCGACGAGTACAGCTGATAGGCAACGTCGTCCGCTTCCTGCGGGACCAGCGGATCGACGGCGGGATACGAATCCCGCCAGGCGGCGAACGTCGGGTAAACGTCCGATTCGCCGATGATGACGATCTTCGTGTCGGGCAGTTCTCCTACGATCTGCTCGACGAGCGGGGCAAACTCCTCGCCCACGGTGAAGACCTTGGCGCCGGCATCGGCGACGATCACGGCGATCTCCGGCGGAGCGAGGCGGAAGTTGACCGGCGTCGGGACGGCGTTGAGTTTGGCGGCCCCGAAGAACAGTTCAATCTGCTCGGGGCTGTTCTTGTCGAGATAGCAGACGTGGTCACCAACGCCGACGCCCGCGTCCCTGAGCGCCTGGGCGAGGCGGTCGGAGCGCTCGTTGAGCTCGCCGTAGGTCAGTTGCTGGTCCGCTCCCCATCGCAGCGCTACATGGTCCGGCCGTTCAGCCGCCCATCGACGAACGATGTCAGCAGTGGTGATCACGTGTGGTTCCCCTCTCCATCCGGCGACGTGCCGGGTTCAGGGTAACGGACGACCCGCATCCGAGGGCTACCTGCATGTCCGAGGACCCGGTGCACGGAACCGTGCTCCCACACTCCTCGTGCGGGTCGCCGTTCCTCGGGCGTCGCCAGAGGTCAGTGAACAGCAACCGGCTTGCGGCTCAGGCGGATCGGAGTCGGCTTGGAGTGGTCGAGCGACGACGCCGGGACGATGGCGCGGTCGATCGCCAAGAGCGCGGCCTCGGCGTGGCCCTGGGCGCACTCGGGATCCGGCCCGTCGAGCGGTAGACCGGTGAAGAACTTGGCGGCCATGCAGCCGCCTTGGCAGGCGTCGTAGCTGCCGCACGACGCGCAGGCGCCGGCGGATTCCGGCTCACGTAGTTCTTGGAACAGTGCCGATTGCTTCCAAACCGTGGCGAAGCCACCGAAGTCGCGGACCGAACCGGCCTTGAACTGGTCGTGGATCACGAACGGGCAGGCGTAGACGTCACCGATCGGGTCGATCAGGCAGACGACACGGCCGGCGCCACACATGTTCAAGCCTGGAAGCGATTCGCCGAGGGCGTTCAAGTGGAAGAACGAGTCACCGGTGAGCACGTTGTCGCCGTTGGCGAGTAGCCAACGGTAGATCTGGTGCTGCTGGGCGTTCGTCGGGTGCAACTCTGGCCAACTGTCGACACCTCGACCCGACGGGCGCAGGCGGGTGACACGAAGCTGTGCGCCATAGGAGTCGGCGAGCGCCTTGAAGCCGTCGAGTTGGTCGACGTTGTGGCGGGTGACGACGATCGAGATCTTGAACGGCCCGAAGTTGGCGGCCGCAAGATGGTCCATCGCCCGGCGAGCAAGGGCGTAGGAACCCTCGCCGCGCACAGCGTCGTTCGTCGCCGCGTCGAGTCCGTCGAGCGAGATCTGGACGTCGAGGTAGTCCATCGCCGCCAGCCGCTCGGCCTTTGCCTGGTCGATGAACGCTCCGTTCGTGGAGAACTTGACACCGATGTCGTTGCCGATCGAATACTCGAGCAGCTCGAAGAAGTCGCGGCGGATCATCGGCTCGCCACCACCGATGTTGATGTAGAACACCTGTAACGCCTTGAGCTCGTCGAGTAGCCGCTTGGCCTCCGCTGTCGACAACTCCCGATCGTCGCGCTGACCGCTCGACGACAGGCAGTGCACGCACGCCAGGTTGCAGGCGTAGGTCAACTCCCATGTCAAGCAGATCGGGGCATCGAGGCCGCGCTTCAACTGACTGACGAGTGTCTGTGCGCTCATTGGATTTCCTGCTCTCCGCAACTCACGCTGCGGTCTCCTCGGTCGTTGGCGGCTCGGTCGTTGGAGGCGCGGTCGTTGGATGCTCGGTCGTCGCACGCTGGCGGATGACGTGCGACTCCATCAGACCGACGATGGCCTTCTCGAAGCTTGGCCAACGTGCCTCGTTGACACCACATGCCGTCAACGTCGCAGCCAGCGAATCGTGCTCCGACAACGCCGTGGCGACGGCGACGACATCCGGATGCTTCATGAAAACGAGCCGCCGATTGCCATAGTGGTACGCCAACGCGCCGAACGGCTCGGGCCGCAAGGCGACCTGAGGATCGAGTTCGAGCGCCAGGTCCAGCGTCGGCCGCTCGGTCAACGGACTGGTCGACTGATTAATAGACGCCGCACATCCCGTCGATCGAGATCTCCTCGATCAACATCTCTTCCTCGACGAGCGGAGCGTCTTCCTGTACCGCGACGGGTGCCGTCGCCTCGATGAGTGCTGTGTCCTTGGCCATGTGACCATCGTAACTCAGCGGTTGCGGACGTCGGCAGGCGAACCTCCAGGGGTTGCCCGTTGCGACGAGCGTGCGTTAGAGTCGTCTCCCCTTGCACGGCCGCTGCACGGCCCCTGCACGGCCCTGGAATTTCGATGAGCACCGACGCGCCCCTGTTTCCCGAACTCGAGATCGAACGCGCACGACTGGCGTACTCGCGCGTCTGTCGTGACGCGATGATCGAACGCTTGAGTGCCGTCGACCCGGAGGCGTCTGCGGACCTGATCACCAAGGAGTACATCGAAGTCACCGTCGCCGACGCCCTCGAGGATCTGCGGACACCTGGCGCCGGCGACTTCTTCGGGCGCATCGACACCGAAGCCACCCCGCGACTGCCAGCGGAACGCTGGTACGTCGGACGCCGCCATATCGAGGATGCTGCCCACGACCCGGTCGTCGTCGACTGGCGAGCGCCGATTGCCGCACCGTTCTACCGTGCCACGGCGGTCGACGCGCTCGGCCTTACTTTCCGGCGGCGGTTCACGCTTGGCGTCGATGCCGACGGGGTCAACGACCTGTCGGCGTATCTCGACGAGCAACTCGACGATCCCGACTCGGCATCGGCTGCCAGCGGCATCCCCGATCCGGTGCTCGCCGAGATCGGTGCCGCCAGAACCGGGGCGATGAAGGAGATCGTGGCGACGATCCAGGCAGAGCAGGACGTCGTCATCCGGGCGTCGATCGATCAATGCCTCGTCGTTCAGGGCGGTCCCGGTACCGGTAAGACGGCTGTCGGCCTGCACCGCGCTGCCTTTCTCCTGTTCGAGCATCGCCGTCGCCTCGCCCGTGAAGGTGTGCTGGTCGTCGGCCCGAACCGGGTCTTCCTCGACTACATCGGCCATGTGCTGCCGTCGCTCGGCGAGCGTTCGGTTCGCCAGGCGACCGTGCTCGATCTCTGTGTTCCACGTGTCGAAGTGACGCACCGCGACAGCATCGACCTGGCGCGGCTGAAGGGTTCGGAGCGGATGCTGGCGGTACTGGCAAACGTGGCCGTGGCCGCCATCAAGGCGCCGACCGAAGCCGTGCGCGTACCGAGCGGTGCGCGCACCGTCGTCTTCGAGGCAGAGGAGGTCGCCGGCTGGATCGCCGACGTACTTCGAGACGGTGCCGGTACGGGACTCGGCATCAACCGGCGCAAGGAAGCGCTGCGAAACATCGCCCAGCGAGAGTTGCTGCGACGTTCCGGCAAGGACGAGGCGTGGGCCCAAGCTGGTGTGCTGCGATCGGCACTGACGAAGGCGTGGCCGTCTCAGAACCCGCAGACCGTCGTCCGCAGACTGCTGACGAACACCGAAGCGCTCGCAGCGGCTGCCGCCGGAATCTTCGGAGCTGACGAGCAGGCTGCGTTGCTCGCTGACGCCACCCGGCGCCCTGCGAAGGGCGAGAAGAAGTCGGCAAGCCGCTGGACCGCCGCAGACCAGTTGCTGATCGACGAGATGAACTCCCTGCTCAACAGCCCGCCATTCGTCTACGGCCATGTCGTCGTCGACGAGGCTCAGGATCATTCCGCCGTGGCGCTGAAGGCGATCGGCCGGCGCAGCCCGACGGGTTCGCTGACGATCCTCGGCGACCTTGCGCAGTCGACCACGCCAGCCGGCCAGTCGTCGTGGGATGTCGTGCTGCGGTTCCTCGCTGCCGAGGCGGCGACCGTCGCCCATCTGACGATCGGCTACCGCGTGCCCGCCCCGATCCTCGACGTCGCCAACCGCCTGCTGCCGATGACCGAGGTCGACACTGTTGCCAGCCGATCGGTACGCGTCGAGGGCGAAGCTCCGACGTTGCATCTGACGACGACGGCGGAGTTGCCGTCGGCCGTGGCGGCCGAAGTCGCAGCGATGCGCCACCGACATCCGCTCACTGGTGTTGTGGCCCCTGAAGGTCTGTTCCCGGCGATCACCGAGGCACTCGCCGCGGTCGGCCTGAAGGCAGTCGGGGAGGTGCAGGATCTCGCCAAGATGGACGTCCCGCTTTTCGCGGCCGAGGCCGTGAAGGGCCTGGAGTTCGACGGTGTGATCGTCGTTAATCCGCACGAGATCCTCGACGGAACTCCACGCGGCGCGAGATTGTTGTACGTGGCGATGACCCGTGCGGTGCAGACGCTCCACTTCGTCACCGATCAGCCGCTGCCAGCGGTCCTGACCGACGAGACCCGATAGCCGCCGCAGCCCCGAGTACGTGTGGCCCGGGCGAGTACGTGCAGGCTGCTGGTCGCGCCGCAGACACTCGCCTGGACCCGATGTACTCGCAGGGTTCGGCACGCACACGTGTACGAGATGACTCTTCGAAAGATGGCGGATAGTGTCGGCACAACAGTCACTTGGATTCGAACGGGGTAGAAACCACATGAAGACCAAAGCCGCAATCTTGTGGGCGCGAGACACGCCGTGGAGCGTCGAGGAGATCGAACTCGATCCGCCGAAGGTCGGCGAGGTACTCGTGCAGATGGTCGCCTCGGGCATGTGTCATTCTGACGAGCATCTGCTGACCGGTGACCTTGCGGGGGTCACGCCAGAACCGCCGCTGATCGGTGGACACGAGGGCGCAGGCATCGTCCTGGAAGTCGGACCCGGCGTCTATTCCGTCGTTCCGGGCGACCACGTCGTGTTCGGATTCGTACCGGCATGCGGGCGCTGCCCGAGCTGCGCGACGGGTCATTCAAACCTCTGCGACATGAACGCCATCACCGCGACCGGCATGCAATTGGCTGACGGTACAGCCCGCCACCATGCCGGCGACAAGGACTTGGCGCTCGGGGTCGGCTCGCTCGGCACCTTCGCCCATCACACCGTCGTCAACGAGGCCAGTTGCATCAAGGTCGACAAGGACATCCCGCTCGACAAGGCATGCCTGCTCGGCTGTGGTGTCGTCACCGGCTGGGGTTCCGCCGTCTACGCAGCTCAGGTTCAGGCCGGTGACACCGTCGCCGTCGTCGGCTGCGGCGGCATCGGTTCGGCCGCAGTGCAAGGTGCCAAGATCGCTGGTGCACGAGTGATTGCGGCAATCGACCCCGTCGAGTTCAAGCGTGAAAAGGCGCAGGAGTTCGGCGCCACCGTGTCGTACTCGTCCATCGACGAAGCGGTCGCTGATCTCGAGACGTCGACGTGGGGTCGCGGTTTCGACAAGGTCATCATGGCAATGGGCGTCGGAAACGGCGATGCGCTCGGTCAGGCGTTCTGGCTCGGCGGCAAGCGTTCGAAGATCGTTGTCACCAACATCCACCCGATCGGCGAGACGTCGATCGCCATTCCCGCAGTGTTCCTGACGGTCTTCGAGAAGCAGATCATCGGGTCGCTGTTCGGCTCCGGCAACCCTCGTGCCGACATCCCCAAACTGCTCGAGCTCTACAGCCAGGGCAAACTTGATCTCGACGGCATGGTCACCAGGACCTACCCGCTCGAAGGGATCAACGAGGGCTACGACGACATGCGCAACGGCAAGAATATACGCGGGGTGTTGGTCTATTGACCTCTTCCTTACTCGCTCTCTCGCTCGTTCCTCGCGTCGTTCGCTCCGTGCGGTCGAGTTGTCTCGCTCGTTCCTCGCTCGTTCGACCGTCGCTGGTTCGCTCGTTCCTCGCTCACTCCGCTTGGTCGAGCATTCGATGAGCGGCGTTGCCGCGCCGCTCTTTTGGTGGCGGCCGGCAAGCCGACCTTGGCCGTTGTACGAAGGGGCTACCGCCCCCTCGTGCTCTCCCGAACGGAGCGCTCGAACCTTGACCGCCCTGACCGTTCGCAGCTACTTCCTTGGTCGATTGCCAAACACCAGTCGGTTCGTCTCGTTCTGGTGCAGGGGGGATTTCCCGTGAGTGAGTTGTTGGGGCGGATTGCGGCTGGGGTTGTGGGGCGGCGGCGGGAGGTCGAACTCGTGCTGGCTGCTTTGACCGCTGAGCGGCATGTGCTGCTCGAGGGTCCTCCGGGGACTGGGAAGTCGACGCTCCTGCGGGCTGTCGCCAGTGAACTCGGGGTGGGCTTCGAGTTTGTCGAGGGCAACGCCGAACTGACGCCGGCGCGGCTCGTCGGCCATTTCGACCCGGCACGTGTGATCACCGACGGCTATTCGCCTGATGTCTTCGTCGACGGGCCATTGGTGTCGGCGTTGCGTGACGGATCACTGCTGTACGTCGAGGAGATCAACCGTGTTCCGGAGGAAACACTCAACGTGCTCGTGACCGTGATGAGCGAAGGCGAGATCCACGTCCCGAGGCTCGGGCATGTGGCAGCCAGCAGCGGATTTCGGATGGTGGCGGCGATGAATCCGTTCGACGCCGTCGGTACGGCCCGCATCTCCGGCGCCATCTATGACCGTGTATGCCGGTTGGCGCTGTCCTATCAGCAGGCCGATGAAGAAGCCGAGATCGTCCGCCGCGCCGTCGGATCGCAACCGGTCGACCCCGCTTGGCTCGCCGGTGTCGTCGAAGTCGTCAGGCGCACGCGGACACATCCCGATCTGCGCGTCGGGTCCTCGGTACGCGGAGCGATCGACACGGCACTCGTCGCCAGTTCGCTCGCAGCTCTGCGCGAGTCGACACCGACTGATCCTGTCGTCGGTCTCGACGCCGCGATGGTCGCCCTGTCGGGACGCGTTCGCCTTCGCGAGGGCAGCAGCCGTTCCGCGGAGGAGATCGTCACCGAGTTGTGGAACGCAGTGTTCGCTGCGTCGCGAGGTGATGGCGAGGGAAAAGCGATGGCCCCGGCGGGGGCGGACAACGACCGCCGAGCGGTGCACTCCCCGATGTAAAAGAGGGAGAGGCCGCAGACAAGGCGGTCTCCGATGCGCAACGTTCGACGAAATCGCGGCGCGAGTTGTCGCGTCACGACAACTTCGAACAGATCTCGCCGGAGGTCGGCCAACTCGACGAACAGGCCTTCGAGGATTCGATGGCCGACAACGCCGACGAGACACTCGGACTGCTCGCCGACCTGACCGGAGCGACCGATCAGAAACTCCGCGAGCTCGCCAAGCGTCTGGCCGGTCGGCTGATGCTCGATGTCACGCGGCGGGGGCCATCCCGGCGATCAGGCATCGGCCGGATCGAGACGACGAGCTACGACGACGAAGGAGACCTCGACCTCGACGCCAGTATCGAGGCGATCGCCGAATCGTTCGGGACGGACCAGCGGCTCGATGTCGACCGGCTGAGGTCGCGTCGCTGGACGAAACCGACGACAGCGCTGTGCCTGGTGGTCGATCGCAGCGGTTCGATGTCGGGGGAGTCGCTGGCAAGCGCGGCGATGGGTGCAGCGGCCGTCGCTTGGCGGGCACCGCTCGACTACAGCGTGCTCGTGTTCGCCAAGGAAGTGATCGTCGCCAAGAGCCAGGACGGTGACAGGGCAGCGGAGTCTGTCGTCGACGCAGTGCTCAGCCTGCGCGGCTTCGGCACGACCGACGTCGCCGGTGCGTTGCGGATCGCGGCAGAGCAACTGGCGCGCAGCCGTGCCAGTCGCAAGATCACGGTACTGTTGTCGGACTGCCGCTCGACCATCGACGGCGACGTGGTGGCCGCAGCTGCCGCACTCGACGAGCTGTGCATCGTCGCCCCGGAATCCGATTGCGACGACGCCCGTGAACTCGCCGCCGCGTCAGGAGCCAAGTGGACAACCGTCGCCGGCCCCAGCCACATCGCCGAGGCCATTGCCAGAGTGCTCGACCAGTAAGCCACGTTCTGTCGCCAGCGATGGTGTAGTTCGTGGACTCCGCGACGCAGAGGTGACCCCTCGCTCGATCGGGAGGCCACGTTCTGTCGCCAGCGATAGTGCAGTTCGCGAACGTCGCGACGCAGAAGTGTCCCCTCGCCCGAGCGGCCGTCGCCGCAACATCATCCTGATGGCGCAGGTCAGTGACAGGTGAGATCGGCGGTGGGGTAGATGCCTTTTTGCGTCTCGGTGGCGCTGACCGATGGCAGTGTCGTCGGCGTCGTCGATGAGGACGTGCTCGATGAGGACGTGCTCGATGAGGACTTCGAGGGCTTCGTGGTCGCCGGTGCCCTGGTCGAGGGCGCCGATGCCACGGTCGTATCGACAGCGGATACCGAGGTCGAGTTGGCTGCTGAGTCGGTGACCTGAGTGGGGGCATCGGCGAGCTTGGCCTGGCCGCGGAAGACGGCGAGGATCGCCTTCATGTTCGGTGTGTCGATCGTCGGCCGGATGACCTGGGCGCTCCCGGCGAGGAAGCCGACGCCGGCGATCTGATACTGCTTCACTTTGGCCGGATCGAATGTGCGCATCGCGCCGGCGACATCGAGGAGTTGCTGAACCGTCAACGCCTGATCAACGGTCACCTTGCCGATGATCGCATTGATCAGATTGTTGGCGACGACGGGGTTGGTCGCACCCTCGTCGATCGCCTTCTGCAGCACCCGCTTGATGAAGTCCTGCTGCCGCGTGATCCGGCCGTAGTCGCTCGACGGGTCGTCCTTCCACGTGTTCGTCGTCGGATCGAGGTATTGGTAGTGCCGCGAACGAACATAGGCCAGCGCTTCGTCGCCCTGCATCGCGTGGCAGCCGGTTCCGTCGAACTCGAACCCGGTATGGGTATCGCGTGCTGCATAGGTGAACGGGACGCTGATACCGCCGACGGCATTGACGAGCGCCTGGAACGCACAGAAGTCGACGTTGACCCAATGGTCGATCGACAGCCCGAAGTTGGTGTGGATCGTGTCGATCAACTTCTGCACGTTGTTCGGATCCCAGGCCGAGTTGATGCGACCGGAGGAGTTGCCGATCTTCACCCACAGGTCACGCGGGAACGACAGGATGGCCGCCTGGCTGGTCGTCGGATCGACACGCAGGATGAGGATGGCGTCGCTGCGCGAACCCATGTCGGAGCGGTCGCCGATGCCTCCGTAGTACTTCGAATTCGGGTCGATACAGGTCGTGTTGTCGGTACCGGTGAGCAGGAAGTTGAGCGCGCCGACATCAGCCTGCGGGAACGTGGCGTCAGGCGCTGCTGACCCGGCAAGAGTGGCACCCGGGGCGGCGGTGGCACTGGGGGCGATGGTGCCGCCCGGCGCAGCTGCGCCGCCGCCCGTCGAAACGGTCGGATCGAATGCCGGTCTGACGATGATCGAGGCGCGGTTGAGGCTCTCGAGCTTCTTCGTCCCGATCCATACGGCGAAACTGCCGATCAGCGACACCAACGCGAGGACCAGGCAGATGGCGACGATGAGCCGTTGCACCATCGTGTGGCGATGCAGCTTGCGGTGCTTGACCGGGGCGAGCTCGATTTCGTTGCTGTCGCCGGACTCCGTCGCCATGAGTTGAGCAGGCTACCGCAGGCCTTCGTGAGTCCGCGAGCAGGCATCGACCACGGGCCTCGGAGCCGGGCGAACTCGCCGAGCAGCGAACCCGGAGAGCGGTGGCCTCAGAGCAGCGAACCCGGAGAGCGGTGGCCTCAGAGCGGTGGCCTCAGAGCAGCGAACCCGGAGAGCGGTGGCCTCAGACGGGCGCGAGGACGACCTCGACCGCCAACGGACCGTCCGTCGGCAGGTACGTGAGCGAGGCGATCGACCCGGCCGATGTCAGGTCGGCGGCGCCGAGGCGGAGAGCGTCCAGCGTCGCTGCCGGTCCGGAAACCGTTGCCGTCTCGACGGGGGCGCGCTGTGACACCTTGGCAGCTGTCTTCGCCCGCCGAACGGCGGTGAGCGCTTCGGACGCGGCGAGCAGCGGTGCTTGGTCGAGTGACACGGCGGTCATCTTCGGCCACGGTTGCAGGTGGACCGATCCGTTCTGCCACCAACTCCACACCTCTTCGGTGACGAATGGCATGAACGGTGCGAACAGGCAGTGCAGCGTGGCGAGGGCTTGGCGCAGCGCGGCAACCGCCGAAAGTCCACCCTGGTAGGCGCGGGTCTTGACGAGTTCGACGTAGTCGTCGCAGAACCACCAGAAGAACGATTCGGTGCGTTCGAGGGCTCTGGCATAGTCGAAACTCTCAAACGCCTGCGTGGCTTCGTCGACGACGCCGGCGAGACGGTCGAGCATCAACTGGTCGAGCAGATCGGTGACTCCGGCGGATTCGTCACCCTCGAAGCCGAGGACGAACTTCGACACGTTGAGCAGTTTGTTGGCGAGCTTGCGACCGACCTTCATCTGCTCTTCGCTGTAGGCCGTGTCGACGCCGGGACGTGCAGATGCTGACCAATAGCGAACGGCGTCCGTGCCGTACTGGTCGAACATCGCCAATGGGGTGACGACGTTGCCCTTCGACTTCGACATCTTCTTACGGTCAGGGTCGAGGATCCAGCCGGAGAGCGCTGCATTGCGCCACGGGACGGTGCCGTGTTCCCAGTGGCTGCGCACGATCGTCGAGAACAGCCACGTACGGATGATGTCGTGGGCCTGCGGACGCAGGTCCATCGGGAACACCCTGGCGAACAGGTCGGCATCGTCTTCCCAGCGGCCGCCGATCTGCGGTGTCAATGACGACGTCGCCCACGTGTCCATCACGTCCGGGTCGCCGATGAACCCGCCGGCGGCACCACGTTGATCGGCGGTGTATCCGGTCGGCGCGTCGGTCGACGGATCGATCGGCAGGAGCGATTCGTCCGGCACGAGCGGATGGTCGTAGTCCGGATTGGCATCGGCATCGAGCGCGTACCAGACCGGCACAGGCACGCCGAAGAAGCGCTGGCGGCTGACGAGCCAGTCGCCGTTGAGACCCTCGACCCAGTTCGTGTAGCGGTGCTGCATATGGGCTGGATGCCACGTCATCTCGTCGCCCCTCGCCACGAGTTCACCGCGCAGATCAGCCTCGCGACCGCCGTTGCGGATGTACCACTGGCGGCTGGCGACGATCTCCAGCGGGCGATCGCCGCGCTCGTAGTACTTCACCGGGTGGGTGATCGGCCGGACGTCGCCGAGCAGGTCGCCAGACTCGCGGAACTGTTCGACGATCAGCCGCTGCGCCTGCTTGGCGGTCTTGCCGGCGAGTTCGCCGTACTTCGCCAGGCCCTCGGCCTCGGTGATCCACGGGGTCTCGGCGACGAGCCGGCCGTCACGACCGACGATGGCGCGCGTCGGCAGGTCGAGCTCGCGCCACCACGTCACGTCCGTCGTGTCGCCGAACGTGCAGATCATGGCGATGCCGGTGCCCTTGTCCGGGTCGGCGAGCTTGTGGGCGAGCACGGGCACTTCGACGCCGAACACCGGCGTGCGCACGGTGGCACCGTCGAAGAACGGTTGGTAACGCTCGTCATCGGGGTGGGCGACGAGGGCGACGCAGGCCGGCATCAGTTCCGGTCGGGTGGTGTCGATGACGATGTCGCCACCGCCGTCGGTGCGGTGGAAGGCGAGCTTGTGGTAGGCGCCGGCGACCTCACGGTCCTCCATCTCCGCCTGGGCCACGGCCGTCTTGTAGTCGACATCCCAGAGCGTCGGTGCTTCCTGCGTGTAGGCCTCACCGCGATCGAGATTGCGCAGGAAGGCCCGTTGGCTGGCGCGACGGCTGTGCTCGTCGATCGTCGTGTAGAGCAGGCTCCAGTCGTATGACAGGCCGAGGCGGCGGAGCACGTTCTCGAAGATGTGCTCGTCCTGGCTGACGAGCTCTTCGCACAGCGTGATGAAGTTCGGTCGAGAGATCGGGATCGCCTGATGATCCTTCGGCGGGTCGCCGCGGAACGGCGGCTCGAACGTTGCGTCGAAGGCCACCGACGGGTCACAGCGGACCCCGAAATAGTTCTGCACGCGGCGCTCGGTGGCGAGCCCGTTGTCGTCCCAGCCGATCGGATAGAACACGGACTTGCCGGTCATCCGCTGATAGCGGGCGATCGTGTCGGTGTGCGTATAGCTGAACACGTGACCGACATGCAGCGAACCGCTGACCGTCGGGGGCGGCGTGTCGATCGAGAATACGTCGCCGCGGGCTGCTTGGCGGTCGAAGCGATAGATGTCGTCGTCATCCCATCGCTGGATCCATGAAGCTTCGATGCCGTCGAGCGACGGCTTGTCCGGAACGGTACCCATAGGACATTTCACGGTACTCGCCCGGCCTGCTGACTCACACCTCAGTTTCGTCCCGTCGACCTCGCTGACCATGGAATTCCCGGTCGCGGCGCTCTGCGGTGCGCATACGCTTGGGAACGATGCTCAACTTGTACGACACCGCCACCGGCCAGATCAGGGAGCTCGCGATGCGCGACCCGGGCACCGTGAGCATCTACGTGTGTGGGCCGACGGTCTACGGTCCGCCGCATCTCGGCCACGGTCGGGCGACGCTCGTCTACGACATCCTTCGCCGCTATCTCGAGTGGACCGGCCTGCGCGTGCGGCATGTCTCCAACATCACCGATATCGACGACAAGATCATCGAGCGCGCCAATCGGGAGGATCGTCCGTGGCAGGACATCACCCACAAGTGCGAGAACGTGTGGTGGAAGGCGATGGACTCGATGGACGTGTTGCGTCCGACCGACATCCCGCACGCCACGGCGTACGTCGAACAGATGGTCGAGATGATCGGCCAGATCGTCGACATCGGTCGCGGCTATGTCACCGACGATGGCGTCTACCTGTCTGTCCGCTCGATCGAGGACTATGGTCTGCTTGCCCATCAGAAACTCGACGACATGCTGTCCGGTGGAGGCGACCGCGAACTCGTCGGTGCCGAGAACAAGCACGATCCCGCCGACTTCGCGATGTGGAAGCTGTCCAAGCCCGGCGAGCCGTCGTGGCCGTCTCCGTGGGGTGCTGGTCGGCCTGGGTGGCACAGCGAATGTGTGGTGATGAGCCTCGATCTACTCGGCGAGGGTTTCGACCTGCATGCCGGCGGTCAGGACCTGAGGTTCCCTCATCACGAGAACGAACGCGCCCAGGCCGTCGCGCTCGGCAAGACGTTCGCCAACCATTGGATGCACCACGCGTTCGTGGTCGACGGCGAGGGCGAGAAGTTGTCGAAGAGTCTCGGCAACTTCACCAACCTCCTCGACCTGACCGACACGATGGATCCCCGCAGCTACCGGTTGCTGCTGCTGCAGAGTCACTACCGCTCGCCGGTTTCGGTGAATCCCGAGACGATCGGCGCTGCCGAGCGGGCCCTCGCCGGCATCGACACGTTCGTCCGCAGAGCCACCGCATTCCTCTCCGTCGACGCTGATCGTGCCGTCATCGCTGATCGAGCCGTCATCGCCGATCGTGTGGTCGTCGCCGATCCTGCAGTACTGGCAGCATTTCGGGAGCGGATGGACGACGACCTCGACACCGCCAATGCCTTGGCGCTCGTGTTCGACGCCGCCCGTCGGGGGAACGCAGCGATCGACGCCGATGACACCGGTGCTGTCGGTGTTGCATTGGCAACCGTGAACGAGTTGACGAGTGCCGTCGGACTGCTGTTGAAGGCCGACATCGACGAGATTCCCGCCGAGGCCTCCGCCAAGGCGGCAGCGCTGGACGCAGCCCGAGCCGCCAAGGACTTCGCCGGCGCCGACACGTTGCGTGGCGAATTGCAGGCCGATGGCTGGATCGTCGAAACCACCAAGGCCGGCACCACCATCCGCCGCTGACGAAGCGCCAGCGCCAGTGCCGCTCTGCCATCACCCTCCCCGGTTGACGCCCAACTTCAGGCAGAGGATCTCGCCTCAGGCGAAAGAATCGCCGCCTGAACTTGCAAGGTGCTCGCCGTTTGGATGCAACCGAGCATCCACGTCGCCCGGTGGACGACGTCGTCTCGGGTGAAGGTGAGGACCAGGTTGCCGGCAAGTGAGAGCTCGGTGTGGCGTCTGGCGTCGTTCTGTACCTGCATGCGACTCGAGTGTGTGGTGTGGCCGGACACTTCGACGACGAGATTTCCGGGAAAGCAGAAGTCGACCCGCGCGACCGTGCGGCTTCCGTCCCTGAATATCCGCTGTGTTGCCGGCCTCGGCAGCCCAGCTTCGCGGACGGCGGCGAGGAAACGACGTTCGAGAGAGCTCTCGCCACCCGTATCGGTCAATGCTTCGACGAGGTCCCGATAGCGCCGTCCAGCCGAAGCCGAACCCGACAGCACCCGATCCCGGAGGCGTGACTCGGACAGCAACCGGAGGCGTATGGCGGAGTCGATTGCGTTGGAGATCTCCGCCCGGCTGAAGTTGAAATTCGCCGACTCGACGATCAGCCGTTCAGCGCTGAGCGCGCGAAGGCCGTCGATGGAAACGATGTCGCCAGGCCTGAACGGCTCGATCGAGGAGCTCACGAGTCCGGGAGCGCGCATCGATCGGTGTGCTCGGGGAACGAGGTATTCCAGCGAGTCGGCGTTGAATCCGTCCAGGTGATGCAGTCGGCCAGACGATCGGCCGGCGATGCAGCCATGTCCGTCGAGACCGAGGAAGCCGCCGGTCAGCGATTGGTGCCACGTGCTCGCCGACCCGGCAATGACGAACGCGCGAGGCCCGTATCTGTGGAGCAGGCCTGCCGCCACCCAGCGGTGACGAAGCGACGAGCCAACGCCCAGGTCGGTCAGTTGCCGGATCGAGATCGCGCCGTGCTGCCTCGCGGCGGTGGTGACAACCCGTCGATACCGTTCGTTCATCTGCTGATTGTGCGCCGTGGGTGTGACGGAGATCTTCGGGCGGAGAATCTCGCGCCAGCCGCGACATTCTCTGCCTGAACCTGCGACGGACGAGCGGCGCATTGGAGCGGCACCCTCGTTTGGCAGATAGAAACGGTGGACGTGTCCGAAGTCGTCTCGCCAGCCTCCGCTTCCGGCGGCGACCGTGGCGCAGGCGGTGGTGGTATCCCCAGTACCCCCGGCGGTCCGATGAAAGAGAAGTACACGTTCCCGCCGGGTTTCTGGATCATCTGGACGACGGTTGCCCTCGATCTCGTCGGCTTCGGGATGGTGGCGCCGATCCTTGGCATTTACGCAAAGCGTTTCCACGCAGGCGGACTTGCGGTCGGCCTGCTGTTCGCCGCCTTCTCCCTCGCCCAATTCATCTGCGCCCCGCTGCTCGGCAGACTGTCAGATCGCATCGGGCGCAAGCCGGTCATCCTCATCTCACTGTTCGGCACGGCGATCGGCAGTGTCGTCACCGGCGCAGCGAATGCGTTGTGGCTGCTATTTCTCGGGCGGATCATCGATGGAGCTTCTGGAGCGAGCGTGTCGGTCGCCCAAGGTGCAGTGACCGACGTAGCCGAGCCGAAGGATCGACCGCACCTGCTGGGGATGCTCGGCGCAGCGTTCGGTGTCGGATTCGTCGTCGGACCGGCGCTCGGCGGGCTGGCGTCGATCGTCGGGACCCGGGTGCCGTTCTTCCTCGCAGGCGTTATCGCCTTCGTCAATGCGCTCGTTGCCATCAAGCGGTTGCCGGAGACGCGCAAACCCGACCGCACCGGCGCTCGTCCTGCCCGCGATGGCCGGGCATCTCGGCTGTGGACGTTCGCCATCGCCGGGTTCCTCGGCATCGGTGCGTTCAGCGGTTTCGAGTCGACGTTCTCCCTGTTTGCCAACAGACGGTTCGGCCTCGGGGAGCAGGGCGTCTCGGTCGTGTTCGTCGGCATCGGCGTCGTGCTGGTATTGGGGCAGATGCGTCTGATGCGACCTCTTGTCAAGCGCATCGGGTCGTTGCGCGCCCTGCAATACGGCCTTGGACTGAACGGTGTCGGCCTGGCGTTATTGGCGGTCTCGCATCACTGGATCGTGCTGATCGCAGCGCTCTTTTCGCTGACGATCGGTCAGGCAATGGCGCAGCCGAACCTCACTGCCGTCGTTGCCGGCCGGGTTCCGGATCATCAGCGTGGGGAAGCGCTCGGCTTCCAGCAGGGTGCCAGCGCCGTCGGCCGAGTCGCCGGCCCCGCCCTCGCCGGCGCGTTGTACCAGCACGTCGGCGTGTCGACGCCCTACCTCGTCGGTGCGGTGTTGAGTGTTGTTGCGATCGCTGTACTCGCCGCGCCAAAACAGCCGGCGCTGATCGTCACCGACCAACCCGCCCACTGAACCGTTCCCGCCGAAGGCGCCCCTCTGCGGGACCGACGAGCGGGACGAGCATGCTCACGGCGCTGTACGGCCGAACCGGTAGCGGGCTGAACGAGAGGTCGGTTTCGCGTGTCGATGTTCGTCACGTTCACTTCGCACCAAACGTCTAGAGACTCAGGATTTGGCGGCGGTGCAGGGGACTGCGTTACAGACGTCGATCAGTTGGCCGTCGAAGAGGAAAGCGGCTTTCTGCCTTCGGACGTTGACGTCCGCTCGCGGGTCTTCGTGCGGGTCCTGGTCGCCGCCCGGTGGGGTGTTCGTGACCGGGATCGGGCTGGCGCCGGAGTCCCAGATGATGATGGCCGAGCCCTTGTACGGGTAGCTCGGGATCGGATCGATACCCCAACCAGGCGTGACCTCCTGGCTGCGGCCGGGCCCTTCGATCGGCGTGTGTATCTTGGCGCCGATCGTCCGAGCCTCGACCATTGCCGACAGCTCGCTGACCTGATGATCTCCGTAGGCGACGTCGAGCAGGACCGGTTTGGCGGTCGCTCCCGGCAGTGGATTCGAGGTCAGGTGCTGGACGTAGCCGCCCCCCTCGCCCCGATCCCACAACATCTGCATCAGCGAGATGATCAGCGTGCGGTCGAGTTCACTCGGGTACGACGGCGTCATCACTGCTTCGTATTCCGTGAAGTCGACGGAGCGCGGGAGCAGCAGCGAGTAGTTGATACCAGGGACGCCGAGAACGGCCCGCTCGATGTCGGGTGACACGGCCGCCAGCATCGAGCCCATGATCCCGCCTTGGCTGTTGCCGTCGTATACGAGGTGTGCGGTGTCGTACTTGGCGAGGGCGAAGGCCGGGTCGGTGAACATCGTCGTCTTCATCAGTTCGCCGAGGACGATGGTGTCGAGCACGCCCTGTTGCAACCGATCGGTGACTGCCGGGAACAGCGTTATGTTGCCCAGAGCCGCCGCTGCCGCACCGACGTCGTCATCGCTCAGACCGATCCATTTGGTTGCGCAGAACGTGACGTTGTGTTCGTTGGCCATCTTGCGGACGTTGCCGGCGTCGACCTCGTTGTTGCTGCCGAGCAGGCCGTGACCGTAGAGCGAGATGTGTGTCGGAGCGGCGCCGGCGGCGACCGCCACGGCCGGCACGATGCATACGAACGACGCCTGCAGGAAGCCGTTCTGCACCGGTAGGCGGTCGGGGTTCGTGTCATTCGGTGCGTAGTTGAAAGCGGTGCCGGGGCCGCCGTCTCCGGCGAGGAAGTTCGGTACGGCGAACGTGCCGGAGACCTCGCGGGCGACGAGTCCGTCGTTGTCGGGATTGTCCTTGGTCGAGGTGACCTTGAAGGCCCCGGTGACGGGGGCTTTGTTGGCGAGGCCGGCGTCACGGATCGCCAGCATGCGGGCGGTTTCGTTTTTCGTGCTGGCAACGGTGAAGTCCCAGGCGAGGAACAGGTCGGCGCGTTCGATGCCTGCGGCGTGGAGCGCGGCAAACGTCTTCTCCATCGCCGGTCGGCGGGCCTCGATCGAACTGCCGGTGTCGATGCGATCACGGAAGGCGTGGAAGAGTGCGCTCGGGGCGATCGGGGATCCGTTGGCGTCGACCAGCTTGCGCAGGCCGACGACGAAGTGGTGCCCCTCCGGTAGCCCGATCGCCGGATGGATGACCAGCAGCCGGTCGTTTCCGGTCGTCGCCTTGGCGTCGAGTTCGGCCCACAGCGGAATGCGGCGGGTGTCGTTCGTGTCGATGAGTACGACGGAGGCATCGACGGCGAGCGACGACTGCAGGTCGGTCCAACTCGGCAGTTTCGACTTCGCGGCGTCGAGGTTCGGAACAAAGGTGAGGATCGACGAGTTCGGGCTGAATCCGTCGTTGCGATTCCACTCGACAGGATCGATCGTCGTCCCGCCGGGAGCTACCGACCTCGGCATCCCGGCAGCCGGAAAGTCGATCCGCAACCCGGTCGGCGTCGTAGCGTCGGCCTGCGTGTAGAAGTCGTTCGGATAGGGGAGCAGGCAGCGAGCACCGTCGATCAGGTCGCAACCGGGGCTCGCCGTCGTCTGCTTCGAGATCTCCGCTGCCACTCCCGCATCGGTTGCCAGCGGCGGCAGCGTCGTAGTCGTCGAAGCGGGGATTGTCGAGGCCGTCGTGGTCGTCCCTGCAGATGTCGTGGTCGTCGCCGCAGCCGGTGACGACGATGTGGTCGGCGGCGCAGGAGTCGTCGCCGGCGCCGTGGTCGCTGGCGCGGCGGCCGCAGCGATGGTCGTCGTGGGCGAGGACGACGAGCGGGAACCGCTGCACGCGGCGAGCCCCAGCGCGACGACGAGTAGTGCGGACTTCGACTTCATGGCTCCCCCTACGGCGCAGTCAGGATGGCATCACCGTCCCGATCCACTCACTCTGTCACGACCAGCCCCGGATGCCGACACCCGGTTGTCTTCGTCGCCTCGGCCACCCGTGTTCACGCACCCGTTGACGTCGTCTGAGCATCTCGGGTCACCGACCGCTCGGCTCCGGAAGACGACGATCTGGCGGCGAGTTTGCAGCTACAGCAGGGCGGGTAACGTTCGGCCATGAGTGACTCCGAATCAACGTCAGCGACGAACGACAGGCCGATCGACGGGAAGGTCGAGCATCCGTTCCTGGAGGCGTTCGGCGCCGAGGGCGTCGTCGAGAACCCTGGAGAATTGCCGGACGAGAACGAGGATCCGGCGGACGAGGCCGACGCTCCCGCACCCTGACTCGACTTGTTTCGCTCGTCGTTCTTTTGGCAAGAATTGTCCGCAGTCCGGCTGGACAGTGAGGTTACCCACCGGTAGGGTTACCGCTGAGTAACATCGAGTGGCTGCATCCGAGGATGCGTCACTCGCTTCCTGAAAGGCCGACGCCATGCCCGATTTCGCGCTCAACGAAGATCAGCTTCAGATCCAGAAGTGGGTCCACGACTTTGCCGAAGACGTCATTCGTCCGGCCGGTCACGAATGGGACGAGCGTGAGGAGTTCCCGTACCCGATCGTTCAGCAGGCGGCGGAGATCGGTCTGTACGGTTGGGAGTTCCTGATGAACGCGATGGGCGACGCGAGCGGCCTGACACTGCCGGTCGCTGTCGAGGAATTGTTCTGGGGCGACGCCGGCATCGGCATGGCGATCATGGGTTCGGCTCTCGCTGCCGCCGGCATTTCCGGTAACGGCACCCCGGAGCAGGTCATGGAGTGGGTGCCGCAGTGCTATGGCACGCCGGAGAAGATCGCGCTCGGGGCGTTCTGCGTGAGCGAGCCGGATGCCGGCAGCGACGTGTCGTCTCTGCGCACCAAGGCCGTCTACGACCGGGCCACCGACGAATGGGTGCTCAACGGCACGAAGGCGTGGATCACCAACGGCGGTATCGCCGACGTCCACGTCGTCGTCGCTGCGGTCGAGCCGGAGTTGAAGGGTCGTGGCCAGGCGAGCTTCGTCGTCCCGCCCGGCACGAAGGGACTCAGCCAGGGTCAGAAGTACAAGAAGCACGGCATTCGTGCGAGCCATACTGCCGAGGTCGTGCTCGACGATGTTCGTGTTCCCGGTAACTGCCTACTCGGCGGCAAGGAAAAGCTCGACGCCAAGCTTGCACGCGCTCGCGAGGGCGGTCACAGTGGCGGGAAGCAGCCGGCGATGGCGACGTTCGAGGCCACTCGCCCGACCGTCGGCGCGCAGGCGCTCGGCATCGCCCGTGCGGCCTACGAGTACTCGCTCGACTACGCCAAGGAGCGCAAGGCGTTCGGCCGCCCGATCATCATGAATCAGGCGATCGCCTTCAAGCTGGCCAACATGATCACCGAGATCGACGCGTCGCGTCTGCTGATCTGGCGTGCCGCGTGGTTGGCGAGGAACGGCGGCTACAAGAACGCCGAAGGCTCGATGAGCAAGTACAAGGCGTCCGAAGTCGCTGTCCGGGTGACGGAAGATGCAATCCAGATTTTGGGCGGCTACGGCTACACGAGGGAGTACCCCGTCGAGCGCTGGCACCGCGACGCCAAGATCCACACGATCTTCGAAGGCACATCCGAAATCCAGCAATTAGTCATCAGTCGGGCCATATCGGGCCTGCGTATCGAGTAATTCTGCCTCTTCCTGGGAGGTGGCGCCGGAAGTCGCCGAGCGTTATCCCTAGTTGACTTCCCTAAGATCTGGACTACTGTTTCCTGCCATGGCAACGTTGCGCGAAACGCGCCCTGGCGTGTGGGAGGTCCGGGTCTTCACCGGGACCAATCAGCGTGGGCAACCGACGCAGTTGTCGCGCACGATCCATGGCGGAAAAAGGGACGCGCAACGCCTGGCCGCCGAACTGCAGGTCGGCGCTGGCAAGGCGACGCCGGCCGGGCGGTCGATCAGCGACGTCCTCGATGCGTGGGTCAAGCAGAGCCTCGACACGTGGGCGCCGTCGTCAGCACGCGATCAGCAGAGTCGCGTCAAGACGATCAAGAAGGATCAGATCGCCGTGTTGCCGCTCGCTCGCCTGACCGTCGGCGACGTCGAGCGCTGGCACACCCGGATGCGCAAGAACGGCATGCAGGACGCCGGCGTCAAGAACCTCCACGGTGTCCTGCGCGCAGCGCTGTCGCAAGCGGTGCGATGGGGCTGGGCCTCGTCGAACGTCGCTGCGTTGGCACGACTGCGTTCGACGAAGACGCAGCAGCGCGGGGTGATGAGCGTCGACGAAGTGAAGGCCGTGATGGCCGCCGCTGCAACGATCGATCCCGCTGCCGAGCTGGCGTTTCGTATCGCCGCCGTCGCCGGCACCCGCCGCGCCGAACTGGCCTCGTTGAAATGGACCGACGAGAAGGACGGCCAGCTGCTCATCGACTCGGCGATCGAGATCGTCAAACGCAACGTCGACACGCCGCAGGTCCGCGAGGCGGCGACGAAGACAGCCAACACCAGGTCGGTCACGCTCGACGACGACACCCTCGACCTGCTCGCCAAGCTCCGAGCCGAACGCTCGCCGTACGGCCCGTGGATGTTCGGCCTCGGCCCCGAGATCGTCCGACCTGACCACATCGGTTGGTGGTGGCGCCGGGCCCGCCAGATTTCAGGGATCGACGAGAAATGGAGGCTGCACGACCTGCGCCACTGGTCGGCGACCGTCGCCATCGGCCAAGGCCACGACGTGCGGACGGTCGCCGGGCGCCTTGGCCACGCCAACCCGGCGATGACGTTGCGCGTGTACGCACACGCCTTCGCCGCCGCCGACCAAGCCGTCGCTCTCGGCCTCGGCAACATCCTCAGAGGCGACAGCAAATGAGCCGCCGCCGCTTCCACCCGACCGACGCCTTCGTCGACGAGTCGATTCGCGGTCAGCGATACCTGATGGGTTGTGTGCTGCTCGAAGCGCATCACTTGGCTGAAGTGCGGTCGACGATGACCGATATCGCCGTGTTCGAACGAGTGCACTTCAACAACGAATCACAACGTCAGAAGACACGGGTGCTCGAGGCGATCGCAACGATGCCGGTGTCGGTTCTGGTCGTCGTGTTCCATCGCCGGCAGGGTTTGACGGAGTTCGCCGCACGCGCAGCCTGCCTCGGGGCGATCGTCGGCCGGGTACAGGCCGGCAGCGTCGGACGCCTCGTGATCGAGAGCCGAGATGACGATCGAGAAGACGTCCGTCAACTCCTTCGAATCCGCCGTCCTCACCCGCCGTTGGTCTTCGAGCATCGACAAGGAAGCGACGAGCCGATGCTGTGGGTGGCCGACGCGGTCACGTGGGCCGTCGGCGCTGGCGGCCGGTGGCGAGAAGCGGTGGACGCCGTGGTCGAGAACACGATCGAACTTCGCCCGTGACGCGCAGAACCCGGTTCCCCTACCGTCCGGTAGGCAACCGGGTCCACTTCCAGGGGCGCTTACCCGAGGCACAACAAGTATGCGCCGACGTGCACCGGATCGCAAGCGAAATGCGTGCGGGCGTGGCTCTCACGGCTGGGTAGGCGATGGCAAGTTGATTGGGTCAAGCCACGCAATGACTGAACGTCGGCTCAGCCGTCGGACGACAGCGAAAAAACGCCGTCGGCGCTCAAGGTACGAGGTGGCGGTTGCATTTCGTCGTCCCTTCAGCTTGGAGGGTCGATGGATCGACGGCGCCAGGGAGTGTTCGGATTGTCTTGCCGTGGAGGCGCTCGAGCGCTTTGACTGCCAGCGAATATTCCCAATGAACGCACGAGAGTGGTTTGCAACCCGGAGCTTCGTTGTTCCGATGCGACCTCAGCGATCCAGAGTTCGACGGCACCCGACACAAAGGCGGAGTCCCCGACGTAAGAGGGTTGCTCCGAGAAAACCTCGAAATCCGCTCTCGTACTTCGCATCCGACCAAGCCGGGTACTCAGGGCTAACCAGTCGCGCGACGTCCCATTGCTGGTCGGCGACAGCATTCACAAACGTCTGAGCGGCCTCCAGCGCCTCGTCGGTCACATCGAAGGACTTCGAAGTTGCGACTTCAGGAGGCGAAGAAAAGGTCGGCGCCTCGCTCTGGCTTGTCTGCTCAGCTGCAGTGGGAGAAGCCGGCTCTGTGGACGTAGTCGATGTCGCAACGGGCGTCGGGGTCGCAGTGGTCGCGCTCGTAGTCGGAGTCGTCGCTTCCGTAGTGGTGGCTTCGGTCAGTACCGGCACTGTCGTGGTCTCGAAGGGCAGCTGTGAAAGATCTTCGAAGCCAGATCCGCACAAGCCTGTTCGCATGAAGATGCGCAGATCGGCGACGTAGAGCGTGGCGTCGGCCTTGGAGTAGTTGTTCGCGATCGCCGATTCGCGCATCTCATCAAGTCTCGCTTCCACGTATTGAGTGCCGCACTGTGGCTCCAGGAGCTCGACGATGTCCTCGTAGTGGCCGGCTGCGCTGTTCTGCAGTTGCTTCGAGTACGTCCCCATGTCAGCGATCGCGACTGCCCAGGCGTCTCGGCGTGCGGATTCGCTCGGTGCGAGTGAGCGAGCTTGTGCCGTGGAACCGCTACACGCGCAGAGGAGCAACGCCGCGGCCGAAAGAGCGCAGCCGCTGCGCACGGACAATCGGCTCACTAGGACACGTCGCTTGTTGACGATCCAGGAGTCGGTGGCCAGTACTTTCTGCTCTGCAAGTACTGGGTGGATTCCGGCGTCTCGGTGAATTCGAGGAGGTTTCCAACCTTCTCGGCGAGGATCGCTCGGACCTCGAGCGGTGTGGCGAAAAAGAACTCCCGTCGCTCGTTCACTCGGTTCACACGTGCCTCGGCGAAGGCGTGGTGCAACTGGTTCTCCAGGGTCACGGCGTCGTCAGAGAAGAACAGAGCGTGGACGTCGAACGGGAACGGGACAGATGCGTCGCCGAGTTCTCGAACGCGGTCCATCGGCTCCAGCCGCCTCGTCATTCCGATCTTGACCATGTTGTGTCCGAAGGCCCC